>DATCKU010000041.1:0-44463 GCA_036564245.1 Actinopolymorphaceae bacterium
GCGGTGCACCTGGCGCTGAAGTTGGCGATCCAGGGTCTGCAGGCGTTGGGGAAGAAGGTGGTCAGGGAGGCGCTCGAGAAGGTTTCCAACCTGATCAAACGGTTGCGCCACGGCCGCAAGAACCCACCAGGCAAGAAGCCCTCCAAGAAGCCGCGCGGGGGGCGCCCGGTCCCAAAGACGCGAGAGGATGCGGAAGCCATCCTCGACGATGGTGCAACGATCGTGAAGCAGGGTAAAGGAAAAGGACACTCCAAGATCGCAGTGAGGACTGGCGGCAAGAGCCAAGCGGAGCAAGACTTTGCCGAACTGACCGAAGGGCTGGACGTCAAGACCTATCCCAATGGCACGAAGGTTGCGCAGCTTCCGGATGGCACCCACGTGTCACTGCGCGGATCGAGCGACGGACGGACGACGATATCCTTGCAAAAGAAGGGGCAGCCAGACATCAAGTACCGCTACGACCCATGACGTGTGCTCGCACCTGAGTGGCTTGTTCGTACACCGATCGATACGAGGTAAGTCGACATCATGACCACCGAGCCAGTGCCGGCTGACAAAGCTGCTAGCTATCGCGCGAGACTGCTGGCCTCCGACGATGAGTTCAGTTCGGAGTGGTTGGCAGAGCGCGACAAGGTTGTCGTTCCCCTCGAGGAAGTGGGCACGTTCACCGAGGACCCCGCCTCACGCATCGTGCGTTACTTCCGATCCGAGGGCGACGACCGGCTGCTGTGTATGACCACCTCGGACCTCGGGCCCGACGAACCCGCTCAAGCTGCAGTTGTCTCCTCCGATGCACAGTCCCTGGACGACTGGTGGGCTGAGGTCAGACCGTTCAGCATCGTCGTCGCCTCGTTGGGCCTCGAGCGGGCGCTGCTTGTCTCGGTCGACGAGTTCGCACTCATCGCGGGGACTCCGACGTTCGTGGAAGGGGCGCTCGGCAGACCGCTGTCGGAGGCACGTGCCGCCTTCGCGTCGTACGCCGACGACATGAGGGAGGCGTCACACCACCTGCCTGCCGTGGCCGCGAAGTACGGGTGTGTCGGATGATTCGGGCGCGTGAGTCGACCAGATGCTCGACGAGGCGCGCTCAGGGTCCAGGACAGAAATGGGTTGAAGATCGACCTACGGCTTGTTCGGTGACGGAGGGGTCGAAATCTGTGATTGGTCCGTGTCGCGATGAGTACGCCATCGCGCAGGCTAGCCAGGTAGCCTCGACCGTATGAGCGTTCATCGGGTCATGGGCATCGAGACCGAGTACGGCATCTCGGTCGCAGGCCAACCCACGGTCAACCCGATGCTGTCGTCGTCCCAGATCGTCAACGCCTACGCCGGGAAGGTCATGCGCGCCCGGCGGGCCCGGTGGGACTTCGAGGAGGAGAACCCGCTGCGTGACGCCCGCGGCTTCGACCTGGCTCGCGAGCTCGCCGACGACAGTCAGCTCACAGACGAGGAGGTCGGGCTGGCCAACGCCATCCTGACCAACGGCGCACGACTCTACGTCGACCACGCTCATCCGGAGTACTCCTCACCAGAGGTGACGAACCCCCGGGACGTCGTGATCTGGGACAAGGCCGGCGAGCGGATCATGCTGGAGGCGTCGCGCCGGGCGGCGGAGCCGCCGCTGTCCACCTCGATCTTGCTCTACAAGAACAATACGGACAATAAGGGCGCATCGTACGGCTGCCACGAGAACTACCTCATGTCGCGATCGACGGCGTTCGCCGACATCGTGCGCCACCTCACGCCCTTCTTCGTCACCCGTCAGGTGATCTGCGGCGCGGGTCGCGTGGGGATCGGGCAGGACGGCAGCCGGCACGGCTTCCAGATCAGCCAGCGAGCCGACTTCTTCGAGGTCGAGGTCGGGCTCGAGACCACACTCAAGCGGCCGATCATCAACACGCGGGACGAGCCGCATGCCGACGCCGACAAGTACCGTCGCCTTCACGTCATCATCGGTGACGCGAACCTGTCCGAGATCGCGACATACCTCAAGGTCGGCGCGACCGCTCTCGTCCTCTCCATGATCGAGGACGACTTCTTGACCACCGACTTCAGCCTGGAGCACCCCGTCACCTCGCTGCACGAGGTCTCCCACGACCCGAGCCTCAAGCACCTCCTCACGCTCAAGAGCGGGCGCAAGCTCACGGCTGTGCAGCTGCAGATGGAGTACCTCGAGAACGCGAGGAAGTACGTCGAGGAGCGCACCGGCGCCGACACCGACCCGATGACCCGAGACGTGCTGGATCGTTGGGAGTCGGTGCTCACCCGGCTCGAGTCCGACCCGATGTCGCTCGACCGGGAGCTCGACTGGGTGACCAAGCTCAAGGTCCTCGAGCAGTACCGCGAGCGTGACGGCCTCGACTGGAGCCATCCCAAGCTGCAGCTCATCGACCTGCAGTACGCCGACCTGCGACCTGAGCGTGGCCTGTACGCCAGGCTCGCGCAGCGTGGACGTGTGGACCGCCTTCTCGACGACTCCGAGATAGCCGAGGCGGTGCAGAAGCCGCCAGAGGACACCCGGGCCTACTTCCGTGGCCGCTGTCTCGCGCAGTACGCCGAGCATGTCGCAGCTGCATCGTGGGACTCGGTGATCTTCGATCTTCCCGATCACGAGTCGCTGCAGCGGGTCCCGACACTGGAGCCGCTGCGTGGCACTCGGGCGCACGTCGGCGAGCTGCTCGATCGCTGTCGTACCGCCAAGGAGCTGGTCAAGGCGATCACCGGGGGATAGCCACCCGAACCCGCCGCTACCTGACAGGCGGGCATCACACCGATCCGGCACGAACCCCGTCGAGGAGGACGACACGCCCAGCCCGGCCGGCACCGGCTGGAGTATGGAACCAGACACCTCGGGTATCTGCCCCACGTCGGTCCGCGCTTGTAAGGTCCAATTAGGCGACACGGACGCGACCTGCGAGGCGCGCTCGGGGA
Source organism: Actinopolymorphaceae bacterium (assembly GCA_036564245.1). GTDB lineage: Bacteria > Actinomycetota > Actinomycetes > Propionibacteriales > Actinopolymorphaceae > Thermasporomyces. The sequence continues at coordinate 2,932 of DATCKU010000041.1, forward strand.
GGGATTCACAATGGCACGAGACGGCGGGCAGCAGCACCGCACCACCCGCAAGACTTCTGACGAAGAAGATCTTGCTGAAGTCCAGCCTGACGAGGCGGCCAAGGAGCGCAAGGATCAGCTGGACGAGGACGTCGACTCGATCCTCGACGAGATCGACGAGGTCCTCGAGGAGAACGCGGAGGACTTCGTACGCTCCTTCGTCCAGAAGGGCGGACAGTAGCCGTCTGCCGGGCCACGGCAGTCGTCTGCGACATGCCCTCTAGGTGGCGGCCAGCAATTTCGCCGGCGGGCTGCTGACGGTGCCGTTCCTGGGTAAGCCAGCGTACGTGCACCGTCGCACCGTCGGCGTTCCGGTGGTCGTCGCGCGGGCGTCACGCGGTGACCCGCGGTAAGCAGGCCAGCTTCGGTCGTACCTCGCTTCACCGCGACCGCAGTCGCCTCGGTAAGTTCATGGTGGGCCGGCGATCTTGCATGCCGGGTCGTCGAGTGCCCGTCGGGGTGCGTCAGTGTGGGCGTCTACTCCAGCGGGCAGTACGTAAGACGTGGAAGGAGTTGTGTGGGCACCGATCGACCGAGCGCCGGACGCTTGGACGTTGCTGCCTTCCTCGCTGCAGGAAGCTCTTCGTTCACGGACTTCCTGCGTTCGTACGCACCTGAGTTGCTGCCTGGCAGTGGCGGACCGATAACGGTCCAGGACGCCGGAGAGATTCCCCACGGGACCACGATTGTCGCCTCGTGCTACGACGGGGGCGTCGTGATGGCGGGCGACCGCCGTGCGACAGCCGGAAACCTGATCGCGGTTCGCGAGGCGGAGAAGGTCTTCCAGGCCGACGAGTACTCCGTCGTCGGCTACGCGGGCAGCGCAGGCATCGGCGCTGAGATGATCCGGCTGTTCCAGGTGGAGCTCGAGCACTACGAGAAGCTCGAGGGCACCATGCTGTCCATGGAAGGCAAGGCCAACAAGCTCGGCATGCTGCTGCGCTCCAACCTCGGCATGGCCATGCAGGGACTTGCGTTCGTCCCGCTTTTCGCGGGCTACGACCTGGAGGCCGGGCGGGGCCGGATCTTCTCCTACGACGTCACCGGCGGTCGTTATGAAGAGCGTGACCACCACAGCATCGGATCCGGGTCGCTCTTCGCCCGCGGTGCACTGAAGAAGCTCTACCGCCCTGACGCCACCCGGGACGAGGCGGTGCGTGCGTGTCTCGAGGCGCTCTACGACGCGGCTGACGACGACTCGGCGACCGCCGGGCCGGACGTGGCGCGCAGGATCTACCCGATCGTCGCGACCGTGAGCGACGAGGGATTCCACAGGTTGAGCGACGAGGAGGTCGGGCGGTTCGTCGAGCAGATGCTTGCAGGGCGCACCCGACGCCCCGACGGTCCAGTCGCGCGGGCCGATGAGGTCGCGGAAGGCGGTGACGCATCATGACGATGCCGTTCTACGTCTCGCCCGAGCAACAGATGAAGGACCGGGCGGACTTCGCCCGGAAGAACATCGCGCGGGGCCGCGGTGTGGTCGTGCTGCAGTACGACAACGGCATCGTCCTCGTCGCCGAGAACCGCTCCCGAGCGCTGCACAAGATCAGCGAGATCTACGACCGGATCGCGTTCGCCGCCGTGGGCCGCTACAACGAGCTGGAAAGGCTGCGGGTCGCCGGGTTGCGCAGCGCCGACATCCGCGGCTACTCGTACGACCGACGCGATGTCACTGCACGTGGGCTCGCCAACTTCTACGCCCAGGTGCTCGGCGAGATCTTCTCCAGCGTTGGGGAGAAGCCGTTCGAGGTCGACCTGTTCGTCGCGGAGGTGGGCGAGACCGCCGAGGGCGACCAGATCTACCGGCTCACCTACGACGGCTCGGTGCACGACGAGCACGGATACGGTGTCATCGGCGGCTCGGCGGACCAGATTGCGTCCTACCTGGAGCAGCACTACCGTCCCAACCCCTCACTCGCCGACTCCTTGGCGCTCGCGGTGGAGGCGCTCGGTCGGGATGGCAACGGCCCGCGCACCCTCGACGCCAGCCAACTCGAAGTCGCGGTGCTCGACCGCACGCGGCCCCAGAAGCGCAAGTTCCGCAGGCTGGTGGGACCCGCACTGGAGCGGTTGCTCGCACGCGGGTCCGACAAGTCGGGTGAGGAGTCCGGTACGGCATCCGGGTCTGGGACGTCACCCGAGGCGGGGTGAATCTCGGCGCTAGACCGGTCCGTGGCCGCATCGTGACCAACCGGAGTTCGTCGGCTCGACCCCGGGGCGGCCCTTCCCGACATAGTGTTGTGACCATGGACCGGCGCATCTTCGGCCTCGAGAACGAATACGGCGTGACATGCACGTTTCGCGGTCAGCGACGCCTATCGCCCGATGAGGTCGCTCGCTATCTGTTTCGTCGCGTCGTCTCGTGGGGGAGGAGCAGCAACGTCTTCCTCCGCAACGGTGCCCGTCTCTACCTGGATGTCGGAAGCCATCCGGAGTACGCCACGCCCGAGTGCGACTCGATCGTCGACCTCGTGACGCACGACAAGGCGGGCGAGCGGATCCTCGAAGGCCTGCTGGTGGACGCCGAGCGCCGGTTGCGCGAAGAGGGGATCGCGGGGGACGTCTACCTGTTCAAGAACAACACCGACTCCGCGGGCAATTCGTACGGCTGCCACGAAAACTACCTGGTCAGCCGGCACGGGGAGTTCTCGCGCCTCGCCGACGTGCTGATCCCGTTCCTCGTGTCCCGCCAGATCGTGTGTGGGGCAGGCAAGGTGCTGCAGACGCCTCGCGGCGCCGTCTACGCGGTGAGCCAGCGTGCCGAGCACATCTGGGAGGGGGTCTCGTCGGCCACGACGCGATCCCGGCCGATCATCAACACCCGGGACGAGCCACACGCCGACGCCGAGCGCTACCGGCGGCTGCACGTCATCGTCGGCGACTCCAACATGTGCGAGACCACCACCCTGTTGAAGGTCGGTGCGACCGACCTCGTGCTGCGGATGGTGGAGTCGGGCCTGGTGCTCCGCGATCTCACGTTGGAGAACCCGATCCGGGCGATCCGGGAGATTTCCCACGACATCACCGGGCGGCGGAAGGTGCGGCTGGCCAACGGCCGGGAGGCCAGTGCGCTGGAGATCCAAGAGGAGTACTTCACGAAGGCACGGGACTTCGTCGAGCGCCGTGAGCTTGCGACGCCGATCGTCACGCGCGTGCTCGACCTCTGGGAGCGGACGCTCAAGGCAGTCGACTCCGGCGACTTGAGCCTGGTCGACCGGGAGATCGACTGGGTCGTGAAGTACCGGATGATCTCGCGGTACCGGGAGCGCCACAAGCTGTCGCTGAACAGTCCGCGGATCGCTCAGCTGGATCTTGCGTACCACGATGTCCACCGCGAACGCGGGCTGTACTACCTGCTCGAACGCCGCGGCGCCGTGGCTCGGCTGACGACCGACTTGGAGATCTTCGAGGCGAAGTCCGTGCCGCCGCAGACCACACGTGCACGGCTCCGGGGCGAGTTCATCAAGCGGGCGCAGGAGCGCAGGCGGGACTTCACCGTCGACTGGGTGCACCTGAAGCTCAACGATCAGGCGCAGCGCACGGTGCTGTGCAAGGACCCGTTCCGCAGCGTGGACGAAAGGGTCGAAAAGCTCATCCAGAGCATGTGAGACCCCGGCAATGACCAGGCGAGGCGGGTGCTCGCTCGCCAGGGCATGTACCGGCACCCGCTGCGGCGACCACGCGCCCGTCAAGGCGCATCACGAGGGTTTGCCGCCCCCGGCGTAGCGGACGGGTTCGCCCGGGGCTGACGACACGGCTGTCAGGCGAAGCGGCTAGGGTGAGCGCCTTTGGTCGTTACGTCCGACGAACTGGAGTGTTTTCGTGCGCCGTCTCCTGCTCCCCGTCTTGACGTTCCTGCTCCTTGCGACCGCCGTCGGCTGTGCGAGCAAGGAGGGGATCGAGATGATCAGTGTCAGTGGGGACCTCGGCGAGAAGCCGAAGGTCTCGTTCGAGAAGCCGTTCGAAGCCGAGGAGACGGAATCGCAGGTGATCGCCGGAGGCGACGGAGGCGCGATCAAGAAGGGTCAGAAGGTCGTCATCGACTACGTGGGCATCAACGGGCGCGACGGCAAGGAGTTCGACTCGTCCTGGCAGCGTGGCGTACCGGCCTCCTTCGTCGTCCAGCAGGGTCAGTTGATCAATGGCTTCGTCAAAGGCCTGGTCGGCAAGTCGGTCGGAGATCGGGTCCTGCTCACGATCCCGCCGAAGGACGGCTACGGCGACCAGGGCAACCAGGAGGCCGGGATCAAGGGCTCTGACACGCTCATCTTCGTCGTGGATGTCAAGGACGCCTACACCCCGCTCCGTCAGGCGAAGGGTGAGACCGTCGCACCGCCTGACGGTCTGCCGACCGTGAAGACAGACGAAGAAGGCCGGCCGACGGCGGTGAACGTCCCGAAGACCGACCCGCCCAAGGACCTCGTGGCCCAGCCCTTGATCCGTGGCAATGGTTCCAAGGTGACCCCGCAGTCGACCATCGACGTGCACTACACCGGGGTCAACTGGCGCACGGGCAAGGTGTTCGAGTCGTCGTGGAACGCCGGTGCCCCGGTGAGCTTCCCGATGGCCGGAATCGCCGTGGCAGGTCTCAAGGAGGGCCTGGTCGGCCAGACCGTGGGAAGCCGCGTCCTCCTTGTCATTCCTCCTGACAAGGGCTTCGGTCAGGACCTGCCGAACACCGACCTGAAGAAGACCGACACCGTGGTCTTCGTGATCGACATCCTGGGACCGACGTAGGGCTCAGGACGGGCTGGCGAGGGACCGTGACGTTCCCTTGCAAACGCCCTCGACGACACGAGCGTGTGGTGGGGCGTCAGGCTACCTGGGCGGTGCGCTCGTGCGGTAGCGTCGGGCTGGTGGTCGCTAGTGTGTTCGAGCGGACCGGCCGCAGAGGGGGTGGGTGTGCGTGGCCGTGGCACGCAAGTCCGAGCGGCTCATGAACCTTGTGATCTGCCTGCTCGTCTCGCGCCATTTCGTACCCAAGGCCAAGCTGCGGCAGCTCGTCGAGGACTACCGGGATCTTTCTCCTGAGGCGTTCGAGAAGATGTTCGAGCGGGACAAGGAGGAGCTTCGTGACCTCGGGATCCCGATCGAGGTGGGTTCGGTCTCGGCCGGCTTCGATGACGAGGTCGGATACCGGATCCGGCGCAGCGAGTTCGAGCTGCCGCCGCTGACCTTCACCGCACAGGAGGCGGCGATTCTGGGCTTGGCAGCCCGAGTGTGGCAGCACGCCAGTCTGGCCGAAGCGACCTCACGTGCGGTCCTCAAGCTCGGTGCAGAGGGCATCGACATCGACACCTCCCCGTTGGCGGCGCTCGAACCACGGCTCCCGGCTGGAGAACCGGCCTTCGAGCCGTTGTGGCGTGCCGTGCAGAACCGCACCGTCGTGAGCTTCGACTACCGCAGGCCCGGCCAGACGGCGGTGGCTCGTCGGACGCTGGAGCCGTGGGGGATCCTGAACTGGCGCGGCCGCTGGTACGTCCTCGGCCACGACCGTGACCGGAAGGCGACTCGACTGTTCCGCCTGTCACGCATCGTCAGTGAGGTCAAGGCGGTGAGCAAGCCACAGGCTTTCACCGTGCCCAGCGGCGTGGACATTCGCGCCGAGGCCGCACGCCTTTCGCCTCCGGGCGACCACCGGCGTAGCGCGCGGCTCCGCGTGCGGCAGGGAGCTGGAAACGGACTGCGGCGGCGCGCCATGTCGATCACGAGTGACGGCGAGGGTTGGGACATCGTCGAGGTCGCCTTTCACGACGCCGCCGGGCTTGCCGAGGAGATCGCGGGATACGCATCCGACGTCGTGGCCCTCGACCCGCCTGACGTGAGGGAAGCCGTGATCCGGCACCTGAAGGGGCTGCTGGTGGAGGTGGCGTCATGAGCGCCGGACGCCGGAGTTCGGGCGGCCGGACGCTAGGTCAGGGCGGTGCCAAGGAGCAGGTACGCCGGCTCCTTGCCCTGCTTCCGTACCTCTTGGCCCATCCCGGCGCCAAGGTGGCTGACGTCGCACGGACCTTTGGCATCAGCGAAAAGCAGCTGGTGGCCGACCTCGGGGTGCTGTGGTTTTGTGGCCTGCCCGGCATGATGCCCGGCGACTACATCGACGTCGACATGGACGCCGTCGAAGGAGAAGGCGTCATCTGGGTGTCGAACGCCGACTTCCTGACCCGCCCGCTGCGACTCACGGCCGACGAGGCGCTCGGCCTGCTCGTCGCGCTCCGCGTGCTTCGGGAGACCGTGCAGGTGAGCGAGCGCGAGGTCATCGACCGTGTGATCAGTCGGTTGGAGGACGCCGCCGGGCAGGTCACGGGCGTCAGCGATCGGGTTGCGGTACGCGTGGACAGCTGGGAGGACCCCGAGGTCCGCGCGGTCGTGAGGGAGGCCCTGGACCGTCGCCGGAGGCTTCACCTGCGCTACTGGGTCCCGACCCGAGACGAGACGACCGAACGCGACGTCGATCCGATGCGGTTGGTACTCGCCGACGGGTGGACCTACCTGGAGGGCTGGTGCCACCGTGCCGAGGACGTGCGCTTGTTCCGGCTGGATCGTGTGGCGAAGGCGGAGATTCTCGACGCGCCGGCGACCCCGCCGCCGGATGCCCGGCCGCGGGATCTTTCGGCCGGGCTCTTCCAGCCGTCTCCTGACCATGCACTCGCGACCCTGGAGCTCGAGCCTGCGGCCGCCTGGGTGGCGGAGTACTACCCGTGCGAAGAGGTCATCGAGCAGTCCGACGGATCGCTGCTGGTGCGGCTGCGGGTGGCAGATCCGCGGTGGCTACGCCGACTCGCGCTCCGACTCGGTGGCTCGGCTCGCATCCTGGAGCCGAGCGAACTGGCCGAGGACGTCCGAAATGACGCCCTCGCGGCGCTCGCAGCGTACGAGACGACGTGACCCGATGCCGAGCTTCCGGTCCCGGGGTGCACCCTGTATGCGCGGGAGCGGCCGCGATCAGGACCACGACCTCGGCTGGGTCCGGTCCCGGCTCGAGGCGCGGCGGATAAGGTGCGACAGATGAGATGGCTCTGGCTTTTCGGGGGGATTGCCCTAGTCGTGACGGTTGTGTACGTCCTGCTCGGGATCTGGCTCTGGCGGCGGGCGAAGGCGCTCTACATCGAGGTCGATACGTCGCTGCGCAAGCTCGAGGCGGCCCTTCCGGAGTCCGAGCTGGCTGCCGGAGCAGCTGAGCCCCGCGGCCTCCTGCCGGCCGGCGCCCGCGTACGGTCGGAGCGGCAGGCCGGGGACGGTCATCGCAGCTGACCCCTGGGCTCGACGACGCCTGGGAGTTAGGGCGTACCATCAACCTGAACCCCCCGACGGAGAGGTCTGTTATGCCAAACCTTGGACCCACCGAGCTCATCATCATCGGCGTCGTTCTCGTCCTGCTCTTCGGAGCGACGCGGTTGCCGCAGACCGCCAAGGGTCTCGGTCAGGCGCTGCGGATCTTCAAGAAGGAGATCCGGGAAGAGGACAAGCCGGAGCAGGAGATGTCTGCCGCGGCATCTCCCCAGACGATCAACTCGACGGCCACCCCTGCAGACACCACGAACACCCAGCAGGCCAGCGGCCCGCAGGCCGCGAGCACGCAGCCGGCTGAGAACACCAACCGCGCCAGCAGCTGAGCGGCTCGGCTCCCCGTAGGCACTAGGTCGTAGATGGGGGACAGGTGAGCCTCTCGATAGGTTGGCTTCGCTCGTGGCGGGCATCGAAGCCGCCGCGCGATCCCGAAGGTCGGATGACCCTGGTCGAGCACCTCCGGGAGCTGCGTTCGCGGTTGGTCAAGTCGGTTGTCGCGGTCGTCATCGGCATGTCCTTGGCCTGGTACTTCCGTGACATCCTGTTCGACCTGTTGTCCAGTCCGCTCACCGATGCGATACAGCGGATGGACCGGGAGGACATCCGCCCACAGCTGAACTTCCAGAGCGCGGCCAGCCCGCTCTTGGTGCTGTTGAAGATCTCTCTCGTGGCTGGCCTTGTGGTCTCCTCTCCGGTCTGGCTCTACCAGATCTGGGCGTTCATCGTGCCTGGGCTACACCGCCACGAGCGGAAGTGGACCCTGGTCTTCCTCGGTACGTCGGGCCCGCTGTTCATCGCAGGCGTCCTGCTCGGGTACTGGGTGCTGCCCAAAGGGCTCGGGGTCCTCCTTGGCTTCACTCCGACCGAGGCCCCAGGCGCTCCGACCGGAGAAGGGCTTTTCGGGAACATCATCGGGATCGAGGAGTACTTCGACTTCATCCTTCGGGTCCTCGTGGTGTTCGGCCTCGCGTTCCTGATCCCGGTCTTCGTCGTTCTCCTCAACCTGGTCGGTGTGCTCACGTCCGAACGCATATCCAAGTGGCGCTCACCGATCATCTTCTTCATCTTCGTCTTCGCCGCGGTCGCCACGCCGACGATCGACCCGGTCACGATGCTGCTCCTGGCGATCCCGATGTGCATCCTCTTCGTGATGTCTGAGGTGATCGCTCGGATCCTGGAGCGCAGGAAGCGGGCCCGGCTCATCGCGCAAGGTATCGACATCGACGCCATCCAGCGTGCCGGCAAGCTCGACGACGACTGACGCGCTACGCTCACGCCGTGGCCCGTGAGATCACCGTCCTCGTCAACCCCACCGCTGGCCGCGGACGTGGGGCACGGTTGGCCGATCCCGTGACACAGCGACTGCGGGACGCCGGCCTGAAGGCGAGCTGGGAGGCCGGTCGGGACGCTTCCGAAGCCGCCGACCTGGCCAGGCGGGCCGCGGCCCGAGGGGTCGATGGTCTGGTCGTCATCGGGGGCGACGGCATGATCCACCTGACCCTCGATGCCGTGGCCGAGTCCGAAACGCCCTTGGGCATCATTCCTGCCGGCACGGGGAACGACCTCGCCCGAAACCTCGGGATCCCACTGCACGATCCCATGGCTGCGACCGACATCGTGATCGCCGGCCATACGAGCTCGCAGGACCTCGGGCGCACGGAAGTCGGCTGGTTCTCCACGGTCCTGTGCGCGGGATTCGACTCGCGAGTCGCCGAGCGCGTGAGCCGGATGTCATGGCCCCGGGGCCGGCTTCGGTACGACCTCGCGACCGTCCTCGAGCTCCGGGCCTTCCAGCCGCGACGCTATGAGCTCGATCTCGACGGGGACTCCCAGCAGACCGAGGCGATGCTCGTCGCCATCGGTGTGACGAGCTCCTACGGTGGTGGCCTCCGGATCTGCGAAGGTGCCGACCCCGCCGACGGGCTCTTCGACGTCGTGGTGGTGCGACCGGTGACGCGTCGCGTGCTGGTCCGGATGTTCCCGAAGCTTTCGAAAGGCACGCACATCGGCCACCCGGCGGTTGTGCAACACCGTGCATCGAAGGTGCGATTGGCGTCCGACGGGCTTGTGTCGTACGCCGATGGCGAGCGCATGGGGATCCTGCCGCTCACCATCGAGTGCGTACCCCGCGCCCTCCGCGTCTTCGGACCTGCGTCGACCCCTCGGCCCGACGCGGATCCTGCGACCACGTAGCCTGGGGAGCATGAGCTCCCCGGCGGAGCGGTACGCCCGATTCCAGTCCGAGTCCGGCACCCAACTTCAGGCGTTTCGACAGCTCTACACCTTCGAGTTCGATCCGTACCAAGTGACCGCTTGCCGTGCCCTGGAGGCCGGCAAGGGTGTGCTGGTCGCGGCGCCGACGGGTTCAGGCAAGACGGTGGTCGGTGAGTTCGCCGTCCACCTCGCCCTCGCCACCGGAACGAAGTGCTTCTACACCACGCCGATCAAGGCGCTGTCGAACCAGAAGTACACCGAGCTCGTCGCCCGGTACGGCCCCGAGCGGGTTGGCTTGCTGACCGGAGACAACACGATCAACGGCGAGGCGCCGATCGTCGTCATGACGACCGAGGTGCTGCGCAACATGCTCTACGCGGGCTCGCGGACGTTGCTTGGTCTGCGGTACGTCGTAATGGACGAGGTCCACTACCTCGCCGACCCGTTCCGCGGCGCCACGTGGGAAGAGGTGATCATCCATCTCCCCGAATCGGTGCAGGTGGTCTCGTTGTCCGCCACGGTGTCGAACGCCGAGGAGTTCGGCGAATGGCTGGCAGCCGTGCGCGGCGAGACCGAGATCGTGGTGGAGGAGCGCCGGCCGGTTCCGCTGTATCAGCACGTCATGGTCGGGCGCCGCCTGTACGACCTGTTCGCCGACGAGGGTGGGCCGGACGCTCGACCACGGGTCAATCCCGAGCTGACCCGGATCGTCCGCGACCATTGGCGATTCGCGACGAGACGGGACGACCGAGGACCGCGTATGCGGCAGGGTCGAGGCCGGGGCAGATACGCGCGACGGAACGGCAGCCGGATCGCGTTCACACCCAGCCGCGAGCAGGTGGCCGAGAAGCTCGAGAGAGAGGGCCTGCTGCCGGCGATCATGTTCATCTTCAGCCGGCAGGGCTGCGATGCCGCCGTTCTCGAGTGCCTGTACGCCGGCATTCGGCTGACCACACCGCATGAGGCGCGGGAGATTCGCGCCTACGTCGAGGAAAGGTGCGCCGAGCTGCCCGACGAGGACTTGGACGTGCTCGGCTACACCGAATGGTTGGAAGGGCTGCAGCGTGGCCTCGCCGCCCACCACGCCGGCATGCTGCCCACGTTCAAGGAATGCGTGGAGGTGCTGTTCGCTCGTGGGCTGGTGAAGCTGGTCTTCGCGACCGAGACCTTGGCCCTCGGGATCAACATGCCCGCCCGCTCGGTCGTGATCGAACGCCTCGTGAAGTGGAACGGCCAGGCGCACGTCGACATCACGCCGGGGGAGTACACCCAGCTCACCGGTCGTGCCGGGCGCCGCGGGATCGACGTCGAAGGCCATGGCGTGGTGTTGTGGCAGCCGGACCTGGATCCGGTCAGTGTGGCGGGGTTGGCCTCCACGCGTACGTATCCGCTGCGGTCGAGCTTCCGTCCGTCGTACAACATGGCGGTCAACCTGGTCCGCAAGGTCGGTCGGGAACGCGCCCGCGAGCTGTTGGAGTCGTCGTTCGCCCAGTTCCAGACCGACCGCGCCGTCGTGGGCCTCGCCACGCAGCTACGCAAGAACGAGGAGGCACTCGAGGGGTATCGGGAGGCGATGACCTGCGATCGCGGGGACTTCGCCGAGTACGCACAGATCCGGCGCGCGATCTCGGACCGCGAGAAGGCCCTGGCGCGCCAGCGTCGAGCCGACCAGCGCGCCCAGATCGTCGACTCGCTGGAACGACTGCGTCCCGGTGACGTCATCGCGGTACCGGCAGGACGTCAGGCCGGTTTCGCAGTCGTCCTGGACCCGGGCTACGTGGCTGGAGGTGACGGGCCTCGTCCCACTGTGCTCACCGCTGACCGACGGGTGCGGCGCTTGTCCTTGGTCGACTTCCCACTTCCTGTGGAAGCAGTGAACCGGATGCGGGTGCCGCGGTCGTTCAATCCGCGTAACGCGCAACATCGGCGCGACCTTGCCGCGACCCTGCGGCAGAAGGTGCCGGACAACGTGACGACGCGGCGTTTCAAGAACTCCACTCCGGGCGAGGATGCGACGCTGCAGGAGCTGCGCGCAGCGCTCCGCCGGCATCCCTGCCACTCCTGTCCGGACCGCGAAGACCACGCCCGCTGGGGCGAGCGGTACTTCAGGCTGGAACGCGAGACCCGTCATCTGAAGCGCCGTGTCGAGCAGCGGACGAACACGATCGCCAGGCAGTTCGATCGCGTGTGTCAGGTACTGGACGCCCTCGAGTACCTCGACGGTGACCGGACGACACCAGCCGGGGAGCGCCTGGCCCGCATCTACAGCGAGCTGGATCTGGTGGCGGCCGAGTGCCTGCGTCAGCAGGTCTGGGACGACCTCAACCCCGCTGAGCTCGCGGCGTGCCTTTCGGCTCTGGTGTACGAGACGCGTACGCCGGAGGATCTGGGCGAACCGCGACTTCCCCGGGGAGGACGGGTGCGCGAGGCAATCGCCGCCGTCGTGCGGATCTGGGAAGAGCTCTCGGACCTCGAAAGCGACTTCAAGCTGAACTTCCTTCGGGAGCCCGACCTGGGATTCGCGTGGGCCGCCTACCGGTGGGCTTCCGGTGTGCCCTTGAGCACCGTCCTGGACGAGTCCGGGCTGGCCGCTGGTGACTTCGTCCGGTGGGTGAAACAGATCATGGATCTCGCCGACCAGATCGCCAACGCGGCCGGGGAGGGCCCGGTTCGCGACACCGCGCGCAAGTCCATCGAGCTGCTGCGTCGGGGCGTCGTCGCGTACGCCTCCGTCGGCGACTGAACTGCCGACGGTGGCGGCTGAAATGACCACGTTCAGTGCGCGATCTGAAGCTGTGCGCAGCAGGTATGCCACAGAAGGCTCGCGAAGCCCTCGCACGGTATACGGCTCGGCCGGCAGGAGCCGAGCTCATCGGCCCGGCCGTTATGATCACGAGCCGTGAGGCTTCTCGACATCTCCCGGACCGAGCAATCGACGTCGCCGGTCTTCATCGTCGGTGAAGCACGAAGCGGTACGAGCATCCTCTATCGCATCTTGCAGAAACATCCGGCATTTCGGCCGCGGAAGCTGAATCTGTGGGAGAGCCGGATCATGAGGTGTTCGGAGCGGGCGGCGTCGTTCCGGCCCGAGGATCACCGCACCCTCCGCGGCTACATGGCGGGGGATGACGAGCGCTACAACGCCTTCCTGGAGTCCATCGCACCGCTACGTCCGCTGTTCGCGGCTGGCGAGCTCATGCTCCGTCTGGTCCCGGAGCGCTTTCGGAGCAGCGTCTGGTTCGCGAGCGGCCACGCGCTCGTGGTTCGGTCGTACTTCCACCATGCTCGGGAAGCTCGTGGTGTGAGGCGAGTGCTCGAGAAGACGCCGAATCAGGTTGGCTACGTTCGCCAGCTGCTGCGGTGCTATCCCAAGGCACGACTCATCTACATTCACCGGCACCCTGTCGACGTCTACACGTCGTACGTCCGTCGGGCACAGGTCGACCCGAAAGCTGCGTCGTGGGCTCGACTCACTCCTTCGACGTTCGCGGCGAGATGGGCGGAGAACACGACCCTGGCGCTCAATGCGAAGACACGTGCTCCTCGGTCGTTCCTGATGCTGCGGTACGAAGACCTCACCGAGAACCCTGAGGCCACGGTGCGGAGTCTGTGTGAGTTCCTCGGCGAGCCGTTCGACCCGGACATGATCCGCGAACGCAAGCCCAGGGTCGGCTTGCGCAAGGCCGACCCGCACCTTTTCGGCGAGCTCACCGCGACGACGAAGGACTGGCGGGATTACATCTGCCCCGAGGACGCGGCCGCGCTGCAGAAGCGGCTCGAGCCGATCATGGCGCGACTGTCCTACCAGCCGTACGAGTGGTGAGCCGGACCATCTCAGCCGGTCTGGGCGAGCACGGAGACGATCCGGTCCGCGGCACCACCGAGTCCCCACCGGTCACGAAGCTCGGCCAGAGCGGTCGGATCCGCCGGCTCGCGAGGCACCACCGGCTCGGCGAACTCGGGGAGTGTCGCATCGCTGGCGACGAGGACGACCTGGCGTGCGGCCTCGAGGTAGTCCGCGGACTGTCGGATCTTCACGCGCACGCTCGGGCTCATGCCGCTCGACTCGTCGGCCGCGGCGGCGATGATCGCATCCAGGTCACCGTAGGTGCGCACGAGACTTGCGGCCGTCTTCTCCCCGACGCCCGGAAGGCCAGGCAGACCGTCCGACGGATCACCACGGAGGACGGCGAAGTCGCCGTACAGCCGGCCGGGTATGCCGTACTTCTTCTCCACCCAGGCTTCGTCCACGAGCTCGAGGTTGCCCACACCACGGCCGGTGTAGAGCACCCGGATGCCGCGCGCGTCGTCGACCAGCTGAAAGAGGTCGCGATCGCCAGTCACCACGTCGACCGGTGAGCTGGCTCGCGCCGCCAACGTGCCGATCACGTCGTCGGCCTCGCACTCCGGAGCACCCACCACCACGACGCCGAGCGCGGCGAGGACCTCACGGATGATCGGTACCTGGATCTCGAGCTCGTCCGGTGCCTCTTCGATGTCCGGACCGTCGGCCACGACCTCGGCGACACGATGTGCCTTGTAGGTCGGGACGAGCTGCACGCGCCAGCTCGGCCGCCAGTCATCGTCCCAACAGGCCACCAGGTGGCTCGGTCGGTGCGTGCTGATCAGCCGGGACATCGCGTCGAGGAGCCCGCGCACGGCGTTGACCGGGGTGCCGTCAGGCGCGCGCACCGACGACGGGACGCCGTAGTACGCACGGAAGTACAGCGACGCGGTGTCGAGCAGCATCAGCTTCTGAGAGTTGCTGGCCATGGCTGGCAAGCATCGCACATGGAGGCTGGTCGGCTGCAGGCAGAGCGCGACCGAGCGTGTCTGCGGCACCTTAGCCTGGCTGGCGCTGGCGTCGCGTCAGGAACACGAGGAATGCGACGACGAGACCGACGCCGACGGCTGCTGCTGTCGCAGCCTGCAGCCAGCCTGCGCCTTCCTGCTGAGCGGGCTTGGTGGCCCGACGGCTTTTGATCGGCTCAGACGACGTGCCGCCGATCCACAGGTGGCCGCCGTGCTCGTCGGTCGCAACGCCGTCGAGCGCCCGATCGACAGTTGTCTTTGCTCCAGGCCAGCTGCGCTTGAACTCCGCTTTGGTGACTTCCCGCCTGGGCACATCGGTGAAGACGACACCGCCGTAGGTGTACCCACCGGTGCGGAACTCGCCTTTCTCGTACGACTGGACATAACGTCCGTAGATCTCGTCGGGGCTCCAGCGCCTCGTCGACGGCCACGCATCCACGTCGCCGCTGTCGATCAGGTGGGAGAACTCCATCCGACGAGACTGACTGCGCTCCCGGTACCACTGCGCAGCGATGCGGCTGAGGTAGATCTGCCGCAGCGCTGCGTACTCGGGTGCGTTGTTCACCGCCTCGACGAGCCGCGGAATGACCAACCGGCGATAGACCTCCGTGTTGTGCTCCTCGATTGCCGCCGGCTGATAGGGACAGCCGCGGTACTTCCGCGTCCCGATCTCGTGGATGTACTCCTGCTCCACCTTCACATCGAGTGGTGCATCGATGATGTAGAGCTCGCCGTCCGCGTCGTAGACCGTGGCAGGCTGGGGGACGATCCACGCCCGACTGGAGAAACACAGCCTGCCGTTCTCACCCCAAAGGCTGCTCCAGAACCTCTTACCCAGTTGGGTCCTCGGGTGGATCAGCTTGCCGACCGTCTTCTTCAGTTCCAGATCGGCTTCGAGCATGATGCGTCCGACGTCGGTCTTCTCCAGTCCTCGACCGGCGATACGATCCGGTTCGTTGGGGTTGAGGTTCACCCAGAACCTCGACTCGGGCAGCGCAAGCCAGACGAAGAACGCATCCGAGGCCCGGTTGACGCTTTGCGCGCCAGCCAATGGGGTCTGGCTGTCAGCCGATCCGCCTCGCCTGGCGCTGAACGCGTAGCGCATCCCGTCGCCAGATGAGCCCGCGGCCACGTAGCGCAGCTCGAGCGTCGAGAAGTCGATCCCACCGGTGTCTTGAGAGCTGGGGTCGAGCGCTCGTTCCAGTCCCGGAGGGTCTCGTCGTGGATCCTCCTTCTCGTAGTCGTACCGCCGGCCGGGAAGCTCTCCTGGTTGCTGGAAGGGGCGCAGGGCCTTGGTGACCGCGTCTCGGACGTACGTACGCCGGATGATGAGTGCAAGGTCGTTGAGTGCCTGGTCCTGGATGGCCCGTGCGAGCCTGCCTTGAGCCTTCCTTCGCTCTGCTGTGGGCCCGTAGGGTACGACGTAGTCGAGAATGCCGGAGTAGCGATAGCACGCCGGCGAGCCTCGATAACTGCACGGCTCTCGTTCCGTAACGCCGTAGATCAAGTCCTTCGGCGTGTACACGACCCCTGAGCCAGGCTTCAGGCTCTTCTCGATCTCCTTGATGAGCTTGTCATCAACCGTTCTGCCGGCTTGGACGGCCCGTTTGATCTGCTGGTCGACGTACTCCTGCGCGTAGCGCGACCGGAGAAGGAGCTCCTCTGAGTGATATCCCCGTTGTCCCTTCCTGGGGGGAGTGCTTCGGGCCACCATCTGCGCCACGATGTCGTCGTCTTCCAGGCCATGCTGGCGGAGCTCGCGGTAAAGCTCTGGATTGTCACGCCGCATCTGTCGTGCGGTGAGGACATCGATGTCCACGAGCGGGGGATTGGCTGCATGACGCCAGGGATAGCGCCCGAGAGCAGCTGCCGACTTCAATTGCTTGATCGTGCGGGGATCGTAGTGCGTGATGCGCCACCAGACGACCGCGTAGTTGACCGCGGCGTATCGTCTCGCCTCGGTCAGGTTGCCCGAGACCCGGCCATCACGCACCCGCTTGTCGTAGAGGACGCGTTCACTCGGTCGCTCGTACGTCCGCCCGTGCTGGGTTTCCTCATCCGGGTTCGCGTACGACGCTGTCGCAGCCGGGGCGCCCAGAGTCGCCGTCAGCATGCTGGCGACGACGACGGCACCCAGAAGGCGTGGCAGGATCATGACACTGCTCCATGCGCGCCGCGAGGCAGGTGGATCTCGACGTCGGTTCCGGTGAAGACCAAGCCGGCGTACGCGTTCGCTCGGTCAGGGGCGATGCCGGGATTCGGGCCCACGACGGTTCCGGAACGGATGTCGATGACGACCGGGCCGTCGGCGCGGTCGACGTAGGCGCGGTCCCGTACGGTGGTGGAGACTGTCCCCGTCCAGCCGTCCGGTCCCTCGCCACGTGGCTTCTGCCAGAGAACTTCTCCGGTCTTGATGCTCAAAGCCAAGGCTCCGTCGGCGTCCGACGCACAGAGCACAGCGGTGCCGCCGTGACGCATCCGACAGCTCATGCCGGGCTTCAGCCCACTCTGCTCGCTCAGCGCGGTGCGACCTGTCGCGATCTCGATCAGCTGGGGTTCGCCCTCGCTGGACAGCAGTGTCCAGGGCCCCGCCGCGTAGCCGTCCTCGTATCGACCGCCCACTGAGGTCTCGCGTTCAAGCGGCGGGAGGCTCCACAGGTCCGTGCCGTCTGCGAGGTTGACCCCGGCTACCGCGTAATAGTCGTTGCCCTCGTGGCGAAACCCCACTAGGGCGTCCGCGTATCCGTCGACCACCATGAAGTCCGTGCGCTGCCACAGCACCCGACGCTCCTCGAGATCGACGACGAACGTGCCGGTCAGCAATCCATCCACGGTCCACTGGACCGCCGCCATGCCGTCGTGCGGCGGTCGCCACACCGCAGCGCCGAGGTGACCGTCCGGCTCGCCGTACACATCGACCGGGATCCGCCACATCGGCTTGCCGTCGTCTGCACCCACGACGATCACCTCGATCCCGTTCTGCGGCTCTCCTGCGTTCTTCGCCGGAAGCCGGACCGGAACGGTGGCGAGGACGACCCGTTTCCCATCGACTTCGCCCACTTGGGGTGGTAGCACGGGGTAGATCAGGTCCTCACCCGCGTTCTCGATGTCCTCGGGCGTTGCCGCGTCGTACAGCGGCGGGTTCTTGGGCTCGACCCGGCTCACGGTCTTGCCGGTCCGCACATCGACGACGGTGAGACCGGCTTCGTCGGCAATCCAGACTGCCCGCCCATACAACGTGACCGGCGGCTTCTCCAAAGGTCCGATGGGGATGATGTGCGCCGGCTTCGGGTCGAAGGCGAGCGCCGGTGGGGCATCAGGATTCCCGGCCAGGCCGGCACCATCGACCTGTGTGGACCTGCGCCCGCCTCGGACGTCGTCATGATCGCCTGGCCCGCTGCACGCGGTCGGCAGCGCAAGGACGACCGTGGCAAGCACGGCGAGCAGTGCGTGTATCGGGTGTCGCATCCAGCTCCCCATCTGCGAAAGGCACGGCGACCGGTGTGGCCACCAAGATCACCGTACGGCGTCGCCCGCCGGATGACTCGGTCGTGGCAGCTTGCTGCAACCTGAGGTGGACCTCGGCCAGTCGCGCACCGGCACGGCGACACCACCGGTCGGCACGTCGGGGGTTGCTGATGTCGATCAGGTGTGACGCTTTACAGTGGCCAAATGAACGCCGCAGATGTTCGATCGTCAGGAGCGCCACCCGCGTCCGACTTCCTTGCCAGGATGTCGCTCGCACGTGGCGAAGCTGCCGCCGCGGGTGTGGACGTGCTCCTCGTCTCGCCGGGTTCCGACCTTCGCTACCTCACCGGCTACAACGCCAAAGCGTTGGAACGCCTGACCTGTCTCGTCCTGCCCGTTGAGGGTGAGCCGCACCTCGTCGTTCCGGAACTCGAGCGCCCTGCTGCGCAGGCGGCAGGTGTGGGCGCGCTCGGCCTCGACATCGTGTCGTGGCGGGACTCAGAGGATGCGTACGAGCTCGTGGCCAAGCTGCTTCCGGGCAGGGTTCGCCGCATCGCGGTGGACGATCGAATGTGGGCTGAGAAGGTCCTCGCGTTTCGGGCCGTCCTGCCCGACACCGAGCAGACGCTGGCCGGGAGGATCCTGCGGAAACTTCGGATCCGCAAGTCCGCGGCAGAGGTAGAGGCACTCCGCCAGGCGGCCGCGGCGATCGACCGGGTCCACGCTCGGATCGCAGAGTGGCTGCGCCCGGGCCGCACCGAGCGTGAGGTTGGTCATGACATCGCCGACGCGATCCTGGCCGAGGGACACGCCCACGTGGACTTCGTGATCGTCGGGAGCGGTCCGAACAGCGCCTCACCCCACCATGAGGTGTCCGACCGCGTGATCGAGCGTGGAGACCCGGTAGTGGTCGACATCGGGGGGACGACGGTGGCGGGCTACTGCTCGGACGAGACTCGGACGTACGTCGTCGGAGGAGAGCCGCCGGAGGAGATGCGGCGCTACTACGAGGTCTTGCAGCGCGCCCAGGAGGCGGCACGCAACCACGTCCGCCCCGGCGTGTCCGCCGAGTCCGTCGATCGGGTCGCGCGGTCGATCATCGCAGACGCCGGATACGGCGAGGCGTTCATCCACCGGACCGGGCACGGGATCGGCATGGAGAGCCACGAGGATCCCTACATCGTGGCCGGCAACGACGAGCCGCTGGAGCCGGGGATGGCGTTCTCCGTCGAGCCGGGCATCTACCTCGAAGGTGAGCACGGCGCGCGGATCGAGGACATCGTGGTGGTCACGGACCAGGGAGTCGAGTCCCTCAATCAGCGCCCCCGTGAGCTGGTCGTGCTCGACGGTTGATCGACTGAGAGCGCTGCGTGCTGGAGGACTCGACACCTGCCGGGCGTGATCCAGAGAGCCGTGGCGGGTGCTCATGTCGAGCTAGGGAGTCGTGCGAGGTACCGTGGCCGGCGTGGAACAGATCGACCGGCAGATCATCCGGCTGCTCACGAGCAACGGCCGGATGTCCTACACCGAGCTGGGCAGGCTGACCGGGCTGTCCACGTCCGCGGTGCACCAGCGGGTACGCCGGTTGGAGGAGCGCGGGATCATCAAGGGATACGCGGCCCGTGTCGATTACGAGGCACTGGGCCTGCCCTTGACCGCGTTCATCTCGATCCGTCCGATCGATCCGAGCCAGCCTGACGATTCGCCGGAGAAGCTGGAGGACATCCCGGAGATCGAAGACTGCCACTCCGTCGCGGGGGACGAGAACTACATGCTGAAGGTGCGAGTGGCGAGCCCGGGTGCCCTCGAGGAGCTGCTCGCCAGGATCCGCGCGAAGGCCAACGTGTCGACCCGATCGATCGTCGTGCTGTCGACGCCGTACGAGCAGCGCCCGCCCGCTGTCTGACCGGGCGGGCCCGTCTCATGCCGCGGATGTTCGTCCTCGCGGTTCCCGGCCTCGCGACGCTGGTCCGGCGGGAGCTGGAGGCGCTGCGCGGCGTCCGCGTGACGGCGCTTGGGTACGACGGGCGGGCAGACGTGATCGTGTGCGAGGTGGAGTCCGGCCGGGAGCTCAGTCTGCTGGATCTGGTCACTGCCGAGGACGTGTTCGTCGAGGTCGGTCGTACCCTGCGGGGCGAAGGTGATCGGCCGCGCTGGATCGCGCGGAGACTTCTGAAGCGACGTCGGCTGGCAGACGCCGTGCCGATCTGGCGCAACCGGTCTGCGGGGACCAACAGCCCACGCAAGGGCTCGTCCCACGCACGCCGTGGGGGACCCGGCGGCATGACCTTTCGCGTGATCGTGCGGGTCTTGCAGGAGCACACCTGGCGTCGGACCGAGCTGCGCCGCGCCCTCGTCGACGCGGTCGGGGTGGTCGAGCCGGCATGGCGCATCGCGGACCCGGCACAGGTCGAGATCTGGGCGCTGGAGTATGCGCGGGGACGCTTCGTGGCTGGGTTGCGTCTGTCCGATGCCCGGTTGCGGCAACATCAGGGGCGAGCCGTCGAGCGCCGGGGAGCACTTCGTCCGACGGTGGCGGCGGCCATGGTGCGCCTCGCGGGTGCCCCGCCACCGGGTGGCCACGCCGTCCTGCTCGACCCCTGCTGCGGATCGGGGACGATCCTGCGTGAAGCCTTGTCGTACGGGTGGTCCGTGGAGGGTCGCGACATCGATCGTGCAGCGGTCACCGTGGCTCGACGAAACCTGCACGGGACGAGCGGACGGGAGTGGCGGGTGCTCCGGGAAGACGCGCGCAAACTCGACCTCGGCGATGCAGCAGTGGCCGCATGCGTGTCGAACCTGCCGTTCGGTCGGCAGTACGCACCCACCGGTGACCGAGCGACCTGGCTTGCGGACGTGCTTGCCGAGCTGGCCCGCGTCACGCAGCCGGGAGGCCGTGTCGTTGTCCTGGTGCCCGACATCCCCCGATCGGCCGTTCCGGCGACATTACGGTACGTCGAGCGTCACCCGGTCACCCTGCTCGGCATGCGTACGATGATTTGGGCCTACGAACGTCGCTGACCCGCGGGTCACCGTGGGGACGGTCCATGTCGGCCGAGCTGGAGGGCGGAACTCACACGTGACCGGATTGCCCGTTGCCTGAGGTTCTCGGACTGCCGCAGATCTCGCCGATGCTCGCCACCACTGGCGCCATGCCGGCGCCGGCGGACGAGCATCGATGGGCGTTCGAGATGAAGTGGGACGGCGTCCGCATCCTCGCGTACGCCGCCCAGGGGCGGGTCGTGCTGCTCGGACGTTCGGGACGGGACTACACCGCTACCTACCCGGAGATCTCCCAGGCACCCGGTGTCGCATCGCTGGCCGAGCAGTCCTGCGTGCTCGATGGTGAAGTGGTGGCGTTCGACGCCCAGGGCCGGCCGAGCTTCGAAGCTCTCCAGACGCGGCTGCACAGCCCGCCACGACCGGCGACGTCTGTGGTTCCGGTGTCGTACCTGGTCTTCGATCTGCTCTATCTCGACAGTCGTTCCCTGCTCAAGGAGCCCTACCGGACGCGGCGGGAACGTCTGCTTCAGCTTGGGCTGCCCCGGCCCGGCTGGCAGGTGCCCCCGGCTTTCGAGGGGATGGGTCGTGCCGCGCTCGAGACGAGCCGGAGCCTGAACCTTGAGGGCCTGGTGGCCAAACGACTGGACTGGGTGTACGAGCCAGGGCGCCGCAGCCCGGCCTGGCTCAAGATCAAGCACTTCCGCACCCAGGACGTCGTCATCGGAGGTTGGCGACTCGGCACCGGGTCGCGGGCCGGCACGTTCGGTTCGTTGCTCTGCGGTGTCTACGAGGGAGACCGGCTCTGTTACGTGGGCCGGGTAGGTAGCGGGTTCAACCAGGCCAGCCTGCGATCGCTTGCGGCCCGGCTGAAACCACTCGTGCGTCCCACCTCGCCCTTCGACTACGGCGTTCCGGCGGCTGACATGCGTGACGCGGTCTGGGTCGAGCCGGTGCTGGTGGGCGAGGTGGAGTTCGCGCAGTGGACCCGGGACGGCAAGCTCTGGCACCCCACGTGGCGAGGGCTCCGCGAGGACCGCGAGCCACGTCAGGTCGTCCGCGAGAGCTGACCTTCGAGCACCCGTCGGCCTCCAGGACGGATGGACGGAACCGGCCATCCCGGCGGGGTGGCGGGTGAGTAGCCGTGATCGTTACGGTCTGGAATGATCGGTCGAAACGGTCGATATCGGGCGAATTGGACAGGGTGAACGAGACACTGCCCATCAGCTCTCGACCTGACCAGTACGACTCGACCGGCGCAACTCGTGAGCGACGGCGACCGACCACGGTCTGCCAACCAGCGTGGCCCGCCACGCACGTTCCAGAAAGGACGACCATGCAGCTTCGTCGCCTCCGAGCCAGGCATCTGATCGGCCTCGGCGGTGCGCTCTCGGCAGTCGCCGTTGCCATGGGACTCTCGGCTCCGGCGACGGCAGCGGCCACCAACACCACGGTCAGCACGTCATCCGGTAGCACCGGACCCGTGGCGGTTCACAAGGTGGCGTCACAAGCTTCCGCGGACGCCAGTACCTACTGGACACCTGAACGCATGCGCAACGCGAAGCCGATGGACCGCGTGCTGGATCGCCGGGCGGTGGAGACGGCGGGAAGCGGGTCGGTCGTACGCGGTCTGCCGACGGTCGTGGCGCCGACCGTGAGTTCGCTCACCGACGTGCTCCCGCTCGCGGTTCCCCAGCTCGGCGGCCCATGGACCGAGGGTGGCGCGGTCCGCAAGACGACCGGCCGAGTCTTCTTCACGTTCCAGGGAGGTGACGCTTCCTGCTCCGGCAGCGCCGTCACGAGCGCCAACCGCAGCGTCGTCATCACGGCTGGCCACTGTGTGAAGTACCAGGGAAGCTGGCACAAGAACTGGGTCTTCGTACCGGCATACCGCGACGGCGACCGTCCGTACGGCACCTGGCCGGCGAGGGTCACGCTCACCACACCGCAGTGGCAGCGCAGCGAGGACCTCGACTACGACGTGGGTGCTGCCGTGGTCTCCACTCGCAACGGGCGTCGGCTGATCGATGTCGTGGGTGGTCAGGGAATCGCGTTCAACCAGGCCCGGGGCCAGACGATGTACAGCTTCGGCTATCCCGCGGAGGGTTCGTACGACGGTGAGCGGCTCATCTACTGCTCCGGGCTGACGCTTCCCGATCTGTTGGGCAGCACCGACCAAGGCCTGCCCTGCACCATGACGGGTGGCTCGAGCGGGGGTCCGTGGTTCCTGCGGTTCAACGAATCCACCGGCACGGGGGTCGTGAACTCGGTCAACAGCTTCACGTACACGCTCGTGCCCAACGTGATGTTTGGGCCGTACTTCGGCACAGAGGCGCAGCGGCTCTACAGGACCGCCGAGGCACGGTGACGAGCTGGAGGACGGTACTCGGCACGACGCAGACCGTGGGTCTTGCTGCAGCCGGGCTGGTCGCGCACGTCGGTGCTCCCGGCATGGCCGCGTCAGCACCACGCCCTGCTGGGAGAGCCGGCCGGCCAGGGTTGCCGCAGGCTAGGGGCTCGTGCGGGGTGGAGCTGTGCTTTCGCGGACCATGAGATCGGTGGCGAGCTCGATCCGCGGATTCTGGATCGTCTCCCCACGGGAAAGCTGCAGTGCGGTGCGCGCCGCAAGTGCACCCATCTCCGAGAGTGGCTGCCGAACCGTGGTCAGCGGCGGTGACGACCAGCGGGCTTCCGGAAGGTCGTCGAAACCCACCACGCTCACGTCGGCGGGGACTCGCAAGCCACGGCGTCGGATCGCCTCGTACACACCGAACGCCATCTGGTCGTTGGAGGCGAAGATGGCCGTCGGTGGATCGGGCAGGTCGAGCAGCTTCTGGGCGCCCTCGAAACCCGACTCGGGATAGAAGTCGCCCTGCCAGACCAGCTCCTCACGAAACGGTAGGCCAGACCCGGCGAGGCCAGCGCAGTACCCATCGAGCCGGGCTCTGCTGCATCGCAGCCGGGAGGGTCCGGCAATGAAGCCGATTCGTCGATGGCCCAGCGCGATGAGGTGCTCTGTAGCGGCGAGTCCGCCGGCCCAGTTGGTCGCTCCGATGGTCGGGACCCCAAGTGGCGGGTGTCCGGCGGTGTCCACGACGACTGTCGGCACGTCGAGCCGGTTCACCTCGTCCTGCAAAGGCGCGTCCAGGGACGACGTCACGAGGATCACGCCGTCGGTGCTACGGCTGCGCACGTTGGCGAGCCACTGCCGTGCCGAATCGACTCGTCCGTGAATCGCCGAGATCACCGTGCCTATGTGGGACGCGTGCGCCACGTCTTCGACACCTCGGATGATCTCGACGGCCCATGGGCTGTCGAGGTTGTGGAAGACCAGATCGATGAGGTTCGCCTGGTGACGGGTTCGCGGGAGGCGTCGCCGGTAGCCGCGCTCCCTGAGCAGTTCTTCAATGCGTTGGCGAGTCTTTGGTGAGACATCGGCGCGACCGTTGAGTACTCGCGAGACGGTCGGCACCGAAACGCCGGCCTCGCGGGCGATCGCCGCGATCGTGATACGGGATCCGTTCTCGTTGGACACGAGCTCCTCCTCTGTCCGGCCCCGGCACTCGCTTGACTCGAGAACCCATGCCTCTTACGGTTCAGATCATCTTACGGAAATATTCCGGAATCCTGCGAGGGTCGAGCGCAGACAGGTAACGGTTTCGGGTCATCTCGAACGTCACATCGGAGTGCACTGATGATTCGTACGGTCGCAGCGTGCGTAGCAGCTGCCGCGCTGGTGGCGTCCACATGGGGTGTAGGTGAGCTGCTCAGCCGAGGAACGCCAGGCGAATCGGTGGTTCGCGATGCGCAGCTGCAAGCCAAGGCGCCCGGCAAGGACAAGGCACCCGGCAAGAACCGCGACCTCGAGCATGCGTCGCTGCGAGACCTCGGACGCCGGGCAGGAGTGCTGATCGGTACGGCAGTCGACATATCGGCACTCGATGCCGATGCGACGTATCGGGAACACCTCGCCTCCGAGTTCTCCAGCGTCACCGCGGAGAACGCCATGAAGTGGAGCGAGCTCGAGCCCGAGCGTGGTCGCTACGAGTGGGAGGCGGCCGAGAAGTTGGTACGCACGGCTGAGAAGAACGGCCAGCGCGTGCGTGGTCATACCTTGGTGTGGCACAACCAGTTGCCCCGCTGGCTCACCGATGGTGTGGAATCCGGCGCCATCGGTCCCCGAAAGTTGCGGAAGATCCTGCGGAACCACATCCTCACCGTGGTCGGTCACTTCCGTGGCCGGATCTACGAATGGGACGTCGTCAACGAGGTCATCGACGACAACGGCCAGCTACGGGAGTCCATCTGGTTGAAGAACCTCGGGCCTGGATACATCGCCGATGCGTTCCGGTGGGCCCACCAGGCCGATCCCCACGCGAAGCTGTTCCTCAACGATTACAACGTGGAAGGCCCGAACGCGAAGGCCGATGCCTACTACGAGCTCGCCCAGCAGCTGCTGCGTGCCGGTGTCCCTGTGCACGGCATGGGGATACAGGGGCATCTCGGTGTGCAGTACGGGTTCTGGTCAGCGATCCAGGTGGCGGAGAACCTGCGCCGCTTCGAGGCACTGGGCCTCCAGACCTCGGTGACGGAGGCCGACGTCCGCATGATCATGCCACCGGACACCGCGAAGCTGCAGGCCCAGGCGCAGGGCTACAGCACCCTCATGCAGGGCTGTCTTCTCGCCACTCGCTGCAGGTCGTTCACGGTGTGGGGCTTCACAGACCGGTACTCCTGGGTACCGGGAACCTTCGAGGGTCAGGGAGCGGCGACGATCCTCGACGAAGACTTCCAGCCGAAGCCGGCGTATGACGCGCTGAAGGCCGACCTCGCCTTGGCTGCCAGGCGTAGGTGACGTTCGAGACTCTCACAAGCCAACCAACCTGAGCGAGAAGGGCGGAGATTCATGCACGCCGACGAGCAACGGCCAGACGATCAGTCCGGGTCTTGTGACGAAGCGGTTCCGGTTTGGCGCGACGTGTCCCGCTCGGTCGACGACCGGGTCGCCGATCTCCTTTCTCGCATGACTCTCGAGGAGAAGCTCGGTCAGCTCTACGGCGTCTGGGTCGGGGCGGAACAGTCGGGTGAAGGGGTTGCTCCGCATCAGCATGAGCTGTCCGACCCGAACCTCGACTTCGCCGAGCTCGTGACGTCTGGGCTCGGTCAGCTCACGCGTCCGTTCGGTACAGCTCCGGTCGATCCGGCAGCGGGCGTCCGGTCGCTCGCTGCGACGCAGCGCCAGATCATGGCGGCGGGACGGTTCGGGATCCCGGCAATCGCCCACGAGGAATGCTTGACCGGCTTCATGACCTGGCAGGCGACCGTCTTCCCGACGCCGCTCGCGTGGGGCGCCAGCTTCAACCCGGACCTGGTCGAGCGTATGGCCGCGAGCATCGGCGCCAGCATGCGTCGGGTGGGAGCCCACCAAGGGCTTGCGCCGGTGCTCGACGTCACCCGCGACCTTCGGTGGGGGCGTACGGAGGAGACGATCGGCGAGGATCCGTACCTCGTCGGCACGATCGGGACCGCGTACGTTCGCGGTCTGCAGTCGGCCGGGATCATCGCAACTCCCAAGCACTTCGTGGGGTACTCCGCGTCGCGGGCGGGGCGCAACTTCGGACCGGTCAGCGTCGGCCCCCGTGAGCTCGCCGACATCTTCCTGGTGCCGTTCGAGATGGCCATCCGAGAGGGCGGGGCGAAGTCGATCATGCATGCCTACACGGCGATCGACGGGGTGCCTACCGCCGCCGACGCGAGCCTGCTCACGGAACTGTTGCGGGAACAGTGGGGATTTGCGGGCACCGTCGTCGCAGACTACTTCGGGATCTCGTTCCTCGAACGGCTCCATGAGGTAGCAGCCGACCCAGCTGATGCCGCGGTCCTCGCGCTTCAGGCCGGTGTCGACGTCGAGCTGCCGACCGTACGGTGCTACCGCCAACCGCTCGCAGAAGCCGTACGCCAAGGCAGGGTGGACGAGGCGATCGTCGATCGGGCCGTGACCCGCGTGCTGCGGCAGAAATGCGAGCTCGGCATGCTCGATCCGGGGTGGGATCCGGTCCCTGAGGGGTTTGTCGAGAGACCGACCAGCGATGCCGAGCAGCGAACGGAGATCGACCTCGATCCGCCACACGCCAGGAACCTCGCGCGCCGTCTCGCTGAGCAATCGGTCATCCTGTTGCGAAACGAGCAGGTGTTGCCAATCGCACCGGGACCAGCGACGAGCATCGGCGTCGTGGGCCCGGTGGCGGATGACCCCTTGGCCATGCTGGGGTGCTACGCGTTCCCGAGTCATGTGGGTCCGCAGCATCCTGACGTCCCGACGGGGATCGAGATACCGACGCTGCTGCAGGCGCTGCAGGAGGCGGGTGCGTGGGACGCGGTCCGCCATGCACCCGGATGCTCTGTGGAGGGAGAGGACAGGTCGGGATTCGCCGCCGCGGTCGAGGTAGCGAAGAGCGTCGATGTCTGCGTCGTCGCGGTCGGCGATCGTGCTGGCCTTTTCGGGCGCGGCACGTCGGGCGAAGGGTGCGATGCCACAGAGCTGCGGCTTCCTGGCGTGCAGGAGGAGCTGGTCGAGGAGTTGCTGCAGACGGGCCGCCCGGTGGTGCTCGTCGTCCTCTCGGGCCGGCCCTACGCACTGGGCCGATTCGTCGACCGGGCGCATGCGATCGTGCAGGCGTTCTTCCCCGGCCAGGAAGGTGCTCGGGCCATTGCTGGCGTGCTGACTGGCCGGGTCTGCCCGTCGGGCCGGCTTCCGGTGAGCGTTCCGCGGCATCCCGGTGGCCAGCCCGCGACGTACCTCACGACGAAACTGGGGAAGCGCTCGAAACTGAGCTCGGTCGACTCGACACCGCTCTACCCGTTCGGGTACGGCCTGTCGTACACACAGTTCACCTGGAGCGACGTACGGGCGGACGGCACACCGCTCACGCCTGACCATGTCGTGGAGCTGCCGCCGGACGGGTCCGTGCAGGTGTCGTTGCAGGTTCGAAACGACGGGGACCGCCGGGGCACCGACGTCGTGCAGTTGTACCTGCATGATCCCGTGGCTGAGGTCGCGCAGCCGGTCGTGCGCCTCGTCGGCTACGCGCGCATCGAGCTCGATCCGGGTAGTTCCGGTGAGGTCTGCTTCGACGTCGCGGCCGACTTGGCGTCGTTCACCGGCCGGGACGGGATACGCATCATCGAGCCGGGTGAGCTCGAGCTTCGGCTGTCGACCTCCAGCGAGGACGCCCGGTTCGTCGTACCCGTTCGGATCGTGGGGAGCAGGCGGGAGGTCGGCCATCGCCGGCAGCTCACGTCCCGCGTCACCGTGCGCCAGTGATCCGACGGTGCCAGGACTCACGACGGCTCGGCCGGGGACGACCGTGCCTTCGTCAACGCAGGGCCGATCAGATGGAGAGCCGTCAGCTGCGGGGCCCGGTCAGCTGCGGGATTCGCGGGCGCGCAGGTAGGTGTCCAAGTCGGCGGCGCCCTCGAGCATGGCGCGGCCCCGAGCGGACAGCCGGGCTCGCCAGTTGCGCAAGGTCGATTCCAGGGGAGCGATGCCTCCGGCCGAACGGACCTGTGCGATCAGCGGGGCGATCTGCTCCAGCAGGTAGCCGCCCCGACGGAGCTGATGGGCGAGCTGGACGTCCCGCACGTCTGCCGGGCTGTAGACCCGGTAGCCCGTCTGCGGATCGCGGCGCGGCGAGACCAACCCAGCCTTTTCCCATTTGCGCAATGTGGCGGGGCGAAGGCCGAGCCGTTTCGCCAACGGACCGATGAACGTCTCGCCGCGTTCCTGGGGCACGGGGGACAGGTCGCGTAACGCGGTTTCGACGGCCTGGAGAGTCCGGCGGTCGTCGAGCAGCTGCCCGTGGCTCTCGTCGATGAGCCGCAGCGCATCGTCGGTGGCCCCTCGGTTGACGGCTTGCATGATCGAGGCGGCCGTCTGGTGCCCGTGTCCTCGTGCGAGGGAGAGGAACGCGCGCAGGGCTTGGGCATGCAGTGGTGTGTAGATGCGGTACCCGTGATCGGTGCGTTCGCTAGGCGGCAGGATGCCGGCGTCCTCGTAGTTCCTGATCGCTTGGGTGGACAAGCCGTGCTCACGTGCCAGGTCCACAGGCCTCATGGGTATACCGCGTTTTGAAGGTTCAGCCCCAACTTACGCATGACGATCAAGAAAAGTTTACACCGAAGGTTCAACGATACCGTTGACGGTATGGATATCAAGGACACAGCCAGGCCGCTGGACGGTGCGGGGATCTCGGCATTCCTACACTCGCTTCCGGCGAGGCCTCAGCTGCTCGGCCTCGGCGAGGCCAGGCACTTCGTCGAGGAGCTGGGCGAGGTCCGCAACGAGATCTTCCGCCATCTGGTCGAGCACGAGGGCTACCGGTCGTTCGCCATCGAGAGCGACTGCCTCAAGGGCCTTCTGGCGGACGACTACGTGAGGAATGGCGTCGGCACCCTCGATGAGGTCATGACGTGCGGCTTCAGCCACGACTTCGGTTCGGTGGCAGCAAACCGCGAGCTGGTGGCGTGGATGCGCGCGTACAACGAGGACCATGACGAGAAGCTCCGGTTCTTCGGGTTCGACGGCCCACTGGAGTACTGGGCCCACAGCCCACGCCAGGCGCTCATGGGGCTCTACGACCTGCTCGACGGCCCGCTTCCTCGCGCCGTCGTCAGCCGGGAGACCCTCGACGCGCTGCTAGGTCCGGACGACCGTTGGTCGAACGAAGCCACGGCCATGGACCCGTCCCAGTCGATCGGTCAGTCCGCGGAGGCTCGCTGCCTGCGACTGATCGCCGACGACCTGGTGGCGCTGCTCGATACGCAGGCGCCGGCGCTCAGCCCGCAGGACCGGGAGCGTGCGTACCTCTATGCGCGTACGGCCACCGGCCTGCTCCGCTTCCACTACTGGATGGCCGACAGGTCACCGGCACGCTGGACCCGACTGTCGGCTCTGCGCGACGCGATGATGGCCGAGAACCTGCGTGCGATCGCCCGGCACGGACCGGCACTGGTGTTCGCCAGCAACCTGCACCTGCAGCGGAACAAGAGCCTCATGCCGCTAGGCGAGGAGGAGCTCGAGTGGTGGAGTGCGGGCGCGATCATCGCGACACAGCTGGGCGACCAGTACGCCTTCCTGGCGTCGGCATTCGGCACGGTGAGCGAGGACGTCCCACCCGAGGACACGGTCGAAGGCATCCTGTCCACGCTTCCGTGGGATTGCACGCTGGTCGACGCTCGTCGGCTCGCCGCGGTCGTCGCACGGCCCACCCCGCGAGTCTCGCGCGACTTCGCGTACTTCCCCTTGGACCCGACCCACCTCGACCTCATCGACGGCGTGGTCTTTCTCAAGCAGGTCACCAAGCTCCGTGCGCTGGGCTGACAGTTGCCATGCGGGCCGGTGGCCGTACGCAGGGCACGTCGCCCACATCAGTGAGGCGGCCCGAGCCGGTGTCAGGCGCCAGTCGAATCCGGCGCCTGACACCCGAAAATTCGGTTGCTGTGCCACGAGGATTCTGATGAGCTGACTGGTTGCGACGAAATGCGCGACGTTGCCGTGCATCCGTCGAGACCGTGAGCAGGCGAACACCAAGGAGAAGGCAATGCGTGCGGCTGTCATGTCCGTCCACAGCCGAAACACCACCTACCGTGAGGACATGACCTGTCGTGCGCACACTCAACCTTGGAATCCTGGCACATGTCGACGCCGGTAAGACCACGCTGACCGAGCGCCTGCTCTACAACGCAGGCGTGATCGACGAGATCGGAAGCGTCGACGCGGGTACGACCCAGACCGACTCGCTGGCGTTGGAGCGGCAGCGGGGAATCACGATCAAGTCGGCGGTCGTATCGTTCGTCCTCGACGCTGCCACGATCAACCTGATCGATACGCCGGGCCATCCAGACTTCATTGCCGAGGTCGAGCGCGTGCTCAACGTCCTCGACGGCGCGGTCTTGGTCGTCTCGGCGGTGGAAGGCGTTCAGGCGCAGACCCGAGTGCTGTTTCGTACGCTGCAGCGCCTGAGGCTCCCGACGCTGCTCTTCGTCAACAAGATCGACCGCGCTGGCGCGGACGCCACCGGCACGTTGCGTGCCATCTCCGAGAAGCTGTCGCCATCGATCGTGGCGATGGGCGGCGTGCAGGGCCTCGGCACGCGAGATGCCGACTACCGGCCATACGGTCCGAGCGACAGCGAGTTCGTCGACCGTCTCGCCGACGTGCTGTCGTTCAACGACGATACGGTCGTGGCGGCCTATCTCGCAGGTGACCTTTCGTACCACGATCTGCGGCACGCGCTCGTCCGCCAGACGCACAAAGCCTTGGTCCATCCGGTGTTCTTCGGCTCTGCCATCACGGGTGCCGGAGTGGAAGCTTTGATGGCTGGCATTCCGGCGTTGTTGTCCGCGTCGGCGACGAATGTGGGTGGGCCGGCCTCGGGCCGCGTCTTCAAGGTGGAGCGTGGAGCCGCCGGCGAGAAGATTGCGTACGTACGCGTCTTCTCCGGGACGCTCCGCACGCGCGAGCGGGTAGCGCTTGGCCAGGGCAGGGAGGGGAAGGTCACGAAGATCCAAGCCTTTGGCCGCGGGGAGACCAGCGAGCGTGCATCCCTGTCTGCAGGACAGATCGGCAAACTCTGGGGGCTTCCCGATGTCAAGATCGGCGACGTGATCGGTCACGGCGAGGAGACCGACCAGCAGCGCCACTTCGCTCCGCCGACGATGGAAACCGTGGTCGCTCCGATGCGACGTCGGGACAAGGGCCGGTTGCACGCTGCCCTGGCGCAGCTCGCCGAGCAGGATCCGTTGATCAACGTTCGCCAGGATGATGTCCGGCAGGAGATCTACGTCTCCCTCTACGGCGAAGTGCAGAAGGAGGTCATCCAGGCGACGCTGGCTGACGACTACGGGATCGCGGTGAGGTTCCACGAGACGACGACGCTCTGCGTCGAGCGTCCGAACGCCGTTGGGACGGCCGTCGAGTTCATGGGGGAAAGCTCGAACCCGTTCAAGGCGACCGTGGGACTGAGGATCGAGCCGGCCGCCACACCCGATGTCGGATTCCGGCTCGAGATCGAGCGTGGTTCGTTCCCGCTGCCATTTCTCCGGGCAGTGGAAGAGACCGTACGCCAGACCCTGCAGCAGGGCCTGCACGGCTGGCAGGTCGTGGGCTGCACGGTCGTTCTCACCCACACTGGCTACGTGCCGCCGCCACCGGGAGGCGGCTGGAGTGCGGTTTCGAGCTCGGCCGGGGACTTCCGGCATCTCACGCCACTGGTCCTGATGGCAGCGTTACGACGGGCGGGAACGACGGTGTACGAACCCGTCCACCGCGCTCACCTGGAGGTCCCTGCGGACACGCTGCGGGCGGTCGTGCGGGCGTTCGTCCACCTGGGCGGCATCACGACCGCACAGGTTGCGCAAGGATCCTTTGGCATCGTGGAAGGCACGATTCCGGCCGCACAGGTGCACGCACTGCGGCAGAGGCTGCCGTCCTTGACGCGTGGCGAGGGCATCGTGGAGTCGGACTTCGACGACTACCGGCCGGTGAGCGGCACGATCCCACGGCGCCGGCGCACCGACCACAACCCGTTGAACCGCAAGGAGTACCTGTCGCGCGTCGCCGGTCGGCTCGGCTCGATCCGTTGAACGCGGGTGACAGGCTGTGCAAGACCGGTGACCGCGAACGGCTGGAGACAGGCCGGCTCATTCCGCCTCCTCCATGACCTTGCGGCGAGCCATGTGTGCTTCGTTCTCCGCGCGTTGCCGAAGTCGATCAGACAGCAGCTCGGTGGACAGGACCATCACGAAGATGACCAGAGTGACGCCCATGGCGACGTCGTACTCGCCGACCTGCGCGGCTCGTACCAGCTCCCAGCCGATCCCGCCCGCGCCGACCATGCCGAGCACCGAGGAGTACCGCACGTTGATGTCGAATCGGAAGACCGACCACGCGATGAAGACGCCCATGACGCTGGGCAGGACGCCCTGGAAGAACACCTGCACGTGTGAGGCGCCGCTCGCCCGGAGCGCTTCGATCGGACCCATCGGGATCTCTTCGATCGCCTCCGCGTACACCTTGACCAGCATTCCCACACATCCCACGGCGAGAGCCAGGATGCCGGGAGTCGGCCCGAGTCCGACCGCGACGATGAAGAGAATCGCCCAGATGAGAGCAGGGATCGCCCGCTCCAGCGCGGCGATCGCCTTGACCACCCAGCACAGGGGACCGAGCGGCGAGATGTTCCTCGCCGCGAGAATGGCGAGGATGAGTGACAACACGATGCCGAAGACCGTGCCGGCGATGGCGACCTGAACCGACTCGATGGCGGCCCGGCCCACGTTGATCGGATCCTCGAGGGCCGGAGGGAAGATCGCGTCCAGGAGGAAGCCCGCGCGGTCTGCGGCATCCAGCAGACGCGCTGGCACGATCTCGAGCTCGAGACAGGCGAACACCAAGAACGCGGCGGCAAGCGCCCACAGCGTGATTCGGGACGCTCGGCTGAGACGATGGTTATCGGTGCCGGTGATCTCGCGGGCGTCCTGCGCCGTGCTGCTCATAACACCCTCCGGCGGAGAATGCCGGTGACGAACTCGACCAGCAGGATCATCACGAAGATCATCAGGATGACGGTCGTGGCGGTTCGATACTGGAAGGTCCTGATCTCCGTGATCAAGGCATAGCCGAGCCCGCCCGCACCGACGAGCCCGAGGACGGCGGCTTCCCTGATGTTGAGGTCGAGCCGGTACAACGACCACGTGATGAACGTCGGCTTGAACTGTGGCCACACGCCCTGACCGAGCACCTGGAACCAGGTCCCCCCGGCCGCGCGGATGCCCTCCACCTGCTGCATGTCGATGGCCTCGATCCCGTCGGCGTAGGCCTTCCCGAGAATGCCGATTCCGCTGATCCCCATGGCGACTGTCCCTGCCAGGGGCCCGATGCCGAAGAGCGCCACGAGAAAGATCGCGAAGATGAGGTCCGGTGCGGCTCGGATGAACGACACGGTGCCCTTGGATGCGTACGACAGCAGTCGATGGACGGTCGTGTTGCGGGCGCCCAGCACACCCAGCGGCAACGACAACACGACGGACATCACCATGCCGACGTAGCTCATGAGGAGCGTGTCGATCGCATCGTCGATGAACTGGGGGGCGGCCTCGAGCCGAGGGGGCAGCAGGTCGGTGGCGATGAACGCGAACGACCCGCCGATGCCTTGGACGAACGTCAGGACGCCGAAGCCCGTGCCCCACGTCGCCCAGCCAAACGCCAGCAAGATGACGGTCCAGATGACCAAGCGACTGCGCGCGATGGCTCGTCTGTGCACACGGTAGTCACGCAGTGTCGCCATGCTTAATACTCCTGGCTGACCGGTTCCGGGACGCGGCCTCGATACAGCTCCTGAATCGTCGCGTCGTCAAGGGATTCGGCGGGGAGATCGCAGTAGATGACGCCCTCGCGCAGGCCCACGACCCGGTCGGCGAACTCCTTGGCGAACTCCACTTGGTGCAGGTTGACCACGGTCGTGATGCCTTCGCGCACGGCCACGTCCCGAAGCGTCTTCATGATCGTCTCTGCCGACCAGGGATCGAGGCTCGCAATCGGTTCGTCGGCAAGGATCAGCTTGGCTTCCTGCATCAACGCGCGTGCGATGCCGACTCGTTGCTTCTGCCCACCGGAGAGGTCGGCGCAGCGTTTGAACGCCTGCTGGCCAAGCCCCAGCTGGTCGAGCACGTCCAGTGCGCGCTCGACGTCGGCGTGCGGGAACATGCCGAGCGCACCGCGCAATGACCCCACGTAGCCGAGCCGACCGTGCAACGCGTTGCGTACAACGGGCAACCGGTCGACCAGGTTGAAGTGCTGGAAGACCATGCCGATCTCGCGCCGAATCAGCCGTAGCTCGCGCCGGCTGGCCCGCGTGACGTCCCGGCCGTTCACGACCACCTGTCCACTGGTCGGCTCGACCAGCCGGTTGATACATCGCAACAACGTGGACTTCCCGGCGCCGCTCAGGCCGATGACGGCCACGAGCTGCCCCCGCGGTACCTCTAGATCGATGCCAGTGAGGGCTTTCGTGCCGTCCGGGTACTGCTTGCTCAGGCCCCGAACGACCAGCATCGGATCCAAGGCCACGGCGCCTCCCGTCCCTTGTGTGCTTTTAGCCTCTTCCGTCGTCCCTTATTGTTCGAGCAGCTCCTCCGGGGACATCCCGAGCGCTTTGGCGGTCTTTCGGACCGGGTCGTAGTCGCTGTCCTTCGCGGCCGCGAAGCCGTAGCCCTCACCGCCGCCCATCTCCTCACGGAAGTCGGCCAGGCTCGGCGCCTCAGCCACACCTTCGAAGCATGCCAGCAGCGCCTTCTTCAAGCTGTCGGGAAGGTCCTTCTGGACTGCATCCACGGTGTTGGGAATGTCCTCCGACTCGGCGAGGACCATGAAGTCATCTGCATTCTCGTGGTCTGCGAACTCCGAGTCCGGCCTCAGCTTCCACGTCCCGTTCTCGTAGACGAGCGCGGTCGCGCTGCTCGCGAGGGCACCCGCGTCGGTGTCTCCGTTGAGCACGCTGAGGAGCGAGGCCTCGTGGTTCCCGGCGTACACGACGTCGCTGAACCAGTCATCGACCTCGTCGCTCGAGATGCCCATCTCGTTGGCGATCAACGCCCGAGGGAACAGGTGCCCGGAGGCGGAGGTCGGGTCGACGAAGGCGAACTTCTTGCCTTCAAGATCGGCAAGGTCGTCGAATCCGTACGACTTGCGGGTGATGATGAGGGACCGGTAGATCGGCGAATCGCCGCCTTCCAGCGCCACCGCGAGGGCCTCCGCGCCCGCCCGCTCGTGGGCGAGGATGTAGGCGAACGGACCGAACCTCGCGATGTGCGCGTTCCCGGTGCGCATCGCCTCGATCATGGTGTTGTAGTCGGTGCCGACGAAGAGCTCGAAAGGATGATCCAAGCACTTGTTGAAGTACTTTTCCAACGGGTCGTACCGGCGAGCCATGTCGGTCGCCTCGTCCGTCGGTGTCATGCCGTACACGATCTTCTCCGGCCATCCCTCTTTGCCCGTCTCGGCGGGAGCGACATTGCGGTTGTCCGAGTCGAGGCTCTCGCCGCATGCGGTGATGGCGAGAGCGGCGCTGATCGCCAGCACGAGTCGAGCCCTTCGCGTCCAACGGCTCATGGGCTTGCCTTTCTCCCGGTGAAATGATCTGTACTTGTCGGTGAGAACTCTCGGTCGAGATGCGCTGGCAGTCGACGAGCAACTGTCGGTCGGGAAACTTTTCGATAACAGGAGATGTCCTGCTTGTTCTGACCGGTCCGGCCGTCGTGTGGGCAGCAGTACGCCGCACCCATTTCCGGTGTCGCAATCTCCATCTGAACATGGGCCGATAACGTCAGCACACCAAAAGATCCGAGCTAGGTGACTGCTGGACGCATCCGGCTGGTCTCACGTTTCCGGCCGCCGTCTACCGGGGGCCGGTGAGTGCCTCGGCCAGGACTCGCCCCTGTGCCTGCGCCGGTCGTCTGATCCGGAGCAGGGCCGCAATCGTGGGCGCGATGTCCACCACCTCCGGCCGCCGGGGCGGGAACCCGCGACGGACCCCGGCGCCCGCCATGATGAACGGCACGCGAGTCTCCTGGATGCCGCTGTGGCCGCCACCTGGGGGACGGTCGATGTCGGTGCTCAAGTGGTAGGGCGAAAGCGCCGAGAGCGCGAAGTCGCCGACTCGATCGCCGGCGTGGAGGCGGTCGAGGTTCCTGCGATCATGGACGGCCGCCCGGCCCTCCACCTTGCTGAGGGCCTTGGCGATGGCCTTCCGTCCTTTCGGGGTTGCGGCGGCGCCACGCAGATGGATGCTGAGGCTACGCGACGTCGCGTTCATCACGATCTCGATGCTCTCGCTCGACACCGCCTGACCCCATGGGACCACCTCCCAGCTGAACCTCGTTCCATCGAGGAGGTCGAGGACGTCGGGAAGGAGCGGGACGGAGATGTCTCCCATGCCGTGGTCGGCCGCGATGATGAACGTGGTGTTGTCGTAGATGCCCACGTCCTTCGTTGCCTGGACGAGGCGGCCTACCTGCTCGTCGATGCACGCCACAGCACCCGGGATGCTCGGTCCAAACGGGCCCTCCGCGTGACCGATCGAGTCGGTGTCGACGCAGCGGACGAACAGCAGGTCCGGGATCCGAGGGACCTGGACCAAGCCGCCGCCAGCGCCGACGTCGACTGGACGCTCATGCAGGATGTCGATCGCCGCATCGATCGCTGCGGGGTCGTCGCAACTGCAGGAGGCTGGAGCGCCCACGTAGAGGTGCTCCGGGTCGTCGCGCGCGGCACCGTGGTTGAGCAGCTGCGGGTAGGCGATGGCGGCGAACGTCACGCCTTCGGTCGACTTGATGACCTGGCCGATGGTCTCGCCTCCCAGCGGGACCTCCGGAGCCGACGGCGATTCGTCGCGGATCGCTTCCTGCCGCTCGAAGTCGTAGTAGTACGCCTGATGGTTGGTGACCTCCGGATACGCGCCTGTGATGATGCTGGCGCGCGCAACCTGCGAGGTCGCCTTGAAGACGCTACGGCCGATCGTGAAGCTTCCGTGCCGGATCAAGTCGTCGATGTGCGGGGTGTCGAACCACTCGAGGTAGCGCGGGTCGAAGCCGTCCGGCTCGAAGTAGATGACATGGCGCCGCTTCTTGTGATGGCGGGTGGATCGGCGGGCAAGCGCGACGTTCTGGGGGACCATGGCGCCGGCCAAAGCCACACCTGCAGTGCCAAGGACCTGCCGCCGTGTGAGCTGCGTGTCGTTCCGAGTGTTCGTCGAGTTCGGCTGAATCGGTTCCATCCGGCACCACCTCCATGGCCGGGATGGTTCACCCGTTCTGGAGAGGCGGTCAATCTCGCGATCGGAATGGATCGATAACCGTGGGACTCACAAAGCGTCGCCGCGGCTCGCCGCATCGCATGGCTATCGATTCATTCGCCATTCGACATTGCCGGTCGAGTCCTGTGCGGTAAGGCTATTCCGAATAGGTGACGCCCTTTCACAATGGCCAGATGCAGTCCTGACTGGCCAGGATAGTGAGACAGAGACGATGGGGCCGTTCGATGAGCCGGGCGACATGTCGCGTCACTCGGGCCGGGTCGGCTTGCCGCTACGCGTCATGGCGTTCAACATCTGGCACGGTGGTCGGCTCGACGGGTCACACGATGCCCTGAGCACCGAGAACGTCGCCCAACTCCTCGAGTTCCTTCGGCTGGCAGACCCGGACCTGCTCTTCTGCGTCGAGACGTACGGAACCGGCCGGCTGATCGAGCGCGCATTGAACACGGCACGGTCGGACGAGCGGGTGGTCCGCGGCATCCAGTTGACCCCCGAGCAGCCGAAGCACGAGCTCGGCACGGGCGAGCGCGGTACGCACACCAGTCGCGCCAGAGCCGGCCATGGCCGGAACGGCGCCATGCGGGACAGCCTCAAACGCGGCAGGGACAATCTGTGGCTCTACACCTGGCTGCCGGTCGCAGGCGTCTACTCGGCGCCACTCGCCGGTGTGCTCACCTCGTTCAACGTCGGGGGAGTCCGGATCGTGCTACCCGACGGCACCGACCTTCACGCGTTCACGATCTGGCTTCACCACCTGGACGATCCGGTGGCGGCCACCACGCGAGCCGTACTGGAGCGCGAGCGTGGCCGGCCGCCCTCGATGACCGAGGACCAGATCGTGGCGACAGACCGCTCGCGGCGGCTGCCGATGGCGTCGATGTTCCTTGACCGCCTTCGGGCATGGGTACCGGACGACTCCGCGCCGGTGATCATCGGTGGTGACTTCAACAGCTTGTCGCACCTGGATTGGTCGGCGGCGTACGCGGACGCACCGGGCCACGGTGGCCTCGTGCTCGACTGGCCGGTCATGCGCGCGTTCGAGGCTGCGGGATTCACGGACACCTACCGGCTCGCCAATCCCGACGCAGCTCGCCACCCGGGGGACACGAAGCCGAACCGTGTCGGCTTCCACGTCCCGGCCCGGATCGACTACATCCTGACGCGTGGGGAAGGGATCCGCGTGGTGCGGTCCTATCTGCACACCCGTCGTCTGCCGCAGCACCGCGGTGGTCCGCTCGACCGCCGGTATCCCTTCTATTCCGACCATGCCGCGGTCGTAAACGAGCTTGTCGTCAGCGGAGCCGGCTCAGGGACCGGGGGAGGAGCGTCCAGTCGGAGGTCAGCCGAGCGCGAGCTGACGAACCGAGGCGGCACGTGACGCTGCGGCACGCTGTTCTGCCGGAGCCAGATGGTTACCGCTGTGTTTGCGCCACCATTCCTGGCCTTCGGGAGGCAGGGTGTCGATCGGGTCGTAGTACTCGTACGTCCGCTCGAGGGCATCGTCCCCGGGTCGCTCGATGCCGGTGCGGTAGTTCTTGCGCCAGTAGCTGATGCCGAGCGTCCGGTCGTACTCCGCGACCTGGTGGACCCATCGCTTGCCGACGTAGGGCACGTCGCACACGATGCGCGGTGTGGCGAAACCGGGTAGGTAGCCCAGGATGGCGTGCTGTAGTTCCTGAGCCTGCTGTACCGACACCCGCCAGTGCTCACTGAACGGGATCATGTCGCACATGTAGAAGTAGTACGGCATGATCGTGGCGCCGTCGAGCAACGCGAAGCAGAGGTCGAGCAGCTGCTGCGGTGTGTCGTTGACGCCGCGCATGAGGACGCCCTGGTTGCGGACGTCGCGAATCCCTGTCTCGAGCATCGCCTTCGCCGCACGGGCGACCAGTGGTGTCACCGACTGGGCCGCGTTCACATGGGTGTGAATCGCGATCATGACGCCACGGTCGCGGGCGGCGCTGGCGACGCGTTCCATCCCTGCGCGGACCTCGTCCTGCAGCCAGTGCTGGGGAAGGCCCATGAGGGCTTTGGTGGCAAGACGGATGTCTCGGATGTTCTCGATCTCGAGCAGTGCCATGAGAAAGGCTTCGAGCCTGTGCCACGGCATGTTGGCCACGTCGCCGCCGGAGACGACCACGTCACGCACCTGGGCGTGCATTCGCAGGTACTCGAGCATCGCGTCGAGCCGTCCCTGCGGTTTGCCGGAGAACCTCAGCTTGTCCACCTGTGCGGTGGAATTGCCGACGAGGTCCATCCGGGTGCAGTGTCCGCAGTACTGGGGGCAGGTCGGCAGGACTTCGGCGAGGACCTTGGTCGGGTAGCGGTGGGTCAGCCCTTCCGCGACCCACATCTCGGTCTCGTGCAGGGAGTCCCGGGTCGCACGAGGGTGGGAGGGCCAGTCGGTACGACGGTCGGAGAAGACCGGAAGCATGTAGCGCCGCACCGGGTCCGCGTAGAAGGCATCGGTGGAGGGCACCTCGTGCGGGACCATGGTGTTGAGCATCTGGGGTGGCAGCAGCATCGACATCGTGGCGCGCTCGGCCTGATCCCGCGCTAGGTCCGCGTAGAACCGCTCGTCGAGCAGATCGCCCATGACGGCCCGCAGCTGCTTGACGTTCTTGACGCAGTGAGCCCGCTGCCACTGGGCCGACTCCCACTCGGCTCTGGTGACATCGCGCCAGCCGGGAAACCGGGTCCAGTCGGGTTCGACCAACGGCTGGAATCGGTACTCGTACGGCTGACTCTGGGGTACGACCGACACCAGGCACCTCCAGGCTGGACCGTCAGATCCGGATGTCGTACTGTCAGCACCACACATTACAGAAAAATATCCTGATCAACGAACCGTATCCAGGAGAATCTACGAATGAGCTCGCAGGTGGCCGTGCCGTCGGGTACCGCGGCGTCACCGCTCGGCTTGCATCGGGTGATCGATCCTCCTGGCGTGCTGCCCCAGGCGGCGACGCGTCTCGACACGCGTGCCGAGCTGTGGCCAGACGAGGTACGGGTGCGACTGGAGCGGGTCAATCTGGACGCGGCGTCGTTCCACCAGTTGCGCGACGCTCACGGCGGTGACCCCCGAAGGCTTCGGCGGGCGGTTCTCGACATCGTGCGCAGCCGCGGCAAGATGCACAATCCGGTCACCGGGTCCGGTGGCATGCTCATCGGGACGGTCGAGGAGGTGGGCCCGGAGTCGCCGCTCGGGTTACGGGCAGGGGACCGGATCGCGTCGCTGGTCTCGCTGACGCTCACACCGCTCGTGATCGAGGACGATCTCGTGGACTGGGACGGGTCCAGCGAGCAGGTGCCCTGCCGCGGGTACGCGATCTTGTTCGGGCGTTCGATCGCGACGAAACTTCCGGAAGATCTTCCGGTACCACTTGCGCTGGCGGTTCTGGACGTCTGCGGGGCCCCAGCACTCACTGCTCGGGTCGTCGGCCGGTATACGTCGCCGACGGTCTGCGTGCTCGGGGCGGCAGGAAAGTCCGGTTCGCTGTCGTTGGCGGCGGCCCGCAGAGCGGGCGCGGCGCGGACGATCGGTGTGGTGCCGGACGGCCGCGAAGAGCAGGCGCTGGCTCGCACCAGTCTGGCCGACGTGGTTGTACGAGCAGACGCCCGCGACCCGGTGGCGCTCTCGGAGGCCGTCACGAAGGCAGGTGGCCCCGCCGACGTCACCGTTGTCTGCGTCGACGTACCGGGGTGCGAAGGCGGTGCGATTGTCTCGACGGCTCAGAACGGCACGATCGTCTTCTTCTCCATGGCGACGTCGTTCAGCGCGGCGGCGCTGGGAGCCGAAGGTCTCGCCGCAGACGTCACCATGCTGATCGGCAACGGT
>DATCKU010000042.1:0-139225 GCA_036564245.1 Actinopolymorphaceae bacterium
CCCTATGGCAAGTCTCGCGATTGAGACGCACAACCTCACCAAGTCCTACGGCACCACCCGGGCCTTGGACGGCCTCTCGCTAAGAGTCGAAACCGGCCAGGTCGCGGGGTTCCTCGGCCCCAACGGAGCCGGCAAGTCCACCACCATCCGCATCCTCCTCGGCATGCTTCGAGCCGACTCCGGCACGGCTCGGGTCCTCGGCCTCGACCCGTGGTCGGACGCCGTGGCCATCCACCGCCGCATCGCCTACGTGGCAGGTGACACGAACCTGTGGCCGAACCTCACCGGTGGCGAAGTGATCGACCTCTTGATCCGGACTCGAGGTGGTGAGCCGCGTTCCCGCCGGCGGGCCGAGCTGCTCGAACGTTTCGAGTTGGATCCCACCAAGCGAGTTCGTACGTACTCCAAGGGCAACCGCCAAAAGGTCGCGCTCGTCGCAGCGCTGGCCTACGACGCCGAACTCTTCCTGCTCGACGAACCGACCTCGGGTCTGGATCCGCTCATGGAGGCCGTGTTCACCGAGGAGGTCCGCGCCCTCCGGCAACAGGGCCGCACGGTGCTGCTGTCCAGCCACATCCTGGCTGAGGTGGAGAAACTGTGTGACACCGTCACGATCATCCGTGCCGGCAAGGACGTGGAGAGCGGGACGCTCAGCCAGCTACGGCATCTCACCCGGTCCACCGTCACCGCGTCACTGCGGAACCCGGCCGTCGTGAGCAGCGCGCCGGGAGTTCACGACTTCACCGTCGAGAACGGTCACGTGCGCTTCGATGTCGACAACGCTGAGATCGGCTCCGTCCTACGGCTGCTCACCGACGCCGGTGTCGAGAACCTCACCGTCGCACCGCCGTCATTGGAAGAGCTGTTCCTGCGCCACTACGGCGACGAGGTGCGCGAGGAGGTGACCACGCGATGACGGCTACCACGATGGCTCGCGCCGAGCGCAGAGCGCCGAGCCGTCCTGGCTCCGCCGAGCCGTGGGCTGGCACCCTCGACCTGCTCCGCCTCTACCTTCGCCTGGACCGCATCCGCATTCTCGTGTGGACAGTGTCGATCGGTCTCCTGGTCGCCGGCTCGGTCGCCTCGATGAAGCAGATCTACACGACGCCGGAGTCGCTTCAGGCCCGAGCAGCGCTCATGGCCAACCCCTCGGCGGTCATGATGACCGGCCCGGCGTTCGGTCTGGACAACTACACCTTCGGCGCCATGGTGGCCAACGAGCTGTCGCTTTACCTGCTTCTCGCGACGGCGATCATGAGCATCCTGCTCGTGGTTCGACACACCCGCGCCGACGAGGAGGCCGGACGTCTCGAGATCCTGCGGGCCCTTCCGGTCGGCCGATTCGCGCCGGCCACGGCCGCGGCGCTCACGGTGATGCTTGCCAACCTCCTGGTCGGTGCCGCTCTCGCCCTCGGCTTGGTCGGGACCGAGATGGAGACCGCCAGTTCCCTCGCGATGGGTGCCGGTGCAGCCGTCACCGGCCTGGTGTTCGGCGCCGTCGCGGTGGTGACCGCTCAGCTCACCGAGCACAGCCGTGCCGCCACTGGCATGGCGCTGGCGACATTGGGCGCGGCGTTCGGCGTACGTGCCGTCGGTGACGTCATCGACAACCAGGGTTCGTGGTTGTCGTGGTTCTCCCCGCTGGCGTGGGCCCAGCAGACGCGGTTGTACGTCGACCTGCGGTGGTGGCCGCTCGCGCTATCGCTGATCACGGTCGTGGTCCTGCTCGTGGTCGCGGTGGCGCTATCCCAGCGGCGCGACCTCGGAGCCGGACTCCGCAAAGGCAAGCCAGGTCCCGCGGAGGCAACGGGGTCGCTGCTCTCGCCCGCAGGTCTGGCGCGCCGACTGCTCAACGGCGCGTTCCTCGGCTGGATGCTTGGCACTTTCGTCCTCGCGGTGGCCTGCGGCTCGATGGCCAACTCTCTCGAAGACGCCATGATGGAGATTCCAACGCTCGGCGAGTGGATCGCCATGGACCTTGACGACCTCACGTCGAGCTTCGGCGCCTCGATGTTGTCGTTCCTCGCGATAGCCATGGTGGCCTTCGCTGT
This sequence comes from Actinopolymorphaceae bacterium, assembly GCA_036564245.1. Taxonomy (GTDB): domain Bacteria; phylum Actinomycetota; class Actinomycetes; order Propionibacteriales; family Actinopolymorphaceae; genus Thermasporomyces. The sequence goes on from DATCKU010000042.1 coordinate 2,052, forward strand.
CTCGGCCGTCCTGCGGCTGCGTACCGAGGAGGAAGCCGGTCGCGTCGAAGCGTTACTCGTGACCGGCAGTTCCCGCGTGGGACTCTTGAGCGGCTGGCTGGGCTGCGTTGCCCTCCAGACGCTCGTCATGGCAGTGGTCACAGGATTCGGTCTGGGTCTGGGCATGTGGGCCGCTACGGGCGACGTCGTCTGGGTCGGACGGATCACGGCCAGCGCACTCGCGTACCTGCCCGCGACCTACTTCATCGCCGCGGTCGCGGTCGCCCTCTACGGACTCCTGCCGCGGTGGGCCACGGTGAGCTGGGTGCTCGTCATCTGGGTGGCCTTCGTACTCTTCCTCGGCACGTTGCTGGACCTGCCCTCGTGGGCGATGGACCTGTCGCCGATGGCGCACACACCGCTGGTGCCGAGCGTCGACGTCGAGGCCACTCCCCTGCTCACCATGAGCGGCCTTGCGGTCTTGCTGGGCTTCGTGGGCTTTCTGACGTACCGACGCCGAGACATCGTCCCTGGGTGACACGCAGCTCTTCTTCGTCGCGGATCCAGGATGACGCCCGGCACCATCTGCTCGGCGAAGCGCCGCCGCACGTCACGGTCGACAGCAGCAAGGCTTCGCTTCTCCTGGTCCTCGGCCGTTGACGCCTCCACTGCACGGGTCAGCCGATCTCCGTAGCCGGTCCAATCCTGCCTACGAGCCCAGTCACGAGCGGCCCGTTCCTGGGCGTGGCTCAGGTTCTTGAACTCCGGAAAGACCTGGCAGCGGTGTCGCAGCCGGTCCACACCGTCGTACTCGACGACGATCGAGGGCCGGATGCGCGCAATCCCTTGCGGCAGGCCCTGGAAGGGCGGGATGGACAGCTGGTACGCCGTTACAGTTCCGGCGCCGCTGAGCACGACGGCCGCAGCTACCGCAGCTGCGACTCGCCACAGGCGGCGGCGCGGAGTGCCGGGGGTTACGGCGACAGCCGTCCTTGGCCAGGACCGCCAACTCGCGCGCCGCCGTTTCCGCACCGGGGCGCAGTCGAGTAACAGCTCCTTCCATCGGTCCAACTCTGCGTCAGTCATCTCTCAAGACATGAGCTCCCCCTCTCGGCCCCTACATGGCCGGCGCTGCCCTCGAGCGTTGCGTCAGGATCAACGGCGCTCAGAGTTGGCCTGAGGGCGCAGCCTGATCCGGGTGAGCTGCGGATTGATCCAGATCACACCGGGTCCATTCGGCTGTCTGCTGCGCTCTTGCTCGGGTGCCCTCGCTCTCCCGCCGCGCTATGACACTGCAAGGAGATTGGCCCACTCGATCCGGACCATCGCCTGGTATGCCTCCGCTCGTGCCGACGACCCGGAGAGCGTCCTCTCGTCATCGATCTGGGGCGTTCCCGTGGGAAGGTTCCGGGTCGTCCGGACCGGACCTTCGTTGCAGAAATACCCATGCGGCCGCGGCCGACCTGGGGAAGTGGGACCGCGCGGCGCTCGAGATCGACCCGCAGCGATGGGCGTTCCACCGTCGGCGGACGCTGAGACGACCGCGCGACCTATCGCTCGTCAGCGCTCGCTTCGTCCGCAGCCGATCGCACGCGTGAGGAAGGCGCTCGGCAATCGCGTCGATAGACTCGCCCGCTGTGCCGGCGTACGTCATCTCGGAAGTAGAGATCCTCGACGAGCGCGGTGCCGACGAGTATCGGGCACGAGCGGCGGCTTCGATCGAGCAGTACGGCGGACGGTACCTGGTCCGCGGCGCCGCCCCTGACGTGGTCGAAGGCGAGGGCACATCACGACGGATCGTGATTGTCGAGTTTCCGTCGATGGAACGCCTGCACGAGTGGTACACCTCGCGGCCTACGCGGAGGGGCTCAGGTTCCGTGCGACCGCGTTGGAGCGCCGTCTCATGTTCGTCGAAGGCCTGCCAGAGCTCTAGCCATCGCCGGACGCGAGACTGCCCTCACCGTCCCCTTCGATCGAAGCGCTGAGGCGGCGGATGATCTCCGGTGCCTCCCGCCGCCAGTGCGAGATCATCCCCACCCAGCCGACCTTCGCCGGGGTCATCGGCTGCGCGACGAAACGCTCCTCCGCCTGAGCGTCGGGAGGGTTGAAGAGGCTGTCGCTGGCGGTCAGGCCGTTCTCCACCGTCCGTCGCCAGGTGAGGTCAACGGCACCGCCCAGGTTCAGGGTGGCGTCCAGCGATAGGTGCCGGCCGGGACCAGGTAGCAGATGGCGTCCGAAGGATCGTCGCTGGGCAGAACGTCGCACGGCCGGTGTGGACGTCCACCAGCGGCAAGGCTGCCGTGACACCGCCCCACGGCAAGGCGGGCGTCCGTCCCGCGCCGCGCTTCTGAGTCGTCGACGTTCTCCACGGACAAGGACTTCTGCATGGTGAATATTGCATGTAACATGCTCGCCACGTGGCCCAAAGGAGGGGTATGTCGGAAGTCCATCTGGACGCCTCCGCCATCAGTCGTGGCGTGGCCTTGGCCGACCAGGCCTATGTAGCACTGCGTGACGCGATCCTTACCCACCGACTCCGTCCGGGCACTCGGTTGTCTGTGCCGGAGGTTGCCCGCCAATTGCAGATCAGCCGCAGCCCGGCGCGCGAGGCGATCGCACGCATCACGCATGAAGGGCTTGCGACCTTCGTACCGAACAAGGGAGCCGTCGTCGCCAAGATCGACGCTGCAGAGCTGGTCGAGATCTACGACCTACGTGAGGTGCTCGAAGGACTCGCCTGCAGATTGGCTACCCAGCATCTCACTGCCGACGTCGTCGAGGAGCTCGAGCGAATCATCGCTGAGCACGAGGAAGCTGTGTCCGCCAACGATGTCGAACGCCACATGGACCTTGACGCCATGTTTCACCAGCGGATCCGGCAGATCTCCAAGAACCGTCGGTTGATCGAGGCGCTCGATCGGCTCCAGGGACAGATCCGAGTCGCGATGTACACCACGCGTCACTCTCCAGGCGGGATGAAGCAGGCGTTGGCTGAGCATCGCGCCATTGCTGCTGCGCTCCGCAGTGGCGACCCGGATGTAGCAGAGAACACTGCGCGAGCGCACATCCGGAGACTACGCGCGCACATACGCGAATCCGTCGACCGCGAGGAGGTCAGGTGACCAGCGCTACCAGCTCGACCTCGACCGAAACCGCGCCGAAGGGCGGGCGTCTCAACGGCGGCGCAACTCGAGCGGCAGTCGGCAAGGTTGGATATGGACTGTTCGGCGCTCTACTCGTGGTCGTGCTGTGGTTCCTCATCGCCGTGACCGGTGTTGTGGGCAATGGGTTGGTGCCGAGGCCGGACGAGGTGGCTGTGGCGATGTGGCAACGGTTCGCCCACTCGGGGTTGCTGTTTGACCTGCGAGTGAGTGTCACCAGGGTGCTGATCGGGGTCGCTGTTGGCTGCCTGATCGCGCTTCCGGTCGGCTTCTTGCTCGCCTGGTATCCGCGGATCCGAGCAGTCTTCGAACCGCTCGTCAACTTCTTCCGCGCCCTTCCTCCGATCGCCTTGATTCCGTTGGTGATCGTGTACTTCGGCATCGGCGAGCTGGCTCGTATCTCGATCCTCGTCTACGCGTCGTTCTTCGCAGCCGTCGTTGTCTTGTACGAGGGGATCTCATCCCTCGATCCGATCTACGTCCGGGCCGCGCGGGCGCTCGGCGCCACGTCCTGGGAGGTGTTCAGCCGGTGTGTCGCACCGGCCTCGGTACCCCACCTCTTCACCGCTTTACGGGTTGCACTTGGCGTGTCGTGGGCAACCCTCGTGGCAGCCGAACTGATCGCTGCGTCGCGAGGGCTCGGTGCTGTCATCCAGACTGCGGGCAACTTCTTCCAGATCCCCGACATCTACGTCGGCATCATTCTGATCGGCTGCTGCGCGCTCGTCATGGACTATCTGCTCAAGGTCATCCAAGCGCGTGCGACGAAGTGGCAGGAAAGGACCCAGCGATGACGCACGAGAACGTGATCGTCTTCGACGACGTCGTTCGCCAGTTCAAGCGTGGCCGCGACACGCTTCGGGTCCTCGACGGCTGCCGGTTCTCCATCCCCCGCGGTGAGTTCGTCTCCGTCATCGGTCCATCCGGGTGCGGCAAGAGCACACTGCTCAATCTCGCCGCAGGGTTCGACCAAGCCGACCGTGGACGCGTTCTGATCGAAGGCGAGACAGTCCGCGGGCCCGATGCCAGGCGGGGTGTCGTCTTCCAACAGTATGCGATCTTCCCCTGGCTCACCGTACGGCAGAACATCGCGTTCGGACTCACCCTGCGCGCGTCTCGGCGGTCCAAGGAGTCCCGGGAAAAGGTCACCGAGCAGTACATCGATCTGATGGGCTTGCGCGGCTTCGAAGACTCCTATCCCAAGGAGTTGTCGGGTGGCATGCGGCAGCGAGTGGCGATTGCACGTGCCTACGCGACCGATCCGCACGTGCTGTTGATGGACGAGCCCTTCGCCGCATTGGACGCCCAGACGCGGGAGCAGATGCAGGAGCTGTTGCACGAGATCCAGCTTCGTGAGCGGCGCAGCGTGATGTTCATCACGCACAGCGTGGAGGAAGCCATCTTCCTGTCTCACCGCGTCGTCGTTCTCACGAATCGGCCCACACGCGTGCGGGAGATCGTCGAGATACCTATCCCGATGCCACGGCAGGCCGACACCAGACTCACCAGCGAGTTCGTCGAACTACGTCGGCACCTCGAGCACCTCCTTCGCGAGGAGGCCACCAACACAAGGAGAGTCGCATGATCCACTCGTTGTCACGGGCACGGACGATCGTCGGCGTACTACTCGCGACACTCTCGCTGATGCTTGCTGGCTGTGCACTGGAGGGCAGCGGACCCGACACGGCAAGTCCCAAGGACGACACCGACGAGATGACCACCGTCAAGGTGGGCTACCTGCACACGGTTGCCGTCGACGCGCATCTGTGGCTCGGAATCGTCGACGGTACCTGGGAGAAGCACGGCATCAAGGTCGAGCCGGTGAGGTTCGACACCGGTATCGCGCTCAGCCAGGCCCTCTCCGGCGGTTCCGTCGACGTCGCCATCATGGGCGCGGTCATCTCCAACTTCCCCGCCCGCGGCGGAAGCAAGATCTTCCTTCTCAACGACGTGGAGTACGACACCGCACAACTCTGGGTGCACCCGGAGTCGGGCATCACGTCGGTCAAGGATCTCGCCGGCAAGAAGGTCCTCACCACGCAGGGCACCACGGCGCACGTCTTCCTGCACAACGCATTGAAGGAAAACGGCGTGGATCCCACGAGCGTTCAAGTGGTCGACGCCGCGATGCCGGCTGCGGTCAGCGCCTTCATCTCAAAAGCGGCACCAGCTGTGGCCCTGTGGGTTCCCTTCGACGCCAACGTGAAGAAGAACGCACCGACGGCGAAGATGATCGACTCCGCCAAGTCCTACTACCCGGATGCGGCGATCCTTGGTGGCTGGATCACCAGCGACAAGTTCCACAAGGAGCGACGCGACGTCCTCAAGAAGATCGCGGCGGGCTGGTTGGAAGTCAACGAGCAGCTGGTCGGTGACACGAAGACCGCGCTGAAGAAGGTCCACGACAAGGCCTACGCGGACACGCAGGAGCTCGAGGACACCGAGCGACAGTTCTCCTTCGAGAAGGCCTTCACCAACGACGAGTGGGTGGAGATGTACGGCAATGGTGAGGTCATCGAGTGGATCGACAAGGTCGAGAGGACCTTCATCGAGATCGGCGGGCTACCCACGTACAGGGATCCGAAGGAGTTCTTCGACCCCACCATCCTCACCGAGGCTGCCAAGGAACGAGGTGGGAACGAGTGAGTAGCGTCGCGGTGCTCGGGCTCGGAACCATGGGTGGCAGAGCCGCCGCCCGGTTGGTGAGCCACGGTCATGAAGTCCACGGCTACGATCCGGCGGCCAGCGCGAGCGAAGCGGCCGCAGGTGCCGGCGTCCACGTGCGCAACAGCGCAGACGAGGCGGTGAGATCGGCGTCGCTCGTCGTCCTCTCCCTTCCGCGGCCTGAGCACGTCCTCGCTGCGGCGAACGGGCCGCTCACCGCGGCGGCCGAGGGCACGATCGTCGCCGATCTGTCGACCATCGACCCCGGCACCGCACGTTCCTGCGCCGAAGTCCTGGGTGGACACGGCATCAGCTACGTCGACGCGCCCGTGCTCGGCCGTCCGGATCGGTGTGGCCACTGGACGCTGGCGGTTGGAGGAAGCGAAATGGCCATCAGTCAGGTTCGCGCCGTCCTCGAAGGAACGATCGCTACCTCGGTCGTCCGGGTGGGTGACGTCGGAGCAGGGTCGGTCGTCAAGGTGCTGAACAACCTGATGTTCGGCGCGATCAACGCCGTCACCGCCGAGGCCTTGAACGCCTGCCGGCTCGCCGGCGTCGACCCCGCCGTGTTCGTGTCTACTGTGGCGGACTCCGGCGCCGCAACAGTGTCGAATCTCTTTCGCGAGATGGCTCCACGTCTGCTTGCTAACGACTACAAGCCTGCGTTCGCGTTGTCCCTGCTGCAGAAGGACAACCGCCTCGCCCTGCAGCTGGCGGATCAGGTCGGTGCGCCGACGTTCGTGGCAACGTGCGTGGACCAGGTGAACACACTCGCCGCAAACCTGGGTTATGCCAGCCACGATGCCGGAGCTGTCCAGGAGCTCTACAGGTCGTTGTCCGGCAGCGCGGAGCGGCAATGATGCCGGATCGATCAGCGGGTATCGAGCAACCGTTGGTCGCGGAGCTCCTTCGGGTCAGGATCCTGGAGGCACCGCTCACCTCGGTAGTCCCGATGTCCTTCTCTTCGCTGCGAGCCCGCCGGGTCTGTCTCGTGGAGGTCCACGCGGACGGTGCCGTCGGCGTGGGGGAAAGCTGGATCAACTACCCCGACTGGGTGGTCAGTGAACGCATCGCGACCCTCTCCGAGGGCGTCGCCGGCGTGCTCCTCGGCAGCGACGTACGTGACCCTTCGGCCTCACTGAGGCGATTGTCAGCGGCGCTGCTTCCGTTGGGTCGCCAGTGGGGAGCACCAGGACCGATCTGGCAGGCGATCAGCGGAGTAGAACTTGCTCTCTGGGACCTCGCGGGCAAGGTGACGTCCCGCGCCGTCGCGGAGTTGCTTGCCAACGGTACACCGCGCTCCACGGTGCCGGCGTACGCGTCTGGTGTTGGTCCTACCGATGTCGAAGTGTTGTGTGAGAGGGCACTCTCCCTCGGCCTCGGTGCGATAAAGGTCAAGCTCGGCTTCGGTTATGAGACCGATGCGGAGACGCTGCGCACCGCGCGTGACGTTTGTGGGGACGACATCCGGCTGCTTGCCGACGCCAACCAGGCATGGGACCTCGCCACGGCCATCGACATGTCCACCGTGTTGAAGGCGCATCGGGTGGAGTGGATCGAGGAACCTCTCGCCGGTAACGCGGTTGCCGACCTCGAGGAGTTCGCTGAACGAACCGGCCTCCCTGTCGCGACTGGAGAGAACGTGTATGGACTGGACACCTTCGCTGAGTACGTCCAGTCACCGGCCGTCCGGCAGGTCCAGCCTGACGTGTCGAAGACTGGTGGTCTCGCAGTCGCAGCAGCGGTCGCCGACCTCGCTGCCGAAGCAGGCGTGGGTGTGAGCCCGCACTGCTACGGCGGTGCGCTGTGTCTCGCGGCCAGTGTCCATTTGGGTGGAGCCTTCGACCAGGTCGATTGGGTCGAGCTCGACGTACGCGACAACCCTTTGCGGTCGGACCTGCTGAGCTCACCACTGGTGGTGCGCGACGGCGTTGTCCAGGTGCCAACACACGCTGGACTCGCTGGCGAGCTGGATCCGGACGTTGTCCGCCAGTACCAGGTCTATCAAGCAGATCGGAAGCGACCATGAGTGCTACATCGCAGTTCTCCGAGACTCTCCTGTCGACGCCGGACGGTACGTGCCCCGCGACCAGGGTCGCGGGCAGCGACCATGCCGGTGAGGCAGGGCACACCATCGTCGACCCGGCATCGGGAAAAGAGGTCGCTCAGGTCGGATGGGCTGGGCCTGAGCTGGTCGACGAAGCTGTCGAGGTGGCCGTCGCCTCGTGGCCGGGTTGGGCGGAGAAGTCGGCGCGTCAACGCGGAGAGGCGCTGCGCCGGATTGCAGGTGATCTGCGCGACGCGACAGACCGGCTTGCTCAGCTGATCACCGCGGAGTCCGGAAAGCGACTGGCGGAAGCACGTGCAGAGGTCGCCTTCTCTGCCGACTACTTCGACTGGTTCGCCGAAGCTGCCGCGACCGCCGCCACCGCCGATCAACGCGTCACCCCGAACCGGCGGTTCCTCGTCAACCGACAGCCGGTCGGTGTGGTAGCGGCGCTCACTCCGTGGAACTTCCCACTGTCCATCCCAGCTCGCAAGCTGGCACCAGCGCTCGCGGCTGGCTGCCCGGTCGTTCTGAAGCCGTCGGAGCTGACGCCGCTGGCGGCGTATGAACTGGTGCGGATCTGCGAGCGGCATCTGCCGTCAGGCGTGGTCGGATTCGTCCTCGGTGACGGCGAGGTCGTGAGCAACGCGCTGGTGGACCATCGCGACGTGGCCTGTGTGACGTTCACCGGCTCGACCCGAGTCGGTGCTCTCGTCGCGGCACGGGCCGCGACCAGCTTCACGCGTGTGACGCTCGAGCTGGGCGGCAAGGCGCCATTCATCGTCTGCGAGGACGCCGACCTCGAGCGGGCGGTAGAGATCCTCTTGGTCGCGAAGTTTCGCAACAACGGCGCCTCCTGCATCGCTGCCAACAACGTCTTCGTGCATCAGTCGCGCTACACGGACGTGCTCGACCTGCTGGTAGATCGGGTTCGATCGCTTCGAGTCGGTGATCCCCGAGACGAGGAGACGGAGCTGGGTCCGCTGATCCAGCCAGCACATGTCGAACGCCTAAGGAACCTCGTCGAACAGGCTCGCGAGTCCGGTTGCCGCGTGTGGAGTGGTGGACCTGTGCCGGCCCAGGGAAACTTCATGGAGCCGACCCTGGTGGAGACGCTCACGGACCTGACGTTGTGGAACGGTGAGATCTTCGGCCCGGTCTGTGCCGTCCGGCCGTTCGCGAACGAAGACGCCGTGGTCAATGAGGTGAACACTTGGGGCTGCGGTCTCGGCGGCTACGTCGTCTCCTCTGACAGCGAGCGAGGCGCGCGGCTGGCGGAGCGACTGCGGATCGGCATCGTCGGAGTCAACAACGGTGCGCCGAACACACCTGAGGTGCCCTTCGGCGGATTCGGCAGCAGCGGAATCGGCCGCGAAGGTGGCATGTCGGGCTTGTACGAGTTCACCGAGGAGCAGACCGTCTCGGTCGCTCGCTGAACGAAACGACGACGACGGAGAGGGCGATCACGACGTGCGCGTAAGGCTCGAGTATGGCGTCGGGCACATGGACGTGGACCTACCGGAGAACGCTGTGGTCGTACGTGCCGGCGAGTCGCACGTGGAGCCGCCGCCGCTGGCTGATCCGGTGGCAGCGACCCGCGAAGCGCTCGCCAACCCGCTGGGCTGCCCGCCGATCCGTGAACTCGTCGGGCCCAAGTCGCGCGTGACCATCGCCTTTCCGGATCGGGTCAAAGGCGGTACCCGCGCCACGGCACACCGTAAAGTCGCGGTTCCCCTGCTGCTGGACGAGTTGGAACGTGCCGGTGTACGACTCGAAAACGTCACGCTGGTCAACGCCATCGGCCTGCATCGGAAGAACACCGTGACGGAGATGGCGGAGCTGCTGGGTGAGGACGTCATCCGACGTGTCGGCCCAGACCGAGTGGTCAACCACGATGCCGAGGATCCCGACGGCATGGTCACGCTGGAACCGTCCCACCTCGGTGACGTGGTCACCGTGAACCGTCGGGTCGTGGAGTCGGACCTCACGATCCTCGTCAGCCATGCCGCAGGGAATCCCTACGGCGGCTTCAGCGGTGGCTCGAAGATGCCGTCCACCGGACTCACCGGCTGGCGGTCCATCCGGTGTCATCACACGCCGGCGACCATGGCCCGCCCCGACTTCGCGCCGCCGACGACAGGGAGCCATTTCCGGTCGCAGCTGGCCTCGATCCGAGAGCGCATAGAGGCCGCCATGCCACAACCCTTTTTCACAGTGGATGCGGTCTTGGACAGTCAGTCTCGGCAACTGGGTATCCGGGCAGGTCGGATCAGGGATGTCGAGGAGGCGACATGGGGCCTGGCGCGATGTCGCACAGAGGTGACGATCCCGGGCCCACCAGCGGACGTGCTTCTGGTGGGCATGCCGCGTGACTTCCACTACGGCCGAGGCATGGGCACCAACCCCATCCTGATGATGCAGGCGATCGGGGCGTCTGTGGTGCGGGCACGCGGGGCCTTGCGGAAGGATCCGGTCGTGATCGCCGCGTCAGCCTGCGACGGTTGGTTCAACGCCGAGGAGTTCCCGCCCTACGCCGCGGCCTACCAGCTGCTGCAGTCCTGCGACCACCCGCATGCGATGGTCAATTATGAGGAGACATTCTGCACGCAGCCGAAGTGGATCAATGCGTATCGGCACGAGTTCGGATACCACCCGTTCCATGCGTTCTCGATGATCTACATGGGCGCGGTGGCCCGCGACGTGGCACAGGCCATATATATCGCGGGGGCACAAAGTCCCGAACACGCGACTGGGATGGGAGCCATTCCGACCGCCACCGTAGACGAGGCGCTCGCCGAAGCGACCCGTCTCTTTGGCACGGAACCACGAGTGCTGGTAGTCCCGGAACTCTCCAAGCCCGGCTACCACCTGCGCGTCGAGTAACTGCTGTTGGAGATCATGGCGCTCCCCAGCAGCAAAGTCAGCCGTTGCGGATCTGGTCGAGATAGTTGTAAGCGGTGACTCGGGATATTCCGAGGCGCCGCGAGACCCGATCAACGGCCCGCTTGACGAAGAAGGCTCCTTTGCTGTCGAGGAAGCGTAAGACCTCGATCTTGTCTTCCCGATCCATCAGCGCTACCGACTTGCCCGACTGCGCGATTGCCGTCTCGATGAGTTCATCGAGGACCTCGTTGATGTCGGTCGCGAAGACCTCGTGGATTCGTCGTGTTTCAGGGGCCGGCAACAGGGTGTCAAGGGCCGACCTGGCCGCTTGTAGGGGTGTCAGATCGACGTTCACAGCGAACGCCGCAGCCACTTGACCGTCATGGCCGCGGAGGTAGACGACCGAGCACCGCAGCTCCCTGCCATCGGCGGTCCGGGCGAGGTAACCGAACTCGTTATGGTCGCGGTCTTCCTCCCGGAGCAATTCCAGGCCGAGGTTAGTCGAGGGGCCGCCCACTTTACGGCCGGTGACGTGACCGTTCTCGATGGCCACCAAGGTGTGGTCAAGCTCTCGTTTCGATAGGTCGTGGAGGACAACCTCACAGTGCGGGCCGACGGACGCGGCGATCGCTTTCATCACAGGTTCGAGAAGTTGTCGGAGTTCATCGACCTTGGTCACGTTAAATACTGGGGCGTCGTCAGCGTTCTGACCGGTTTCGGACACGGGCCCCGATGATGCCGCAGGCCTAGGGCCCGTCTTGCTGGCTGGGCGCGCGGCGGGGCGCTGATCCTTGCGTGGCGACACAGTCTCCCCATGCGGAGCGGCCACAGGAGTGGCTGGCCGGATGAGACAGATGATCCGTCGTGGTGAGGTCGAAAGAATTTCTATCCACCACCTTGACGTTTTGTCAATCTCGCCGCCAGACTCAGCGGCGTCGACAGCGATGTCGCGTGATTAGGCCCAGGTCCACGCCAGGACGAAGGACTGATCGCATGACCTCATGTCACCCGCTTCGACGACGACTCGCCCTTGCGATGATCGTCTTCCTGTGCGCAGGGCTTTCGGCGTGCGGACTGCGCGGTGGTAACGACCCCAACACGATCACCGTGCTGGCTGTCCAGGACCCGTTCTTCTACGGTCTTCAAAAGCTCCTTCCCGAATTCGAGAAGGAAACAGGTATCCGGGTCAGGCTTGAAGGCGTCGACTACAACACGCTCAACGCACGGTCGACGAACTCCTTCCTGACCCGTCAAAGCGACATCGACGTCATTAGCCCAGACTCGATGTGGCTCTCCCGTTTCGTGAACAGCGGGTGGCTCGAAGACCTGACCCCGCTCATTCGCCGGGATCGCCACGAAGTGCGCCCCGACGACTTCATCCCAGGCGCGGTCCACAGCCTGAGCGAATGGAAGGGCGGCATCTACACGCTTCCCGTGGCGGCGTACGGCACGGTCGTCCTCTACCGGCCGGATGTCTTCAACGAGCTAGGGCTCCCGATGCCGCCGGCCAAGCCATCCCCTGAATGGACATGGGACGCCTACCTCGAGACGATCAAAGCCATTGACGGCAAGACGGTCAATGGCCAGCGGATGTACGGGACTGTTGTCGCTGGCTCCGGTCCGCAGCCCGTTTTGCACATGTACAGCCAGGTGGCTGCGAGCAAGGGCGTCCGCTGGTTTGCCAGCTTTCCCGACTCTCAACGGTGGGATTTCACCCCGCAGCTGGACTCACCGGAGAACCTCGAAGCTCTCACGTACTTCCGCGAGCTGTATCGACACTCACCGCCGGAGAGTATCAACTACCTGTGGTTCGATGCCGGTACCGCCTTTTCTACGGGGAAGGTCGGAATGTTCTACTGGTGGACGCCGTACGCCTATCTCGTGCGTAAGTCCAGCTACATGGGAACGAAGGACTCCGCGGTGGTCGGTAAGTATGCCGTCGCCGCACTCCCGCAGGAGCCAGGCAAGGAGCAAGTGAGCAACGTCGGAGGGTATGCCTTCGGCATCAGCAGCTACTCGGAGAAGAAGGCCGCGGCCTGGACGTTCGTCAAGTGGGCATCGAGCGCCGAGACCCAAAAGAAGATGGCCTTGCTGCCAGGTCACCAGTTCGCCGACTTCGCCCGCCGGTCTCTCTACTCCGACCCGGAGCTACTCAAGGTCTACGACTATCTGCCGACCCAGCTCAGCGTCCTGGAAAAGGGCGACGGCAAGGTGGCCCGCCCACCGATCCCCAACTACACCACCCTTGAGGGTGACTACGGACAAGCCCTCAACCAGATGCTGGCCGGTGAACTCACACCTCAAGAGACCGCAGAGCAGGTGCAGGCGAAAGTTATAGAGATCCTACGCAACGAGCACTACCTGCCGTGGCGCCAACCGAGCTACGCCGACACTGTGGAGTCAACCACTCGACTCCTGGAGCGATTGGGGAGGCCGGAGTGATGACGACGAGTGAGACGGTCGCGATCAGGCAACCCCGCCATTCGAGCCGCCCGATGGCAGGGCAGCGATCTTTCGCGAACGGCCCGTTGGTGTGGCTACTGCCCTCCATACTGACGCTGTTGGCGGTCAGCCTGTATCCGCAGCTCTATTCGTTGGTCAACAGCTTTCGGTTCTTCAACCTCGGCGTTTCACCCGAGCCGCTCAACTTCGTCGGGTTGGACAATTTCGCACGAGCGTTTCGTGACGACGGCTTCCTTGGCGCAGTGGGACGGACGACGCTTTTCGCCGTAGTCGCGACGACGTTTGAGATCGTGCTCGGGATCTTCATCGCGCTAGTCCTGAACCAGAAGCTCCGCGGGGTCAATGTGGCGCGGACGCTACTCATCATGCCGACCGCGATCGCACCGGCCGTCGCCGGCCTAGTGTTCCGTCACCTGTACTCGACCGAGGGTGGCCTTGTGCCGTTCCTGCTCGAAGCGATGGGCGTGGACGTCCCGGCCGAGGGCATCCTCGGTTCGCCCCGGACGGCCTTGCTCGGTGTACTAGCCACGGACGTGTGGCAGTGGACGCCGTTCGTCGCCCTGATCGTCCTCGCTGGTCTCCAGGGGGTGCCAAGCGAATTGGTGGAGGCGGCGCAGGTCGACGGTGCAAGCCCAGTCCGCGCGTTCTGGTCGGTAATCCTGCCAATGCTGAAGACCGTGATCGTCACGGTCACCTTGCTGCGGTTCATACAAACGTTCAACGTGTTCGACATCGTCTACGTGGAGACCAGAGGCGGCCCGGGCGTGAGCACGAACGTGATCGGACTCGACATCTATTACAACGGCCTCAGCTACTACGACATCGGCTACGCGTCTGCTCTTACGTGGATCGTTGCGATCTTCATCGCGGCAATCATCAACGTCTATTTGGCGACTGCCGGCCGAAGGAACAGGTGATAGCGGTGTTGCGCAAAGTGCTGCTCTACCTCGCCCTGGTCGCGATCGTCGTGGTGTTTGTCGTGCCGCTGCTGTGGTTTGTCCTCCTCGCGTTCCGACCGGCCGACGCTGACCCCTTCAGCGTGTTCTTCATCCCTGATCTGTCGGCGTTCCGTTACGTCTTCGTGTCGCCAGGCATCGGCCTGTCCGCTTTGGTGTCGAGTGTCATCCAGGCAGTCGGAGCGACCACGGTAGCGCTGCCTCTCGCGATCATGGCGAGTTTTGGACTGACGCGGTTCCGCTACCGCGGCCGTCAGGTCCTGTCGATGTGGTACCTCGGGATGATGCTCGCTCCACCCGTGATCTTCGTGATCCCACTGTTTGTTGTCCTGTCTCAAGTCGGTCTCATCGGCGGCGACCTTGGGCTCATGCTCGCCTACCAGACGTTCGCGGTGCCGCTCGGTGTCCTTCTCATGCGAGGGTTCTTCGAGGAGATCCCTACCGAGATCGAGGAGGCGGCAATGGTCGACGGCTGCGAGCGCTGGCAGATCCTGATCCGCATCCTCATACCCATCGTGCGACCAGGCCTGCTCGTTGCCGGGATCTTCGTGTTCTGCTTCTGCTGGAACAACCTCATATTTGCTGTTCCGCTCACAGGTGGCGAGACGGTGCCGTTGACCGTTCGCGCGTTGAGTTTCTTCGCAACGAGCGGCATCTCCTGGAACTACATTGCCGCGACCGCCACCGCGAGCATGCTCGTACCGATGGTGCTGTTCTGGATCTTCCGACGTCACCTCGTTGCAGGTCTGACATTTGGCGCGGTGAAGGGATGACCACCCACCTCGACCGGAGGGCGACACGATGAGCACACCGAAATGCCAGCTGTACATCGGCGGGAGCTGGGCACCCAGCGAGTCCGGTGCGACGTTCGAGGCCATCAACCCGGCTACCGGCGAGCCGATCGCCATCCTGCAGAAGGGCATCCCGGCTGACATCGACCGGGCTGTCGCGTCGGCAAACGAGGCGTTCCCGGGTTACCGAGCGCTCTCTGTATGGGAACGCGCGTCCCTGTGCGAGCGCGTGGCTGACGTCATGGTCCGGCGCCGCGACGAGCTGGCTCGGATCCTTTCGCTCGACCAGGGCAAGCCGCTCCACTCGGAGGCGTACGCCGAGGTCGACACGGCGATCGACGGTTTCCGCTCGGCCGCGGCGCACGTCAAGCACCTGAACGGGGAGACGATGCCGGTGGCCGACCCGAACAAGCGGGTCTTCACTCGGCGAGAGCCACGCGGTGTCTACGCCGTCGTCACACCGTGGAACTTCCCGATCAACATCCCCACCGAGTACCTCGCGCCGGCCCTCGCCACCGGCAACACCGTCGTCTGGGTGCCAGCGCCGACCACCAGCTACTGCGCAGTCGCGCTTGCGGAAGTGTTCGACGAAGCGGGTGTTCCGCCAGGTGTCGTCAACCTCGTGACAGGCGAAGGCCCGGTCGTAGGCGACGCTGCCATCGCACACGCCGGAACTCACGCGCTGGGCTTCACGGGTAGCACGGCGACCGGCCACACGATCGCAAGACGGGCCGCCGGCAAGCCCCTGCTGCTGGAACTCGGCGGCAACGGCCCGACCATCGTCTTCGCCGACGCCGACCTCGAGCAGGCTGCAGCGGCCATCGCGGGCGGTGCGTTCTTCAACGCTGGACAGACTTGTTCAGCGACCGAAGTGGTCTTCGCCGAACGCAGCGTCGCACCAGAGCTCGTCAGCCTGCTCGCCAAGGAGGCCAGCCGCGTACGACTGGGCAACCCGGCCGACCCGGCGACCACGATGGGGCCGCTAAACAACGCCGCGGTCGCAGCGAAGATGGACCGGCATGTCGCCGATGCCAAGGAGCGCGGCGCACACGTCGTGGTCGGTGGTGGCCGAGCATCCGATCGTGGGTCGGACCTGTTCTACGAACCGACCGTCTTGAGCGACGTCCCAGTCGAGGCGGTCCTCGTCCGTGAAGAAAGCTTCGGGCCGATTGCGCCCGTGGTGTCGTTCGACACCACGGAGCAGGTCCTGGCGTGGGCCAACGCCAGCCAGTTCGGCCTCGTCAGCTCGGTGTGGACGCGCAGCGCTGGGCTTGGCATCCGCACAGCCGAGGCGATGCGCACAGGGATCGTGAACATCAACGAGAGCTCGACCTACTGGGAGATCCACATGCCGTTCGGCGGTGGCAGTGGCACGGGGAGCGGCATCGGCAGGCTCGGGGGAATGCACACCCTGATGGAGATGACCGAGCTCAAGACCATCACACTCGACCTCTCCCGCTGCTGACCACGCGCCCGGCACTGTCCACCGCACGACCGGTGGCGACTGACAACCCGCCCGTCGAGAAAGACAAGGAGGACCACCCATGCCGGATCGTCTGAAGGTTGGTGTCGTCGGCCTTGGACTCTGGGGCCAGAACCATCCGCTCGTATACGACGACTACGACCGCTGCGAGCTTGCCGTCGTGTGCGATCTCGACGAGGAACGCGCCCGTAAGGTCGCCTCCACCTATCGCTGTGAGTGGACCACTGACGTCCGCGAGCTGGCCGCGAGCGATGTCACGACGTTCAGCGTCGCAACTCCCGACCACGCGCACTTCGAACCTACTCGCGTTCTACTCGAGGCGGGAAAGAACGTGCTCGTGGAGAAGCCCCTCACGACCGACCTAGCCGAAGCCAAGGCGCTCACTCAGCTCGCCGAGCAGAGCGACGGGAAGTCGATGGTCGACTACCACCTACGCTGGGCGCCCAACTGGTGTCTTGTGAAAGACGCGGTCGAGCAGGGTGAGCTCGGCAAGCCCGTCATGGGTTACATCCGGTTGAACGACGCGATCGAGGTTGCCGAAAACTGGCTCTCGTGGGCCGGCCAGTCGGGTCCGCACTGGTTCCTGTTCCCGCACACGATGGATCTGGTGCGGTGGATCATCGGCCAGGAGCCGCGTCGAGTCTTCGCAGCCGGGCACCGCGGTGTGCTCCAAGCGAAGGGCGTCGACACCTGGGACTGCATCCAGGCGATAGTGGAGTTCGACTCGTGCCACGTGACATTCGAAACCTCGTGGATTGTCCCGAACGGCAATCCAAGTGTGCTCGACTGCCACGCTTCGCTGTATGGCGACAAGGGCAAGATCGACCTCGACCAGGACTACTCCGGTATCGCGTTCGTGTCCGATACGAAGACCTCCTACCCGTGGGTGCCGCTCGGCAAGAAGGACCGCTGGGGCCGGCTCGACCATTACATGTACGCACCGATGCGGTACTTCGTCGACTGTGTCCTCGACGACCGCACGCCAGAGTGTCCTCTGCGCGACGGGTTGGTCGGCGTCGCAATGATCCACGCGGTGGTGCGTTCGCTTGAGACCGGTCAGCCGGTGGACGTGCAGGAGTTGCTTGCCTGATATGGAGGGCCACGGCTGGCGCTTCATGTGCTCCGCG
This sequence comes from Actinopolymorphaceae bacterium, assembly GCA_036564245.1. Classification (GTDB taxonomy): domain Bacteria; phylum Actinomycetota; class Actinomycetes; order Propionibacteriales; family Actinopolymorphaceae; genus Thermasporomyces. Next base: position 19,606 of record DATCKU010000042.1, read on the forward strand.
TGCGGTGTGCCGTACCACGCGGCTTACGCCGACTACTGCGCCGAGTGTGGAGCTCCAGTGATCGCCAGCTGGTCGGGATCCAAGCGCCCGCGGGCCGTCGGTTCGCGTCCCGGACTGTGGCGGTACGCGGGCCGGCTACCGCTCGACCCGTCGCAGAGCTGGCTAAGTATGGGAGAGTCAGAGACGCCTGTGGTTCCGGCACCTGGTCTGGCGAGAAAGGTCGGCGCCGGAGAGGTCTGGCTCAAGCTGGATCACCTCAATCCCACTGGCTCGTTCAAGGACCGCGCGGCAGCGGCCGGCATCGCTCACGCCGTACGATACGGAGCGCGAGGCGTCGTGTGCGCGTCGAGCGGCAACGCTGCCGGTTCAGTCGCCGCCTATGCGGCTCGCGCAGGGCTGCCGTGTGTGATCGTGGTACCAGCCGGTGTCCCGACGAATAAGCTGGTCGGCTGCCTTTCGTACGGTCCGACGCCAATCGCCGTCCCCGGCGACTACAGCCGCTCCTTCGCCCTTGCCCGGGCGCTCACCCGTGCCCTACACCTCACGAACCTTGCCACGACGTACGTCAATCCACACGCGGTTGCCGCTCTGCGCAGCGTGGCCTTCGACTTAGCGAGCCAGGTCGGACCACACGTGGACGTCGTGCACGTCCCCACCGGATCGGGCCCGCTGGTCCACGGAGTGGTGCAGGGCTTCCGCGACCTCTGCTCAACGGGCGAGGCGTCCCGAGTGCCGCGGGTGGTGGCAGTGCAACCTGCGGGCTGCGCACCGATCGCGGCAGCGTTCGACCGAGGTGATGATCAGGTGACCCCCTGGCCGGAAGTGACAACTTCCATCTCAGGGATCAATGATCCGCTGCACGGTTACGCGGGCGACGGAACGCTCACGTTGCGAGAGATCCGCGCAAGCGGCGGTCACGCTCTTGCCGTTACCGACCAGGCGATCCTCGCGGCGCAACACCTCCTCGCCACCAGGTACGGCATCTTCGTGGAACCTGCGGCAGCATCCTCCGTGGCTGGACTGCTCGCGCTCGCCGACCGCGGCGCCTACGGCCCTGACGACACGGTGGTCTGCCTGCTCACCGGCCACGGCCTGAAGACGGTCAGTGCCGAACCCGCGAAAGTGCCAGTGGTGGACGACGTGGACGCCGCTCTCCGCGCGGTTCGGCACCTGGGCCTGGAGGCGAGTCGGTGACGACAAACGCTTTGGTGATCCGTGGGGGCACGGTGGTGGACGGGTCCGGTAGCCCGGAGCAGCCGGCGGACGTGCTCGTCGAGGGCGAGACCATCACCGCCGTGCAAGCGGGCCTGCATGTGCCACCTGATGCTGCCGTGATCGACGCGTCCGACCGGCACGTTCTGCCCGGCTTCATCGACGTGCACTCCCACGATGACGTGGCCGCGCTCAAGCCGGGCTTCCTCGACCCAAAGCTCCGGCAAGGAGTGACCCTCAACGTCGTCGGCAACTGCGGGCACGGCTGCGCACCTGTGTGCGCAGAAGCCGAACTCACGTCATACTCAGCACCCATCCTGGGCCGCGTCCCCGTCGCGATGAAATGGCGAAGCTTTCCGGATTACCTTGCCGCGATAGATGCCTCCGCCCGCACGACTAACGTCGCCGCGCTCGTCCCGCATGGACCACTGCGGGCCTCCGTGGTAGGGATCGAGCGACGCACGGCGACTCGGACGGAGACGGCACGAATGTGTGCCATACTTGACGAAGCGCTGGACGCCGGCGCAGCCGGGTTGTCGCTGGGATTGATGTACCCACCAGGCAACGCCGCAGGGGAAGACGAGCTGACCGCCCTCGCTCGTGTCGTGGCACGACGCGAAAAGCTACTCGTCGCCCACTTGCGTAACGAAGCCGACGCCATTCTTACCTCGCTTCAGGAATTGGCCCACCTCGCCAAGCGCAGCGGCTGCGCGGTACACGTGAGCCACCTGAAGGTGACCTCACCGGCAAACCACGGACGGATGCCCGAGGTGCTGGATACACTCGACGCGCTACGCGCGGAAGGGGTCGACGTAACGGCAGACGTCTATCCGTACGACGCGGGGAGCACTACGGCTGCGTCTTTGTTCCCGCCGTGGACCGCCGATCGAGGACTCACCTCCCTGCTCGCCGCCTTGGACGAGCCAGCGATGCGCCGGCAGGTCGTTGACGACCTTCAGCGACCGTGGGTAGAGCTGGAGAACTACTTCCTCACGATCGGACCGGAAAGGATCCGGCTGATCGGGTTTACCCTTCCCGAGTACCAACGCTTCGAAGGGTGGTCCCTAGCCGACGTCGCGCACGCACAGGACGCACCAGCAGCAGAGTGCCTCGCGGACCTGGTACTGGCCGAGCACGGCGGCCTGTCCGTCGTGTTGTTCCAGATGGCTGAGTCCGACATCCGGACTGCGCTTGCTTGGCCGTGGACTATGGTGGGATCGGACGGTCTCCCCCTCGACCACGGAAGCGTGCATCCCCGGTTGTACGGCACGTTTCCTCGCGTTCTGTCCAAGTACGTCGCCGAACCTGGACTTGGGTTCGTCGAAGCGGTCCGGCGAATGACGGCATTGCCCGCTTCACGTTTTGGGCTCGGCCGGCGAGGTCTGGTCGCGCCAGGCCACGCCGCCGACCTCGTCGTCGTGAATCGCTCTCGCTTGGCCGATCGCGCCACCTACAACACACCACGGGTATTTCCTGAGGGCATCGATGCTGTCCTGGTAGGGGGCCGGCTCGCGTGGTCCCCTGCCGGTGGCATCGTCTCGAATGGCAGGCTCATCCGAGCCGAAGTCACCGGATCCAGTCTTCCCGGCCGATAAGGTATGCCCCTGTCGACATCGATACGTTACCGCCTGCCGTTGAGTTGTGGCGCGGCATACTGGTGGCTCTGCAATTGACCCAACTTTCGGGACAACATGCGGCTGACTGCCGGGGCCTCACATTAGGTCGGAGCTCAGGCGAATGATCGGACCGGTCGTTCGCCGAGGCTTAGCCATACCCGCTGGGTTGAAGTCGGCGAGTTGTGCCTCGGGACCATGCCCCGCTACCACCGTGACGAGGCGACCGCTCATCGGACGCTGGACCAATATGTCGCGGCAGGCGGGACAGGGCTCATGCAACGCCCAAGCGTGACCGCTCCTGTCATTGGTGCGCGTAGGTGCGCCCAACTCGTGGACAACCCGGCCGCGGCCGACAGGCCGTTGGACGATGAGCGCGTGCAGCGCCTCACCAAGCTCAACTACCGCTCTTTGCCGTATCCGTCCGGTTTGCTGAGTCGGTTCGCGGAGAGGCTGAGCGATCCCGGGTGAGCCAAACCATTTGCGTAGGCAAGGGTGCTCGCCCCAAACTCCGATCGCGTGGACGACGCCGAACTCGAATCGCTGCTGAGGAACGAACGCTACCCGCGATCCGCTCGATACTCCGCCCGCTGGATGGTCGACGGGGCGATGGGGCCGAACCCTGTCTGGCTCGCCGAGGCGTTGGCCGAGACCATGCAGCTCAACGCCGGTATGCGGATACTTGACATGGGCTGCGGCACCGCTCTCAGCTCGATCTTCTTGGCCAAAGAGTTCGACGTTGAGGTGTGGGCGACCGACCTCTGGATCAAACCGCATGACAATCTGCGTCGAGTGGTGCAGGCAAACGTCCAGGACCAGGTTCACCCGATCCACGCCGAAGCGCACGCGCTGCCCTTCGCCGAGAACTTCTTCGACGCACTCGTGAGCATCGACTCCTACCACTACTTCGGCACCGACGATCTCTACCTCGGCTACTACTCACGCTTCGTCAAACCCGGCGGCCAGATCGGCATCGTCGTCCCTGGCCTGGTCCAGGAGTACGAGACCCTTCCCCCGTCACATCTTGCGCGCTACTGGAAATGGGACTTCTGCGCCTGGCACAGCCCTGCCTGGTGGCGCCGACACTGGGAGAAGCCCGGCCTGGTCACCGTCGAGGTGGCTGACCTGCTGCCTGAAGGCTGGAAGGACTGGCTCATGTGGAACGACGCCTGCGACGGTGACCGAGGCGAGCCGGGCGAGGAAGCCGAGATGCTGCGCGTCGACGCCGGCCGCAGCCTCGGCTTCACCCGCGTCGTCGCCCGCCGCGTCGGCTAGGACCACGCAGCCCGGGACCCGACAGGACTGCCGTCGAAAACGACGTACCTCACGGGCGGGAACGCGTCGCCTTACTGTCATGTCAGTACGACAAGGCAATCTTGAGGGCACTGCCAGGATCGTCGTCGAGACGCTTGTACGCTTCCGGCGCACGCCGGAACGGTATGGTCTCGGTGAGCAGCGGCTCGACCACGAGCCGATCCGAGTAGATGAGGTCGACGACCGTCTCCATCATTCGTCGGCGATGCCATAGCGGATGGTCGCGGTGCGGACAGCCCCACACGCCCATACTCGACACGAGGGTCGGCCGGTTGTGGTGCCATTCCTCTCCTAGCCGAAGGTCCAGACCCCCGCCCTGGTAGTAGCCGGCGGCGACGACCGTACCTCCGACCCCTACCGAGGCGATGGCGCTGTGCAACCCCGAGTAGGTGCCGGACGTTTCGATGGCGATGTCGGCACCGCGATCCCCCAGGAGCTTCTTGACCTCGTAACCCACAGGCATGTCGGTCGCAGTGGGATCCAGTGCGGCCGACGTTCCCAACTGGCGGGCGATCCGGCGCCGGTCGGCATGGGGTTCGACCAGGACGACGCGGCCCGCACCATTCATCGCCGCCAGCTGACACACCAGCTGCCCGATCACCCCACCGCCGAACACGACGACGGCGTCGCCCACCTTGATCCGCGCGTCGTGGATTGCCTGCAATGCCACGCTCGCCAGGCTCGTGAAGACGCCACGGTGGACGTCCTGTCGAGGAAGCTTGCACGGCGGGTAGAAGTCCTCGCCTTCGTCGAGGCGAATGATCGACTCGTCCTGGTGCGGTTGCCCGGTGTGCAGGATGTCGCCGACCTCGACACCATCGACGTCGGGGCCGACCTCCACAACCTCACCCACCATGTCGTAGCCCAGACTCACGGGCTGCTTCGAGGTGGTCGCCGGAACGAAGACGCGCAGGTCCAGGTCGAACCGCTGCGTCGCGAACGGCGCCGTGCCGCGGTAGAGGTTCATCTCGGTGCCATGGCTGATCCCGCTGATCAGGCTTCGAAGCCTGACCTCGCCTGCTCGCAGTGGACGTGATTCGGACTCGACGAACTCCACGACACGCGGTGCCGTCAAGACGAGCCGTACCGGCATCAACGATTCCCTTCTATGCTCTGAGGCTGCCTGACGTGAGACCAGAGATGAACCGTCGCTGGAGGACGAGGAACAGGACCAGGACCGGACCGATCATGAACAGGCAGCCGGCACTTGTCAGTCCCCAATCTCTGGAGAACTGCCCGCGGAACGCCAGCAAACTCGTGGAGATAGGCTTGAGCTCTTCATAGTCGATCAAGGTGTTGGCGAAGAAGAACTCGTTCCACGCAAAGAGCCCCGTCGTCAGGGCCACGACGAGCAGACCCGGACGGGCCAGCGGCAGGATGACCCGCGTCATGACGGCCCACTCTCCCGCGCCGTCGATCCGCGCGGCGTCGTCGATGTCACGAGGCAGGCTCACGAGAAACGCCCGCAGGAGCAAGCTGCCGAACGGTGTGAACAACGCCCAGTAGATGAGCATCAGACCGAAGAGGCTGTTGTTCAGGTGCACCCGAGTCCAGAAGAAGAAGACCGGGATGATGAAGAGCTGGGCCGGCACGGCGGTGCTGACGAACAGATACAGCACCATTCCCGTCGGCCGTCGGAGAAGTCGCGCCAAGGCGTACGCGGTGAGGTACGACACGATGCAGACGCCTAGAGCCGTACCGACGGCCAGGATCGCACTGTTCCGTAGTGTGGTAGCGAAGTTGCCGAGCTCCCACGCCTCGGCCAGGTTGCCGAACGTCGGCCGCAACGGAGGCCCGAGTGGATTGCTGGCGATCTCGGTGTTCGTCTTGAAGGCGTTGAAGACCAGCACGACCAGTGGACCCATGGCGTAGAGAGCCAGGACCGCCAAGGCCACTCCCATCGACGCACGAGACAGCCGTCGCATCAGACCGACCATCCCTTCCTCCGCACGACCACGAAGCCGATCGTGACGAACGCGCTGATGAGCGTGAGGCTGAGGCCCATCGACGCCGCGTATCCGACGTCGAACCGTTCGAACGCCTCGCGATACATCAGCGTGCTCACCAACTCCGTCGCTCCGGCCGGCCCGCCTTGCGTGATGATCCACACGTAGTCGAAGGCAAGGAGCGACCACATCACGCTGATGACGACGACGAACACCAGCGTGGGAAAGATGCCTGGCAACGTCACGTGCCAGAACTCCCGGACCGCGTTGGCGCCATCGATACGCGCCGCCTCGTACAGGCTCTCGTCGATTCCTTGCATGGCGGACAGGAAGATGACCAGCAGGAACCCCCAGAGGGCCCACACGTTGATCATCGCGACACTCGGGAGCGCAGTCGCCTGCTCACCAAGCAGCACGAGGCCGTTCGGCACCGTGACACCAACTGAGCTGAGTAGGGTCAGAATCCCCCGCTCGGGATCGAGGAGGTCCTGCCAGATCGCCGCCGTCACGACGCTCGCGACCGTGTAGGGAAGGAAGTAGACCAACCTCAGCACGAGTCGGCCCCGACGTATCCGCGCGAGCATTGCGGCACCGACCAGCGCGATTCCGATGGGCACCGTGAGGTGGATGCCGGTCCACACCAGGTTGTGGGCGAGAGCGGCGTAGAACTCGGCTTCGCTCAGCAGACGCCGGTAGTTGTCCAGCCCGACCCATTGGGCCGGGCCGACACCGGTCCAGTCGGTGAGCGAGAAGTACGCCGTGGCAAGCGAGGGTCCGACGATGACGATGACGTTCAACGCAAGGAACGGCACCAGGAGCACGAGGCCGAATCGAGCTCGGGCCGCGACGATGGAGTTTGCGCCCCTGCGGTACGTCGTACCGTCACCCATTGTTCACCTGGGGATCGATCACCACGGGTGTGAATCCGCGCTCGAGGTCCTGTTGGAACGCGTCCTCGATTCCGGCCATGTAGGCGTCCGGCGCGAGCTTTCCGGCCACCAGGTCTTGCGCCTTCTCGTAGATCTCGACCGCCGCCTTCGGAGCCGAGAACGTCCAGTTGGTGTAGCCGATGTTTCCTCGCCCGGTCGCCGTCATGAGGTCGACGTACGCCGTACGAATCCGCTCGTCCATGCTCGTCGGGAAGTCGTCGGCCGTGAAGCGCAGGGGGAGCGCGAACTCCGCTGGGAAAGCCGCGATCCGCTCTGCGGCTTTCTTACGATCCCCGATGAGGAAGTCGATGACGTGAGCGGCCGCGTCCGGGCTCGCGCTGTCCGCGTTGATCGACAACGTGCCACCGGTACCCACCGGATACAAGGGATACGGCACCTCGTCCCGAAGTGACGGGAACGGCGCGAAGCCCCAGTCGTTGTTGTTGCCACCGGCCTTGCCGAAGAAGTTGTTCACCTCGGCGAAGAACCACGTGCCTTCCATGTTCATCGCAGCCTTTCCGGCCGCGAGATCCGCATGGACTTTGTTGAACGACGTCGTGAAGTAGCGCTCCACACCTCCGCCGAACCACCCCCGTTGGAAGTAGTCCTGCATGAGTGCCGCCGCCTCGACCAGAACCTGGTTCGTCCAGGGACGCTCGCCGGTCAGCACGTCGTACATCAGCTGAGGTCCGGCATAGTTGCTGAAGAACACGCTGGTGAACCACTCGATGGTCTGGGCGAAGTCACGGTTACCCGCGGCGAACGGCGTGATGCCTTGATTCGCGAGCTCACTGCAGAGCGCTTCGAGGTCTGCACGATTCTCAGGCAGCGTGTATCCCAGCTTGTCGAAGAGAGTCTGGTTGTAGAAGATCCCCAGCGTCTCGAACTGGATGGGAATGGAGTAGAGCTTCCCGTCGATCGTGCCCAGGCTCGGCACCCACGGCAGCAGCGTGTCGTTCCAGCCAAGCTGCTTGGCGTACCCGCTGAGGTCGGCGAGATAGCCCTGCTCGGCGAGCTCGGGAACGAAGGCGGGACCGTTGGTCTCCACGATGTCCGGGGCGGTGTTCGCGGCCAGCGCCAGTCGTACTTCACGTTCGAGATCGTGCGAGTTCTTGTAACTCACCTTGATCTGTTCGCCGGGATAGGCCTTGGCGAACTTCGCGACGACTTCCTGCGCAAAGTAGCGACGGACGGGCGCTCCCTCCAGCGCAGACCAGTAGGTCACCGTGCCCGGCCGACCGGTGCTGCCGGACTCAGGGGCGCACCCAGTGAGCACCGATCCGAGGCCGCCGACGAGGCCCAGGCTTCCGAGGGCGCAACCGCGCAGCACGAGTCGTCGGCTGATCGTCGTCGTCATGCCGACCTCCTTACATCCGCATGTGTCACGCGAACTTATGCATGAACGATGCATAAGTCAAGACGTAAGCTGCTGAAGTTCGGGTATGCTGCCGGCATGGCGTCCAACTCCCGACGACCCGGCTCGGTCCCCGCGCTGCCTGATGGGACAGCTCAGGTGCTGGCAGCCGTACGGCTGCACGGCTGTCGCTCGCGGGTGGAGATCATGCAGCGCACCGGGCTCACCCGCATGGTCACCGCCCAACGCGTTCAGCAGCTGCTCGACCTTGGGCTCCTGCGCGAGGACGGGCTCGGCCCGAGCAGTGGAGGACGACGACCGCGGCAGCTGACGTTCTTGCCCGAGGGCCACCTCCTCGTGGCAGACGTCGGCTGGACGAGCATCGACGTCGCCGTCGCCGATCTATCGGGACGGCTCATCGCACATGTGGCCGAGGACGCCGACGTCACGACCGGGCCCGACCACATCCTCGGCCGAGTGGAGGAGCTCTTCGACAAGCTGCGCGACAACTCAGAGCGCGATCTCGGTCAGCTCTGGGGAGTGGGCATCGGCATCCCAGCGCCGGTGGAGTTTCGCACCGGCCGCGCCGTCGCGCCAGCTGGAATGCCCGAGTGGGACGACTACCCGATCCGCGAGCGACTGAGCGAGCGGTTCGACGCCCCTGTGTGGGTGGACAACGACGTCAACATCATGATGCTCGGGGAGTACCGCGAGGGGGCGGCGCGGGACCAGGACGACGCGATCTTCATCAAGCTAGGCACCGGCATCGGCATCGCGTTCATCTCCGAAGGCCGGCTCCATCGCGGCGCGCAAGGATGCGCAGGCCGGCTCGGCAACCTCCTGCACCTGGCGATGAGCTTCAGCAAGTCGGATCTTCCCCTGCCCGGGGACACCGCGTCGCAGTGGACGGCGGCGTCGGTTGTCGAACGCGCACGGAAGCTCGCCGCCACCGGCGAAAGCCCACGACTTGCCAAGATCGTCAAGGACGGAGGGGTCCTGACGACCAAGACCGTGGCTGAAGCGGCCGCACACGGCGACCAGGCCTGCCTCAACCTGCTCCGCGGAGTTGGTACGACGATCGGCACGATGCTGGCGAGCGTCGTCAGCCTCTTCAACCCCTCCGTTCTCGTCATCGGTGGCGGCATGAGTGAGTCGGGCGACTTCTTCCTCGCCGCGATCCGAGAGGCGGTACACGGCCAGGCAGTGCCGCTGGCCACCCGTGACCTTCGCATCGTGAAGGCACAACTCGGACCACGGGCCGGTGTGGTCGGCGCGGCCTCGATGGTGCTCGATCAGCTGTTCAGTAGTGAGAACCTCGATGCCACGGTCGCCCGCTGGCTTTCGCTGCGCGGCTGAGCATCTGGTACGACGGCTGCTCACGCATGTGGCGAAGGGAAATGCGGAAGCGCCGGCGACCATTCGCTGGTCGCCGGCGCGTCGGTTCGAATTCGTACGGCTAACGCAGCCAGGAGGTCTCACGGACGACCGGCAGCTTCGCCCACAGCCGCCCGAGTCCCCAGGTGTTCCCGGCGTGCGTCACCGCAAGGGCGATCAGGACTAGTGCGTAGATGATGTGGTAGTCGACGAGCGGGTTGGTCGACATGCTGGGCTCTCCTGTCGAGAGCATGCGGGCCAGGGGCCACTCCGCCGCCCACATGAGCACCATCATCACCGTGCCGGAGATTGCGGCGATGCGCAGCGCGACGCCGGCGATGACCGCAGCGCCGATGCCGAGCAGACCCAGCATGAAAAGCCAATCGGCCCAGGCCGCACCGGCCCAGCTGTTGAACATCGACTGGAACGGGCCTACGGACACGTTGCTGAGGAAGCCGTACGTCGGCGAGCCGCCGTTCAGCCAGGCCCGCTCGCTCGTCGTGGCATAGCCCAGGCCGAACGTCTTGTCGAGGAAGGCCCAGAGGAACGTGAAACCGATCGCCACACGAAGGAGGGCGAGTGCTCGGGCTCCCAGGGTGACAGGTGATGCTGCGTCAGCCGCGGATGACGCATGGTCAGGGCGCTGCCGTGGCAGGGAGGCCACCTTGGATGCTGATTGCTGCTGGGTCGTCATGGTGCGCCATCACCTCTGACTGCATATGCCTTGTTCGTTTGGCTCCACGGTATGAATTCGCGGCTTTCGTCCGCTGCGGTCCGTGGGCGCTTCTCGTGTGAGCCATGAGTCACCGTCGGAGGACCGTGAGACCCACGCAGCAATCCCTTCAGTAGGGACCATCGACCCATGTCCTAGGCGAGTGGTGTGAGATGCGTCGGGAACGGCCCCCGAGTCTGGTGCGTGAACGTGGAATGTCGCATGCTGGACCACGAAACGAGGTCGATGCCCCGTCGTCGCGTGCCTGCCGGGAGCAGAAGATGACTGATGGTGATGCCGCGGCTACAAGCAAACCCACGAAGGTCTTCGTGCTCGACGACCACGAAGTCGTACGGCGAGGACTGCGCGACCTGCTGGACGCGGAGCCGGACATCACCGTGGTCGGTGAGGCGGAGACCGCCCAGCAGGCGCTGGCACGAATTCCCGCGCTGCGTCCGGACGTGGCTGTGCTCGACGTCCGACTTCCCGACGGCAACGGTGTGAGCGTCTGTCGGGACCTGCGGTCCACGATGCCCGAGCTCGCCTGCCTCATGCTCACGTCGTTCGACGACGAGGAGGCGCTGCTGGACGCGATCATGGCGGGAGCAGCGGGATATGTGCTCAAGCAGATCAAAGGCGCCGACCTCGTGACGGCGGTGCGGACGGTCGCGGCCGGCCAGTCGATGCTCGACCCGAGCGCCACTGCGAAGCTCATGGCGCGGCTACGTGGCGAGAAGCCGGACGAACCGGTACCGGACGGTGTCGCACAACTCACCGAGCGCGAGCGCGAGGTGCTGGCGCTCATCGGAGAGGGCCTCACCAACCGCGAGATCGGCGAGCGTCTCTTCCTCGCGGAGAAGACCGTGAAGAACTATGTCTCGCGGCTGCTGGCCAAGCTGGGTGTCGAACGCCGGGTCCAGGCGGCACTTCTTGCCACAGAGATACTGGGCGGACATTGACGACGTCGACGACCGGACCGGGAGGCGGCGTGGAGAGCGACACGGGTGTCAGCGAACAGCTGCGGCACCTGCGGCTCGATCAGCTCCTCGATGAGCTGCGCGTCCGTATCGACGCCGCCCGCGGCACCCGCGACCGGATGCGCGGCCTGCTCGAAGCGGTGCTGTCCGTCGGTCGCGATCTCGAGCTCAAGGAGGTCCTCCACCGTATCGTCGAGGCGGCGGCAGAGCTCGTCGACGCGCAATACGGTGCGCTCGGCGTCCTCGACCCGTCCGGAGAACGCATCGTGTCGTTCGTCTACACCGGCCTCAGCGAGGAGGAAGCCGCCGCAATCGGCGCGTACCCGTCGGGGCGGGGAGTCCTGGGCGAGCTGATCCGTCACCCGCTGCCGCTTCGGCTGGACGACATCACCAGCCACCCGGTCTCGTACGGTTTCCCGCCCGGCCACCCGCCGATGCGGACCTTCCTCGGCGTACCCATCCGAGTGCACGGCAAGGCGTTCGGAAACCTCTACCTCACCGAGAAGCGCGGAGGCGTGCCCTTCGACGCCGAAGACGAGGCCGTCCTCGGCACGCTCGCGGTGGCAGCAGGAGTGGCGATCGACAACGCGCGACTCTACGAGACCGTCACACGACGCGAGCGATGGCTTGCGGCGAGTGGTGAGGTCACGAGGAGTCTCCTCTCCGGCAGTTCTCGTCTCGCAGTACTCGACCTCATCGCGGAGCGCGCCCTCGGCATCACGACAGCCGACCTGGCCCTCATCGCGATGCGGATGGGCGACACCGGCACGTTGACAGTGGAGCTCGCAAGGGGTCGGCGAGCCGACGAGTATCGCGGTCGAGTGGTTCCGGTCGGCGACGGACTGCTCGGGGAGGCGTACGCACGTGGCGCACCGATCACGGTCGACGACCTCCAGCGCGACCGGTACGCCACGACGGAACCGCTCCCCTTCGACGGCTTCGGTCCCGCGCTCGCTGTGCCCATCGGAACCGGTGAGCGGGTCGACGGCGTCCTCCTGCTCGCCCGGTCCACTGGCGATCTGCCGTTCCTCGCCGAGGACACCGAGCCGCTCGAGCACTTCGCCGGCCAGGCTGCGGTCGCGTTGGAACTCGACGAGCGACGCCGCGACAGCGAACAGATCGCGCTGCTCGAGGATCGGGACCGGATCGCGCGGGACCTCCATGACCTCGCCATCCAGCGACTGTTCGCCACCGGCATGACGCTGCAGAGCGCCGCCCGCTTCATCGAACACCCAGAGGCCTCCGATCGGGTGCAGCGGGCGGTCGACGACCTCGACGAGACAATCAAGATCATCCGATCCACGATCTTCGGCCTGCGGTCCCGCGAGGACGAGAGCGACCAGGGTCTGCGCGCCCGCATGGTCCGCGTCGTCCAGGAGTCGTCCGGGGTCTTGGGGTTCGCCCCCTCGCTGCGGATGGAAGGTCTCCTGGACACCCAGGTACCGCGGGCAGTCGCCGACCACGCGTTGGCCGTCCTGAGCGAGGCGCTCAGCAACGTCGCCCGGCACGCGAAGGCTGGCCGTGTGGATGTGAGCGTGCAAGCAACGGCGGAGGACATCACCCTCACCGTGGCCGACAACGGCGTGGGCATGTCGCCGAACGGACGTCGCAGCGGGTTGCTGAACGTGAGCGAACGAGCCGAGAAGCTCGGCGGGACCTTGGAGCTCGACAGCGCGCCCGGTAAGGGCACGAGACTCATCTGGCGGGTGCCGTTGTCGCAAGGGTAGGGCCTGCCTGCGCTGGTGGTTGGTCCGTACCCAGGTCAGCGGTCGCTCGCTCAGCCAGCACGTCACCCCTCAACCGTTCGGGAAACCGTTCTTCGCTGAGGCGGTGGCGATCTCCCGACCGCTCACGAGCTCGGTCTCGATCCGGACGAACGTGTCGTCGGGCGTCGGGACCCATGAGTCGGGCCCGGTACGGCGAAGGCGTTCCCGCTCAGCCGGATCGGTGACCACCTGGGCGCGTCCGGTGACGACGACACTCCAGCCGCACCGGCGCTCCTCGTCGAACGCGTCAGCCTCGAACGCCACCACGACGCCGTCGACGGCTCGGGCGAAGCGGGACGTGCCGGATGTGCGCACGAGGATGGCGAAGTCATGGTCGAGGGAGAAGTTGACCGGCAGGACGGCGGGAAGCGCCTGATGGGTGTAGACGATCCGTCCGATCGGTACGCGGGTAAGCCGACGCAGACACTCGTCCCGGTCCAGCTCACGGAAGCCGTCGCGATGGTGCATGGCCCCATCGTCGGTTTCTCAGGCCGTGCGCGACTAGGGCCGGTGGTCCCCATCTGATCAGCCCACCCACGCGGTGGCTACTTCCCGGCACCCATGGTGAGGCCCTTGACGAGACGCTTGGACAGCACACCGGCGAAGACGATGATGGGCAGCACGATGAGCGTGCCCGTCGCCATCATCGGGCCCCAACGGATCCCGAAACCGGTCATGAAGTTGGCCGCTTCAACCGGCGCGGTCTTCGCGGCGTCCCGGGTCAGCACGAGCGCGAAGAGGAACTCGTTCCAGCTGAAGATGAAACAGAGGATCGCCGCGACGGCGATACCGGGTGCCGCCAGTGGGAGCGCGATCCGCCGAAATGTCCCGTAGACGCCTAGACCGTCGACGTAGGCGGCTTCCTCGATGTCACGCGTGATGGCGCGGAACTGGTCTACGCAGAGCCAGATCACCAACGGCACGTTGAAGGTCAGGTAGACCAGGACCAGAACGAGGTGGGTGTCGAGCAGCGCCAGGTTGCGGCCGAGCAAGTAGAACGGCAGTGCCACCGCGATCGGCAGCAGGAACCGGTTGGAGATGAACCAGAACCACAGGTCCCGCTTGCCCCGGAAGTCGAAACGGGCGAGCGCATAGGCCGCCGGCACACCGAGCACGATCGCGAGCAGCGTCGACGCCACCGCCACGATGACGCTGTTGAGCAACGCCCGCGGCACAGTGCCGTCCTGAATGATCGCCTGGTAGTGCTCGAGGGTAGGCGTGAAGAACAGCTTTGGCGGCACGGCAAAGGTGTCGTTGGTGGTCTTGAACGACGTCATGATCATCCAGACCACCGGTGCAAGCAGCACCGCCGCGACGGCGAGCAGGACGACCAGCTCCAGCACTGCGCTCCCCATGCGGCGAGGACGCCCGGCCGGCCGGGCCGGACCTCGACGCTTGGGCCGCGTGGTTCGCTGGGCGGCATCAGCGAGGGTCATGCTTCCACCTCCCGGTACACGAACCGCACGTAGAGCTGGGCGATGAGAATGGACAGCACCAGCAGGATGACAGCCTGCGCACTCGCCACACCCATGTCGAAGACCCGGAAGCCGATCCGTTGCACGTAGAGGCTGATCAGCTCGGTCGACACCCCGGGACCACCGCGCGTCAGGGTGAAGACCATGTCGAACAGCTTGACCACATCGATGGTGCGGATGATGAGCACCGCGGCGATGCCAGGCAACAGGTACGGCAGCTGGGCATGACGCAGCATCTGCCACCGGCTGTTCGTCTCCAGCCGGACCGCCTCCGTCACCTCCGTCGGCACCATCGTCAGACCGCCGAGGGCGACGAGGGCGAAGAACGGTGTCCATTGCCAGACGTCGGTGAGCGCGATGGACACCATCGCGGGAATCGGCTCGCCGAGCCACGACACGGGGCCCAGTCCGACCAGCCCGAGCATCCAGTTCACCACGCCGAAGTCGCGGTTGAACAGCAACCGTCCGACCAGGCCCACCACGGTCGGCGTGACCGCAAGGGGAAGCACCACCAGGATCCGTACGACACCGGCAAGGCGCTGCCAGCGGGTGCCGTCGAGCAGCAGTGCCAGCGCGATCCCGGCCACCAGCTCGATCGGCACGGTGATGAGGAAGAAGATCGCAGTCCGGCCGAGCGCTCCCCAGAACAACGGGTCGCCCAGCACCGTCGCGTAGTTCGCGAGGCCGACGAAGGGCGTGCCCAGGTACGGCTTGGTGAGCTGTACCGAGTGCAGGCTCATGTTGACCGCGAAGAACGCGGGGTAGATGCCGACCGCCAGCAAGGCGATCACTGCTGGCCCGAGCATCAGCAGTGCCGGGAGCCGGTACGCCGATCGCAGCCGACGTCCCTTCGGCCGGCGGCGGCGACCGGCGACGGCGGGGGCGACCGGAGTGGTCCCCCGGGTCGCCCCGACCGTCTGCTCCGCTGTGTGCCTGGTCATGATTCGCTACTCCAGGTTGGTGTGCCGGTTGCGCAGATCCTCAGCGGACTGGTTGGTACGGTCGCGTACCCGCAGGGCCACGAGGTCGCCAAGCACCAGCAGCGCAGCCTCGTAACAGCTGCCCATCGGCAGGACCGTCGCCGCCTCGCGGTCGTCGGCCATCGTCTGGGCCGGGATCACCGCCACCCGGTCGGCGGCGCGCGCGGCCGACGAGTCCGGCTGCGCGGTGAAACACAGCACTCGCGCACCGGCCGAGCGAGCCACCTGCTGCAGGGCGAGCACCGTGGCGAACTCGCCCGGGCCGGCCGAGACGGCCAACAGGTCACCTCGACCAAGTGGCGGCACGGTCATGTCACCGACCACGTGCGCATCCAGTCCGCAGTGGAACAAGCGCATCGCCAGGGCCCGCATCGCAAGGCCCTCCCGGCCCACGCCGTAGCAGGCGATCCGCTGCGCGGCGAGAAGCTCGTCACAGACTTGCTCGACCGTGTCCGGGGCGAGGGCGGCGAGTGCCGCCCCCACCTCGGACACCGCTGCACGGGCAAGCCCGGCTTGGTCGAATTCACTCATTGCAGTTTCGGTTTGCCGTCCTCGTAGTAGGGCTTGAGCACTTCACGCACCTCGTCGTCGATGCGTTTCGCGCCCTCCTCCACCGACACCCGGCCGAGCTGCATCTCGCTACCGATCTGCGCGATGACCTCGGAGATCGCCGGCCACTCCGGGAACCGCGGCCGGAACACCGGGTTGCCGTACTTCTCCCACGACTCGACGAGCGGCTCGAAGTACGGGTACTGCTCCTTGAGCTCCGGATCGTCGTACACCGCCTTGCGGCCGGAGACACCACCGTTGGTGATGTAGGTCTTCGCCTCCTCCTCCGACGTGATCCACTGGATGAAGAGGTACGCCGCCTTCTGCCGCTTCTCGTCGACCTTGGCGTTGACACCCAGCGAGAAGCCACCGAGCGCGGGCACGGGCTTGCCGGTGGCACCCGCCGGTTCGACGTCGACCTTCAGGCAGTCCACGATCTTCGAGGTCTCCGGGTTGGCCAGCGTGGCGTAGTTGGCGCTCCACTCTGTGATCATCGCCACTCGACCCTGGGCCAGTCCTTGGACCGTCTCGTCGTGGTCCCACTCCACGATGTCCGGCGGCATGTACTTCATGAGGTCCTGCCGGAACTTCAGCCCGGCCAGCGCCTCCGGTGAGGACAGCTGGGGCTCGAAGGTCTTCTCGTCGATGAGCTTGCCTCCAGCCTGCCAGACCATCCGCATGAAGGAGTCCGCCGACTGGGTCTCACCGCGTCGGGACTGCAACGCGAACGCGTACTTGCCGTTCTTGGTGAGCGCCGGGCCGTACTTCTCGTACAGCTCCTGCCAGGTCTTCGGCGGACCGTCGAAGCCGGCCTCCTTCAGCATGCAGTCGTTGTAGAACAACAGGCCGGAGTAGTTGTCGAACGGGAGTCCGTAGACCCGGTCGTCCCAGGTCCCGAACGAGTCGAGCAGGATCGGGAAGAACCCATCCAGGTTGAGGTTCGGGTCGGCGAGCTTCGGGTCGCGCCAGAACGTGTCCAGCGGCGCCACCCAGCCGGACGCGGCGAACTCCCCGATCCACACCACGTCGATCAGGACGACGTCGTAGTTCGGGTTACCGCTGGTGAAGTCCAGCACCTGCTTCTCGTGGCTGTTCTCGTACGGGATGGTGTCGTACTCCACCTTGATCCCGGTGCGCCGCTCGAACTCCGGCAGCATCTTCGCCGCCGCGCGGTAACCCGGGCGGTCGAGGAAGACGGCTCTGATGGTGGTCCCCCGGTACGGCTCGGCCGCCTTCTCCAACGTCCAGTTCGCATCCGCGGCGGGCGGGGCCGCGGTCTCGTCGTCGCCTCCGGCCGGGCCCGCTGGTTGTTGGCCCAGGCCGCAGCCGGTCGCCAGCGCTGTCAGCAGCGCCACCATTGCGATCCCCAACGATCGCAGTGGTCTGTGCTTCATCAGTACTCCACTCCCTTCCCTGCGGCGGCGGCCGAATGTGCTCGTCCATGCCGTCGCAGCACTGATGCCGAGAAGGGCCGGGCAGCCGTTGCGGTCTGTGCTCACGGAATGAGGACGACCTTGATCGACTCTCGGCCGTTGGAAACCAACTCGAAGCCCTCGCCGAAGCGGTCGAGTGGCAGCTCGTGCGTCACGATGCGTGCCATCGGCAGCTCTTTCGACTCGAGGAGCCGGATCGCGGCGGGCCAGCAGTGTGCACCGAGGTGCGCACCGCGGATGTCGAGCGCCTTGGTGTCGCCGATGATCGTCCAGTCCACCGTCACCGGGTCGCGGAAGACGCCGTACTCGACGAAGGTGCCCATCTTCCGGAGCATGTGCAGGCCCTGCACGACGGACTTCGGATGGCCTGCGGCGTCCAGGTACACGTCGCAGCCGTAGCCATCGGTGAGCTTGTGGATCTCCGCTATCGCGTCGACCTCACCGGCGTTGATGGTGAGGTCGGCTCCACATGCGCGGGCGACATCGAGGCGCCGGGGGTCGAAGTCGACGGCGACCACCAGCCGAGGGTTCTTGCGGCGGGCGCCGGCGACCATGCCCAGGCCGATCGGGCCTACCCCCGCAACCACCACCACGTCCTCGAAGCCGATGCCGGCACGCTCGACGGCGTTCAGCGAACACGCGAGCGGCTCGGCGAACGCGGCATGGGCGGCGGGAAGGTCCGGTGAGATCTTGTGGACCACCGCCTCGGCGGGGAAGACCATGTACTCCGCCATCGCGCCCGGCGCCTTGCGGCGGAAGCCGTAGATGTCGTGTGGCTGGCACATCCAGTAGCTGCCCTGCTGGCAGTACCGGCACTGCCAGCACGGCACGATCTGTTCCGACACGACACGGTCGCCGACGTCGACACCCCACCGCCTGCGAGCCGTGTCGTCCAGCTCCACGATCCGGCCGACGAACTCGTGGCCGGGAGTGATTGGTGGCTGACAGTAACCTTCGCGGTACTCGTCACCCCAGAACAGCGGCGCGCCGCTGTAGCACTTCACGTCGCTTGCGCAGATGCCGACCGCCTCGACCTTCACAAGTGCCTCACCTGCTCCGGGCGTGGGCACGGCCCGCGTCTCCAGCCGGTAGTCCTCCGGCCCGTAGCAGGTCACGGCGCGCATCTCGCGGGTTACCAACGGCTTCTGCCCCCTTCCCCAGCTGAGCCGTCAGTGTAGGTCTGCACTGAGCATCTGTCCAGAACCGATGTTCACGTATGCTATGGCAGGTCGGAAGTGGTGAGCGCGTCTGAGGAGTACTCATGTCCGACCGAGCCCGCCGCCCCGGGAACGACACCGACGGCGGTCGGTTCGCACCCCACGAGTTGTACGCCGCCGCGCAGCTCTACTACGGGCAGAACCTGTCGCAGGAGCAGGTCGCTCAGCAGCTCGGCACAAGCCGCCCGAGGGTGAGCCGGCTGCTCGCCGAAGCCCGCCGCCGCGGCATCGTCCGCATCGAAGTAGTCCCACCTGTGCCGGCCGACGAGTTGGCCAGCCAGCTGACCGAGGCTCTCGGACTACGCGACGTCGAGCTCAGCCCCACCGTGGTGCCGGGCACGCCACCCGGACGGATTCTCGCCACCGCGCTCAGCGCGGTGCTCTCCCGCTTGGGCCTACGATCCGGGGACGTCTTGTTGATCTCGTCCGGTCGTACGGTCTGGCAGGCGGCGCAGACCAACCTCCCCGCTCTCCCGGGCGTGGTGCTCGCCCCCACCATCGGCGGCCTGGACGAGGTCGAGCCGTGGTTCCAGACGAACGAGATCACCCGCCGGATAGCCGAGACGGTCGGGGGCCATCCACGACTGCTCTACGCCCCGGCCATGCCGTCGCCCGAGCTGCACGCCACGTTGCTGCGCGACCGTCGCACCAACGAGGTGCTGCGGTTGTGGGACGAAGCGACGGCAGCCGTCATGGGCGTCGGTGCGCCACTGCGACTGCGCGACTCGATCCCGACGTTCCTGCCGTCCGACCTGACGTTGCGCCCTGACTCGGCCGGTGACATCTCGTCGCGCTTCTTCGACGAACGCGGCGATCCCGTGCCGTACCCGGGCGAGGAGCGGCTGCTGTCGGTATCCCGCGAGCAGTTGCAGGCGATGCCAGCCTCGATCGCCCTGGCCGCAGGTGAGGCCAAGGTCGGTGCGCTGATCGCCGCGGCACGCGCCAAGTTGTACTCGATCCTGGTAACCGACCAAGCCACCGCGTCGCAGATGCTCACGCGTCTGAAAGCCGACGCCACCGGTGAGACCGATGGTGCCGCCGAAACCGACGGCACCAGTGAGACTGACGTTGCCGAAAGGACTGGTCGCCATGACAGCTCCGTTTGAGGCCCCGTCGTTCCGGCTCGACGGCCGACGCGCGCTCGTCACCGGTGCGTCGCGCGGCATCGGGCAGCATGCCGCGCTGACCCTCGCCGACGCCGGTGCCGACGTCGTCCTCGCCGGTCGTGACAAGGCGGCGCTCGCCGACGTCGCGGCCCAGGTACGCGAGCTCGGCCGGAATGCCACGCCGATCACCGCCGAGCTGGCCAACCCGTCCGACGTGGAGCGGCTCGCCGAGGAGGCACTGGCGGCCTACAACGGACTCGACATCCTGGTCAACAACGCCGGCGTGGCGCCGGTCGAGTCGGTGCTCGACACCAGCGTCGACGTGCTCGACGAGGCCTATGCCGTGAACCTGCGAGCACCGCTGCTGCTCGCGGCGCGGGTGGCGCGCGCCATGGTCGACGCCGGGCGGGGTGGGAAGATCATCAACATCGCTTCGGCCGCTGGGCAACACGCGATCGCCGGCCATGTGGCGTATGGCGCCGCCAAGGCGGGCCTCGTGCTGGCGACCAAGGTCATGGCACTGGAGCTGGCGCCGCACAACATCCAGGTCAACGTCATCTGCCCGACCGTCATCCTGACACCGATGGGCCTCTCGGTCTGGGGCGACCCGGCGAAGGCCGAACCGATGCTCGCGAAGATCCCGGCCGGACGCTTCGGCCAGCCAGGCGACGTGTCGGCCGCCATCCGCTATCTCGCCTCGCCTGCGGCTGACCTCGTGACCGGGACCGAGCTCACCGTCGACGGCGGCTACGGCGCGGTGTGACCACTGACGCTGGCGTCCGCGTCGGCGTCACGGGTCCAGTCGCGCCGGCCGGAACAGCTTGGCGTCCTTCGATCCCCCGATACCCGAACCCCACTCGATCCAGCCCTTCCGCCCAGAACCGTCGTTGTCGTTGACGAGAAGCGACAGGCTCAGCAACCGATCGTCCGGTTCCACCGGCTCGAGCTGGTCCCACGGGATGGCGAGCTCATAGACCGTCGTGTTCGTCGTGTCATCGCGGTTCACGGCCACGGTGGCGTCTGTGACGGGTCCGGTCGATCCGCTCGCGGCGATCCAGCGATGAACCTGTGGCCCGGACGACGTGAGCGCGACGCCGTACTCGTACCAGCGGTCGGTCTCCCCAGGCATGCCCTGCCCCACTGCGAACTGGATGCTGTCACCCTGCCAGATGGCGTCGCCGCTGGCCGGTTGGGCATGTGTGTCATCCCGGATGCTCGCCGACAGGTAGAGGTGGTCGGCGTCCCAGGTGAACCACAGGTTTCCGCTGAGGTCGTCGGCTCCTCCGTACTCAGGCATCTGCACTTCGCCGTCTTCGACGAGGTCGATGCCCGGAACGGCTTGTAGGTCGTCGAGCTTGCCGTCGACGGTGACGGGAAGCTCGGCGACGCTGTGGACCGCGCCGGGTTCGACAACGACCACCGTGCCGGAGTAGCGCACGTCGGGGAAGGTTGGTGTCGGCACTCGCAGCTCGTACGGATAGCTGCCCGGCTCGGCGAGTCCAGACAACGGAACGTCGACAGTACGACTGCTTCCCGCCGGCAACGAACCGGGCAGTTCGATCGAGCCCGTCTGCTCACCCAGCGTCCACTCGACGCGATCCGCCGCCACGTCCTTGCTGGACACGTTGGTGACCGTTGCCTGCAAGACGTCGGCGTCGTCGCGGAACACATGCCGTGCGGTCACCGAGATCGGATGGACGACCTCGACCTCGGTCGACAGCCGAGCCACCGGCCGTCCACCGACGTGGAGCTGTCCGACGAGCCTTCTCATCCCCATAGTGCCCTGGTCGGGAAGCGTGACCGGGATCTCTGCGTGGCGTCCGGGCGCGACGTCGACCGCGACCGACTCACCGGAGATCTCGAAGGAGCCCTTGATCGGTGACCGTGGCGGCTCGACGTTGTTCACCGCAAGAGTCAGCTCGATCGGCTCGCCCAGCACGGCTTGACCGTCGTCCGGAGCCTCGAGGCTCAGCCGTTCGCTGGGATCGACCGAGACCCCGCGACCGGTCACGTAGATCGGCTCGCCCGATAGCGTCAGGTAGACCCGCCCCGCGAGCGGGTGGTACGTCTCGGTGCGCCCCGTGAGATCGGTGATGCTGATCGGCCGGTCGGTACGCACCGCAATCGTGCGGGGCTCCGTCGACCAGATCACCCTGGTCTTCGTTCCTCGCCCGGCGTCGAACACGAAGCTGTAGACGCCGGCAGCGACGTCCTCCTGACGCTCGAACTCCGTGCCGGTCAGTTGCCGCGTCATGGCGGCGTACGAAACGTACGCCGGCTTCGGTGCCCATTTCCCTCGCGGGTCCGACGTGTTGCGTATCACGCCGAAGTTGTGCTCGTTCAGCGTCTCGTCGAGGCCGTCGTTCATGAAGTCGTACCAGAAGTACTTCTCCACTCCCCGCGACAACGCGAGCACATGGGCACGAACCAGGTACGCGGCCTGCGTCTGCTCGCTGACGCCGCTGCTTCCACGATGCGTCGGCCAGCCGTGCTCGGTGATCCAGATCGGCTTGGGCTCGCCATTGTTGTACCGCCGGATCAGCGCGTCGAGAGCCTCGAGGCTCTGGACCATCTGCTCTGGCTCGGTCGGGTAGAGGTACGGATGGATCGAGACGGCGTCCATGTAGTCCAGCCCACCGAGCCGGAAGAGCTCCTCCAGCCAGTCCAGCGGCACCCCGGCCGTCGCGGCCCCGACGACCGTGGTCTGCGGCCTGGTCTTCTTCACCGTCTCGTACGTCTTCTCCAGCAACGGCAGGTAGTAGTCCGGACGCGAGTCCGCAGGTCCGTCTCCCACGTCACCGAAGAAGATGTTGAACTCGTTCCACACCTCCACCCAGGGAATCTGGTCGCCGTAGCGCTCCAGGATCGCCTTGCCGTAGTTCGCGTAGCCGGCACGACCCTCGTCTGTGTAGGGCGTCGCGCCGTTGTCGTAATGCGGGTTGACGTACGAGAAGATGATGAACGGGTTGATCGAGGCCGCCTGCAGTCTCTGCATGTAGAGGTCGTAGCGGGCCGGGAAGTCGTACCTGCCGCGCTCCAGCTCGATCTCGCTCCAGTAGAGCTCGTCCCGGATGTTCCTCGCACCCGCCTTCGCGATCAGGGGAATGAGGTTCGAATCCCACTGTTGACCGAAGTGAGTCGAGAACCCGAAGGGTGAGTCGGAGATGTCACCGCGCTCGAACGGCGCCAGGATGGCAAAGCTCGCCTCCCGCGTCGCCAGCGTCTCGCCGCCTTGAAGAGCAGTCACCTCCAGGCGGTAGTAGCCATGCCGCTTCACCGGGATCCGAAGCGTCGACTCGCTGCCCACCGCGTGGCTTCCGGCGTGGACGCGGGTTCCGTCGAAGTCGTACGCATTCCACGCGATGGCGTCGCCGGTCGTGAGAATCCGGAACTCGACCGGCTGCCCGTCGGTGAAGACATTGCCCAGCTGGACCTGCTCGATCGCGAGGTCAGGCGGCGGTGCCGTGACCGTGACGTCGTCGAATCGTACGGATCCGTTCGTACGACCGTCCGTCAGGTCGGCCTTGTCGAGGAGGAAGGCGATCCGGCTCGCCGGGCCATGCCAGACCCCGTCATCTGCGCCTCCCCAATGGCTGTAGTCCTCACCGCCGTCGAAGGTCGTCACGGTGAGCTGCTGCCATTCATCGGTCGCCGTGAGGGGGAGTCGCTGCTGATGGGTTTGCCCCGTGTCGTCGGTCATCCGAAGCCGAACAGCCGACAGGTCACTCGTGCGTACCCAGAACGAAAGCTCGCGCACGTCCACCGCGACGTTCCGCTCGATCTGGACGTAGGCGCCACCGCCGCTGAAGTCACCGGTGAGCAGCCCCGCGTGGGTACCCCCATGCGTATCGCCGTCGTCTGCGACGAACGTCCCTCTCGCTCCGGGGAACTCCAGACCGAGCCCCAGAGTCCAGCCCTCTGCGTCGGTCTCGAATGCCCCGATGACGTGACGAATGTCGTCCGCTGAGGCTGACGCAGTGGGCGGTACACCGACTCCGGCGACGACAAGCCCGACGACCAGGGCCACCAAGCCTCGAAGTCGTCGCATGGTTTCTCCTCACCTCGACCCAGTCGGGCTTCATCAGGGCACGGCAAAGTGCTGGAAGCACGAGGATTGCGTCTCGGATCGGAAACTCGGATGTCCGACAGCGCCAGCCGTGCCACGAAGCACGCTCTGTAGCCGGAGAGTATTTCTGGCCTGTCGGCAGGTCAATGATCGTGGACGACACCGTCAGCAGACGGCCAGGGGAACGTCTGTCGACGCTGACGAGCCTCCCTGACCGTCGTCATCCGGGCTCTGGCATGGCACGCAGGCTGTGCGGGTTCTCCAAGCTCGACCGGAAGCGGACGCCACCGATGACCGTCTCGTTGTCGGCGTCGGCGTTCTTCTCAGCCCACGTGGCGGCTCGCTTCCGTAGCTCCGGGTCGGTGAAGATGGCGTCGGCCATGGTGGCGAACAACGACGAGCACGCCACAGATCCGGGCCCGTAGTGGCAGTGTGCTTCCACCGCGCGTACGTGCTTCTCGTCGTCGTACTCGATGCTGGTATAGAGGTCCCACTTCGCGTCACCAGGAGCCGAGCACTCGAGCTCCTTCGGTGCCCGACCCTCTTCGACATTGGTTGCGGGCACCTCGTGCGGCTTGCAGGTATAGGAGTTCGCCTTCTTCATCCAGTCGTCGGCGATGCGCGAGACCGTGACACCGGGAAGGTACCGCTTCTCGGCGTTCGGGAAGTCGGCGGGAATCGCCGGTGGAGCAGAGGGGCCCACCGGCTGCGGCGCCGTGACGACGGCGAGGACGAACCCGGCCAGCGCTCCGACCGCCCCACAACCGAGCACGATTCCGATGACCGGGGCGACGAGCGAATCGCGCCGACGCGCAGGAACCGGCGGCTCCGCCGACCAGCCACGCGGTCCACCGGCACCTGCTCCCGGCGGACTCCCGGGCATCGGTGCCCCCGCAGGTTGGCCAGCAGGCGGCACCGGCTGGGCAGGAAATGGGCCAGGTTGGCCCCCGTGGGCGGTCGGCTGCGCTGCCGCTGGCTGCCAGGCCTGGCCGTCCCAGTAGTAGTTCCCGTCCGGTGAATACTGTCGTGGGGGCGGTGGTTGAGGGCTCATCGACGCGAGGCCTCCACGCTCATCCTCAGGTTCTCCCCTCCTCCGGAGAATCTCTCGAGCTCGTACCTGTATCCGCCGACATTGGCAGTCGCCTTGGTGTTGTTGGTGGCGAACTCCTTGGAGACCCAGGCCTTGATCTGTTCGCTGAATGCCTTGTCGTGCGCATACGGCAAGGTCGCAAGCCAGCTCACGAAGGACATGCTGGTGTTGCTGCTCTGCCTGCCCTTCGGAGCCTGGACCGTGGCGTACATGCTCAAGATCTGGCCGCCCATCGTGCTCAGGCTGACCTCGTAGTTCGTGTCGGCGATGACGAGCAGGCAGCGGTGACTGTCGCTCCGCTCTTCGACACAGCGATATCCCTCGGCTTCGAGGGCTTCGATCACCTGTGTGGCACGCAGCGTGGGAATGCAGACGTCGTGCATGGATCCGCAGTCGCCAGGCCCGATGGTGTCCTGGCCCCGCCTGACGGGAACGAACGCCGCGACAGCCGCGAGGATGAAAGCGGCCACACCACTGACGGCGAGGATCAGGAGCCGCCGCCCACGGGAACCGTTCGTCGCCGGCTCGCTTGCCGGGCGTGTGCCAGAGTCGGTCTGCTGAGCCCATGGGGAGGCTTGTGGCGGCGGTCCGACCTGGTGGCCGGCAGGTTGGACAGAGGGGTTGGGGCCTGGAGGGGACGTCATCCGATCACGCTCCTGCTCGAACGAAGCTCGCCCACCGGTCGAGGAACGTGGCAGCCCCCATGCCCAGGACCCTTCGACAGATTCCGTCGAAGGCAGGCTTGTCGACGAAGTTCGACGTCTCGAATTCGCTGTACTTGATCGTCTTCGCGTAGAACTCCACGGCCGTCTCGCGTCCCTTGAGCTCCTCGACGAAGCTGAAGATGGTGGAGCTGAGGGCGTAGTTGAACACCGCGTCGTCGTAGAACGTGTCGGACGTGGGCACCCCCTTGAACTTCCCCGCAGCCGCACCTTGTGACGCGGCCCAGGCCTCAGCTTGCCGCCTCCGGGGATTGTCGATCGTCTCCGTCCATCGAGCGAAGCCCTCGACCGCCCACCTGGGCGCCCCCATCGAGATGCCGACTCCTATATCTGTGCTTCGCGCGCGGGACGTGATGCCGTGCGCAAGCTCGTGCCGCATGACCAAGGCGGGGTCGTCACCCCAGTCCGCGATGTTCTCGAGGCTGACCACGATCCGGGCGCCGACGTACTGGCCGTTGTAGACCCTGCCGTCATTGCGCACACCGAAGAGCGCGGCGGTGATACCTTCGATCTTGTCCAGCTGGTCCTTGTCGGGGGACTGTCCCAGGCCGTACCACGCGGCGAAGTTGTCGGCGTCGTTGGTGAAGAAGAGAAGGCTGCCCGGGAACTTGGTGCGATCTCCCCACAGCCGCTCCACGAACTCGACCTGACTGGATGCCGCCGATGCGTACTCGTCGAGGTTCGGGACGCTCGAGTCTGCCGCCAGCCAGACATTGCCGACCCGCTTGACCTGCAATGGCGTGGAGTCCCAGGGGACATCTGTCAGAAGGTTCGCGGGTAGCAAGAGCTCCGCCCGGTTCTGCATGGTGCCGTGGATGACATCTGTGATGACCAGCTTGTCGCCTTTTCTCGCCAAGGAGAACTGGTAGCCCTCAGCCGGCGCTACGTCACTCGGCCCGTCATCGATCGTAAGCTGCGTGACCTGCAAGACCGGACGCACCGGATAGACACCGTTCTCGGGGGTCCACCTCGAGCCAGGGACGATGTAGCGGAGGCTCTTGAACTCGAGCTGGGTGAGATTGTCGAAAAGCATCTTCTGCTTGCGTATCAAGGCGTCGTTCGACTCGTCGAGGTCGGCGAGGAACGTGCGCTCGTCCTTCGCCAACAATGCCTTCGCACGCCGGTCCAGGAGCTCCTGTACGGCCGAAGCGTAGATTTCGCCGGAAGCTACTGGCTCGTCGAGGCCTTCGATCGTAGGCCGTGCGTTGCTTGGTGAACATCCAGCCAGAGCGAGACCACCCAAGATCAACCCGCGCCGCGAAATGCATCCGCCGGCTTGCTCGCCGCGCGCGGTGTGTTCCCGCATCATCGACTACGTACCTCCCCGCACAAGATGGCGCACAAGACCTTCGAGCAGACGTTGCCCAACGCCCTGCCGAGAGCGCGCAGGAGCATAGCAGGCCGCTCGCTCACGTCACGGACCGGTCATCATGCGAGCTGGGCGGACCGGGCCCCACGACGTGTGCGACACGCTCAACGGACTGCAAGCGCCTACGGGTTGTCGGTCGCACGGTCTGGGTTGCGCGTCCGACCGACGAGGTACGAGTTCGGTGGGAGCTCGCGGCGGTCTACGTCAGGACGACTGGGAAGCCAGCGGTTCGAGACCCGGTCATCACATCGCACCTTCAGCCCGTCGGGCATGGCGCAACCGCCAGACGTAGAAGCCGATCGCGACCACCGCGCAGACCAGTCCCGTGCCGATGCCGATCACCATCGCGATCCCGCTGGTGTAGGCACGCAGCGCGAGCTCCTGCCAGCCGGGGCTGAACTGCTCTGCGAACTCCACCGCGCTGGCCGGCGGGTTGTGACCCAGCGACGGCCCGACGTTCCAGAGAGCCTGATGGACGATCACGAGTGAGAGTCCGTACAGAACTCCGAGGACCACGAAGTCCCCGAACGGGCGACGCGTCGCACGGACGACTGCCACCGCCAACCAGGCCGCGAACGGCGTCAAGGCCAGGACGTAGTACAGCAGCCCGCTCTCCGGCAGAACCACGCCCAGATCCGCCAGGATGGTGCGCGGCAGGCCGAGGGCAACGAGTCCGAGCATCAGCCAGACCGGCATGTCAGTGGCTGGGAATCGGCGAGCAGGGGTGTTCAGAGGTTCCCTCGGGACCGGATTGCCCGGCAACCCCCCGTGGATCCCGGATTCGTCATGCTGATTCATGGCTTCGATACTCCCGGGAAACCGGCGTTCACACATCGGCTGGCGGGCCGACGTTCGATCCGTCCGGCTACGCCCCCGGGCGTACCCCACGGTACGCCGCCGACATGACGGCACCGACACGCGAGGCGGCAGCGTCCCGATCTACGACGGTCGCGCTCGCCGGCCATGCGCGCCACGGTGAGTCTGCACTGTGCTCACCGCACATTCCTCGAGAGCAACCGGTCCAGGGGCGCCGCACATGGCAACGCCTCAGCACGCACGTCCAGGACGTCATCGGCATCATCGAGCATCACGATCTGCATGACGTGACGCTCGTGTGCCACAGCTACGGCGGAATGGTCATCGCGTGCGTGGCCGACCGCATTCCCGAACGGATCGCGCACCTGGTCTGGCTCAACGCGATGCTTCCCTCCGATGGTCAGTCATGTCTCGACAGCGCCCTTGGAGCAGCGGAACTTCACTCGTAGGTACATCAAGGCCGCCGGCCCTCCACAGCCGCCACCCGGTCAGCGCACCGGGAACTTCTGGAACGCCGCGGCACGAGTCCGTCATGATCCGGCCTGGCGCTACGTCGAGCTTCCGTTCGGACACTCGCTTCCCAACGAAGCGCCGGAAACTCTCGTGGGACTGTTGCGGCAGCTGACAACCACCACGGGAGGCCCGATACCGCAGTGACGCTGCGTGCCGGCCTGGTCGCTGCAGAGAGCAGAGGTTGCTGGCGGAATATTCAGGGGCATTCGTCGAGGTTGTACGTCCTGGCGGCTGAGTCCATGCCGCCGATGAGTTCGGCCTGCACCGCAGGTCTCGTCATGAGAGCCGCTCGACGATGGCGAGGAGTACGTATGGCCGCGACGCCACCCGCGCAGAGTGTGACGTGGCTGCGTGGGCCGCTGCGCCCGTTCCGCACCGGGCAGTACCGCCTGCTGGCGGCAGCGCTCACGATGTCGCTCTTCGCCGCAGGTGGATGGCTGATCGCCGTCGTATGGCAGGTCATCGCCCTGGGCGGCGGGCCGCGGGAGCTGTCCTTCGCCTCGACGGCGTTCGCCGTCGGCATGCTGGTGGCAACGTTGCCGGGCGGGGTCCTGGCTGACCGCATTCCGCAGCTTCGCATCCTCGTCGGCGTCGCTGCGCTGCGTACGGTCACGGTCGCCCTCGTGGCCGGCCTTGCGGTCGCTGGCTGGCTCGACCTGTGGCATCTCGTGGTGGCGGCGTTCCTCTGCGGATGCGGTAACGGCCTCACCTATCCGGCCTACTCCGCCTTGCTCCCCTCGATCCTGCCGGCCGACGACCTGCTGCCAGCCAACGGCGTGGAAGCCAGCCTGCGCCCGACGATCATGCAGGCGGCCGGACCGGCTCTGGCAAGCGCTCTGATCGCGGCATGGTCGCCTGGAATCGCTTTGATCATGGTAGCCGCCTTCGAAGCGGCTGGAATGGTGCTTCTGCTGACGATGCGGCCGGTACCGCTACGGCACGACCGGACGAAGGACGACACCCATCCGATCAGGTCGACCTTCGTCGATCTCAAGGACGGCTTCGTCTACATGGCGCGAACGCCGTGGCTCCTCGCCACCTTGCTGTTCGCGTCGCTCCTGATCCTGCTGATCATGGGACCGATCGAGGTGCTCATCCCGTTCGTCGTCAAGGACCGTGTGGGTGGCGGTCCCGGCGACCATGCGGTGGTGATGGCCGCCTACGGGATCGGTGGTGCAGTCGGATCGTTGGCGATGGCGTCGTGGAGGATGCCGCGACGGTATCTCACGGTGATGAACCTCTTCTGGGGCTTCGGATGTGCTCCGCTCGCCGTCGTCGGCGTAGCTACTCAGCTCCCGCTGATCGTCGTCGCGACGTTCATCGTGGGGATCTTCTTTGCCGCGCCCATGGTCATCTGGGGGACTCTCCTGCAGCGACGGGTACCGCCGGCGCTTCTCGGCCGGGTCTCGAGCCTCGACTTCTTCGTCTCCTTGGTGTTCATGCCGGTGTCCATGGCTGTCGCCGGTCCGGTCAGCGCTGAGGTGGGCCTTCGTACCACATTCCTTGTGGCCGGCCTGATTCCCCCGATCGTCGGGCTGATCGCCATCGTCTGGGCCAAGATGCCGAAGGACGAGCTCGCCAACCCGCTCGACACGACTCAGCGCGAAGGGCTGACTGCGCCAACGTGTGAGGCACAGGCGGCACCACCCGTCTAGGTGTGCACCTGGTCCGCACCGCACCCCTAGGCTCTTCGGCTTCGACCTTCAGCTAGATCGGCAAGCCTGGAAAGGGTTTCTGTGTTCCGAGGACGGAACATCAGCTCTTGGACCTGATGAGGAATCATCCGACCCGGAGCGTCGACCAGCTCTTCAGCCAGACGTACCTCGGTCTCGGTACTCGTCTTGGGCACAAGGGTGATGTGAATGTGCGCGGCTCCCACCGGCCACGCCCGTGCATGAAGCTCCAACCGGGAATCGGGCTCCATCCCGATCACCTCGGTCTCGTCCTTGATCACGAACGGCCAAGGCCCGACCATATGGTGAATCTTGCTGCCGACACGCGGCCATTCCGGGTCCACGGCTCGAATGTGCGACGTCCCCAGAACCCAGCTGGCGTACGACCAGCCATCAGACAGCACCTCGAAAATCTGCTTCGGCGACGCCGAAACCTTGCGAGTGACTTCGATCATCTGGTCCGTCCGGCAAGATCCGCATCGTACGACTGCCGTCGGTCGTGACCCGGGCTATAGGCGCGCCTGCAGCATCTGCTTGCCCTGCTCGGCGCCCTTGCGACTCTCGGCTTGTGCTCGCCGGAAGAACTCCGCTAGCTCATGATCTCCGTCGCGTTCTGCGTCCTGGATGAACGTCTCCAGCCGCAGCGCATTACTCAGGCACTGCTCCGTGAACCACAGGATGTTGTAGGTCGTGTCCCTGGTGCCGGTGACGCGGCCGGTTTCCTGCGACATGGCAATCCTCCGGTGGTGGTGACCCGCGCGGCAACCGCCGGTCGACCGCGCCGAGTAGGCGGCGGCTCGATGACCGCCCTGCCGATCATCGAGACCATGGCCGGCGAGCCCCCGCTCGAGCTGGTGGTTCGTCCTCGCTTCCCCCCTACCCGCTGTCCACGGCATGACTCGTACGAGTCTCGGCAGCAGCGTGTGCATGGCCGCGTCACGTCCGTGCCCGTGCGACCCTCGCCCACGAGGCGGTGGAGTGCAGTGCAGCTGGCGACGGTCGATGGCCAGCGTTTGTCGGTGTGCGCCACGGGAAGCGGGGAGCTAGGGCACGCCTTGCGACATCCCGGACGAGGCGAGGCAACAGGAGCGTGGTCGCGGAGTCCCCCAGCCGGCGGGGTCAGGAGGATACGAGTGCGAATCGGGTATTTTCTGTCGTGCGAGGAATTCGGGCCGAAAGAGCTGGTCTTACAGGCCAAGATGGCCGAAGACGCAGGGTTCGACGCTCTGTGGATCTCTGATCACTTCCACCCGTGGAACGACGAGCAGGGTGAGAGCCCGTTCGTTTGGTCGGTCATCGGCGCGATCTCCCAGGTCTGCCGCCTACCGGTGACGACCGCCGTCACCTGCCCCACGATCCGGATGCACCCGGCCATCGTCGCTCATGCGGCAGCTACCGCTCAGGTGATGCTGGACGGGCGGTTCATCCTCGGCGTGGGCAGCGGCGAGGCGCTGAACGAGCACATCGTGGGAGATCGCTGGCCCAGTGCCGACATGCGACTCGACATGCTCGACGAGGCGGTGGCGGTGATCCGGAAGCTCTTCTCAGGCGACGTGGTCAACCATCGCGGCCCTCATTACACGGTCGAGAACGCTCGCCTTTACACGCTCCCGGCGACGCCACCCCCGATCTATGTGTCGGCTTTCGGTCCTCAGGCCGCTCGCCGCGCGGCGGCAATCGGCGACGGCTTCTGCTCGACCATCCCGGACCCTGAGCTCCTCACACTGTTCCGCGAGGCTGGCGGCAAAGGAAAGCCGGCACAGGCTGGTTTCAAGGTCTGCTATGACACCGACGTCGCCCGGGCGCGGGCGACCGCACACCGGCTCTGGGCGAACGAGCAGCTGCCCGGCGAGCTCGCCCAGATCCTGCCGACGCCACAGCATTTCATGCAG
This sequence comes from Actinopolymorphaceae bacterium, assembly GCA_036564245.1. Classification (GTDB taxonomy): domain Bacteria; phylum Actinomycetota; class Actinomycetes; order Propionibacteriales; family Actinopolymorphaceae; genus Thermasporomyces. Next base: position 51,704 of record DATCKU010000042.1, read on the forward strand.
GCGTCTCAACTCGTGACCGAGCAGATGGTCGGAGACGCAGTGGTGTGCGGCGACGACATCGACCAGCACCTCGGCGCCATCCGCGAGTACGTCGATGCCGGGTACGACGAGGTGTACGTCAACCAGATCGGGCCGAACCAAGCGGAGTTCTTCGACTTCTACCGTGCAAACGTGCTGCCGCGCCTCCGCGATCATTGAGTGCTCGCCAGGAAATCCCGCGATGGACATCGCGAGCGTGTGCGTCGCTTTGGCAGCCTGAGTCGGCTAGGTTGAAATCCATGGCCGTGCACTACACGTACCGCGTCGACATCCTCGAGGGCGACACCTGGCGTACCGACATCGTGGCGGAAGACCAGACGGTCGACGGCCGGTCCAGTACTGACATCGCCCGGGCAATCGTCGAGGGCTGGATCGTCGACCATCCCGAGCAGCTTTCCGGCGGGGGACGGGTCACCGTCCTCGACGGAGCTCCGGACGACCCCGACCTCGAACGACACGCTCGAGTGAAAGTCCGGATCTACGAACCCGCACCGGATGGACCAGACTTCGACGAGCTTGTCCTCGAGGGCGCCGGTCCGCCGCACCCTCCGGCCGCCACCGCGTTCATCCTGGCCAACCCGGACACCAACGACCCGAACGCATGGGTGAACCCCTGAAGGCAGATCGCGGCTCTCACGGATCACGCAATCGTCGGGTCACTCGCCTCAGCTGAAGTACGTGCCACCGTTGAGGTCGATGACGGCGCCGGTACAGAAGGAGCCAAGCTCCGAAGCGAGGTAGAGCACGGCACCGGCGACGTCGGCTGGATAGCCGGCCCGACGCAGCGGCGTCGCGGCGATGGTCTGCTGTTGCTGCTCCTCGGGTGTGAACGTCGGATGGAACGGCGTATCGAGGATGAGTCCTGGTGCGACGGCGTTCACCGTGATTCCACGTGGCCCGACCTCCTTGGCCAGCCCACGAGTGAGCCCGTGCACTCCTGCTTTCGCAGCACCGTACGCAGCAGCGCCCGGACCGCCACCGTTCCGGCCAGCCAACGACGAGATGTTGACGATGCGTCCGCCGTCGGGCATGTGTCGCAGCACCGCTCGACTGCAATAGAACGTGCTCGACAGATTGACGTCCACCACCTGCCGCCAGTGCTGATCCGACATCTCGGCAACCGGAACACGGCCGACGAGCCCACCGGCGTTGTTCACCAGGATGTCGATCTTCCCGCCAAGCGCCGCCGCGGCGGCGTCCACGACGCGATCGACCTCAGCGCTGTCGGTGGCGTCCATCTCGTACGCGACCGATCGCCGGCCCAAGTCGACGATCTCACGGGCGACAGCGTCGCCGTCGTGGCTGCGGTAGGTCAACGCCACGTCGGCACCGGCGCGCGCAAGCGCGAGGGCGACCTCGCGCCCGATCCCGATCGCTCCGCCAGTCACGAGAGCCGTCTGGTTGCTGAGGTCGATCTGCACGATGTGGCTCCTCCCGGTCGTGGACGCATTGGTGGCCTATCGGCGCGAATCCTTACCGTACGGTAAGGCGTCGACGATGATGGAAGCCGGTCATCCGGACCCAGCAGCTCGAGGCCGACTCGAACGTCGATTAGACGCAACGTCGCACGACTGGTCCATGGCGCCGCTTCGATGACTCACTGTAAGAAGTGGTGTGGTCGAGGCCAGACTGGCGAGACTGCCGTGGCTTTCGGATGAGAATTGCGGATTGCGCGTGTTACGGATGGTCACGCTCACGTGTGCGGGCGATCGTGATGGGACTGGCGTTCGCCCACGTGCTGGAGCTCCCGCAGAAGATGGGGGTACGGCTTCGACCGCTACACGCGGGTGCAGCACAGCATCTATGCCTGTTTCACCTACGTGGGCGGACCGCTCGAGGTCGGCCAGGGGGAGTCTCAGGGAACCTGACCTGACATGTCGCGGGCGCTGGGTGTGCACCCGCCGCGCGGGGTGCCGGCCCCTGCCGTGGGTGGTGGGCACTCGCCACGCCTGGTCATTGTCAAAAGCCGCGCCTGGTCATTGTGAGAGGCACGGTTCGGACACGACATGAACTCTCCCACGCACGGAACCGTGCTGAGGGCGGGGCACCACGAACGTCCGAGGAGATGTCATGAGAAGACACCGGTTACCGAAGCTCGCAACGCTACTCGGCGTCCTGACCGCGGCCGTGATGCTGATGCTGGGCGCACTCCCGGCGGCCGCGGCCCAACGACCGGATCCGCCCACCAACGTACGGGTGACCGACTTCGATCTTGATGGCTTCACCGTCGCATGGGATCCGGTCGAGGGCGACGTGTTCTACGAGGTCCAGCGAGTGCGCCTGTACGCGGAGGGATCCAGGTCCACCTACCCTCCCGTTCGGGTGAGCGAGGGTGAAACGATCTCCTTCTCGAGCGGATGGGGAGCAACGTGGGAGGTGTCCGTCCGAGTTCGTACCCGGTGGGCTCCGGTGATGTATTCGGAGTGGTCGGATCCGGTCACCGTGACCATCCCGTTGCCCGACGGGTACGTTCCACCGAGCGCGCCGCAGAACCTGCGCGTGGCGGAACGCAACGAGAAGGGCGAGACAGTGCTCATCGCCTGGGATCCACCCGCCCAAGGTACCGGCTCCTTCACCTACACGCTCTTCATCGATCACCCGGAGATGTCGGGCCGGTTCGACTCGACCAAGGAGCTGAGCTACGACGCTTGGCAATTGCCGCTCAACACTGGCTACTTCGACGTGCCGGGGCTCACCGTCACGCTGTGGGTCCAGGCAACTGACCGAGCGGGTACATCTTCCCCGCTCAGCGAGCCGCTCGAGCTCGTCTGCTGTCCGTTCTGAACATACGTCCCGACGGCCACGTATGTGCGCCGAGACCCGCCTTTCGTCGCACGATTGGGCGGGATCCCACGGCGTACTGCGTTGCATCGGGATCACCCTGGGGCGGTCAGGGCTCGAACGAGGGCCCTGACCGCCCACGTATGTCCTGTGTCGCCTGCCAGCACAGCACGGCGATCCAGCACGCGCGGCAACGGTTTGGAGACGACGTGAACGTCCTTCTGCACGGTCACGTGATCTAGGACGGGCACTACGAACGTCCGAGGAGATGTCACGAGAAGGCACCGGCTACCGAAGCTCGCCACGCTGTTTGGCGTCCTGACGGCCGCCGTGATGCTCATGCTGGAGGCGCTCCCGGCGGCCGCAGCCGAACGACCCGACAAACCCACCAACGTACGGGTGAGTGATGTGAAGATTGACAGCTTCACGGTCACATGGGACCCGGTTGACGGCGAGGTCTTCTACGAGGTGCAGCGAGTGCTGCGGCGTCCGAACGGACACAACACGGTCTACCCGTCGTCGGTTCGCGTGATGCAGGGCGAGACCGTCACGTACTCCAGCCTCTGGGGGGCAACGTGGGACGTCCGCCTCCAAGCCCGCACGTGGTGGGCTCCGGTGATGTATGCGGAGTGGTCGGATCCGGTCACGGTGTCCACACCGTTGCCGGACGGGTACGTTCCACCGAGCGCGCCGCAGAACCTGCGCGTGGCGGAACGCAACGAGAGGAATGAAGCCGAACTCATCACCTGGGATCGGCCGACCCAAGGTCTCGACCCACTTACCTACACGATCATCATCGATCACCCGGAGGTATCGGGTCCCTTCGACACGACGACGCAGTTGAGCTACCCCGCGTGGGCCCTGCCGCTCAACACGGGCTAGTTCAACGAGCCAGGGCTCACCGTCACCCTGTGGGTCCAGGCCACCGACCGCGCGGGCGTCACCTCCCCCCTCAGCGAGCCGCTGAAGCTCGTCTGCTGTCCTTTCTGAACACACAACGCAGCGGTCCCTTGCGGGCACCAGGTGTGGGGCCCAGCGCCGTCATCCGCCTTCTCTCGATGCGGTCGGGTGGGATCCGGCGTGTTGCGCCGAATCGGGACTGGCAGTGGCGGTCAGGGATCGGATACCGGCCTTGACCGCCATGTGCGCTCTGCGCTGGCAGACACCCCCGGTGACTTCCGGCGACGAGGATTCGACCACCTACCGCTCCTCTGGTCGCTCGACTGGCACGATCGGAAAGTGAGATGTCGAGCGATCCGAACGAACTCCTGCACGCCACGGCCCAGCGACTTGGCGTGGACGACATCGAGATCCACACGGCCACGACCGCCCACGGTGCGGAACTGTACGGCACCCGGCTGCCACGAGCTCACCGGGAGGAAGCGTGGGAGCACCTGACGTGGGAGCATTCGCGCAGCGGCTTGTGGCCGGTGCTGAGCCGTCGCAGCCCGGCAGGCTGGGCGGACTGGACCCATCGGCGTCCAGAGCACCTGCCGCCACCACGCGACATCATCGCAACCGCGACGAGCGAACGGACGGACATCTTCGCTCGGCTTATCCGCTCCCAGTGGGAGGAGGGCATCGACGACCACGCGGGGGACCCAGAGGAGTGGCAGCAGCACTACCACGAACTCCTCGATCCTGACACGGTGGAGTCGAGAATCGCACCGTGGGCGATACGAAGCGGCGTCGGGGGTCCGATCGTTCCTCAAGCTGGTCGCGGCTACTCGTCAGAAGACCCACGGCACGCACCTGAATGGCTGTGCCTACTCCGCGCCCAACCATACGAAGCACCAGCAATCCTCAGCGCGCCCAGCACGCACAACTGGACCGGATCGGCGACTCACCCGTACCTGGAACTGGCCGATCACGTCGCTGTACTGCGTTCCTGGCACGAGCGGTATTTCGCCCGGCTGTACTACCTCGACACCGCAAGTCTCGAGCTGAAGGTCCTCCTCCCACCGATGGAGCGCCACGAGGTGGCGCAGTGTGCCGTCGAGCAGTATGCCTACTGCCCAGACCTCACCCAGTTCTGCGGCGAGACGATCGACGTTGCGGAGAAGCAGGTCCGGTCTCACCACTGGAACTTCTGGTGGGACTGACCAAACGCGCACCGGCACGGGTTGCTATGCCGGATACGACGTCACGCAGCCGGCCACGACAACCACGACCGCAAGGGAGAGGACGCCTTCCACGGCCAGCGCCGAGACCGACCCGGTGAGGAGCAGGCCGAGGATGTGGTGGACGAGGAAGACCGACACCCAGGCCCACGCCCGCCACGGCTTGGAGCGCAAAGGAGGTCACGACCCAGAGCTGGGCTCGCGGACCACAGCAGGCGTACCGCCAGAGCGATGGTTCGGAGGCCCGGGCCTGCGAACGACCGGCGTACGTCAGGAGGTGGGCGTCGGCGTGGCAGTGGACTCGACCTTCAGCAGGCCCTGATCGCGAATTTCCTGGACCGCTGCCGTACCGATCTCCTTGACCCGTTCGCATGCGGCAGCCGCAGTGGATGGAGGCGTGTCTCCCACAACGACCTCGACCACGGTTCCTCGCTCTGGAAAGAACACCGCCGCGCAGGCCGGCCTGACGTCGCTCGTGCCCATGACCACGTTCGCGCCACCGAGGCGTACGTCTTCCTCGACCGGTACGGGAAAGGCCTGAGTGAAGTCGATCAACGTCTGGGAGTCCCACCTGACCAAGAGCATCATCGAGAACTTCGACGAGGTCCACGTGCAGCTGCGGGACGTCTCGCTGATGTCCTTGCCCACGCGTTTGAGGTCGTAGGCGGTCACCTGGGACTTCGGCAGAAGCGAGCACGGGTCGGCATTCTGGACGCTGGTGGGCCGCGGCTTCGGCTTCGGCGACGCGCTCGGTGGCTCGCTGGCCGACGGCTGCCTGGTCTCGCTGCAGCCCACCGCGACCGTGACCAGCAGCATGGCGGCGCCGAGACGAGCCCACACCGACATGCGAGGAGTCCGTACCGGTCCCGCGGCCACGAAGCCCGGAACTGACCGCACGGCATCGGCTTCTGCCGCCTCCGCCTGGGCACTTGACGTCATAGGTCTCCTTCCCGGTTCTGTCGTCCCGCATCTCGCGACCCCTCGCCGCAAGCTTCGTCGTCGAACCGGTTGCCAGGCGACCGGCGGCAGCTTCCTGCCGCGCCGCCGCAGCCTCACCATGCCGCTTCCTACGCTCACCTCCTGGCGGCCACCAGCCGGCCGCAGGCTCGGCCGACGTGACGGAGAAGTTCGCAGGCGTTGAGATCAGAACCTTCAGCCCCACCTCCTCGCCTGCCGCTGCCACGGGAAATGTGTGACGATGCGTTTCGCGATGACACCTTCTCGGCCAGCTCTCCCGCCGACCCCACCCGGCGCCCTGGCGCCCCTGGTGCACCGAGGCACCGGACCGGTCGCCACCGTGTATGCGAGCGTCCCACCAACGGGCGGCCGCGCCGCCGCCGTGAAGGTGTATCCCGGCCCGCTGGACCGACAGACGACCGACGAGCTGCTCGAGGAACAGCGCACCCTTGCAGGCTTGCGGAATGTCTCCTCGATCCTGCTGTACGACGGGATCGGCACCCTGCCCGACGGACGAGCCGCGATCCACATGGAGCTGTGCGCCCGCTCGCTGGCCGAGCTGGTCGAGGTGGGCGGACCGCTGCCAGTGAAGGACGTCATGGCTTTGGCCGAGACCATCGCCCGCGTGCTCACCGACGCTCACGCGGCAGGCATCGCGCACGGCGGCGTGACCCCGACGAACGTCCTGCTCCGACAGGCCGGCCAACCGGTGCTCGCTGACTTCGGACTCGTGTTGCGGCAGCGCTTTCCACGCCGATCCGACGTGGCACCCGGCTACACCGCGCCGGAGGTGCTCCGCGGAGCCGAGCCGACGGCGGCGACCGACCTCTACGGGCTGGGCGCTGTGATGTACCTGGTGCTCGCCGGAACACCACCGTTCCCGACTCGTCCCGGAGAGCCGCCCGGCGAGGTGCTGCTGCGTGTGCTCAGACACAAGCCCGCGGACATCGCCCGGCCCGACCTGCCGCCGACGCTGTCCGAGCTGGTGATGGCCTTGCTGGCAAAGGATCCAGACGTACGCCCGAGCGGCCCCGATGTGCTGCGCGTGCTCGGTGAGCCATTCGTCGTGCCACCGACGCGTGAGGCCCTCGACGAGGAATGCGGTACAGCCGCGGGCGGCGGGCGCGACCGTGCGACAGATCCGCGACCAGAACTCGCGACTCGGCCGGACACTCCTGGCCCGCCGGCCGAGGAATCGGAACCTGCACGCCTGCCGGTTCCACCTTCTGCTGCCATACAGATCGATCGCGAGCCTGCGGCGGATGTGGTCACACGGTCGGTCGAGCCTGTATCGCCACCCGCTGGTCAACGGCCGGTACCGCAGAAACGCGTCGGCCCGCGATGGCAGCTACACCGTGGACTTGCGGCCGCCGCGACGCTGATTGCGGCCACCGTCGTGATCCTTGGTGTGCTTGGCGACGACGACCGGGCGGACGACACCTCGTCGTCCGCCACGGACTCGCCGACCATCGCGGGAGACGGCAATACCTCGACATCGGCACCGACGCAGCCCGTCAGCCCGCCGACATCACGCCCACCAGCGGCGGAGCCGGTGAGAGTGGAAATCACTCGGTTGGACGACAACGGCACCACGGTCACGCTGGGGTGGCGCAGCAGCAAGCCGTTGACGTACGCCGTCTTCGTCGCCGAGCAGGGTCGCCAGTCGCCGTTCGTCCGCTATCGGGGTGCTGGCACGTCGTTGACCGTCCACGTCGAGCCTGACCTGAAGTACTGCTTCCAGGTACAGGGCACGGACGGCACCACCACGTACGAGAGTCCTCCCCGCCCGATCCGGGGCGCGACCTGCCGAAGCTAGCTTGCCTCGCTGGGTATCGGCGCCTCTCAACGCTCGTCCACCCAGCGAGACAACGTCCCGACGGGTGCAGTGGTCAAGGGTCGATCACCGATCCGAACGCCTCGCGTACGTCGGCCTTAGACGAGGTCACGTAGACGTCGGAGGGTGGACCGATGTCGACACTCATCCACGCCGGTTGGGTGTAACGCAGCACGGGCGGGCAGCTTCTCCCCCCGATCTCGATGGGTGTCTTGGTCACGAGTCGCCCGGTTCGCAGCTCGTAGACGCGTACCGGAATTCTCTTCTTGTGAAAGTCGACGTTGGTGTAACCGAAGGGATGCAGCTCGGACTCGTACGGACACGTCCGCACGACCGTGCCCATCTTCGCAGTGCCCGTGCAGATGACCAGGACCGCCTCGGTGGGGCCATCCGCAAGCCACGACGACGGGAGTCGTGACTTGTTCGGGGCCGCGCCGAAGATCAGGGCAGGATAGGGTCCCTTGCCTGCGCCACGATACGGCTTCGCACCGCCGTAGGGCGCCGGCTTCTTGCAGTACGCAGGGTTGCCGTCCGCATCGTACGGTGAGTCGAGCAGCATTCGTACCTTCGCCAGCTGAATCGCCAGCGTGGCTCGCCGTACTCCCCGCTTGGCCCGGCCAGCCAGCGCATGATCGGGGTACTCGTCGAGCAGCTGACGGTAACGCTTGCGGGCCTGCTCTGGACGGCTGCGCGCCATGAGCTCGTCACCACAGCCCACGATCGCAGCCGGAGCGACTCGGGGAACGACGTCGGCGGCGCGATCCAGTTCGTCGCCAGTGGGTGAACGGCCTCGAATCCAGTCGGTGATGGCCGCGGTGTCACAGGCGTTCTTGACCGGCAACGTGCCCAGGAAGCCGTCTAGGACCTTGCGCACCTCGGCCGCATGGTCGGGGAACTCGTCGAGGACTGTCGAGAGATGGTCGAAACCGACCGGCAGGCGTCTCGTGTCGCCAGTCAATGCAGTGTCGAACTCAGCCGCTGCCTCTGCGAGGAAGAGCTCGGCGCGCCGGTCGTCGGCGCCGGTCCACAGGGCGCCAGGATGCGAGCGGTACTCGGCCAGCGTCTTGGCCGCCTTGAGGCGGTCGCCTTCTCTCGCTTGTCGCTCCGCCGTCAACAGCAGCTTGCACGCGTCGACGCTCAACCGGCTACGAGCAACCAGCGGGGCGTCGACAACCCGATGCCCAACCCACAACCCGTCGAGGGTCGACAGCGCCTGCTGACAGTCGTTGGCACGGTGGGCATCGGCCGCCTGGCGTTCGATCCGCCACGCATCGACGCGCAGGAGAGCAGCGATCAGCACCACAGGAACCGTGATGGCCAAGGCGGTAAGCCGCTGCTTGGGCACGCTGCGCTGCAGGCTGGGGGCCTGGGAGGGACCGGCAGGCATGGGCCCCACCGATCCGGGGCTGGTCAAGCCGGGTACAGCAGCGGCGCCGAGTGTGGCCGTTCTTGGTGTGACTGGCCTCGATGTGGCTGGGCTCGGTGAGACTGCGGAACGCTCGCCAGACATGGGATTCGGTGCCGACGTCGCCCCGCTCGTCCGCCGCAGCCGATGTGCCGCGTACGCCCCATGCGCGGTCACGACAGCCCACCACACCACGAGCGCGAGCTGTGTCCACACAGGCTGCACGAGCGCGACCAGGAGCCCGACGAGCACACCGGTGACCAGCAGGTTGATGAAGGCGAAACCCCAGAGTCCCAGCAACAGATAGCCCACACCGAGCAACGACGCATTGCCGACGGCGGCCGCGACCGGGTCGTAGCGCCGATCTTGCAGTCGATCCCACGTGGCGTGGTGGTCCCATGGTGAGCGCGTTGAAGCGTTCGAGACCTGAGAGGTCGGCCCGACAGGGATCGAGGGCATCGGGCCCATGGGCGTTGGACGTGGCGGGTCGCCAGGCTTCGGCGGCATCGGACCCATGCGGGCCCCTTTCAGAACGTACTGGCTTTTCGTGCAGGCTAACTGCAGCCCTGCAGGCGTCGGTCGAGGACTGGCACCAACAGGACAGGAACGGCAGCGATGGCCACTGTCGTGGGGCTGGCAGCAATAGGCCAGTCAGGAATCCGCTGCTGCGTGGGCGGGCTACGTTCGCGGGATGCTGACGAACGCTTGGCGCGCACTCTGCCTGATCGGAACCGTGAGCCTCGCCACGAGCTGCGGCCTGCTGCCCGCAGGAGAGAAGTCATCCCCAGGCGCGAACGAGACCACGAAAGCGAGCTCGGCAACGCCCAGTCCTCCCTCACCCAGCCCCACCTCGCCGAGCCCTACGTCACCACGCCCGACAGCCACCCCGTCCCCTGCTCTCACCGCCTCGGACCGAACGAGGTACGAGGCATGTCTCGACGGCACGTGCGAAGTGGCGATCGGCCGACCGGTCACGATCCGACTGGGCGGTGCGACCGGAGGCGGCACGCTCACGATTCGCAAGGTGCTGAGCAACGGCATCGACTTCGACCTGAGTCTCGCCGGAGGCGGTGGTGGCACGGGACAGCTGCTGTTCAAAGGCGAGTGCGGGCCAGTTTTCTGGTTCTCGAGCTACGGCGGAGGCAGCGGCACGTTCTGCAAGGGTGACGGCCGGGCTCTGCCGGCGCCGAAACCCCGGCCCGGCATGGTCGGGTTGCAGGTGCCCGGCAAGACCAGATCCGGCTCCATCGTGCTGCGCATCGTCTCGGGCTGAGCGACCAACGCCTCGAACGCTGTGACACGTGTCGCGAGGTGAGTTGTCGCACGACAAGAACGGACACTGGGTGAGGTGGTACCACCCACCCAGCGAAGCTCGCGGCAGCTCTCACGCTGACAGCAGGCTGCGTACGTCGAGCGTTGCGCGCACCCGGGCCGCCCACGGCCGGCGGCGTAGTCCTCGATTCACCTGGCGGACACCGGCCCACGCATCGTCGACCACACGCTGGTCCACAGCGACCGGCGACCACAGCGCACGGTCGACCGCCCAGGCCACCTGCTCCAACCCACGGACCGTTTGGTCGTCGGCGATCTGGCCCGCAGCCCGCGCCAGGTCTCGGACCGTCGTCCCCGCGGTCACTCGGACCCCGTGCGCCCGCAGTCGGTCGCGTACTTCGGCCCACGCGCCGACGACCGCGGCCGAGCCATGCTGCCTGCGACGGCGAAGCGTACGCAACGAGCGCAGCACCGGCACACCCACAAGCCATCCGACCGGCGGCAGCGCGAGCAGCCACGCCCAGTGCCACAGCGTGAGTTTCGAGGCTGGCACCGATCGGCCCTGGCCCGGTTCGCCTGCTTCCCGCGGGGCCGGCGGATCGTCGAGTTCTCCCGGCGGAGGCAGCTCGGCGCGCGCCCGCTCGGTCACCTCGTCCTGGCCACCGCCCACCTGCCGACCTGGGCTCGCCAGCCCTGCCGGGTCCAACGGCCACCAACCGATCCCGTCGACGGCTACCTCCGGCCACACGAGCACGTCGTGGTTGCGGACGGTCGTCCAGCCGTCGCGATCGGAATCCTCGGGGGCCCGGAACCCCACGACCAGCCGGGCAGGTATGCCGTTCAGCCGGGCCAGGACGACGTACGCCGCGGCGAACTGCTCACTCGTCCCCCGCTTCTCGCCGAACAGGAAGCGACGCAGCTGCGGCCAGCCGTGCCCGGTCGGCACGGTCTGTCGCCCAGCCGATGAATCCTCTGCATCGGCATCAGGGCCGTTCACCAGCTGGTAATGCGTCGCCAGGTATCGCTCGAGCGCGAGCGCAGTCTGAAACGTCGCCCGCCGTCCGCCGACCGCCCGGGATGCCAAAGCCGCGACGTCCCGCGGCACGTTGCCCAGGTCACTGACCCGGACGTCACGGTCTACCGCCGAGTGCAGGAGTTGGTGAGCGGTGACGCGCTGGGTGTACCACGCGAGCGAGTAGGTCCGCGGCCGGTCCTTGGCGTACAACGTGCCGCCGACCGGCTCGACGAAGACCTCGCGCGAAGCATCCACTGATCGTGGCAACGGCTGGCTCGGCAGCCAGGGTGCGGACAAGTTCCGTACCTCGACGTCCGCGCGGGCGGTCAGCATCGGTGAGCGCAGAGCCGCACCGGGCGCGAGCTCGGCACCGAACCGCAGGAATGGCCGCGCGGTCGTCCAGTTCGTCCCGTCGAAGTCGTCCAGTGCGACAAGCCGCCAGCGGTCCACCGCGGCGTCCGTGCGGAATCGGAACACCACGGCCTCCGGGTCGAGCAGCCGGCCTGCCACCTCGGCCAGTGGACTGGTGGGTCGGTTGGACGGAAGGTCGGTGGACTGCACCCGCTGCAAGGTGTACGGCGGGCGTCCCATCGGGTCGACACCGATCGTCACCAACCCGCCGACCGCTGCGGCAGAGGCGAGGCTCATGGCGGCGACGAGCGGCGCCAGGTCACGCCGCTTTGGACGCCGCTTCGTAGCCGAGCGCGCCGCCGCCGGAAGCAGCACGAGCGCGGCAGTCGCTGCGTAGCAGAGCACGAGAACGTACGCAGCGCTGCCCTCGAGCGCGTCGTACGTCTGGCTGACGCCGGCCACCGCGAGACTTGGCAGCATCGCGCCCAGGGCACCCACTCGGTCCAACAGCTCGACACCCAGCACACAGGCGACAAGCACGAGCAGCGGGACGAAGAGCATGAGCTCGGGCTCCGGCTGCGCCGGCCACGTGGACTCCAGAGTTCGCCGCCACGACCACAGCCCGGAGCCGAGCGCCCGAATGGTCGCTGGCGTTGGCAGTCCGACCACAGTGGTCGGCAACAGCAAGGTCTCGACGATGCCGAGCACACCGCCGAGGACGAGCGCCAGCGGCCGCCATGGCACCAACACAGGCCACCGGCGGCACGACTCGACGACCGCACAGCAGGCCAGGCACACCACGAGCAGCGGCATGGCGAGAGCCCGCCCACCGAACACCGGCGTAAAGCACCAGCCGGCCAGCCCAGCTGCCGCTATCACGCCGATCTGTTGCCGTCTCACCGCGAGATTCCCCACCACGACGTCACGACTCCACGCCTACGCGGACACCAGTGGTGGCCCCTGGGGCAAGTAGGTTCCACTGTCGAACGGCGTCCGCCGCGTCGCCGGCAACGATCCGCCGCACCATCGGGCTTTGCACCTGGGGCGCAGTCGAGATGGGACCGATGGAGACGGCCGTCACCGACCGATAGCGCGTGGCCAACGTCGCGAGATCCCACCCGGTGACGACCGGACCGGTGACGAGCACGACCGACCCGCCGCCGGCTCGGCTCGACGTCAGCACGGGCGGCAGCAGGCGAGCGTTGTCAGGCGTCTGTGCCATCTCGGTCAGCGCATCCAGCAACACACGCGCGGCAGTCGGACCGGGTGTGGGTGCCAAGTCCCAGCCGCTCGGCGTGAGCAGCCGGCAGCGCTGCCCGGCCATCGCGGCAGCGAAGACGACCGATGCGGCAACCTCCACGGCCTCTTCGAAGGCAGATGGCGACAACGCCACAGGCCGTGTGTCCAGCAGAACCGACAGGCGAGGCTGGTCCGGGTCGATGTAGTCGCGAACCATCAGCTGCCCGACCCGCGCGGTCGCCTTCCAGTGCAGGTGTCGCACCTCGTCACCCACCACGTACGGTCGCACGTCACGCAGGTCCGCCGATCCACGGAGCGAATCGTCAGTGGTCCGGCCTTCGTGGTGGTGCCGTGGCCGACCGGCGATCGTCGGACGAACCGGGTGCCGCCTCGGATGCACCCAGAGCACGGTCGTACCGCCCGCACTCAGCCGTCGCCGGGCCAGGCCGAGCGGGTCGGCGCGCTCGAGCACCAACGGGCCGACCGTGAGGCGACCGCGTCGGACCGTCGGCAGCTCGTAGTGGGAGACTGCCTCGGCTCCCGGTGCCAGCCGACGGACGGCAACCTCCGCGCTGCGCGAGGTGCCGACGACGTCGTACGCGACGAACGGCGCCTGCCAACGGTTCCCGGCATTGCGCACGCGCAGTGTGGCAAGCGCAGGCTTTCCCCGTTCCACCCGGTCGGGATACACGTCGCGCCGGATGTCCAACCGTGGTTTGCGTACCGTCATCGCCAGCGCGACCACGAGCGTGCCGAGGGCCACGCCGGCCAAGCCACGAAACAACGGGTAACCAGCCCACACCCCGGCGACGTACGACCCGACTGACAGGACCAGGACGGCCCAGCCACGCCTGGTCAAGGGCACGGCGACCGCCAGCCGAGCCGGCCACCGCTGGCTCGGCTGGCTCGGCGGTCGGGCTGGGAACGCCGCTCGATCAGTGCGCACTGGCGGTCGGGGCTGCCGTCGCGGCCAACACGTCGTCGACCACCGACTCCGGCAGCCGCTGGTTGAGCTCGGCGTCCGGAGTGAGCACCAGCCGATGCGCGAGCACTGGCTTGGCGACGTCCTTCACGTCGTCCGGTGTGCAGAACGGTCGGCCCTCCGTCGCGGCGTACGCCTGAGCCGCCCGCACCAGCGCGATGCTTCCGCGCGGACTGGCCCCATAGCGGACCGCGGCGTGCTGCCGGGTCGCCGCCACCAGCCGGACCGCGTACGACGTCACGGCGGGATCGACATGGACCGTGCGCACGAGGCCGATCGCCTGTCGCAGCTCGTCCAACGACACCACCGGAGCCAACCCGTCCGGCGTGATCTGCTGGGTGTCACCGATGACGACCTGCACCTCGGCGTCATGGTCGGGGTAGCCGATCCGCAGCCGCATGAGGAATCGATCCAGCTGCGCCTCGGGCAGCCTGTAGGTGCCCTCCATCTCGATGGGGTTCTGCGTTGCCACGACGAAGAAGGGATCCGGTACCGCGTGCGTGACCGCGTCCACCGTCACCCGTCGTTCGGCCATCACCTCCAGCAGGGCCGACTGCGTTTTCGGCGTCCCTCGGTTGATCTCGTCCGCCACCACGACGTTGGCGAAGATCCCACCGGGATGGAACTCGAACGACTCACTGCGCTGGTGGTAGACCATCACCCCGGTGATGTCGCCTGGCAGCAGGTCGGGCGTGAACTGGATCCGGTTCCACGTTGCGCCCACGCTGCGTGCGATGCAGCGGGCGAGCGAGGTCTTCCCGACACCCGGCACGTCCTCGATCAGCAGGTGGCCCTCGGCAAAGAGCGCGGTGAGCGCCAGCCGGATCACCTCGGGCTTGCCGCGGATCACGCGCATGACGTTCTCGCTGATCCGGTTGTAGACATCGGCCGGCACGGTCGCGGCCTGGGCAGACAGCGGATCCATCTCACCTACCACGTGATCCGGTTCGACTCGATCGGTCCGTCGGGTCCCTCGGCGACAATCCAGACCTCTTGGCCGGTCGCACTGCAGGGGAACCGACTATCTTCGTGCTCCATGCCGTTCGCGTCGGTGGTGAGGGTCACTCTGTTGAACTCGCCCCACTCGCTGGAGAACACCCGGAAGATGTACCTGGTGTTCGGCTTGAGCCCTGTGGCGCGGAACTCGACGAAGTGGCAATCCTCCTGGCAGGTGTCGCCGTAGGTCGTCTTCGCACCCTTGGACACCACGACCCTGGGGTCGTTCCCCAGGTTGCCGTAGTCGGCGGTGAAGGTCAGCACCGACTTCTTGCCGTACAGCAGTTCACCCGACGGTGACCTGGTCACGGCCTGCACGGTGAAGTGGTACCGCCTCCCCTCGACAAGGCCGCCCCAGGTCTGGCTCGTCCTCGTCATCTCCTTGCTGTTCGCGCCATGGTCGCGGACGAGGAGGTACGTCACGAACGTGCCGCCGCCCATCGCCGGCCTGTCCCAGGTGAAGAGGTGCCGGTCCACCGAGATCGCCCGGACGCGGAAGTTCGGCGGCGCCGCGGCCGGACCGCCCGGAACCACACGCTCGGTGGTCACTCCGGGGCCCGCGCCGACGGCGTTGACCGCGCGGACCGTGATGGCGTAGCCGGAGCCGTTACGCAAGCCTCGGATGACCGCGGTACGCGAGCTGCCGGAGACGACCTTGCGGCCGCCCTGCCACGACAGTTCGTACGACGTGATCGGCGATCCGTTGTCCGAAGCCCCACCCCACGAGACCGTGATACGCGCGTTGCCCGCCACAGCGCGGACACCGACCGGGGCACCGGGTCGGCTGGCACGCACCGCTGGCCGTTCGGGCCTCGCCTTCTGCTCGGGGCGCTCGGCGGGTTCGCGAGGCTTGGGGGCGGGTGTACGGGAGGAGGTGTCAGACGGCCGAGCATGCGGCGACCGCCCACGGTGGCCGGATCCCACGCCGTCGACCTTCACCGGGGTGATGTCACCGTCGTCCTCGACCACCATGACGTGCTCGCCGGTCGCCGTGTCGACGTAGAGCCGGGAGTCCTGGCCACGGAACAAGCCCGGCTCGCCGGCCGCGTGGGCGTGCCGCCTGCCACTGTGGCGCCTCGCGTTCGGCCATCCGTTGCCGACCTCGTGACGGGAAGCCTTCTCCTGCGGGGAGATGCGCGGGATCCTCGCCGTCCTGCGGACCTCACCGCGCTCGTCGAGCGTCAGGACGGTGTCGGAGTCCTCGTCGATCAGGGCCAGTGCGGTGCCTGACGAGGCGACCCGCTCGTAGCGCCCAGGCCGCAACCGCTTCGAGATCGGCGGTTCGACGGCCTCACCGCGCAACGCCGACGCGGCGTCGATCAAATGCAGCACCGACCGGTCCGGGTCGACGACCGCCACCCGTCCCTTCACGTCGTTGGCCGCCACCACCGACGCGTCCGGCAGGTCGAGGCCGACCCGAATCTCCCGGCCAAGACCCTCCTCCGAAACCGCACGCATCGCGTTGGCGGTCGCGTCGACGAACACCGCTTGGTCACCCACCACGGTGAGCCCGCCGGTGTGTCCGGTCGGCGTCGTGGCGGTGCAGGACAACCGGGTGGCCTCCAGCGGAAGCTGGCAGAGCTGCCCGCCATCCAGGCGGTGCACCCACAGCGTGCCGTTGGGTGTCACCACAGGGGTGCCGATTCGTCCACCCACCGGGGCAACCACGGGCTTGTCACCGAACCGGGCGATCGTGCCGGCCAGCGGATAGACCGCATACGCCGCACCAGAGGCCTCGAGACCGATCGGCTGCTCGTCGGCTGGCGGCTCGATCGGATCGGCCACCGACAGGTCGGACTTCCCGAACTCCACGATCCGGTCGCGGCTCAGGACGTAGCCCTTCCGGTCCGTCTGCACGACTGTGGTGGCGGGTGGGGCGCCCGGGACTCGGACCTGCGCGTCGATGTTCTTCGACGCGCCATCGATGTGGAACGCCGTCTCCAGCACGCTGTTGTAGATCCAGTGCCCGGACTGTACGAACTCCAGGCCCGGCGCCGCCTTGGTGCCCCCGGTGATGGCGACCGTCGTGACCGCGACGCAGACGGCCACGACGGCTGCGAGCACGAGGTGGTGCCGCATTTGCGAAAAATGCCCCTTCACGATGATCAGCGTAGAGCAGGCACGGTCGCGGGGACATGTCGCTACTCACGAAGCGGCGGCAGGCGGAACTCGAAGATCGCCCCGCCTTCCTCGGCGTTGTGGACGCTCAGCGAGCCGCCATGGGCCTCGGCCACCCAACGGACGATGGACAACCCGAGACCGGACGAGCCTCGGGTGCTCGTGAACCTCGCGAACAGCTCCTCGTCGGACAACTGCGGGTCGACTCCCGGCCCGCGGTCCGCGACCGTGACGGTGCCGCCTGCAACGGTCACCGTGACGATCGGCTGCTGTCCCGGCTCGTGACCGTGCTGCACGGCGTTGTCCAGGAGGTTCCTCACCGCCCGTTCGACCAACGTCCGATCGGCCAAGACCTTCGACGGTGCCGTGATCAGCGTGACGTTCGGCGAGCCGTCCGGGGCGTCGGCGTTCGACTGCGAGGAGAACACCTCACCGACCACGACGTCGACGAGCTGGTCGAGCCACAGGGGCTGCATCGACAGCTCCTCGACGCCGGCAGCGAGCCGATGGCGCTTCAGCAGCCCTTCGATGATGTCGCCCATCCGAGCCGCCTGCTTCACCACGTCCGGCAGCAGCTTGTTGCGCTGGGCGGGGTCACGTACCGCGGTCTCCGCATGTGCTCGCAGCGCCGCGACGGGCGTCCGCAGGTCGTGGGCGGTGTCGGCGAGCAGCTCCTCCTGCCGCTTCAGCGCTGCCGCCGCAGGACCGATCGCCCGGCCAGCCAACCAGTAGCCGGCGACTGCGACGCCAACGAGCAGGACCAGGCTGCCAGCCAGCACCAGCGTCTGCACCCGCCGATGTGCGGTGATCTGGTCGCCGAAGTCGGCCCACGCCACCACCGCGCCGGTGTACTGGCTGCCGGACTCGGCGTACGGCTCGACCATCACATACAGCGGCTCGTCACGGGTACCGCGCGCCTCGGCCACCAGCGAGCCGCGTTCGGAGACAGCCTGCGCCGCAAGCTGCTCCAGCGTCGTGTCGTCGAAGTCGGCACACTCACCCTGGCTACGGAAGGTCGGGAACGACGCGTCGCCGGACACGATCGCGAACCGCGGGCAGGCGCGATACATCGGATCGTTGGGCACCAGCGCGACGTCGATCGCGTTGCCGTCCACTCGGATGAGACGGGCCACCGCGGAGGTCACTCGTCGCAGCTCCGCCTCCGCGGAGGCCTGCCGCCCCTGCTCGTCGAGGTAGACGATGAGCGGGGCGAAGACCACCAGCCCGACGGTGTTCATCGCCGTGAACAGCACCGAGAGCCACAGCCGAAGGCGTCGTAACCGTTCGGCCGCCTCGCCCTTCATCGACTTGATCGGGCGCATGCCGCGCATCGGCGATCCCGTGGTCGCACGCCGGAAAAGCCGCGCGGGTGTCCAGCGCTCACGCACGCTTCGCCGACTCGGTGGTCGGGCGAGGGCCTTCGTCGTCATGGGTCAACCGTTCCATGCCGATTCCCCGGCCTACTCGCGGGAGAGCCGATAGCCATGGCCCGGAACGGTCTGGATGAGCTGCGACCCGTGCAGCTTTCGCCGAAGCCGCCTGATCGTCTGGTCGACCGTGTTGGAGCCGGGGACGTCACCGTCCCAGCACGCGTCGATCAGCTCGGTGCGGGTCACGACGTGCTCGGGACGAGTCAGCAAGTACTCCAAGACGGCGAACTCCTTCGCGGTCAGGCCCAGCAGGACGCCGGCACGACGGACCTCGCGCCGCGCCGTGTCCATCTCCAGGTCGTCGTACCGCAGAACCGGTGACCGACCGACGCCCCTACGCCGGACCAGGTTCAGCACGCGCAGGATCAGCACGTCGACCTTGAACGGCTTGATCACGTAGTCGTCAGCCCCGGACAGCAGGCCAGGCCGCTCGTCGTCGAGCGCACTCAGGATGAGCACCGGCACCTCTCGACCCTTCTCTCGCCACTCGCGCAGGGCGACGACCGCGTCCACCGTGTCAACCGAGTCGGGCCGCTCGGGAAGCCTCCGGTCGAGCACGACGCAGTCGTACGAGTTCACCGACAGCTGGACATCGGCGCTCATGAGGTCGCCCACGTCGTCGACGGCGAGCGCCGCCGACCGCAGTGCCGCCGTCACGGACCTCCTGAGCTTCGCGTCGTCCTCGACAACCAGTACGCGCACAATCCCCCTCACGCACATGACGCCCGATGGCGGCAGGCTCCGACGTTGTCATCAAGCTGTCATCTCGTCTGAGAGAGCGTATGCGACGTGACCACGACCACCGCATCGCTGTATCGGGCGGAGTCGATCCGCCGGACGTCGCCGACGCTCGCGAGGCAGTCGGCCCACCCACGCGAGCTCGCCGTCCCACGTCAAGGCACGCCGGAGGGCGGCACGACCCGTCGGGAGCTCTCGGCACCGCCACCCGGTCTCGCCATCCGTTGGCTGCCGGGTGCCAGCGGGATCGCCGACCTGCTGGCCGGCGCCACCACCGAGGTGTTGGCGCTGAGCACGCTTTCTGCCGCCAATCCCGCCTTCCGCTGTCTCGGTGGCCAGGCGGTGCGCCCCGGCGTACGGTTCCGGGTGCTCTTCCCCGACAGCGCCCGCACCAACCCGAAGCTGTACCGACACCTCGTGACCCTCGCGCTCGCCGGCGCTGACGTCCGGACCCTGCCCGAGATTCCCACCGATGCGGTCGTCGTCGACCAGCGAGTCGCGATCCTTCCCGAGCATTCCCCCGGAACCGTCGCCGAACTGTCGCTCCCCAGCGTGGTGACCGCCACCTGGCACCTCTTCGAACGGCTCTGGCCAGAGTCGGTGCCTCTGGTCGATCGCGACGCACCGACCCACGACGAGCTCACCCCACGCGAACGGGAAACGCTCAAGCACCTGGCTCGCGGTGCCACCGACGACCTGGTCGCGGCCGAGCTCGGCATCGCGGTGCGCACCGTACGCCGGACGGTCGCCACGCTGATGAACCGACTGGGAGCCCGCAGCCGGTTCCAGGCCGGCGTCAAGGCTGCCGAACGCGGCTGGCTGCTCGACCACGCACCCTGACGCCGGGGTGGTCTGGATCGGCTAGCGCTTGTCGAACGTCACCTTGAGGATCGGCAGGTCGCTGCGCAGGAAGCCGGTCGTGTGCGCGTACGTGATGTATTGCACGAGACCGTTCTTCTCGGCGTACTCCGGATGGGCGAAACCCGCGTAGCTGATCGAGCCCAGACCGGTCCCGACCGAGGGCAACGCCATGCCGAGCAGAGCGGACCTCGACCACGGACCTTCCGGCCGGTACGCGACGCGATACCGGATCTCGTTGCTCAACGGCTGGCTGTAGAGGAACATGAAGACCCGCAGAGCGGGGTTCCAGAAGATGGAGCTGCCTGCCGCGCCGCCGCCCATGCTCTCGGGCGGACCACCGTCGGTGTCGACGGTCAACGGGACCGCGCAGTCGATGTCGGCAGACCACAGGTGCGGACAGCGCGCCCGGTCGCGATCCCGTCCTGCGTAGAACCGCCACGCGGCACGGTCCCACACCCACTCGGGCTTGGCCAACGAGACCCGGGCCAGTTCACATTCCGTCGCCAGGAAACCAGGGCAACCGTAGGCGTAGATGTATCCGCCGTGGGCGAAGATGGCGTTGTTGTACGCCTTGTCGGCGGTCGACGGATCGTCGTCGAACGGCCAGAGCGCGGTGGGGTTCGACGGATCGGTGGCGTTCCGGATGTCCTTGCGCTCCCAGCCGTCGCCGTCTGCCGGTGTCTGCGTCCAGACCGCGACACCGACGCCCGCCCCGCGGAACGTGTAGATACGACATTCCTCCACCCGGTTGGCGAAGTCCTCGTCGGTGCACGGGATCATCTGGCCCGGGTTCTCCGGATCGGGCCGCTCCTCGGCAGGAATGTGGTATCGCATGGCCAGGCTGTAGAACGACAGGATCCGCCGGTGCTTCGGATCGGCGACGATCCCGCCACCCCAGATGGCGTACTCGTCACCACACGACATCCAGTCGATCCCAGGAGCCGGTTGGCATCCAGGCGTGTCGGGATCGGTGTCCTTGTGCTGCCGGTTCCACTCGAGCTCGGTTTCGTTCAGCCGCCACGGCTCGCGGGGACCTTGGACGTCTCCGTCGTACTCCCACGTGCTCACGTTGTCCGACATCTTCAGGTCGAACGTGCGGGCACCGGTGTTGCCGAGGAAGTTCTTGCCTTCGCCGTTGGGTTCGGAGAGCAGGGTGTCGCCGAACGACCAGTACGAGAACCGCAGCCCATGCCCGTCGTCGTACAACGTGCTCTGGCCGTTGTCATGCCCCAGGATGAACGGCGGCTCGTCGAGCGGGCTGTAGACCGTGCCGTCTGATGCGGTCTCGTACCGCGGACCACCCGCGAAGGTGACGGCCGACCGTACGGATGGCAGGGGTGGCGCCTCGTCCGATCGACCGCGTCCCACCCGGTCCGCCTGACTCGTCACGTGCTCCAACTCGCTCGCAGGCTGGGCGTTGGCAGCCGTGCCGGCGATCAGTGGCGACGCCGACAAGGCGAGAACCGCAGCGCATGGGACGATCAACCGGCGTCGCGCGAACATGGCGACCTCCTGGCATGAGGCTTTCGAGAATCCGATCCACCACCCCACAAGGTCGCTTGTCCGGCTCGCCTCGCAGAGGTCATCGGCTCGGATGGATTTGTTGGAACGCTAGTATACAAGTCCTGATCGAGACTGTCAGAACCCGATGAGTACGCGTCCCGGACCGGTCGTGAGGCCGCCGTCGGCGATGTAGGTGGTGCCCGTGACATAGGAGGCGGCATCGCTTGCCAGGAACGCCACCACCGCTGCGATCTCGGCCGGGCTGGCAATCCGGCCCTGCGGCTGGCCGGTGTCACGCTGCTCGGTGACCGGTGGTTTGGGAGCGCGTGGATCCTTCACCAGCATGAGGGGCGTGTCGACCGGGCCTGGCGCCACGGCGTTGACTCGGATCCGGTCGACCGCGTGGTCGACCGCCATCGACCGGACCAGGGCATCCACACCTGCCTTGCTGACCGAGTAGCCCAGCACCCTCTGGCCGGGCGCAATTCCCTGGACGGACGAGATCGCGACGATCGAACCGCCGCCGCGCTCGCGAAGCCGTGGGACGGCGAACTTCGCGGCTCGGAAGATCCCGGTGAGGTTCGTGTCGAGGACGGCGTACCAGTCGTCCTCCGTCGTGTCCTCGACCGTGCCGTACGTCTGGATGCCGGCGCTCGCGACCAGGATGTCCAGACCCCCGAACCGCTCGACCGCGGTCTCGATGAGCGCTCGCATGTCGTCCTGCGACCGTACGTCGGCGACCATGCCGACGACCGAGCCGTCGGGCGACGACGGCGGGTCCGGCAGCGTGCGTGGATCGTGTGTGCAGTAGACGACGGACGCGCCACCTGCCGCCAGCCGATCGACCACCGCCCGCCCGATTCCCGTCGAGCCTCCGGTGACGACGGCCACCTTCCCCACGAAGTCATCCATCGTCTGACCCGCTACAAGACACCGAACTGACGGTAGACCTCGTCGATGGGCATCCCACCGGCGATCAGCTCGCGTTCGTGGTTCTCCTTCTCGTACGTCTCCTCGACCCGCAGCAGCACCTCGTCGACGTACGCTTCCGGGATGATCTGGACCCCGTCATTGTCTCCGAACACGAAGTCGCCCGGCGTGACCCGGACGTAGTGGGTGAGGTGTCCGGGCAGGTAGATCGGTTTGTTGATGTCGGTGATGATCCAGCCACCGAAGGCGTTCGGGCGGGTCCCGAAGCTGAAGACCGGGAAGTCCGGCATCTTGAGGACGTACTCCGTGTCACGGCAGTTGCCGGCGAGCAGCATGCCGCGACACCCGTGGGCGTACGCGAGCTGACAGCTCATCTCGCCGAAGTGGGCCGGCTGGCGGTCCCCGCCGGTGTCGAAGCACAGGACCGTGCCGTTCGGCCGCTCGGCGACGCACCGCATCATGCGCTTCTGCGGGTGCCCACCCTCGGCCTCCCAGCGGGCCTCCTGCTCGGCCTGCTCCTCCGGCGTGAGGCCCTGGTCGGCGAGCGTGTGCAGCTTGACTGGCAACGCGCGTCCGACGAGCACCATGCCTTGCCGGAGCGGACGGAACTCGGCCGACAGCACGGTGTCGGTGACGCCGCAGGCCCAGAGGGCGTCGGAGACGTTGCCGCCATAGCCAGCCCGCCGGAAGCGGGCGATGCGCTCGGTGTCGTCGATGTCGAGCCGGCGCGGCTCGTCCTTCCCAGTGCCCGGTGTCGAGGACATTCGTCACTGCTCCTTGTCCATGGCGAAGTTGTCGATCGCGTCGATCAATCCACGTACGTACCCGATGGCGAACAGTCGGCCGAGCATCTCGTAACCCGGCTGGCGGTTGTCCTCACCGGCCATGGTGGGAACGTGGTCGACGCGCAGATAGCCGTCGAAGCCCACCTCGGCGTACGCCCGCATCGCGGCCGCCATGTCGGTTTGTCCCTCGTCCTGGAACGTCTCCACGAAACTCTCGGGCCCGCCACGGACGTCACGGAAGTGCACGAAGAACACCCGTCCCGTGTTGCCGAGCAACCGGATCGCCGACGGCACGTCGACACCCATCGAGGACACCGTGCCCTGGCAGAGGGTCACGCCATTGGCCGGACTCGGCACCATGTCGATGACCCGCTTCATCGCCTCGGGACTGGTGAGGATCCGGGCGATGCCACGAATCGGTGAGATCGGCGGATCGTCGGGGTGGACGGCGAGCTTGACCCCGGCGCGTTCGGCGACCGGCACGACGCGTTCGAGGAAGTACCGCATGTTGTCCCAGAGCTGCTCCTCGGTGATCTCGCCCCACTTGGTCAGTGGGGCGTTCGCGAGGGCGGCGTGGTGGTAGCCCGTGACCAGCGCGCCACCCCGGCCGGGTAGCGCCATGGACGTCCGCTGCCACGACAGCCCTGCCATCCAGTTGTGGCAGATGACGGGAATGCCGAGCCGCCCCATGTTCTCGATCAGCTGGCAGAAGTGGTCGATGTGGACGTCGCGGTCCGGTGCGCCGAGCTTGATCGGCTCCTGGATGCAGGCCGGCGCCGACTCGATCACACTGAGCGTGAACCCTGCATCCGCAAAGCGCTGCTTGAGCCGGAACAGATGATCGAAGTCCCACGGCGGTGGGTGGTTGTCACCTTCCGGGACGCTGGTAACGGCATGGGTGACGCCCATCTGGCGGCACAGGTCCCACATCCGGTTCGGCTCCGGCGGAAGCGCGTCGGCCAGCTTGATCTGCAGCACCGCGCACCCTTCTTCTCGGAATTTTCGCTCTCCATCTGCAAGTTTGGATGCTAGTATGCCAGCTCATGCTGATGGCGGAGGGAGCGCACATCGAGCGGGCCGACCCCGGACGTCCGCGGCCGGACAACCGTGAGCCGCGCGGGCTCACGCACCGGAGACGAAACGCGCTGACGGCTTACGTCTTCATCCTGCCGACCATCATCGGCGTCGCCGTCTTCATGCTGTATCCACTCGCAAGCTCGCTGTACCACGCCTTCACGCAGTGGGACGGGCTCACGCCCGCGACCTGGACCGGCCTGGACAACTTTCGGTACCTCTTCACCGAGGATCCGACGTTCTGGCCGTCGATGAAGGCGACCGGCTACTTCGTGCTGCTGAGCGTCCCGTCCGGCATGATCTTCGGCCTGGCGCTCGCGGTGCTGCTCAACCGTGCCTATCGGGGCGTACGCATCTTTCGGACGATCTTCTACCTGCCGGTCGTGCTTCCGTCGATCGCCGTCCTGACGCTCTGGAAGTACATCTACGACCCGCTCTACGGCCTCGCCAACCAGGTCCTGTCGGCGCTGCACCTTCCCACCAGCGACTGGCTGCAGAGTCCGCGAATGGCCATGCCGGCCATCGTCCTCGTGGGAGTCTGGGGCGTCGGCGGCTCGATGATCATCTTCTTGGCCGGGTTGCAGAACGTGCCATCGGAGATCTACGAGGCGGCGCGGGTCGATGGGGCCGGCCCGTTCCGCATGTTCTTCGCCATCACCTTGCCGATGATCACGCCGATCCTGTTGCTGCAGCTCGTGCTCGGCCTGGTGCTCGCGTTCCAGGCGTTCAACCAGATCCAGGTGATGACCGGAGGCGGCCCGGACACGGCGACCTACCTTTTCATGTACAAGATCTACACCGACGCGTTCGGCAGCTATCCGAACCTCGGTCTTGCGACGGCTGAGGCGTGGATCCTCTTCGTCATCATCATGATCGTCACGGCGATCACACTGAAAACGTCGTCGATGTGGGTGTTCGAGGAAAACAAGTGAGCCGACAACTCATGCGCTCAGGTGGCATCGGCCGAGCGGCCGCGGTGTACTCGCCGGCGAGGGGGTGGCGATGAGCGCCCTCGCGGTGGAAGGGCACGCTGGGGCCCACCGGGCGAGGAAGGTACCTCTGCGCTACCGCGTGCCGATGACGGTGTCCCGGTTGAGTTGGTACGCCTTGTGCAGCCTGCTCGGCATCACGATGCTGGTTCCGCTGCTGTGGATGATCTCCATTGCACTGAAGCCCAGCAGCGACATCCTCCAGCTCCCGCCGCAGTTCCTGCCGAGCGCCTTCACCTGGTCGAACTTCGTCGAGGGTCCGCAGCAGATCCACTTCGGGAGGCTGCTGTTCAACACCGTGATCGTCACCGTGCTCTATGTCTTCGGCTCGGTGACGAGCTCGATGCTGGCCGGCTACGCCATCGCGCGGATCGACTTCCGCGGCCGGAACTTCTGGTTCTACCTCTTCACGTTCTCCATCTTCGTACCGGGAATCGTCACGCTCGTACCGATCCAGCGGCTGTTTTTCTCGCTCAACCTGATCGACACGTGGTGGCCACTCTTCTTGCCGGCGTTCTTCGGCAACCCGGTGTTCATCTTCCTGGCGCGTCAGTACTTCGCCTCGGTCCCGCGTTCCATCGACGATTCGGCGATGATCGACGGAGCCGGACACTGGCGCATCTTCACGAGCCTGATGATCCCGCTGACGAAGCCGCTGTGGATCACGATGATCATCATGTCGTTCCAGGCCGCGTGGAACGACTTCCTCAACCCATTGGTCTATCTCAACAGCGAGGAGAAGTACACGCTTTCGATCGGCATGGCCAACTTCATGGGGGCGCTCAACGAGGCCAATCCGCAGTTCAACTACTACATGGCATCGAACCTGCTCTACATGCTGCCCCCGCTGCTGTTGTTCTTCCTGGCACAGCGCTACTTCATGACGGGTCTGGGCTCACTCGTCATGACCGGCAAATGACGTTCTGCCCATGGGACCTGATTGCGACTGGAACGAGAAAGGTAGGTCCTCGATGAGACTCTCACCACGACGGTCCGTGCGTCGGCTCCTCGCCGGCCTCGCCGTCGCAGGCATGACCGCCACGCTGCTGTCCTGCGGCAGCGGCGACGACACGAGCGGCGGCACCTCGGAGAACCCGAAGGTGACGCTCATGACCTGGGCCGATCCCAAGACCCGCAACCTCTACAAGGCCTCGCTCGACAAGTTCACCGACAAGACCGGGATCGAGGTCGAGCTCGTCTACGTCGGCAGTGCCGCGCAGTACTTCCAGAAGGTCAACTCGATGGTGCTGTCCAACACGCTTCCAGACATCTTCTGGTGCACCACCATCAACGCGACGTTCACCCCGCTCGCGTCGAGCGGCAAGCTCTTCGACTGGACGCCCTACCTCGAGGGCACCGCCGAGGGCCAGACGAAGACGGGCCTGGACAAGTCGAAGTTCGGTCCTGGATACCTCGACTTCTACAAGGTCGACGGTAAGCAGTACGGAATTCCGAACGAAGCGAACACGTACGGCGCGTTCTACAACGCCGACCTGTTCAAGGAGGCCGGCCTGCCGGTTCCGACGTCGGACTGGACGTGGGAGGACCTCTTCACCGCGATCGAGAAGCTCACGGTCACGGAGGGCGCGAAGGTCACCCGCTACGGCATGCAGACGGCGTGGGGAGACCTCTACGACCCGGTCGGGCTGTCCATCTACTCGATCAGCAACGGTGGGGAAGCCTTCGCTCCGGAAAGAAACTGGATCAACGTCTCCGAGTTCAGCCTGGACCCGCAGATCGAGGCCGGAGCGCAACGGTGGGCGAATGCGATCAAGAACGGTTGGGTGACCGGCCCTGACTTCACCGCCACCAACACGTTCGCCGCCTTCATCAACGGCCAGGTCCCGCTCGTCTGGGGCGGCCAGTGGAACGCTGCCGCCATCTTCGAGGCCAAGCCGAAGATGGAGTGGGGCTTCGCTCCGATCCCGGCAGGCACGGCGACCCAGGTGGCGCCGCTCGAGTCCAACGCGTTCTGCTCACCGGCAGACCTGGAGAATCCCGACGCCACCTGGCAGGTGATCTCCTACATGCTGACCGACGTCTTCAACGACGCCTACTCCGAGTACGCCGTCGCGCCGATCGCCTACCTCCCCGGCTCGGAGGGGTACTTCGAGAACCTGAAGCAGCAGGGCCCGATCGGCGAGCAGGTCGCGGCCACCGTACGTCAGGAGCTCGAGAACCCGGAGAAGGTCGGAACTGCGTTCATCGACCCGTGGTCACCGAAGGCCGGGAACCTGATCAAGAGTCACTGGAACCCCATGCTGGAAGGTAAGCGACCGATCAAACCGACACTCGACGAGTACGTCACGAAGGTCAACGAGCTCATCGAAGCTGGCAGTTGAGCCGTCCATTCAGCAGGTGCGACCCCCGTGGCTCCTGACCCGGGGGTCGCCGCTTTTTCGGGGCCGAGGCCGCTGCCACGCGGCCGGCAAGCCGGCCGCGGCCGGAAACGCCTGCGGACGAGATCATGCATGCCGTACGCTCGAAGCCCACGTGCGAGAAGGCTCTGACGATTCGCCGTTCACAGGAGAACACGGGACTTTGACCGTGCCGAGACCGCAGGCCCTGTCCGAGTCCGTGCTCGTTCGACGACCGCACCGGCGTAGGTGGGTCGCATGAAGCACACCATGCTGACGGTGCGCAACTTCGCCGGTCTCGCGGTCGCCGACTTCCTGATCGGTTCGATCTCCTCACCGGTCCTGGTGTGGGTGACGACCTCGATCGGGCGCTCGCCGTGTGGATGGTCCTGGCCTTCATGAACACGGTGCCGCTCTACCTCTTCGAGGCGGCCTACGGCGAGATCCTGACCGTGCACCAGCAGGCCGGCCTGCTCTCAGTCAGCTCGACCGTGACGACCTGGCTCCTCATGATCCCGCCCGGCGGCCTTCGGCGTCTTCGTCCTGCGCTCCGCGCTCCTCGCCATCACAATCGGCGGCCTCGTCTCGACCGCCGTCCTCGTGTACGTCTTCGGGCGGACGCTCCGCAGGGACCACTGGACCGCCGGCGCTCTGCCGATGACGAAGGCACCGGCCTGAGCGTCAGGGGTCCGCACGACAGCTCGTCGCCCCCTGCGGGTAGCCGGCCCCGGCCGGCGACCAGATCCGGAAGCCACCCGCGGACGACCCGCCCACCGGGGGTCCGTGAGCACGGTCCTTCGAGAATGGTCTGGAATCGTTCCTTCTGCGGACACAGCCGAAAGAGGCCACGGTGCCGACGTAGCCACCGATCGGCTGACCACCGTCGCCGTGGTCCCGGGGATCGGCAGCGCAGGCGCGTCACCAACCGGAGAGTGCACGTGCTCGCCGCACGCACAGAGGCTCACGGAGCATTTCGCGAAGAAGGACGAGCATTCCGCAAGACCCGCAGACCTGGCATACTAGTACGCTGATTGTGCCGTCAACGATTGAGCGAAACATGAAGATCACTGATCTGCGAGCCACCCCTGTGACGGTCCCCCTCGAGGCGCCCCTGCGGCACGCGAACGGTGCGCACTGGGGACGATTCGTCCGCACCATCGTGGAGGTCGACACCGACGAGGGCATCACCGGCCTCGGCGAGCTGGGAGGGGGCGGCGAGGCTGCCCAATCCGCCATCGACGGGCTCAAGCGGTACCTCGTCGGACATGATCCGTTCCAGCTGGAGGCGCTACGCTTCAAGATCGCCAATCCGACTGCATCGCTCTACAACAACCGGAATCAGCTGCTGGCGGCGATCGAGTTCGCGTGCCTCGACATCTGCGGGAAGGCCCTGGACACGCCCGTCTACAACCTGCTCGGCGGCAAGGTACGCGACCGGGTGCCCTTCGCCAGCTACCTGTTCTTCCGCTTCGACCACCCTGGGACCGGATCCGGCGAGATCTTCTCCCCCGAACAGCTCGTCGAGCACGCTCGCGAGCTGAAGGCCACACACGGGTTTCGTTGTCACAAGCTCAAGGGCGGCGTGTTTCCCCCTGACCACGAGCTCGCCTGCTACCGCGCCCTGGCCGAGGCGTTCCCCGGCGACACCTTCCGGTTCGATCCCAACAGCGTCTTCTCGGTACGCGAGGCGATCCGGTTCGGCCACGCGATCGAGCACCTCGACAACGACTACTACGAGGACCCGACGTGGGGACTCTCAGGAATGCGCCAGGTTCGCGAGGCCGTGGGCATCCCACTCGCGACCAACACCGTAGTCGTCAACTTCGAGCAGCTCGCCACCAACCTGCGGGATCCGGCCGTCGACGTGATCCTGCTCGACACGACGTTCTGGGGTGGCGTACGCGCCTGCATCAAGGCGGCGGGGATCTGCGAGACGTTCCAGCAGCCGATCTCGGTGCATTCGTCCGGGGAGCTCGGCATCCAGCTCGCCACCATGTTGCATCTCGGCGCCGTACTGCCGAATCTCACGTTCGCTGCCGACGCGCACTACCACCATCTGGTCGACGACGTCATCGTCGGCGGGAAGTTCACCTATCACGACGGTTCGATCGCGGTTCCCGATGGGCCCGGTCTCGGTGTGAGCCTCGACCGGGAGCGGCTCGCGTACTACGCCGAGGTGTTCAACAAGCTGGGAACGTACGCGTACGACCGGGATCCGGCGCGACCGGACTGGTACCCGCTGATACCCAACACGAGCTGGGCGAAGCCGGAGCACACCGACTCAGCCTCCGTTCCCGGACTTGCGGAGTTGACCGATCTTCCCACCAAGCCGTACGCATGACCACCTCACCGGAGACGTGAAAGGCGAAGCAGGGCTGGAAGGTTTCGGACCACCTTCAGGTGGTGGCCTCGACGCTCACGAGAGGAGTCGCACATGCCGGTGTTGCGCGCCGACACCATGTCGGGCAAGCAAGGCACACGCCCGGACTGGTGTGAGCTCACGAAGTACGAGATCGTCTCGCTGACACCCGGCGAACCGCACGTCTGGGAGACGGGCGAACCCGCCAACAAAGTGGTGGTTGTCGAGGGCTCGTGTCGAGTAGGGGGCGGTGACGGCACCGAGCGGGTCGTGGAGCGCGGCGGCACCGCCGACCTGCCAGCGGGGCGACACGAGATCGGCTGCGACGCTGCGGCAACGGTCGTGACGCTCGAAGGCCACTGGGGCGACGACTGCGGCGGTGCGGGCCTCTTCGCGGTGACCCGCTCCGAGGATCCGTCCGACATCGGTGACCCGGTGGACTACCCCAAGCACACGAACTTCGACCGCCACTACCACGACTGCGACGAGTACTGGATCGTGGTCTCCGGTCGTGGCACGGCGTCGTCGGAGAACGTGCTGTACGAGGTGGGTCCCGGCGACTGCGTGGCGACGCGGATGGGCTACCACCACGACTTCCCCCTGGTCGAGGAGCCGGTGCTCGCCGTCTTCTTCGAGACCACGATGCGCGGACAGAAGCGACGTGGTCACCTCTGGGAGCACACCCATGGCCCGGCCATACCGGCCGACCGGCTCGACGACGTGGAAAAGGAGGCTACGTCATGACCTACCGGCTGATTCAGGTGGGCACCGGCGGCATCGGGGCTTTCTGGTGCGGAGCCATGTTGCCGCCCTTCGTCGCCGAGGGTCGCATCGAGGTGGTGGCTGCCGTCGACATCAACCCGGCTGCGCTCGAGAACGCGCAACGAGGTCTTGGTCTTTCTCCGGACCGCTGCTACACCGACCTGGCCAAGGCGCTCGAGGACCATCCAGCCGACATCTGCACGGTCGTCGTACCCCCTGCATTCCACGAGGACGTGGTCAACGCCGCACTCGATCACGGGCTCCACATCCTCTCCGAGAAGCCGATCGCCGACACGCTGCAGGCGAGCATCCGGATCGCACGGCGGGTCGAGGCGGCCGGCAAGAAGATGTCCATCACGATGAGCCATCGGTTCGACCAGGACAAGACCACGTTTCGCGAGGAGCTGCGTGCCGAGCGGAACGGCCGGCTGGACTATCTCGTCGCACGCTTCACCTCGGCGAACCGCAAACGCAACTCCTGGGGCGTGTTCCGGCACCAGATGGCCGACCCGTTGATGATCGAGGGCGCGATCCACCATCTCGACATCCTGGTCGACCTGGCTGGCGCGCGTTGCGCAACGGTGTCCGCGCTCACGTGGAACCCGCCGTGGGGCGAGTACGACGGGGATTCAGAAGGCCTTGTTCTGCTGGAGTTCGAGAACGGCGTACGGGCGTTCTACGAGGGCGCGAAGTGCACAGCCGTGGGCTTGAACGGCTGGGGGCAGGAGTACGTCCGTGCCGAGTGCGAGAACGCCACCCTCGTCATGGATCGGCGTGCTGTTCGACGGTACGTACCCGAGCGCGTCGTACCCGGCGAGCCTCCACAGCCGGACGAGGTTCCCCTGCTGGAGCGACCACGGTGGGGACATCTCTGGCTCATCGAGGACTTCCTCAACTGGCTGGACGGTGGCCCGCCCGCGCCCACCGCCGTGAGCGAGAACCTGCATTCGACCGCTGTGATGTTCGCCGCCATCGAGAGCAGCCGACGCAGGCAGGTCGTCTCCGTGAGCGATGTACTCGCCGAAGCCGAGGCACAGCTGTGACCGGGTGTGAAGCGATGCGGGCCTTGGCCGCCGAGCGAAGGCCCGCTAGCGGCGCCGGGTCCGCTCCGGGGTCTCCTCGCCGTCCTCCAGACGGAAGTAGTCAGGATAGCGCTGCTCCAACGGCTGCAACACGTCGAGCGCAATACGCAGATGCTGGCGCAGCACCTGATCGGCCTGACGCTTCTGCTTGGCGACCACATGGTCGACGATCTGCCGATGCTGGTTGAGCAGCTCACCCAAGATGGCTGGATCGGGCAGGGTCAGCATGCGTACCCGGTCCAGATGAGCTTTTGCCGACGAGACGACCGACCAGACGCGTGGATGTCCGGCGACCTCCAGCAGCGTGCGGTGCAGCGCCTCGTCGGTGGCGAACCACGTGTGCAGGTCGCCGCGCTTCCCGGCCTTCTCCTGCTCGTCAAGGAGATCGCGCAGATACTGCTCGTCCTCTTCGGTGATGTTGCGTATCGCATGCGGAAGCGAGGCGCGCTCCAGAGTCTCCCGGATGAACTGGATCTCGATGACTTCGTTCACGTTGATCCGGGAGACGAACGTGCCGAGCTGCGGCACCACCTCGATCAGACCTTCGTCCGCGAGTCTGATCAACGCTTCGCGGACCGGCGTGCGACTCACCCCGTGTTGCGCGGCCAGCTCGTTTTCCGAAACAGCCTGTCCGGGCGGAAGTTCGAGCGAGACGATGTCGCGCCGCAACAACGAATAGACGTGCGAGCGGGTGCTTGCACGCCGGAGAAGATCCAGCTGCGATCGGCGCGACGGCCGCAACGCACGTACTGCCATGACTAGCATTCTAGGGCACCAAACGGAGACGACCATGCACGACCTGACACGCAACGCGAGGGCGACCTCGCGCCGCTCGAGCTCGTGGGACACGACGGGCGGAAACCATGATTTCGTCGCCGTCCACGCCGGCGAGACGATCACGCTGCTGCATCAGGCCGGGCCGGGTTGTGTCCGACATCTCTACGTGGCCATGATCATGCCTGAGCTTTCCGACTACCGCGACGCGATCCTTCGGTGCTACTGGGAGGGGTCGAGCGTCCCGTCGGTCGAGGTCCCGCTCGGCGACTTCTTCGGGCTCTCACACGGGCGGGTGCGTGAATATTCCAGCGCGATGATGGCGGTCAACCCGGGATACGGCGGCTCGCACGGGCTGAACTGCTACTTCCCGATGCCGTTCGCCGAACACGCTCTGATCACACTGGAGAACCGCGGCGACCGTACCTTGGGCGGCGATCTCGGCGCCCTGTGGTTCCACATCGACTACGAGATCTACACCGATCCGCTCCCGCCCGACACCCTGCACTTCCACGCGCAGTTTCGCCAGGAGCTCGTCACCGAGGCCATCGGCGACCACCCGAACCAGACCCTGCACGATGCCGTCAATCTGGATGGTCGCCACAACTACGTTGCGCTCGAGGCCGAGGGCAGCGGGCACATGGTCGGCCTGCACCTGCAGGTCGCCAACCGCGCCGGCGGATGGTACGGCGAGGGCGACGACATGGTCTTCATCGACGGCGACACCTGGCCGCCCGCCATTCACGGCACGGGTACCGAGGAGATCTTCGGCGGCGGCGCGTGTCCGAACGTGGAGTACTCCTCGCTCTACACCGGCTTCCACATGATCGAGTCAGCCGACTACTCCGGGCTGGTCGGCATGTATCGCTGGTACGTCCACGACCCGATTCGCTTCCAACGCAGCATTCGGTGGACGGTCGAGCACGGCCACGCGAACAACTTCGCCAACGGCTATGCCTCCGTCGCGTACTGGTACCAGACCCCGCTGGCCACGAGCCAGCCCGAGCTGCCGTCTCGCGACGAGCTTCTCCCGCCGCTCGACGAGCGTTACCCGGTGCTGCGTGAGCGGCTGCAAGCTCTCAGCCGACAGGCTTCCGAGCAGGCCGACCAGGAACTCAAGCACCAGGTCAACGAGTGCACCCGGTTGCTGTTCCGCGGCGACTGGGCAGTTCTCGAAGAACGGCTGGCCAGCATCGCGAGCTGAGCCACCAACTGTCCGATGTCAAGTGTGCTTGACATGACCCGAGGTGTCAAGCACACTTGACATCCATGAAACGGATCTCACTGGTTCTCCTGACGGCACTAGGCCTCCTCGGCCTGCTCGCACCTGCGTCGATTGCGTCTCCTCACGCTGCTGCCCACGAACCGGCCAGCAGTCACGGCGCCGCCAAGCGCGGCGACCATCGGCTTGCGAAACATCTCGACGACCTGCTGGCCGAAGGCGCGCCGGCCGCCGTCGCATTCCTCCGTACGCCAGAGGAACGGATCGGTCTCGCACGCGGCGATGCCAACGTTCGTACGGGTCGTAACGCCAAGCCCGACGACCGGTACCGGATCGGCTCCATCACCAAAACGATGACCGCCACCGTGGTCTTGCAACTCGTCGAGGAGGGCAAGCTGCGGCTCGACGAGCCGGTCGTCACATACCTTCCGGACCTCGCCGATCTCGGGCTCGATTCCCGCATCACCGTTCGCCACCTGCTGCAGCACACGAGCGGCCTTTCCACCGACACGATGCTCTGGCGCGAACCGGATGCCTACGTCAAGAACCGCTTTCGTACGTTCACACCGAAGCAGTTGGTGCGAATCGCCCTCACCTACCCGGATCCTCGTCCGGAGCCAGGAACGTCCTGGGAATACTCCAACACCAACTACATCATCGCGGGAATGCTGATCGAACGTGTCACGGGAAACTCGGTACGCACGGAGTTCGAGCGGCGCATCTTCCGGCCGTTGCGGATGAACGACACGACACTGCCGCGGTCGAACCCGTTCGTTCTCGGCCGACACCTGCACGGCTACCTTCCCGGTGAACCGCCGACCGACACCACGGTCTACAACCCGAGCTGGGCTTGGACCGCCGGAGCGGTGATTTCCACGACCCGAGACGTCACCACGTTCTTCCGCGGTTTGTTCGACGGGCGTCTCCTCCCGCCCGGCCGCCTTGCCGAGATGACGCAGGTCAACGAGGCGGGCTACGGCTTGGGCATCTTCCGGGTCGACCTCCCATGCGGCCAAGCTGCCTATGGGCACGACGGAATCATCTTCGGCTACCAGACCATCTCGCTCACGACGGCGGACGGGTCACGGCAAGTCACGATCGGCATCAACACGTGGCTGCAAAACGCCGACGGCACCCTCAAACCCCATGTCGTCATCGCCGCCATGCAAGCCCTGTGCGGCACATAGCCTCCCTCGCCATGTAGCCTCCCTCTCACAAATGACCAGGCGTGGCGGGTACGCAGTCACCAAAGAACGCGGCGGCACACACTGTGGCGACTGCACAGCCACCACGCCTGGTCATTTCCCATGCGGCGCATAGCCGCGAGCACCGCATGGCCGCAAGCAGCACTCGGCAATACACGCGTCGTACGCCTACAGGGCTTCCGCGATGCGGAGCAGCTCGCGCGGTAACTCACGCACCGTGTCCGTCGCGCATCTTCCCCATCGGCCACGAGGCCAGATGCGGCCAACCCATTGAGGCAAGGTTCGCTAAGGACAAAGCCGACTTTCTACGCTAATTACGCACGAAACGGACGGTCTCGGATCGTTCACGCCCACGAGGTAGTTCGTCCGAGGCGCTGCTGTCCGTACCCCAGTGATGCCGCCATCGCCCAACGGGGGCTGGCGGGGGAAGGCAGTGGAAATGAATCGTGAGTCGAACCTCAGACGCATTACCACAGCATTACTCGGTGGCCTGGCGTTGTTGGCCGCTCCCGCGTTCGCTACAGCACCGGCGCATGCCCAGTCGCACTCGGCACAACCCGATATCCAACAGCTGAACGAGCTCAAGGCCGACATCGACCAGTACGCGAGTACGCCAGGAACCGTCGGCCTTTCGTGGGGCGTCGATCCGAAGACACGGACCGTGGTGATCAGCGTTCCGAAGGACGACAACGACGCTGCGACCCGCGCGTTCTTGAACCGCGTACGGTCCATGGACGACAACGTCCGGATCCAACGCGTACCCGCAGCGCCCCGACTGATGGTCGGCCCCGGCGACGCCATCTACACCGGCGGAGGTCGCTGCTCTGCGTCGGTCATCGGCACGAACGGGTCGCGAAACTTCGTCGTGACCGCCGGACACTGCACCGACATCGGGTCGACCTGGACCACGGGAAGTGGCGAGACCATCGGCAACACCGTGCTGTCCAGCTTCCCCGGTGACGACTACGGTCTGATCGAGGTCACGAATCCTTCGCTCCCGCTGACGAACAGCGGGCTCACCCAGGTCGGCGAACCCGCCGAAGGCTCGACCATCCAGAAGGCCGGTTCCACCACAGGGGTGACGTCCGGGACGCTCGTCGGGTACGGGCGAACGGTCAACTACACCGAGGGAACCGTGTACGACATGATCGAGACGACAGCCTGTGTGCAGCCCGGCGACAGCGGTGGATCGTTGTACCAGGGGAGCACAGCCATCGGCATCACGTCGGGAGGCACCGCCGGCAGTTGTGGCCCGGGCTTCCAGTCGTTCTTCCAGCCGGTGAGGGAAGCGCTGAACGCTGGAGGCTTGAGCCTGCTCTGAACGCTGCCCTGGCATGAGGTCCCTGCTGAGTCACGACACGTAGCGGAACGCGCGACTACGGTTGGGCGCGCCCACGCTCGTCGGTACCGCGGCACCGCCGCCCTGGCGGACGGTTGGCGGGTCCAACCACGCGTACCCTCGCCGTCCGGCAGCCACCGGCCCCGGCGTGCCGTGACCAGGTCGCCGGGTGAGCAGTAGCCTCACCGGGAGCGGGCCCCTACCGCGGTGGGTGCCACATCGCCTCGCCTGGTCATTGTGAGAGGAAGCGGGCTGCATGGCCGACGACACGATTGCGGACGTCCACGCGTGGCAGGCGCTGGATTCACGCGGTAGACCAACGGTCGGTGTGACGGTCACCACCTCGGCCGGGCATGTGGGCCGTGTGGTCGTACCCTCCGGCGCGTCGACCGGCTCGCACGAGGCCGTGGAGCTTCGCGATCGCGAATCCGCATACGCCGGATGGGGCGTGCGCGGAGCCGTCCGCAACGTCAACGACGTGATCGGCCCGGCGCTCACCGGTAAGCGAGTCCGCGACCAGGTGGCGATCGACACGGTGCTGGAAGAGCTGGACGGGACACCGAACCTCGCCCGACTCGGCGCCAACGCCGTCCTGGCGGTCTCGATCGCGACGTACGTCTGCGCTGCAGAAAGCGCTCGCATGCCCCTTTATGCGTACGTCGACGAGGAAGCGGGCGACCTGCTCCTTCCCAGACCGATGTTCAACATCGTCTCAGGGGGCGCACACGCCGGCCGCCTCATCGACATCCAGGATGTCCTGGCGGTTCCCTTGGCCGCCGAAACCTTCGACGAGGCGCTCGAGGTCGGGTGCCGGGTGCGCGCGGGCACCGCGGCGGCATTCGACGCACGGAAGCTGGAGAGCAACCTGGTGGCCGACGAAGGTGGGCTCGCCGGGCGCCTGGCCGGCAACCGGGACGCCCTCGATCTTGTCGTCGAAGGCATCGAGCGATCCGGGCTCACGCCAGGAGTCGACGTCGGCATCGCCCTCGACATCGCGGCGACCCAGTTCCACGACGGCACGACGTACACGCTGCGTGCCGAGGGCCGGGCGCTCTCCACTGCCGAGCTGGTTGCCGAATTGCGCGACTGGTGTGAGGGTTATCCGATTGTCTCGATTGAGGATCCGCTTGCCGAGGACGACTGGGAGGGCTGGGTCCAGGCCAGCCGAACCCTCGGCGAGGGACGCCAGCTGCTCGGTGACGATCTTTTCGCCACGAACCTGCAACGCCTGCAACGAGGTGTCGAGCTCGCCGCCGGCAACGCAGTGCTCGTCAAACCCAACCAGGCCGGCACCATCACCCGGACCCGTGCGGTGATCCGGTACGCCCGCGCTCACGGGTACGCCACCGTCCTGAGTGCCCGCTCCGGCGACACGGAGGACTGCTGGCTTGCCGATCTCGCTGTCGGGTGGCGGACCGGGCAGATCAAGGTGGGCTCCACCATGCGTTCGGAACGTACGGCAAAGTGGAATCGCCTGCTGGAGATCGAGTCTCGCGCAGGTGGCCGATCACGACTCGCGGCGCCACCCGTGGTGAGGAGAGTCACGTGAACTGCCATCCGGATCGAGCGACCGGGGCATGCATGATGGTTCTGCCGACAAGCCGTCGACCCGGACCCAAGTGACTTATCCTGGACGAGGATATGCCAGGTAGCCAGCACGAGAGCGACCCGTCCGAGCTCGCTGAGCTCACCGCCAGCTCCCGCGAGGTGATCGCGACGGTGCGGCGCTGGCTCGCCGTGTCCGCCGACATCCCAGTCGACAGCTCGGCACGACGTCTGGCAGAAATCCTCAAGGATCCGCGTGGTTTGCCGTTCGCGGTGAGCTTCGTCGACGGCGTGATCCGACCCGAAGACTCGCGAGTCGCGGCGCGAAACCTCTCCCTGCTCGCCGACGACCTTCCGACGCGCCTTCCGGCAACGCTGCGTTCAGCGATCCGACTCGGTGCCGCCTGCGGAAAACTCACACCTGGGCTTGTGATTCCGGTCGTACGTCGTGTGCTTCGTCACATGGTCGGGCACCTTGTCGTCGACGCGCGTCCGGAGAAACTCGGCAAGGCCATCCGGCGCATCCGCCGTCACGGCGTACGACTCAACCTCAACCTGCTTGGCGAGGCCGTGCTCGGCTCCAAGGAGGCGGCCCGACGACTCGAGGGCACGCAGCGGCTGTTGGCCCGAGACGACGTGGACTACGTCTCGATCAAGGTGTCGGCGAGCGTGGCACCGCATTCGCCGTGGGCGTTCGATGAAGCCGTCGACGACATCACCCAAGCGCTCACCCCGCTGTATCGACGTGCTGCCGAGGCCTCGCCGCTGAAGTTCATCAACCTGGACATGGAGGAGTACCGCGACCTCAACCTCACCCTCGCGGTGTTCACCCGGCTGCTCGACCAGCCCGAGCTTGCCAACCTCGAGGCCGGCATCGCCCTGCAGGCATACCTACCCGACGCGATGGCCACGATGAAACGCCTGCAGGAGTGGGCGAAAGCCCGCCGCGACCGCGGCGGAGCACCGATCAAGGTGCGTGTGGTCAAAGGCGCCAACCTGCCCATGGAGCGAGTCGACAGCTGGCTGCACAACTGGCCGCTCGCCACGTGGAGCTCCAAACTCGAAACCGACGTCAACTACAAGCGGGTGCTCGACTACGCCCTGACCCGCGAGCGCATCGACAACGTTCACATCGGGGTCGCCGGACACAACCTGTTCGACATCGCCCTTGCCTGGCATCTGGCGCGGGCGCGTGGGGTGAACCACGGCGTGGACTTCGAGATGCTGCTCGGAATGGCACCGGGTCAGGCCGAAGCGGTACGTCGCGATGTCGGCAACCTGCTGCTGTACGTACCTGTCGTACATCCCGACGAGTTCGACGTGGCGCTCGCCTACCTGGTGCGTCGACTCGACGAGGCGGCGAGCGGCGAGAACTTCATGTCCGCAGTCCTCGACCTGCACGACGACGCGGCATTGTTCGATCGCGAGAAGGATCGGTTCCTCGCTTCCCTGCAGGGCCTCGACCGCAAGACACCCGAGCCGAACCGACGGCAGGATCGGCGTGCTTCCTTGGGCAGTTCCCACGAGCTGGCACCGGGAGAGTTCCACAACACGGCCGACACCGACCCTGCCATCGGCGCGAACGTCGTCTGGGCACGGGAGATCCTGCAGCGTGCCCGCGACAGCGATCTGGGATCAGACCTCGTGCACGCCACGACCGTGAAGACCTCACGCGATCTCGACGTGCTGATCACTCGTGTCGTGCAGAACGGCGAGTCCTGGCGTGCGCTGTCTGGACGGGAGCGCGCCGGCTACCTTCGCAAGGCGGCGGCCGCACTCGAACGGCGACGGGCCGAGCTCATCGAGGTCATGGTCGCCGAGGCGGGCAAGACCTTCGACCAGGCCGATCCTGAAGTATCCGAGGCGATCGACTTCGCGAACTACTACGCCACGCTGGCCGAAGAACTCGACACGGTCGATGGCGCGACGGCCAGGCCGGTGCGGCTCACGGTCGTCACACCACCGTGGAACTTCCCCGTTGCGATCCCGACTGGCATGACCCTCGGCGCTCTGGCCGCCGGCTCACCGGTCGTCGTCAAGCCGGCTCCCCAGACCCCACGGTGCGGTGCCGTCGTAGCCGAGACCTTGTGGCAGGCCGGAATCCCATCCGACGCGCTCGGTCTCGTGCAGCTCAGCGAGTCCGAGCTGGGCAGTCAGCTGGTCGCAGACCCACGCGTCGACCGGCTGCTGCTCACCGGTGCGTACGACACGGCTGAGCGGTTCCGCTCGTTCCGCCGCGATCTGCCCCTGTTGGCAGAGACCAGCGGAAAGAACGCCATCGTGGTCACGCCCAGCGCAGACATCGACCTGGCGGTCAAGGACGTCGTGGCCTCCGCGTTCGGCCACGCCGGCCAGAAGTGCTCAGCGGCGTCGCTCGTGATCCTGGTCGGTTCGGTCGCGTCGTCGAGACGGTTTCGCGAGCAGCTCGTCGACGCGGTGACGTCACTGCGGGTCGGCCCTTCGTACGACCCGACGACCCAGATG
Organism: Actinopolymorphaceae bacterium; assembly: GCA_036564245.1. Taxonomy (GTDB): domain Bacteria; phylum Actinomycetota; class Actinomycetes; order Propionibacteriales; family Actinopolymorphaceae; genus Thermasporomyces. Next base: position 92,252 of record DATCKU010000042.1, read on the forward strand.
GGGCCGCTGATCGGACCGGCCGAAGGCAAGCTGCTGCGCGCACTCACCGAGCTCGGTCCAGGCGAGTCGTGGGTGGTCGCACCTCGCAAGCTGGATGCTGCGGGCCAGCTGTGGTCTCCAGGAGTCAAGGAAGGCGTCCAACCGGGCTCGGAGTACCACATGATCGAGTACTTCGGGCCGGTGCTCGGCATCATGACCGCCGAAACCCTGGAACAGGCCATCGAGCTGCAGAACCAGGTTCCCTACGGCCTCACCGCTGGACTGCACAGCCTCGACCCCGACGAGGTGCAGCTGTGGCTCGGTCGTGTGCAAGCCGGAAATCTCTACGTCAACCGAGGCATCACAGGCGCCATCGTGCGCCGCCAGCCTTTCGGCGGTTGGAAGCGCTCCGCAGTGGGGCCTGGAGCCAAGGCGGGCGGACCCAACTACCTGATCGGCTTGTGTGACTGGGAGTCCGCTCCGGCCACCGCGACCGCGACCGTTCCGGCCGGCCCAGCCAGGCTGCTCGATGCGGCACGAACCGCCGACCTCGAACCAGGAGCTCTGGAGTTCGTGGAGCGGGCGCTGCGAAGCGATGCCGCGGCCTGGGAGCAGGAGTTCGGCACGGCACGAGACGTTACGGGCCTGCCCGTCGAGCGCAACATTCTGCGGTATCTCCCGCATCCGGTCGCGATCCGGGCATGTGAAGGGTCGACGCTCGCCGAGCTGCTCCGCGTCGCCGCCGCCGGCGTCTGCGCGGGCGCGCCGATCAACGTCTCGACGTCGGCTGAGCTGCCGTCGGACGTTCGTCGCGTCCTGCACGATCTCGGTGTCACGCTCGTGCGAGAGGACGACGCTGGTTGGCTGAAGCGGGCCGGCCAGCTGGGGTCCGGACGCATCCGGCTTCTCGGCGGGTCGGTCACAAAGCTGTATGAAGCAATCGGCGGGCGGCCCGATATCGCCATCTACGCTCAACCGGTCACCGAGTCCGGGCGGGTCGAGTTGCTGCCCTTCCTGCAAGAGCAAGCCGTCAGCATCACCACTCACCGCTTCGGGACGATTCTTCCGCAGTTCCTTGCAATCACCACGTAAGGGAATCCACCAAAGTCTGATTTGTTCGGCTTGAACTGTGCGACAGTTCGCATTAGCGTCGCGACCTGTAGGGCTCGTCGAGTTGTACCGTGTCTTTGTGGTCAAGGCGGTTCAGATATCGGCTGACCTCAAAGCACACGCGATCTGGGTCCTTCAACTTCTCGGCGTTGCCGTGGCGTATTACGCCGGCACTCAGGTCAGTGTGCTCACCATTCCGCTCGGCCTGCCTGTGACCTCACTGTGGTTTTCGGCGGGAATTGGCCTGGCATGTCTTTTCTACCTCGGGGTCCGGATATGGCCGGGCATCATGGTGGGCTCGTTCATGTCCAACATCGATGTCGTCCCGCCGTTGGAAGCTTTACTGGTCGCCACAGGAAACACGCTTGCCCCGCTTTGTGCTTATCTCGTGCTGCGCCGTGTCGGCTTCCGCCTCGAGCTGGACCGGGTCCGAGATGCCGTCATGTTGGTCGTCCTGGGCGCCTTCGCCGGGATGATGGTGAGCGCGTGGATCGGCACCACCGCGCTGGTCGTCGCCCAGGTGTGGGCCGCCTCCGCGTTCGTCTCCGTATGGGCGGTCTGGTGGTCCAGTGACGTCCTGGGCGTGTTGGCAATCACGCCACTCCTGCTCGCGATACCCAAATATCGGCAAACGATCAAGAACTGGTCGGGCTGGCGGTGGGCGGAACTGACCGGCCTCATCGCGGTCACAACGGCCCTTGTGGTGTTGGTCAGTCGAGATCTCGGGATCCTCTTCCTGGCGTTCCCGCTCATCATCGTCGTGGCCCTGCGGTTCCAGCTGATCGGTGTCGCACCCTGCGCACTGATCGTTTCGGCGGCGGCCATCGAGATGGCGACCAACGGGGACGGCCCGTTCGGTGGGCGTTCTCTCTTGAGCAACGTCATGCTCCTCCAGGTGTTCAACGGCACCTTCGTCCTCACGGGCTTGCTTCTCGCCGCGGTGGTCACGCAATGGCGCGAGGCACGCCAGGACGTCGAGCAGACCTGCATGCGGCTGGCTGAGGTCGTACAACGGCTGCAGGAGAGCCTGCTACCGAGCACGGACCAGTTGCTCGAGCGGGCAGTCGACGCGGCGCGTGAAAGCTCCGAGACCGAGCAGCCGGCCGACGGGATGTCGGTGCCTGACGATCCGTGGGCGCGCGGAATCGGCTACCGCATGGGCACGTTCCGCACGCGCAGGCGACGCTCAGCCGGTAGCTGAAATCTCAGCGGAGGTAGGACGCGCCGTTGAGGTCGAGGATGGCACCCGTGGCGAGCTCGGCCTCGGCGGACGCGAGGTAGAGGACCGCAGCAGCGACCTCCTCAGGCCGGCCCACCCGACCCAGAGGGCTCTGCGCCCGGATCTCGTCTCCCTGGTCACCGCTCAGCGCCTCTGCCGCCATGTCGGTCTCGACGAATCCAGGCGCGACCGTCGTCACTGCGATGCCGCGGGGTCCGAGCGCCCGGGCAAGCGACTGGCCCAGCGAGTTGAGACCGGCCTTGCTCGCTCCGTACGCGGGTTGGCGGGGCTCGCCCCGGAACGCTCCTCGTGACGAGATGTTGATGATGCGGCCGCCTGGCCGCATGTGCCGAACCGCGCACCAGCACAGGTTCGCCGGTCCGAGAAGGTTGACGGCGAGCGTGTCCATCCAGGCCTGCTGCCATTCGTCGTACGTCACGTCGTCGATGCGGTGCTCGACGTAGATCCCGGCGTTGTTGACCAGCACGTCGATCCGACCGAATGCCTCGACGACGGTCTGCACCATCGCCGCAATGGCGGCGGGATCGGCGAGCTCGGCCTGCACCACGATGTGACCGTCACCGGGTAGCGACGCGCGCACCGACTCCACGAGCTCCGGTGAGCTTCGGTGGTGAAGTGCCACCCGGTCGCCTGCCTCGGCGAAGGCGCGCGCTACCGCGGCACCGATCCCCCGTGACGCTCCCGTGACGAGCACCGCACGATCCGGCATGGGTTCCTCCTGCTTCTCCCGGCCAGCCCCGTGCAAGAAACCTACCTTGGCGGATCAGCAGCGCGGTGCATCGCGGAGAGCGGCCGCGGTCAGATGTGCGGAGTGTCCTCGGGAATCTCGTAGAACGTCGGGTGCCGGTAGACCTTGTCGGCGCTGGGGTCGAAGAACGGGTCCTTCTCGTCCGGGCTCGACGCCGTGATGTCTGCCGAACGCACGACCCAGATGCTCACGCCTTCGTTGCGTCTTGTGTAGAGGTCACGCGCGTGGTGGAGCGCCATGCGCTCATCGGCCGCGTGCAGCGAGCCCACGTGCACGTGGCTGAGCCCGCGCCGTGGACGTACGAAGACCTCGAACAGCGGCCAGTCCGGCTCGATGCTCATGCGCTGCCATCCTTGCCGGCGGGTTCCTTGGCGACGAGGGTCAAGACGTCGTAGGTCGCAACAGTCTCGTCACGCTGGTTGGTGATCTCGGTGTGCCAGCGGACCTCGCCGTAGCTCGCGTTCTCTCGTGGGGTGATCTGCTTCGCGGTCAGTGTGACGGTGAGCACGTCGCCCGGCTTGACCGGCGTCAGGAACCGGAGGTTGTCCAGCCCGGCGTTCGCCAGCACCGGACCGGGCTCCGGGGAGACGAAGAGCCCGGCAGCCAACGACACGACGAGGTAGCCGTGCGCGACGATGCCCTGGAAGAACTCGTTAGCCGCCGCGGCCTCGGGATCGGTGTGTGCGTAGAACGTGTCGCCCGTGAACTCCGCGAAGCGGTCGATGTCCTCCTTCGTGACCACACGGGGCCCTGCGGTGACGCTGTCACCGATGCGCAACTCAGCAAGGGACTTCCGGAACGGATGGACACTCTCGTCCCGCTCACTGCCCGGCGTCCACCGGTTGGTCACCGCGGTGAGGACGTTCGGGCTCGCCTGCACGGCGGTGCGCTGCATGTGGTGCAGCACGCCACGGATCCCGCCCAGCTCCTCGCCACCGCCGGCTCGCCCCGGTCCACCATGCACGAGAACAGGCAGCGGAGCGCCGTGCCCCGTGGACTCGGCGGCGTTGTCGCGGTTGAGCACGAGCAGCCGTCCGTGCCACGGCGCCACGCCGAGCACCACCTGTCGTGCGAAGTCGGCGTCGCCGGTCACGATCGAGCCGGCCAGACTTCCGGCCCCACGCGCGGCGAGCTCGATGACCTGCTGGGTCGACTCGTACGGAAGCAGCGTGGAGACCGGCCCGAACGCCTCGACCTCGTGGAACTCTGGCCGGTCAGCAGTGTCGGCGCGCAGCAAGATGGGCGAGAGGAACGCGCCGCGCTCGGCGTCGGCATCGATGACGTCGACACGCTGCGGGTCGCCGAACACGAACGTCGCGGTGTCGGTCAGCGCCTTGAGCGATCGACGCACCTCCTCACGCTGCTCCAAGCTGGCGAGCGCTCCCATGCGGACGTCTGGTGATGCCGGATTGCCCACGCGCACCTCAGCGAGCTTTGCAGCAACCGCGTCCGCCACCGCATCGAGCTGTCGGGTCGGCACGAATGCCCGCCGGATGGCCGTGCACTTCTGCCCGGCCTTGACCGTCATCTCGGTGACGAGCTGCGACACATAGAGGTCGAACTCCTCGGTGCCCGGAGTCGCGTCCGGCCCGAGGATCGAGAGGTTGAGCGAGTCGGCTTCGGCGTTGAACCGCACGGCGTTTCGTACGATCGCAGGATGGGTGCGCAGCTTCTGCGCCGTCGCGGCCGAGCCGGTGAACGCCACGATGTCCTGTGCTGTCAGGTGATCCAGCAGGTCACCAGCACCTCCGGCGATCACCTGGATGGCACCCTCGGGAACGAGACCTGAGTCGACGATCAGCTCGACGAGTCGGACGGTGAGGTACGCAGTCTGGCTGGCCGGCTTCACCAGGCTGGGCATGCCCGCGAGGAATGCGGGGGCGAACTTCTCCAACGGACCCCAGACCGGGAAGTTGAACGCGTTGATCTGCACCGCCACACCCAGCAAGGGCGTGAGAATGTGCTGACCGACGAAGCCACCGTGCTTTCCCAGCGGCTCGACCGGCCCTTCCACGTAGACCGTGTCGTTCGGTAACTCCCGCCTTCCCTTGCTGGAGTACGAGAACAGCACGGAAATCCCGCCGTCGACGTCGTACCGCGCGTCGTAATGTGTCGCACCGGCGCGTTTGGACAGCGCATAGAGCTCTTCCCTGTGTTCGCGCAGGTACAACGCGAGCTCCTTGAGCAGGAGGGCTCGTTGGTGGAAGGTCAGCTCACGAATCGCCGGACCGCCGACGCGTCGGCCGTACTCCAACGCCTCCGCCTTGTCGATGCCAGCGGATGAGAGGCGTGCGACCTCCTCACCGGTCACCGCATCCAGCAGTGGTACGCCGGACTCCGCGGGCTCGCGCCACGCGCCCGCTACGTAGCTGCGCAACGTCCCCATGCTCATCGGAGAGCCCCTTCTTTCGCGCACGCCGCTTTCCGCACATCGTAGGTTCGTCAGCTGCCCCATTCGAGCTCGTCCACGACATCGAGAATGCGTTCGACCGAGGGCAGGTGGTGGTGCTCGAGTGCGGGCGGCGGATAGGGAATGTCGAATCCTGCCACCTTGCGGACCGGTGCCTCGAGGAAGTAGAAGCACTGCTCGAAGATCCGCCCGGCGATCTCCGAGGCGACCGACGCGAACCCGGAGGCCTCGGCGACGACGACCGCCCTGCCGGTCCGCCGTACCTCTGCGACCACAGTCTCGTCGTCGAAGGGCACGAGGGTCCGCACGTCGACCACGCCGATGCTTCGCCCTTCGGTTGCCGCCATCTCGGCAGCCTCCATGCACGTCGACACCGACTGGCCGTAGGAGATCAGCGTGACGTCCGTGCCGGTCCGGCGTACTTCCGCGCGACCGATCGGTGCGACCGGCTGCGTGACGTCGACGGGTTCGGAGATGAAGTAGTGCTTCTTCGGCTCGAAGAAGATCACCGGATCTGGACAGTCGATGGCTTGGCGTAGCAGGCCGTAGGCGTCCTGGTTCGTCGCGGGGGTCACGACCACGAGGCCCGCGGTGTGCGCGAAGTACGCCTCGGAGGAGTCGCTGTGGTGCTCGACGCCACCGACGCCTCCGCCGTACGGAATGCGCACGACCACCGGGAGTCGCATCCGGCCACGCGTGCGATTGGCGAGCTTCGCCAGGTGGCTCACGATCTGTTCGAACGCCGGATAGGCGAACGCGTCGAACTGCATCTCGACGACCGGACGGAATCCGTTCATCGCCATCCCGATCGCCATGCCGACGATGCCCGCCTCGGCGAGCGGGGTGTCGAAGCAACGCTTCTCGCCGAAGCTTGCGGTCAACCCGTCGGTGACGCGGAACACGCCACCGAGCTGCCCGACGTCCTCGCCGAACACGACGACCGAGTCGTCTGCCTGCATGGCATCCCGCAACGCGGCGTTCAGCGCCTGCGCCATGGTCAGCTTGGCCGCACTCATCGCGCGACCTCCGCAGGATGCTCGCTGGCCTGCCGGTCAGCCTCCAGCTCGGCTTGCAGAAGCGCCTCCTGCGCCGCCAGCTGCGGACTGGCAATGTCGTACACGTGGGCGAAAAGCTCGGATGGCGCAAGCGTCGGAGCGGTCCGGATCCCCTCGCGGAGGCGTTCGGCCATCTCGTCCGCGGCAGCCGCGAACTCCTGCTCCAGCTTCTCGTCGAGGAAACCACCGTTGCGCAAGTAGGTTCGGATCCGAATCAGCGGGTCACGTGCCGCCCACTCGCGTACCTCGGATTCGTCGCGGTACCGCGTCGCGTCGTCGGCATTGGTGTGCGGCTCCACGCGGTAGGTGTCGGCTTCGACCAGAGTGGGACCCCCGCCTTCCGCCGCTCGGGTCACGGCGGCCCGCAGGACGGCGGTGAGCGCGGCGACGTCGTTGCCGTCGACGAGCTCGGCAGGCACCCCGTAGCCGATTCCCTTGATCGCCAAGGACTTCGCAGCCGTCTGCCGGACCAGTGGCACCGAGATGGCGTATTTGTTGTTCTGGACCAGAAAGACGACAGGTGCGGCGAACACCGCTGCGAAGTTCAGTGCCTCGTGAAAGTCCCCCTCGCTCGTCGCCCCGTCACCGCAGAGTGCCATGGCGACCGAGTCCTCGCCCTTGAGCACCGCTGCGTACGCCACCCCGACCGCATGGGGAAGCTGCGTCGCGAGCGGTGTGCACTGCGGTGCGACACGGTGGGCGAGCGGGTCGTAGCCGCAATGCCACCGCCCTTGCAACAACGCGAGCGCCTCGACCGGATCGACGCCTCGCTCGATGACCGCGGCGACATCGCGGTAGGTCGGGAACAACCAGTCGCTGGGTCGTAGCACGGCCGCGGCAGCGACCTGACACGCCTCCTGGCCCGCCGAGGAGGGATAGACCGCGAGCTGCCCCTGTCGTACCAGCGCGCTTGCCTGCTCGTTGACCCGCCGCGCGATCAGCATCGAGCGATACCGCGCCAGCAGCTCGTCCGGATCCGGTAGGTCGTACCGGTTGTCGGCTCGCGGCGTGCCATCGGGCTCGATCAGCCGGACCAGCCGGATCTGCGTCTCAGGCTCCTGGTCCCGCCGGTCGTTTCGGCGTTCGTGCCCGCTCTGTTCGCCCGCTGATGTGGGCATCGCGCCTCCTCGGATTGGGTCGTCAACCGAGTGAGACAGAACACGACAAGTATCTGGACAGGAGCCGACTGGTTCGCAGCAATTCTGCACGAATTGGAGACAAATTGGCGTGATCTAGGGTTAAGGTCAGCAATATGTCTTCCGCCGAGGCCCCCGTTGCCGATCAGCGTGGACGAATTGACCTCGACCAGCTCGACCGCCAGATCCTGCGCGAGCTCGCCCAGGACGGACGGCTGTCGGTCAATGCCCTCGCCGTACGCCTCAACGTCTCCCGTGCCAACGCCTACAACCGCCTGCAGCGGCTGAAGAAGGCCGGCGTCATCACCAGGTTCACGGCAGTCGTCGACCCGGTGCGCGCCGGCCTTTCAACGTCTGCGTACGTCATGCTCACGGTCCGACAGCCGTCCTGGCGCGACCTGAAGCGTCACCTGCGCAAGATTCCGGAAGTGCAGCACATGGCTCTGGTCGGCGGGGAGTTCGACGTCATCCTGCTGGTGCGTACGACGGACAACGAGCATCTGCGCCGAGTCGTCCTCGACCGCCTGCAGGAGGTTCCCGGCGTCCTCAGCACGCGCACGTTCCTCATCTTCGAAGACAGCGACAATCACTGAGCGTTCTGTCGTGCCAGCCAACCGCGGATCTGGTCCAGGTGCTCGGTCATGTGCTTGTCGGGCTCGTCCGGTTGGACGAATCGCCAGACCGGCAAGGGTTGCTCGGCTTCGGGGATCTCGTCGAGCCGACGTACCATCAGCCCCTCGATGTTTCGCGGATCATCGGCGAACGTCGGCTCCCAGAAGGGCGCGAAGCCCACGCGGGCGTCGATCAGGTTCTCGTCCAGGGTGTCGAGGAAGCTCAACGTCTGCTGCCTGATCCACTCCGCCTCCTCGAGCAGCTGCTCCCAGGTCAGGTTGAGCCCGGCCGTCCGGATGGCCGCATTGCGCGCCTCGGTCGTGTTGGGCACCGCTTCCGGCCAGGGGTCGCGCGGTCCATCGATCTCCTGCTGCGTGGGTGCGCGATGCGCGAAGGCGCCACGCAGCTGAACCAGCCGCCATCGTGCGTACGCCTGGACGTGCCCGACGACATCGTGGATCGTCCAGTCACCGCAGACGCCACCGGCACGGGTCAGCGCGGGATCGATCGCCCGAAGCTCGTCGACCCACACCGACCAGGCGTCGTCGTACATCTTCTTGATCTTCGGTGTGTAGACCGGGCAGACGCAGAACGGATGCCCGGCCGGGTCGGCCATGACTGGTGCGTCGCCACCCATGTCCGGTAGTCGGGTCGCGCCAAGCCGCAGCGCGTGCTCGGTGACCGCCTGCTGATCGTCGACCTGCAGGTCGAGATGGGCTTGTTGCGGGTACGCAGGGTCCGGCCAGCGGGGCGGGCGATAGTCGGCGACCTGGGCGAATCGCAGGGTGGGCGAGTCGTCTCGCCCGATGCCGTCGCCCGCCGGTTCGAGGGGCCGCATGTCGAGCAGCTCCGCGTAGAAGGCGGCAAGCCTCGCAGGGTCAGCGCAGTCGAACACGATGGTGGTGATCCGCGGCTCGTGCCCTCGATCTTCGGCGAGGCAGAACGGATGGCCGGCGGGATCGGCCCACAGATGGCCGTCGCTGTCCTCCTCCAACCAGGTGGCGCCGCGCTCTGGCAGCCAGGCTTCGGTCGCGGTGCGGTCAGGCACGCTGATGTGCAGGTGGACCTGCGGGGGGTTCGCCGGGTCACGCCAGCGCGGCGGCTGATAGCCCTCGCTCACCGGGTCGAAGGCCAGGCGTGGATACCGGCCCTCGTGTCCGATCACCATCCAGTCCGGGGGCCGCCGCAAGACCTGCAGATCCAGCAGGTCGGCATAGAACGACGCCAGCGCCTGCGGATCGGTCGCCTCGAGCACGATGTTGCGGATCTGTGGACTCATGCCCTCGAGCCTGGTGGCCGTAGTGGACAACGTGTGTCCTGTTCCAAAGAATGGCTGGATGCGTGCCGACCGCCTGCTCCGGATCATCTTGCGGCTCCAGGGCAGGGGCGTGGTGCCAGCCTCGACGCTGGCCCGCGAGCTGGAGGTCTCGACCCGCACGATCCGGCGTGACATGGAGGCGCTGTCGGCGGCCGGAATTCCCGTCTACTCGGTCCGTGGCGGTGCCGGCGGGTGGGCGCTGGTCGACGGCTACCGAACCAGCCTGACCGGCCTGTCCACGACCGAGGCGCTGGCCGCGATCGTGGGCCAGGCGCGTGGCATCCTCACCGAGCTCGGCCTGGAAGACCCCGGCGAGGACCTGGTCCTCAAGCTGCTGGCTGCGGTCGCCCCGGCAGCGCGGGAGCACGCCGAGCATGCCCGAGAGCGGATCCACATCGACCTCGACGGCTACTGGGGACCGGTCGCGGGTCAGCCTCCGCCACTCCTGCCGAGACTCCTCCAGGCGGTCTGGAACAACCGGATCATCGAGTTCCAGTACGGCACGTCGGGTGGGCACCTGCGGGTCAGCCCGTACGGCCTGGTGCGCAAGGGAACGCACTGGTACCTGGTCGGGGCACGCGATGACACACCCCGCACGTACCGGGTCTCCCGGATGCACGAGCTGGACGTCACGGAGGCGACGTTCACCAGGCCGGACGAGTTCGACCTCGCGGGGTACTGGCAGCGAGCGCAGCAGGCGTACGCCGGGACCTTCGCGTCGTTCCAGGTGCGGTTGCGGCTTCGTGGTGACGCGCTGACCCGAGCGGGTTGGGCGTACGCCAAGTCCGGGTCGTTCTCCCCGCCGGACCAGGACGGTTGGGTCGAGGCGGAGTTCGACACCGAGGACTGGGACGGCGCGGTCGCCCTGGTGCACTCGCTGGGCGGCGAGGTGATCGTGCTCGAGCCGGAGCACCTCCGGAAGCAGGTCGTGGCCGACGCCCGCCGCCTGCTCGAGCTCAACTGACAGACCTGGCGAGCACCTGCCCATGTCCGACGAACACAAAATGTGTTCACGCAACGTCGCTTAGTGATCGAACCGCCCGCATCGCGACAGCGATTGCGCCAAGATGGGCCGTACGTACGTCACGCCGAGGCTGACCAGACGGCGCGCGTACAGCCTGACGACCTGCACCGCTGGGGGATGAGCGATCGTGACCGCATTGCTGACCCGAGGCTTTCGCCGCATCGTGATCGTCGGAGCTGGCCTCGGGGGCCTCGCCGCGGCGTGCCACCTCAGCGGCGCTGGCCACCGGGTCACCGTGGTGGAGCAGGCGAGCGGACCAGGCGGACAGATCAGTCGGGTGGTCCGAGACGGCTTCACGTTCGACACGGGTCCGGCGGCGTTCTGCGCATCCGACCTGCTGGAGGCGACGTTCGCCGCGGCCGGCACCCGGATGAGCGACCTGCTCACGCTGCGGCCGCTGGAGGCTTCCTTCCGGGCGTGCTTCTCGGACGGCTCGACGATTCATGTGCACTCCAGCACCGAGGCGATGGCGGCGGAGATCCGCGAGCTGTGCGGTGCCCGGGAGGCGCAGGCCTACGTACGGTTCGGCCGCTGGCTCGAGACGGTGCGCGAGCTCGTCCGACAGCATCGTCCTGAGCAGACGCTGCGGCCGACATCCTTGCTCCAGCTTGCCGGTGCCGGCGCATTCCGCCGGTTCGACGACACCCTCCGCCGGCATTTCCAGGACGAGCGCCTGGTCCGGCTCCTTGGCTTCCCGCTCACGCAGGTCGGTCTGGATCCGCGACGCACTCGCACGGCGACCGCCGTCATGGCACTTCCGCCACTGACTGACAGCCTCTGCTACCCGGAGGGCGGTGTCGCCGCGGTCCCGGCGGCCCTGGCCGAAGCAGCCGAGAAGGCTGGCGCGACGTTCCGCTATGGCGTGAAAGCCCAGCAGGTACGCAGCACGACGAGCGGCCGAGTCCGAGCTGTCCGCCTTGCCGACGGTGCGGAGATCCCCGCCGACGTGGTTGTCGTGAACGCCGACCCTGCGACCGCCTACGACACCCTGCTGCCGTCGCTCACCATGCCGGCTGCGGTACGGCGTGCACGTCACGCTCGGTCGATGTATGTGTGGCATGTCGGTGTTCGTGGCCGCCCACCCGGTGGTGTGCAGCACGTCAACGTCCACCTGAAGGGTCGTTCTGGAGCGCACGTCGAGGACAGCTCCCACGATCAACTCCAGAGCCAGGCCGGTCTGGCGCTCGACGACGTGCCGGTGCTCGTGAACGTGCCGACGATCAGCGACCCTCGCCTGGCGCCCGCCGGCTCATCGGTCATGTCCGTGTACGTCCCCGTACCCAACCTTTCGGCTCACATCGACTGGACAGTCGAGCGTACGAAGGCCCGGGAACGGCTGCGTGCCCTCCTCGAGCGATGGGGTTACCCGACGGAGGTGGTCACGGAGCAGATCGTGGACCCCACCGCCTGGGCGCAGGAGGGCATGGCGATGGGTACGCCGTTCGCACGCACGGCGGGGTGGCTCGGGCACACGCCTGACGTCGACCGACGCATGCCGGGCCTCATCTTCACTGGTGCCGGCACGAGTCAGGGCCCCGGCATCACCGGAGCCCTGCTCTCGGGGAAAGCGGCCGCGCACCTGGCGCTCGCTGGCTGATGTCATGTCGAGCGGTTCCTGGTCGCACCGCAGTGCTCCTTTCGCAGCTCTGCTCTCACCGGCACCGCGGCGCTGTTTCCCAGCACTGGCCGGGGCAGTCGTGCCTAATCAAGGCACGCAAGGCCCCTGACAGCGGCGAGTAGCCGACCTAACGTGGTCATTTCACTTGGCACCGAGCTCGTCGAGGGCTTTCTCGGCGCCCGGATTGAGCGGGATGGGGTCGGTCTTCTTGGCAGTCTCGAGCGTGATGCCAGCTGCCGCCGAATTGACCTGCTCCAGATCCGCACGCTTCTCGAAGAGCAGCGTCACCAGCTTCTCGGCCAACTCCGGGTCGAACCCCTCCTTCACGAGCAGGACGTTGGGAACGACGATCGTAGGCACGTCGCTCGGCAGGTCGTACGTGTCAGCCGGAATCACGCCGGCCTCGTAGATCGGGCCGTACTCCGCTTGCATGCCCTCCAGCGCATCCGAGATGTCGAGGAGCTTCACATCGTCGCCCATGGTCGTGGTGAGGTCGGTGATGCCGCTCGTCGGGAGCCCACCCGACCAGAACATCGCGTCGACCGTGCCGTCTTTCATCGCATCCTGCGTCTCGGGAAGGCCGAGTCGCTGCGCCTGGACGTCGCGGTCAGGGTCCAGGCCAGCCTCCTCGAGCAGACGCCGCGCGATGACCTCCGTGCCGGAGTTGGGTGATCCGGTGGACACCCGCTTGCCCTTCATGTCAGCGATCGACTCGATGCCAGAGTCGCTGCGGACCAACACGTGCGTGTAGTTCGGGTACAGCCGGGTCAGCGCCTCGATCGGCTGCGGTTCCTCGAACGACCCCTCACCTCGCACCGCGTCGCCGGCCGAGTCGGCCAACGAGAATGCGATGTCGTACCTACCCGCCACCAGGCCTTGGATGTTCTGCACCGACGCGCCGGTCTCGCTCGCTGTCGCCTTGTATCCTTCGACGTTCTGGTCAATCAGGCGGGCCAGGCCGCCGCCCAGCTGGTAGTAGACGCCCGTCGTGTTGCCGGTCGCGATGGTGAGCCGACCGCCGCCAGATCCTCCAGATCCTGCCTGATCGGCGTCATCGCGCTTTCCCCCACAACCACTCACTGCGAGCGCGCCAGCCAGCACCAGCGCCGCGAGACGGAACCCTGATCTGATCATCACGTATCCCCTTGCGTGTGCCTCAGCTCATGAGCCACCACCAAAACGTGGACGTGGCTCGCGTGGCTTCACCACCGTCCTGCGGATGAGATGGGCGACGACAGTAGCAACCAGCAACGCACAACCGACACCCATCGTGATCGGTTCGAGATACAACAGCAACACCGCAGCACCAAGCGCAACCACTCGTTCGTATGCCACGGCCGGGCCGACGATCCAGCCACCTGCTGCCACGGCGAGCGCGGCGACAGCCAACATCGAGACCAGCGTGGCACCGACAATCGCAACGAACGTCCCTTGCGCCAGCAGAAGCGAGCCGTTGTCACTCAGCACGAACGCGAACGGCACAAGGAACGCTGGTATCGCGTACTTCCAGCTTGCCCACATCGTACGCACCACATTGCCACCCGTGATCGCCGACGCAGCGACAGCGGCCAACGCAGTCGGTGGGCTGACCTCTGAGAGCACGGCGTAGTAGAAGATGAACATGTACGCCTCGGGCCGCGTCACCCCGAGCTCCAGCAGCGCTGGCGCGATGATGACCGCTGCGATGATGAACGACGCCGTCACCGGCACCGCGAGGCCTAGCACCGTCACGGCGATGGCAGCAAACAGCGTCGTCAGCGCCAGAACCAACGTGGGATGGTCGCCAACCACCTGCGCGGCGTCCACGATGACCGACGCGAGGTTCAACCCAAGGCCAGTCAGCGTGACGACCGCCACGATGATCCCTGCGGCCGCACACACGACGGCGACCGGCAGCACGCTGCGGGTACCCGTCGCGAGCGCCTCGAGCAGACGCTTGGGCGTGAGCGGCCGGTCGAAGAACGACAGCACGAACTGCAGGATCGTGGCGTAGACGACCGCACGGAACGGCGGGATGCCAGCCGCCATGAAGGCCACGATGAGAAACAGCGACAGGAAGTGGAAGCCGAACCTCGCCAGCAACCGCCATGGTGAGCCCGTCGGCATCTCGACCGGACGCACACCGTGCTTCCGCGCATCGATCTCGATCGCGAGGATGATGCCGGTGTAGTAGAGGATCGTGGGAACGATCGCGTAGATGAGCACGGTGAGGTAGGACGTCTGCAGGAACTCGGCAATGATGAACGCGGCAGCGCCGAGCGTCGGCGGGGAGAGTATGGCACCGATCCCGGCCGCGGCGAGCACGCCGCCGCCCTGTTCCCTGGGATAGCCGGCGCGCCGGAGGATCGGCCAGGCGACCGTAGCGAGGCTGACCGTGGTCGCGGTCCCCGATCCCGACACCGTTCCGAGCAGGAATCCGGCAAGCGTGACCGTGCGGCCCGGCGCCGTGCCCGACACCTCAGAGTTGTCGCCGCCGCGGCGCCTGCTGCGTGCAAAGGCAGCGAACGACAAATCGATGAAGAACTTCCCGGCACCAGACATGTCGAGCACCGCGCCATAGATCGTGAACAACACGATGTAGCTCGCCGCGACCGACAACGGCGTCCCGTAGAAGCCGCTCGTACCCATGTAAAGTTGCGGCACGATCTCGTCGATGTTGAACCCCACATGCGCAAGCGACCAGTCGACCGGCAGGTAGGAGCCGTAGTAGGCGTAGGCGAAAAAGGCCAGACAGATCGCGGGCAACCACCAGCCGGTGGCACGCCGGCACGCTTCCAACAACAGCACCATGAGAATCAGACCCGCCACGATGTCCAGCGTGGTGGGGAGCTGTCGGCGCTCGAGAAAATCGTCGTACGAAATGAGCGGGTAGAGCGCAACGAGCAAGGAGATGCCGGCGAGGACCCAGTCGAGCCAGGTCGGACCGGTGTCGTCACGGCGACGGGATAGACCGGATCGGTAGTACAGAAAGGTGAGAGGCAACACCGCGGCCAGGAAGATGGTCAAGTAGAACTGGGTGCCCTTGGCCAGCGGGGCGAAGACCACGTACAACACGAAGAGGCTGATCAGCGCGCACACAACCGTGAGGGCGGTGGCAACCGGACCGGTCAGCTGGCGCGCCGGCCGTTCGTCGTGATAGTCGGCGACCGCAGCTGGAGCTTCGCCCTCCACCGCAATCTGCGGAATCTTCCCACTAGGTTCCTGATCCATGTGCCACGCTCTTCAGTCATGGACGAGCTTGCGCAAGCCGGCCTCGGACCACGTCCGTTCGCGAGGTGGTCGGACACCGATGTCGTACCGTCGAGTCGCAACCTAGCCTGGCTCGCCGAGAGGTTGGGCGAGCTGACGCCGGCACCAGCGGTGCCGGTCTCGGACATCTCGGTGCCCGACAGCGCATTGACCGAGCAGGACGTGCGCGCATTGCGCCGCATCGTAGGCGATCAGGCGGTCCACGTCGATACCGAGACGCGGCTCGCGCACGCTGGTGGTCAGTCGTACACCGACCTGATCCGACGTCGCTCCGGCCATCTCGTCGCGGTTCCCGACGGGGTCGTACGACCATCCAGTCACGACGAGGTCGCTGACCTGCTGGCCGAGGCAGGTGGGCTGGACATTGCGATCGTTCCGTACGGCGGGGGCACGAGCGTTGTCGGCGGCGTCGAACCCTTCCGAGGCAGCCATCACGCGGTCGTCACTGTCGACCTGTCGCTCATGAATCGGCTGCTCGAGGTCGACGACCTTTCCCAGACCGCGCGCTTCGAGCCCGGCCTCACCGGCCCACAGGCCGAGGTGCTTCTCGGAAAGCACGGCCTGACACTTGGCCACGTGCCGCAAAGTTTTCCCCGCGGCACGATCGGCGGGTTCGTCGCGACACGCTCTGCTGGGCAGGCTTCGACCGGTTACGGCCGCATGGATGAGCTGGTCGTCGCGTTGCGAGCCGCTACACCGGTTGGCACGTTGTCGCTCGGCACCGGCACACCGAATGCCGCTGGGCCCGACCTACGGGCCCTCTTCATCGGTTCTGAGGGCACCTTGGGCGTCCTGACCGAGCTGACCCTTCGGGTGAGACCGGCACCTGCCGAACGGCGGTATGAGATGTGGACCTTCCCCTCCTTCGAACGTGGTCTGGAAGCCGTTCGTGAGCTCGTGCAGGCCGACATAGCGCCCGACGTCGTACGCCTCTCCGACGAAGAGGAAACCGCGACCGTCCTCGCGTCACAGGGCACCGCCGGCCGGCTGGCCGGGCTCGTCTCACGACTGCGAGGTGTCCGAGAGCCCGCCTTCTGCGTGGTGGGCTGGGAAGGTGACAGCGACGCCGTCCAACGGCGACGCCGGGCGGCGCTCACGATGCTGCGCGGTGCGGACGCATCGTCGCTGGGGACCCGTGCCGGCGACGCCTGGCGTCAGCACCGCTTCGATGGACCGAAAGTGCGGGACGCGCTGCTTGACGTGGGCGTGTTGGTAGAAACCTTGGAGACCGCGACGAGTTGGTCGCGACTGCCAAAGCTCTACACGGCTGTCGCAGAAGCGCTGCGGGAGAGCTTGGCGAAACAAGGTACGCCACCCGTTGTCATGACGCACGTCTCTCATGTCTATCCGACTGGCGCCTCCTTGTACTTCACGGTCTTGGCGAGGAAGCTGCCAGAACCCGATGCTGCTCTGGAGCAGTGGAACCGCGCCAAGGAGGCCGCGAACTCGGCAATCGTCGCCGAAGCCGCGACCATCACCCACCATCACGCGGTCGGCCGTGTACATGCGCCGTTCCTTTCCGCCGAGGTCGGCGATGTCGGCATGTCCGTACTCAGGTCGGTCAAGACAGCTTTGGATCCCGATGGGATCCTCAACCCAGGCGTGCTCATCGAGACGGCGTGAGCCTACCCAGCCATTCGCTCGATGTGATGCGCCAGGGTCCGTCGGGTTTTCGTTTGAGGGTGTATTTGTGGGCGTGTTGGGCGCGGTCGCGGTTGCGGTGGCGGCAGGCGGGTGCGAGGTGGTCGAGTGGGTTTGGTGGGTGTTCCAGGGTGGATGCGGTCGATTTCGCACCAGCGGGCAGGGAGGGGGCAGTTGTTGTAGCAGCAGGTGGGGTAGATGGCGTACAGGGCGCGGCGCATCCGGGTGGGGACGAGGCGGGTGGCGCCGCCGAGGTCGAGGATGCGGCTGGGGGCCGGCACAGCTTCTCCGCACGCCACCACACCCGAATCCGGCACCGGCAAACCCACCAAAGCCTGCGCCGCCTGCTCCAACACCCTCACCACATCACCCGACGACGCCGCCGCTGCGGCCACAGCGGCGGTGGTGGTGGCAGAAGCGGCGGCAGCCGTGGCGGTGCCAGCCGATCCCTGGCCAGCCGAACCCTGGATCGAACACATGATCCAACACTGTGGTCGCCGCCCCACACGACCCGCGCTACGAACCACACCTGTGGGCAATCCCACCACCACCCCAACCTGTGGAAAACAACCGGCCTGTCGCACAGACTCCTCCACCTGCTCCGAGTCACCGATTGCCGAGACTTCCCTGTCGGAGGTCGGTGACACACTCTCGACGTCCAAAACGCTCACGCTGGGAGGAGACGCATCGTGCTGCGCGGCCGCATCATCGTGGAAAGCCTGCGCATTGGCGCAGACATTCAGATTCCGAGCCGACCCTGACCAAGCTCACTCGTGCGACCGAGCCCGGAGCGGTTGACCCACAGCCCAAAGTCTGGACACTCCTCGACTTCGAGGTGCCACGCTCGCGTGCCGACGAGCTGGCCGAAGCTTTGTCGCATGCCTTGCTCGCCGAAGGAGGATGGTACGCCGACTTCGGCGTGGAGGACGATCACATTGTCGTCTTCGCCAACAAGGTCTCCCGTTACAAGAAGGGCGATCACAACGCACGCAAGGAAGTAGTCGCCTACGGTCTGAGCATTGGCGTCCCGGCCCACCAGCTTGACTGGGGTGACTGACGGCCGAGCGGGACTGGCATCATCTGCGCATGACGATCGTGCGGTCCCGCACCCGTGGCAAGGCTCGCGTCGTTGCCACATGGCTCGGCCTTGGCTTGGTCGCGCTCGCTCTGTTGGCGTTCGGACAGTTCAAGCTGAGCAATTCCCGCAGCTTCCAGATCTGCGGCGGACTCACGAACCGCGTCGACACACAGGCCAAGGTCGTGGCACTGACCTTTGACGACGGGCCACACCCTGGCGGAACGCAGCAGATAGTGCGCACACTGGCCGCGAAGCAGGTCCGGGCGACGTTCTACCTGACAGGAAACGAGCTCGAGCGCTACCCGCAGCTTGGCCGCGAGATCGCGGCGGCGGGACATGAGATCGGCAACCACTCGTACGCACATGAGCGTATGCTCTTCGTGACCCCCGGACGGGTCGCCGACGAGGTACGACGGACCGACGCGCTGATCCGGCAAACCGGCTACCGCGGTGAGATCACCTTCCGCCCGCCGTACGGAAAGAAGCTCATCGCTCTGCCGTGCTATCTGCGGATGCACGACCGCACGACCATCACGTGGGACGTCGAGCCGAACTCCTACCCCGACGTCGACGCAGACGCCTCACGAATCGTGAAGTACAGCGTGGAGCACACTCGGCCAGGGTCGATCATCCTGCTGCACGGTATGTATCCCAGCCGTCACGAGACGAGAAAAGCCATCGGGCCGCTGATCGATGCCCTGCGCGAGCGCGGATACCGATTCGTCACCGTGTCAGAGTTGCTCGAGCTGAGATCGGCGCAAGCTGACGCCACGTAGCGCGTTGCCGGCAGGATCACGGACTGCGCAGTCGCGCACGCCCCGGGATGCCGATCGAGCCGTACGGCCACGGTCCGGTTACGCTCGGAGGTCGCGGAGCGCTCGCCTCGAACCACGTACGCCGCCAGGCGTAGTCGCCAGCGTCCCGACCACCGCGACCGGAGTAGCCGAACTCAAGACCACGAACGGATGCCGCGGCGGCGCGACACGGGAACGATGGGGCCAAACCTCATCTCATGAAGGAGTGCCCCCAGATGTCGCCCCGACCGTTCCGCTTCGGCGTCGTCGCCGCCTACGCCCCAGACGCTGAGACGTGGGCCAAGCTTGCCCGCCGCGCCGAAAACCTCGGCTTCCACACGCTGCTCGTACCTGACACCGGACGCACGTTCTCGGTCTTTCCAGCCATGGCCGCGGCTGCCTCGGTCACAAGCACGTTGCGTGTCGGCAGCTTCGTCCTCAACACTCCACTGCACGCGCCTGCCGCAGTGGCCCAGCACACCATGACGCTCGACATGCTGAGCAACGGACGGTTCGAGCTAGGGCTTGGCGCCGGGCGTCCGGGAGGTGAGCACGACGCCGCTGAACTTGGTGTTCCATGGGGTACGCCTGGCGAGCGGGTACGACACCTCGCGGCAACGATTCGTGCCGTCAAGGACGCCTTGCGCGAGGCAAGCGCGAATGAGACCAGGCGGGGTCCGGGACTGCACCCGGTCCAACGCCCCCACCCTCCCCTGATGATCGCCGGGTCCGGCCCACGTCTGCTTCGGCTGGCCGCCGAGGAGGCCGACATCGTGGCACTCGGGATCGGCCCTGAGGGCACAGAACGCGATCTTGCCGCCAAGGTGGACGAGCTGCGCAGCCTCGCGGGTGAGCGGTTCGACCACCTGGAGCTCTCCCTGAATATCGCGGCCATAGGCGACGACCTACCGCCGTGGATCGCGGCGCAGCTCGGCAGCGATCCAGCCAAACTACGGGCGAACAATTCGATTGCGCTACTTCGAGGCACGCCGGACGAAATGGCCGACGTCCTTGTCCGGCGGCGAGAGTCGCTCGGCATTTCGTACGTTTCGGTGAATTCGGCGTTCATGGACCAGTTCGCGCCCGTCGTGGATCGCCTTCGCGCCAACGAGCCGAACGACCGGTGAAGGTCAGGACCTTGGCGTGAGGAGATCACGCACTTGCGACGAATGGCGCAGCACCGCCGTAGGTATGGGCTGGTCCGTACCAGAGCTGCTGCCTTGTGCAGGATCTTGCCCAGAAGGAGCATCCTGCTGCAAGCTCTTGCAGCCTAGTCGCAAAAACCGGTCGGATAGCCCTTTCCCAATCGCCATGCCACGCGATCGAGAGCACCACACAAAGACGAGAGCTGCATAGCGTGGCGACATGTCCACGACCACAACACCCAGCGGCGTCGTGATCAGCCAACGTGGCGCCAAGACTGCAGCTACCCCAACCAAACACACCGGTTTGTTGAATTGGGTCGCAGAACTGGCGGACCTGTGCCAACCGCAACAGGTCTATTGGTGTGACGGCTCGGAGCAGGAGTGGAATCGGCTCACCGACCAGCTGGTGAAGTCAGGCACGCTCGTGCGCCTGAATCCGGACAAGAAGCCGAATTCCTTCTGGTCGCGTACCGATCCGAGTGACGTGGCGCGTGTCGAGAAGCGCACGTTCATCTGCTCCCGGCATGAATCCGATGCAGGGCCCACCAACAACTGGATGGACCCGGACGAGATGAAGCGGATCATGACGGAGCTCTACCGCGGCTGCATGCGTGGTCGGACCATGTACGTCATCCCGTTCTGCATGGGACCGCTGGAGGCCGAGAAGCCGGAGTTCGGTGTGGAGATCACCGACTCGGCGTACGTCGTGGCGTCGATGCGGATCATGACCCGGATGGGTCAGGCGGTCCTCGACCGACTGGATGCCGATCCAACCCGGGATTTCGTCCGGTGTCTGCACTCGGTCGGTGCGCCGCTCGAGCCCGGCCAGGCCGACGTTCCGTGGCCGTGCAATGAGACCAAGTACATTTCGCACTTCCCTGAGACCCGCGAGATCTGGTCGTTCGGGTCCGGCTACGGCGGCAATTCGCTCCTGGGGAAGAAGTGCTACTCGCTGCGCATCGCGAGCACCATTGCCCGCGACGAGGGCTGGCTTGCCGAGCACATGCTGATCCTCAAGCTCACGTCACCGGAAGGCAGGGTGCACTACATCGCCGCGGCATTCCCGAGTGCGTGTGGGAAGACGAATCTCGCGATGCTGGAGCCGACGATTCCAGGATGGAAGGTCGAGACGCTGGGCGACGACATCGCGTGGATGCGGTTCGGTGAGGACGGCCGACTGTACGCGGTGAATCCGGAGTTCGGCTTCTTCGGGGTCGCTCCCGGGACCGGCTGGAAGACCAACCCCAACGCCATGCGTACGATCGAGCGCGGCAACTCGATCTTCACCAACGTGGCACTCACCAGCGATGGTGACGTGTGGTGGGAGGGCTACTCGGAGGAGCCTCCCGCCCAGCTCACCGACTGGAAGGGACGGCCGTGGTCGCCTTCGGAGGCGGAGCCGTCGAGCCATCCGAACAGCCGCTTCTGCACGCCGATCAAGCAGTGCCCGATCCTGGCACCGGAGTACGACGACCCGCGTGGCGTACCGCTCTCCGCCATCTTCTTCGGCGGTCGGAGGGCCGCCACGGTCCCGCTGATCACCGAGTCGCGGGACTGGGTGCACGGCGTGTTCATGGGAGCCACCCTCTCCTCGGAGACCACGGCAGCCGCCGAGGGAAAGGTCGGCGTCGTGCGTCGTGACCCCATGGCCATGCGGCCCTTCATCGGGTATCACGTCGGTGACTACTTGCAGCATTGGATCACCACCGGCCGAAGCCACGACGCAGACAAGCTGCCGCGCATCTTCCACGTGAACTGGTTCCGCCGTGGTCCCGATGGGTCGTTCCTCTGGCCCGGCTTCGGCGACAACAGCCGCGTGCTCAAGTGGGCGATCGAACGCATCGAGGGCCGAGCGGATGCCGTGGAGACCCCGATCGGATACGTCCCCACTCGTCGTTCGCTCGATGTCGAAGGGCTCGACCTCGACGACACCACGTTGGATGCGCTGTTGCGGGTGGACGCAGAAGAGTGGCGAGCGGAGCTCCCGCAGATCGCCGAATGGTTCGAGACCATCGGCGACAAGCTGCCCGAGGAACTGTGGGAGGAGTTCGACACCCTCACCACTCGCCTGGACTGAGCCCACCTCTCGCGCGTCACCACGAGGGTGCAGCCGCCGCCGGGTCACGCAGGTGGCCCGGCGGCGCTGTATCGTTGGCATCCGCGATGCCTCTCGCCCCTGCCCGCCTGTAGGTAGGATCCGGCGCTGCGGCTGTGCTCTGCTGGGGGAGTACATGCGTACGGTCTTGTTTGCGTTGCCGACGGTGATTTTCACGCTTGCGGTTGCGGCTGCCGTGTGGGCTGGCTCGTACGCCCGCCGGGCACGCCAAGAAAACGCCGAGTTGCGCGCACTCGTCAACAAGCTGAAAGACATCGCGTGGGATCAGCGCGAGTTGGACCCGAGCCTGAGCACGATCATCATCGACGAGATCCGTACGCACGAAAAGAAGAAGGAGCTGCGTGGATGAGGCGATCCACTGTCTCGGCCCTGACCATTGCCGCGACAATGGCTGCGGTCACCGGATTGGTCGGCTGCACGAGCATCAACACCCAACCCGACCAGGCCGGTCTCACGTACAACGCCGGACCGCTGTCCAACACGGCCTTCGACAGCTGCGTCGGCCCCAGCACACGAAACTGGGATGGCCCAGGCGACGAGCACTACACCTACCCGTTCGGCCAACGGACGTACGACTTCAGCGGTGGTGAGGGGTCCGACTCCGAGCCGATCAGCGTGGTCACCAAGGACAACGTGACGATGTCCGTGAGCGGTGTGGCGACGTTCGCGCTGAACACCGAGTGCGAGACGCTTCGGCAGTTCCACGAACGCATCGGCATCAAGTTCCAGGCCTGGATGGAGGACGGTCAGACAAGCACAGGCTGGATCAACATGCTGAACGTCTATCTCAAGCAACCGCTTGAGAAGGCCATGGACGCCGTGTCGAAGAAGTACGGCTACAAGGAGCTCTACTCCGACCCCGCGGTGAAGGAAGTCTGGGAGGACGAGGTCGGGAAGCTGGCATCCCAGTTCATCCGGGACCAGTCCGGCGCCAACTTCTTCTGCCGACCGTCGTACGAAGGGGCCGGGCCGTGCGGAAACCCGGTCGTGACACTGCAGTCACCAGTACCGCCGGAGAACATCCGAGCAGCGCTCACCGCCGAGCAAGAGGCGGTCGCCCAGAACAACGCGCAAAAGCAGCGGAACGCGACGGTACGCACGCAGCTGGAGTCGATCCGCGAGCTCGTGGAGGTGCTCGGCCCTGAGGGCTACGTGCTCTACAAGGCGATCGAGGACGGCAAGGTGAGTGTGGTGCCCGTACCCAACGGAAGCGGGATCAACATCACGCCGAAGCAATAGCGACTTGACACGCCTGTCGGTCGCTTCGGAGCGAGCCGGTGAGTGCTGCGGTGCTCGCCGGCTCGGCTTTCCGAGGCGATCGGTAGCTTGCCGCGGCATACACGCACCTGTGAGTAGCGACTCACCGTCGTTGCGTGGTCATTGCAGGCTCGGGGCGGTGCACGCCGCGGGGACGATAGCCGAGGGCCTCGCTTTCGCCGAGGAGGTCGGCCAGCAGCCAGATGATGGCGAGCCACATCTCCGTCCCCTGCAGACCGGCCTCGTGGTGGCGCCCTCTGCCCGGCTCCAGTGCGAACGCAAAACCTTCGCCGTCCCTCCACCGGGACACGGCACGTTCGAGCTGCCAGCGTGCCCAACGCTCCGCTTCGTTTCGGCGTGAGCGGGTCTGCTTCCCGGCGAGCCACAGCGGGTGGATCACATCGAGCACGTTGCACGCGTTGCCGCGATCGTCGGCGAAGTACTCCGGGTCACGCGCATGCGCGAGCACGGTGTCGATGGCCTGCTCCGGGTACGGCAATGGCAGCCCGAACTGAGCGTACGTACCACGGGTCAGCCGGTAGAACCCGTTGACCGGCTGCAACCAGCGCTGCCGCGTATCGGGTTTGGACCACATGCCCGTGAACGGATCGGCGTGCAGCTGCAGCCAACCGAAAAGCGTTTCCACCGGACTTCGTACGTCGAAATCCTTGAGGTTCCAGTAGGCAGCCGTCCCGATGGCATCCACCCAGTGTCCCGACGACCATCCGGCCTCGTCCCACGGCAGCTTCTCCAGCCGCGCGACCAGCTCGCCCGGTTCCATCTCCGAGACGGCACTGATGGGATGAGCGAACGACGACCCCAAAAGGTCCAGCGCGTAGCCGACGCAGAGAATGTGGTACGACGCCCCGCCGCGGTCCAGGCTGGGGCTGGACTCCGAATACTCCGGCACGAGGCCGGTCTCGCTGTCTTGCAGGGAACGCAGGTACGCCGCGAGATCTGCTCGTCCGACCTGCGGAAGCGAGCCGTCCAGCAGCAGGTCGGCGATCTCCACCGCGTCGCACCAGGCGCGCACGGTCGGATCCGCGTCGGGTCGATCCAGGAAGCGGCCACCCAGCTCGGACTCGGGGTCTTGCCGCCAGCAGCGGGTGAGCACATCGGGCGCCTGGTCGCGGACCCGTGCGCCGAACGACTCCAGAAGGCTCCCGACGTCCTGGGTGGCGATGGGTCGGCTCGAACGACCTGCGACGTCGCGGCGGTCGCGTATCACGCGCGCCGGGTTGCCTCCGACGACTGCCCAGTCGGGCACGTCCTTGGTGACGACCGCACCCGCGCCGATCACAGCATGACTGCCGATTCGTACGCCATCGACGACCACGACGTGCGAGCCGATCCAGACGTCGTCACCGATCACGATCCCCTTGCTGGTGGTCGGTTGTTCACAGATCGCGCGGTCCGGCGCCGTCGAGTGGTTGAAGCCGAGCAACGACGTGTGCGCGCCCACCCGGACCTTGGCGCCCATGCGCACCCGTCCACGTGCCACGGCATACGGGTTGAGCGTGCAGTGTGGCCCGGTTTCGAGGTCGTCGACCACGACGTAGGTGTGCGCAGCGAGATATGACCCGTCGCCCAACCGCAGCCTTCTCGGGTAGACCGCGGCGAGCCGGGAGACGAAGACCTGCTCGCCGAACTCGATATCGCCGCGGCTGGCCAGTTCCCGCTGCCACTCGAGCTGTGCCTTGCGCTCGGCTTCGGTCGCCGTCTTCCAGAACCCCCACGGGGCGAAGTCGTGAAAACCCCCAGGTGCCGTCGGCCCATCGTTCATGTCTCACATCCGAGCAGACACCGAGAGGCGAGACAACGTACGCATCAGGAACCGGCCGCCCGACAGGTGGGTCTCGCCTCAGCAGGTGAGCGGCAGCATCACAGGGCGCCGGCACCTCCTGCGGCGAGCGAGCAGCCGCCGCGCCTGGTCATTGTTCAGAGGCGCTCGATGATGGTCGCGACGCCCATGCCGCCGCCGACGCAGAGCGTCACGAGGCCGCGCCGTAGGTCACGCCGCTCCAGCTCGTCGAGCAGGGTGCCGAGCAGCATCGCGCCCGTCGCACCCAACGGGTGGCCCAGCGCGATCGCACCGCCGTTGACGTTCACGATCTCCGGGTCGACGTCGAGCTCCCGGATGAACCGCAGGACGACGGCCGCGAACGCCTCGTTCACCTCGTACAGATCGATGTCGGCAGGAGTGAGGCCGGCCTTGTCGAGCGCCTTCCGCGCGGCCGGGCCCGGCCCCAGGAGCATGATCGTCGGGTCGGTGCCGACCGCGGCAGTGCTCACGATCCGAGCCCGCGGCGCCAGCCCCAGGTCGGCGCCCACGCGCTCGTTGCCGATCAGCACGGCCGCAGCGCCGTCGACGATCTGGGACGAGTTGCCGGCCGTGTGCACGTGCTCGATCCGCTCCACCATCGGATAGCGATCGATCGCCACCGCGTCGAAGCCCAGCGCCCCGATCTCGGCGAAGCTCGGCTTCAGCGCGGCGAGGCCCTCCATCGTGGTGTCGGGCCGGATCCCCTCGTCGTGGTCCAGCACGACCATGCCGTTGCGGTCGACGACGGGGACTAAAGACCGCGCGAAGTACCCCTTGTCGCGAGCCACCGTGGCGCGACGCTGCGACTCGCAGGCGTACGCATCGACGTCCTCGCGGCTGAACCCTTCCAGGGTCGCGATCAGGTCAGCCGAAACGCCCTGTGGGATGAACCCCGTGGTCAGGCTGCTCTCCGGGTCGATGAACCACGCGCCGCCGTCCGAGCCGATCGGCACCCGCGACATCGACTCGACGCCGCCCGCGACGACGAGATCGTCGAAGCCGGAGCGGACCTTCTGCGCCGCCAGGTTCACCGCCTCGAGCCCGGATGCGCAGAACCGGTTGAGCTGCGTTCCGGGTACGCCAAGATCCCAGCCGGCCATCAGCACCGCCGTACGGGTCAGGTCACCACCCTGCTCCCCGACCGGTGTCACGATGCCGAAGATCACATCGTCGACGCGCGCCGTGTCGAGCTCCGAGCGCAGCTGCAGCGCCTCGAGCACGCCTGCCGCCAGCGTGACCGGCTTCACGCTGTGCAGCGCCCCACGCTTGCCTTTGCCACGCGGGGTGCGGATCGCGTCGAAGATGTACGCCTCCTGGGGCGAGGATCCGTTCGGTCTGCGGGTTCGCGCTGTCATGGCTCCAAGCTTGCCCCGAGATTTGGCTCTGTGCCCAGCACATGGGCGTCCGATCAGGAAGACTTGACTCATGTCACGCCGGATCGTGCGAGCGGGATATCGGTTACGTCGGCGACGATTCGTGCTACGCCGCCTGGATCGCGGTAGTGGTGGCGATGTCGTACGAATTGGCGACACGGTGCGCCGACCCATGCCGGCTAGGGCCGAGTTCGTGAACGATGTGCTGCGGCACTTCGCGCGGTACGACTGGCCTGGGGCACCGCGCTATCTGGGCGCCGACGAGCAGGGACGTCAGATCCTCACGTACTTGGAGGGATACGTCCCACGAGGGCTCGCACAGCCGCCGGCCATCTGGGCAGACCGGAGCCTCGTGAGGATCGCCAAGCTGGTCCGGCAGTTTCATGACCTGACCGCGGGTACCCGGCTTGCCGGTGACGACGAGGTGGTGTGTCACAACGCGCTCTCGCCCGCCACGACGGTCTACCGCGACGATGGTGCCGGCCTGGTCCCGTACGCCTTCATCGACTGGGACCGTGCCGCACCCGGGAAGCGGGTGCACGACGTCGCCCACATATGTTGGCGGTTCCTCGACCTCGGGCCACGCCGGACGAACCCGGTCGGTGCAGCCGGGCTGGTCCGGATGCTCGCCGACAGCTACGGGCTGGCGAACCGGGATCGCCGCGTCCTGGTGGACGCGATCCTGTGGTGTCTGCAGCGAGCGCTGTATGGGTCCACGCGACCCGATGCAGACGTCAAGCAGGCGTACGACTGGGTGGCTGCTCACCGCGCCACGCTCGATGCCGCGCTGCGTCCGGAATGACCACGCAACCCACCCCTGACAATGACCACGTAACGTGGATCAGTTGGATCGGCAAGTGCCCTACATCCCTCGCGAGGGTGGGAATGGCGCCGGCCAGCACTGGATGGAAGCGGCGCCGGCCGATGTCAGGCCAGGCATAGGCACGCCACTCGGACGGTCTTCTGCAGCCTCTCCAGACTCAGGACATGTCACATCGTGCGACGCTGGTCGCGACGTTGGCTGTCGGGACGACCGGAGCCTTCGCGCAGCTGGTACGGCGTTCAGGCTGCAGCGTCTCAACACGCCCGTCCACCCACCACGATCCACGCACGTCCGGCCGGGCATGGCCGTTCAGACTCACCCGCACCCGCCACGCGGGCTCGTCGTACTCCTCCTCGTCCACCACCACGGCATCCACGCCACACTCGCCCATGACGTCCCGCACGGCGAGCTCGGCCACCTGCCCAGCTGGGCTCCACGTGGAACGTCCGCGGCAGCGCTGGGGCACCATCCGGCCCGCGGCAGCCTCGGTGAGCAGCCGCTCGGCGAACGGTGGATCCAATCGCCCGTAGAGGTAGCCGACCGGCAAGAGCACGGCCGTAGGGGCGAACCGGTGGCCGCCGGTGTGCGTGGTCTCCCACACCTGGTCACCGAACCGCCTCGCGAGCTGCTGGGCGATCGGTCGGCCGCGAAGCGCGCAGCAGACGTCGCGGCGGCCGTTGGTGCAGACGAGAAGCAACGTACGCGGATCCGGACGGCCGAATGAGGGCACGACCCCCGCCCCAAGCGCGCCGAAGTCGAACGACAGGAGCTGGCTCGGATCCGCGATCCGGCCGGCCACCAACCACGTACGCCCGGGGCGGGTGTGTGCGACGAAGATCTGCCGCTCACCCAGCGAGCTGTGATCGTCGGCGTGCCGGCCAGGTCGTCGGATCAACTGGATGCGTACGCCGGAACCCGCCGCCCGTCGTGCCAACTCGGCGCCGATCTTGCGATCGAAGTGGCTCTCGACGAGGGCGTCCGGTCCGTACGGACCTGGCTGCTCGATGCACAACCAGGTCTTTGCGGATGCGGCCGTTCCGGCCAGTGGCTCTGCGAGCGACTCAGAAACCTTCGAGCAGGCTGGTCGCTCGCCTACCCGGTCCGTCTCCGCATCCGCCATGCCTCATTTCTACCAATGGCATCTCGCCATGCCAGATGACGACCGGAATTCGTCAGAACTCCGCGTCAGGCGTCACTTTGTGCTGTCACCTGCGGTCAGGTTTGTGACGAATTCCGAATTGTCCTTCATCCAGGCGGTGACGCCTTCGGCTTCCCTTCCCTTGTATTCCTGGAGCGCAACGTGCTCCAACGTGCCGAGCGTCTCGTCGTTCATGCTGAACGACGACAACCAGCTGGCCAGCTCCGGAAACTCTTCAGACAAGCCCTTGCGTCCGACGGCGTGGATCTTCTCCGTCGCTCCCATGGTGCCCTTGGGATCTTCAAGGTCGCGGACCGGCAGCTTGGCGTATGCCCAGTGTGGGCGCCACAGCGTGACGACGATTGGCTCTTTCGCCTTGATCGCCTTGTCGAGTTCGGCAAGCATGGCTGGAGTAGACGACTTGGCCAGCTCGTACTCACCGTCAAGACCGTAGGCCGGCATCGTCTTGGTCTCCGTGGTCGTGGTGAGTCCCGCACCGGCCTCGATTCCCACGATCTTCCCGCCGAATTTGCTCGCGTTCCCCTTGAGGTCGGCGATGCTTCTCACGTCTTTCACGTAGTCGGGTACGGCAATCGTGAGCTTGGCGTTGTCGTACCACACGCCGAGATCTTCCAGCTGGTCACCGTACTTCTCCCAGTAGGTCTCATGGGTGATCGGCAGCCAGCCGTCGAGGAAGAGGTCGATGTCGCCACGAGCAAGACCCGCGTACAACGCGCCGGGCTCGAGCTGGACGAGCTTCACGGTGTAACCCGCGTCCTCGAGGACCTGCTTCCACATGTGCGTGACGACGATGTCCTCGTCCCACGGAATCCACCCGATGGTGAGGGTCTTGCCGCTACCGCCACCGCTGTCGCCTTGCTCCGTGGTGGTCGAGTCGTTGCCACCTCCGGTGTCAGACCCGCCGATCGTGCCGCAGCCGGCAACTGCCAGCACCACGGCAAGGAGCGCCGCGAGCGCGACCGCAGTGGATCGGATTGCTCCTTTTCGTTGCACGATACTCATCCCTTCTGGTCGATCTGCAACGAGGCTTCGGTTCCGCGTCTTGCCGTACGAAGAGGTCACCGTGCGGCAGCCGCCTGAGCTCGGACCACGGCCGAACGACTCGTCAATGCAGCGGTGAGACGGTCGAGGTAGATGGCAAGGATCACGACCGCAAGTCCAGCCTCGAAACCTGGTCCGATTTGGACGCGGGATATTGCGCTGTAGACGGAGTCGCCGAGACCGCCCGCACCGACCAGTCCGGCGATCACCACCATGGACAACGCCAGCATGATGACCTGGTTGATGCCTGCCATGAGCGTGGGCAACGCCAACGGCAGCTGAATGCGGAACAGCACCTTCGCCGGAGAGGCACCGAACGCTTCTCCGGCTTCGACAACTTCCGGATCCACCTGGCGAATGCCCAGCTCGGTGAGTCGCACTCCGGGTGCCATCGCGAAAATCAACGTCGCGACGGCGCCGGGCGCGGTGCCGACACCCCACAGGAAGATGGCAGGGATCAGGTAGACGAACGCCGGCATCGTCTGCATGAAGTCCATGACGGGCCGCAGGACGCGGCTCACCACGTCGTAGCGTGCGGCCGCGATACCGAGCGGAACGGCGAGAGCCACCGCGCAGGCGCTGGCCACCAAGACCAATGCAAGCGTCTGCATCGCCGGATCCCACAGCCCCATCGCGTCGATCAGCAGGAACGCGAGAAAGGCGAAGCTGCCGAACGCCCAACCGCGCAAGGCGAGTCCGATGATTCCGAAGGTGAGCGCGAGAACGTGTTGCGGTGCGACGTGTGCGGCAGCCGCCGCGTAGCCGAGTGCCAGGCTCCCGACGAACGCGGCAAGCCCCACCTTCCAGCCACGCCAAGCCAGAGCGAACCCACCGAAGATCACGGCCAGTACCACGATCACAGGTGCGGCGAAGAAAGCGGCAAGGTACGAGACGGCCTGGTCTACCACGAGCCCGATGGCGTCGAGGAAGAAGCCGAGATTGGCCGTCATCCAGTCGACGATGGCCTCGAAGAGCGCACCCAAATGAAGTCGTGGTGTCTGTGCGGCGGCAACAAGGCTCACGATGGGACCTCCTCGGCGGTGACCTCCTCGGCGTCTACTTCCTCGATGTGGTAGCCGTTTCCCAGCGCAGCGAGGAGGCTCACCCGCGGAATCACGCCTCGGAGCCGTCCGTCATCTGTCACAACCGCCAGTGGAACCGGAGACTGCGCCGATGGCGTCAAGAGGTTCGTGACCAACGTGTCGGGCCGGACCGTCACGACGTCACGGGGATTCATCAAGCGGTGCAACGAGTCGGCGCCGTTGCGTACCGCCTCGGCAACTGCCTCGTCACGGACGACGCCGACCAACCGCCTGTCACCGCTGACCACGAATGCGGAAGCCACCTGTCGTTCCTGCATCACACGCAACGCCTGCTGCACTCCAGCGTTCGCATCCAAGACGGCCACCGGTTCTTCCATCACGGCGGCGGCAGTCAGTACGCGCGACCGATCGACGTCTTGCACGAACTGCGCGACGTACTCGTTCGCCGGATTCCGCAGGATCTCTTCAGCGGTGCCGATCTGCACGATCCGTCCGTCACGCATCATCGCGATCCGGTCGCCGAGACGCATGGCCTCGTTGAGGTCGTGAGTGATGAAGACGATGGTTTTCGCCAAGCGGGCTTGCAGTTCGAGCAGCTGGTCCTGCATTTCCCTGCGGATCAGCGGGTCCAGTGCGCTGAACGCCTCGTCCATCAACAGGATGTTGGTACCGGTCGCCAATGCGCGAGCCAGACCTACTCGTTGCCGCATTCCGCCAGAGAGCTGTGTCGGCAAGTGGTCCTCCCAACCACTGAGGCCGACCATCTCGAGGGCTTCGTATGCACGCGCTCGCCGTTCTGCCTTGGGAACTTGACGAATCTCCAAGCCATACGCCGCGTTCTCCAGCACCGTTCGATGGGGAAGGAGGGCGAAGTGCTGGAACACCATGCTGATTTTCTGCTTGCGGATCTCGCGAAGCTGGCGTGGCTTCAAGCCGGTGAGCTGAACGCCGTCGACATAGACCGTTCCGGATGTAGGGGTGAGCAAGCCATTGAGCATCCGGAGCAGCGTGGATTTGCCGGATCCGGACAGGCCCATGACGACGAAGACTTCACCTGTCTGGACTTCGAAAGACACATCGATGACAGCGCGCGTGTCACCGAATACCTTGTTGAGCTTCTCGGCGCGTATTGCCGCGGGCACGAGCCTCCCATCCTCGGTTCGGCGCGCACCGCCGCACAACGCTGGCCGGCGTGGGGAATTCACATTCCCAGCGCCTGCCCGCGCACCTCGTCATACGGCGAGCACTCGGGGCGGCCGCGGCAACTCACCACTCCAATGCGTCAGCGTGCGAGCGTCCACGCCTTCTGCGGAACGTTCTCACGAGCCACGGCCCGACCGAAACCGGTCCCGACACGACGGCTGCGCTCACAGCCCATCGCCCACTCGAGGCCTGCAAGGCGCTCTTCCCCGGACTGGTCGTGTGGCGCATGCCACATCGAACCAGCACGGCACGCCAACGTGCGGCCGCGTCGACCGCGTTGGCCCGGTCAGTTCGAACGTACGAACCGTCGCAGACCGTCCGGCCCAGCCCCTGACGGACTTGTCCCGGTCCACGACCGTACCAAATGCCAGGACGAGCCGGCACCTCCCCGGTTCGGCACCTTGCCGCGCCTGGCCATAGCCCTGACATGGCAACTGGCTCCTTTCCGCGGCGTACATGCCACAGAAAGGAGCCAGTTACTTACGTAACGTGGTCATTTTCAGAGGTGTCAGGCGAGGCTGTCGAGCCAGGCCTGGTGCAGATCGGCGAAGCGGCCACTGTCGGCGATCAGCTGCGACGGCGGACCGTCTTCCACGATGCGGCCACCCTCCATGACGAGCACCCGGTCGGCGATCTCCACGGTGGAGAGCCGGTGCGCGATGATGAGGGCCGTCCGGTCGGCGAGGATCGTGCGCAAGGCGCGTTGCACCAAGCGCTCGCTCGGCACGTCCAGGCTCGAGGTCGCCTCGTCGAGGATCAGCACCGCGGGGTCGGCGAGGAACGCCCGCGCGAACGCGACCAACTGCCGTTGTCCCGCCGACAACCGGCCGCCGCGCTTACCGACCAGTGTGTCGTAACCGTCTGGCAGCGCCTCGATGAACTCGTCGGCTCCGATCGCCCGAGCGGCCGCCTTGATGTCCCGCATCGACGCGCTCGGCCGGCCGAACCGGATGTTGTCGGCCACCGTGCCGGTGAACAGGAAGTTCTCCTGCGTCACCATGACGACGACCTGCCGGAACGTCGCCTCGTCAAGGTCTCGCAGGTCGATCCCGTCCAACGTCACTCGGCCCCGGATGGGGTCGTAGAACCGCGACAGCAGCTTCGCCAGCGTGGTCTTGCCCGCACCGGTCGCACCGACGAGCGCCACGGTCTGACCCGCCGGGATGTGCAGGTCGAGGTGCGGCAGCACGAGCCGTTCGGGCTCGGACTGGTCACCACGCGGGTCGGACGACTTGTAGCCGAACTCCACGCCCTCGAAGCGCACCTCGCCGCGCGCCTTGTGACGCGGCAGCGGAACCGGATGCCGCGGCTCCGGAACGTCGGGCTGCTCCTCCAACACGCCGGACAGCTTCTCCAGCGCGGCACTCGCCGACTGGAACGTGTTGTAGAACTGGCTGATCTCCTGCATCGGCTCGTAGAACTGCCGCAGGTACAGCAGGAAGGCCGCGAGCACACCGACCGTCACCGCGTCGTGGAACGCGAGCCAACCGCCGTACAGCAACACGGCGGCCACCGTGACGTTCCCGATCACCTTGACGCCCGGCATGAAGACGGCGATCAGCCGCATGCCCCGCATGTTCGCATCGCGGTAGGCGACGTTGAGCTCTCCGAAGATCTCCTGGTTCCGCGGCTCACGGCGAAACGCCTGGACCGCACGGATACCGGTCATCGACTCGACGAAGTGGACGATGACCGCCGCCACCGCCTCCCGGGTGCGCCGGTACGCGATGCTCGACTGCTTCCGGAACCACTGCGTGAAGAACAGCAGGATCGGGATCGGGATGAGCGCCACGATGCCGAGGTGCACATCGAGCACGAGCAGCAGCACCGCGGTGCCCACCAGCGTCAGCACCGCGCTGACCAGTCCGTCGAACCCGGACTGCAGGAGCTCGTAGATCGCGTCGATGTCCGAGGTCAGCCGCGAGATCACCCGGCCGGACGTGTACTTCTCGTGGAACCGCAGCGAGAGCTTCTGGAAGTGGTTGAAGACTCGCCTGCGGAGCTCGAGCAGGATGTCCTGACCGATCCGACCGGAGAGCTGCAGGAAGGCCTGCCGCGTCGCCGCCTGGGCGACCGCTGCGATCAGCACCATGGCGACCACGGTGATGAGCACAGACGTGCCTTCACCCGCCAGGATCGGTGGGATGCCGTGGTCGATTCCCACCTTCACGAGGTACGGAATCGCCAGTCGCGCAGCGTTCTCGGCGATCACGATGGCGATCAGGGCGAAGATCAGCTTCCTGTGCGGGCGCAAGAGGTCGCCCAGCAACCGCCGGGACCGCGCCCGAAGCAGCAGCGACGCCTTCTGCGGGATCTCGTCGTGCTGCTCGGCTGCGACACCACGCCAGTTGCGGTTGTCGCTCAGCTGCTCCTTGGCTTGTGCGTTCTGCTGCTGTGTCGCCGCCTGTGCTGTCACGACAGCACCTCCTCGGCGTCGAGCTCTGCATCCTGGCCGAGCAGCTCGCGGTACTCGGGCACCTTCTCGAGCAGCTCGTGGTGGTGGCCGACGTGGGTCACCGTGCCGTTCTGGAGCAGCGCGACCTTGTCGGCCAGCAGCACCGTGGACGCACGGTGGGCCACGA
Organism: Actinopolymorphaceae bacterium; assembly: GCA_036564245.1. Taxonomy (GTDB): domain Bacteria; phylum Actinomycetota; class Actinomycetes; order Propionibacteriales; family Actinopolymorphaceae; genus Thermasporomyces. The sequence continues at coordinate 126,828 of DATCKU010000042.1, forward strand.
CGATCCCGGTGGCGTGCTCGAGGACCTTGCGCAACGCCTCCTCCACCAAGGCCTCGGTCTCGACGTCCAACGCCGACAACGTGTCGTCGAGCACCAAGATCTTCGGTTTCGTGAGCACCGCCCGGGCGAGCGCGAGCCGCTGCCGCTGACCACCGGACAACGACATGCCCTGCTCACCGATCCGGGTGTCGAGACCCCACGGGAGGTCGTACACGAACGTCGCCTGCGCGATCTCGAGCGCCTCCCGGATCTCCTCGTCGGTCGCATCCGAGCGGCCGAGCGTGAGGTTCTCCCGCACGCTCATGGAGAAGAGTGTCGGCTCCTCGAAGGCCGTCGCCACGATGGAACGCAGTGACGGCAGGCTCAACTCCCGGATGTCATGTCCGTCGATCGTGATCCGACCCGCCGTGACGTCGTAGAGCCGCGGCACCAGGGCGGTCAACGTGGTCTTACCGGAACCCGTCGACCCCACCACAGCGAGGGTTTCGCCAGGTCGTACGTCCAGCCACACGTCGTGCAGCACGTCGGTGTCGCTGTCGGGGAACCGGAAGCCGACGCCCTCGAACCGCAGGTGACCGGCCGGCCGCTCGATCGTCTTCGCTCCGCTCCTGATGCTCGGCTTGGTGTCCAGGACCTCCATCACGCGGTCGGCCGCGGTCATCGCCTCCTGCGCCATCGCGAGGATGTGCCCCAGCGACGCGATCGGCCAGACCAGCTGCAGCATCAGCGTGGTGAACGCCACCAACGTCCCGAGCGTCAACGCTCCACGTCCAACCGCGAGCGCGCCCAGGAGCAGGACGAAGGCCAGCGTGACGTTGGGAACGAAGCCGAGGAACGTCCAGAACCTCGAGGCGAGCTTCACCTTCTCCATCGAGGTCGCATAGACGTTGCACGCGCCCTCGTCGAAGATGTCGTACATGTGATGCCGCCGGCCGAACGACTTGATCACCCGGATACCGAGCGCACTTTCCTCGATCACGGTGGCGAGGTCGCCCTGCTCGTCCTGCACCTGGCGGGAGATCCGGATGTAACGGCGCTCGAACTTCCCTGAGGCGATGATGATCGGGATCGCCGAGGCCGCCACCACCAGACCCAGGGGCCAGTACATCTGGAACAGCAGGAAGGACACGACGCTGAGCTGGACGATGTTGGTGATCAGGAACAGCACGCCGAATCCCAGGAACCGTCGGATCACCGACAGGTCCGTCGTCGCCCGTGAGAGCAGCTGGCCGCTCTGCCAACCGCCGTGGAACTCCATCGGCAAACGCTGCAGGTGCTCGTAGAGGTCGTCCCGGATCTGGGTCTCGAGGCCGAGCACCGCACGGGCCTGGATCCAACGACGTATGAAGATCAGGAATGCCTCGCTGACGCCCAGGCCGATGGCGAGAAGGCCCAGCAGGATCAGCCCTCGTGCATCACGGTGCGCGATGGGGCCGTCGATGATTTCCTTGGTGACCAGGGGAATCGACATGCTGGCGCCGATACCGACCAGCGCGGAGGCCAGCATGAAGACCAACCGCCCGACATACGGTCGCAGGTACGTGCGAAGTCGCCAGAGATTGTGCAGCCCCGCGAGGCGACCATCCGGCGATCGGCCACTGTTAGCGTGTGTGTCTGACTCGGGCTCTCTGCCGTCTGATTCGTGCTTGGTGGATTGCTCTTTCGTATTGTCTCGGTGGTGGGCGCCAAGCGCCTGGCTATTTGATGGCATCGCTGAGCAGGCCACTCCTTACTGGGGTGCGAGATGGGAAGGCTGTGCCGGATCGCGTGTTGACCCCTCCCCGGCGATCCGAGCGGTCGCAAGACGACGTCATCTAGGGTAAGCCGTTGGGTCAACGGAGTTTGCTCCGTTGACCACACCTGGTATCAACACCGCAGAGCCTCGTGAGCTTCACGGGTGTCCGAATCCGGCCAGCCCGCGTGGCTCTCGGCAACAGGCGAGTCGAACTCCGATACGTGAAATGGCGTGACTGCTCGTCACCCGCAACGGGTGCACCGTCATCCTGCTGTCTCGAATGGCGGGCAGTCCTCAGCCAGATGAGGTACACGACCGCGTGATCGTCGATGGCGGCGACGGTGCCGCCGACGCCTTTCGGTGAGTGATCAGGACCGCTTCGGATCGTCTGCCGGCCACTCGGCTGGCCAGTCGCCAAGCCTTTGATGCTGCGTCGTCCAGTCGCTTGGGAAGCGGTACTTCTCACCACCAGGCTGGTCCTGGCCTGACCCGTCCGAATCACGCTGCTGGGCCTGCTCGCCGGGCCCCACGCCCTCCCCCTCGCGCGATGTCGCGGCCGAGGGCTCACCCGACCCGGAGGGAGTCGTGGCATCGTTCCCATTCGACGCACCCGGCGACTCCGTCGACGTGGCATCGGCTGCCGACGATCGCACCGCGGTGTCGTCCTCCACCGTCGCGTGGTCGCTGGCCTCGTCCTCACCGGTGGCTTCCGACCCGCTCGCCTGCTGGCCTGCTTGGGGCGGTGCGTCGAACCAGTAGGCGCCATCGCGACGACGAGCCGTGGGTGAGAGGACTTCTGTCGCACCGCTGTCGCTCGCCTCGACCCGTGGAACCCTCTCGGTCGGAGCGTCAGGTCGAGAACGCTGGCCTTGCTGGGGATAGGGCTGGATCTGGAACGGATAGCCAGGCCGTGGCGGTGTGTCGGACGGATGACCCTGTTGTGGCTGGTCCGGATGCAGCCGAGGTGGTTGCGGATGCTCTGGTTGTGACTGGCCTGGCTGAGCCTGTGCGATGTGGGGCTGGCCGGTCTGCGGCTGTCCGAACGGTGGCGGGCTCGGCTGCGAAGCGCGGGTCCATCCAGGATGGTCGGTCTGGCCCCAGCCCGACTGTTGCGTCCACCCCGGCTGATCGGTCTGACCGTACGCCTGGTGCGGCTGCCCGTAGGGCGGCGGCCCGGAATCCTGCCGTGCCTGCGGTTCCGGTCGGGGGTAGCGCCGCTGGCCGAGCAGGCCGTAGTCCTGGGTGCCCGACCATGGCGAATCGCTGCGCTCCTGCCCAGAAGTCTGAGCGGCTGGTCGACCCGCCGGCTCAGGCTGGCCGCCTTGCTCTGCCGGCCGCCGGGTCTCACCCCCAGCGTCTGTCGCCGCGGGCGGCAGCTGCGTGATGCGGGTCGTGTCGTCCGGCAACGACCCAGCTGCCGCTCCCTGCGATGGACCTGCCGGGAGAGCCGGCGGTCGGTCCATCGGGGCCTCAGGACGTCGATCAACCGGAGGATACTCGGCCGGCCGCCGGTCGACCGGTTGCCCCGAGGGACGGCGATCCCAGATGCTCGCCTGGTCAACTGGCCGATCGCAGCGCTCGTCCTCCCGGTCGCGCGGCTCGTCCTCACGCGCGTCGGCGGGTGGCTCGCCGCTCTCTGATCCAGGCTCCAGGCGTGCCGTCGCCTCGCTCGCGACGGGCGTGGGCGGATCGGTTTGCACCGCCGTGGCGTCACCGCCTGCTGTGACAGTGTCTTTCTCGGCAGCAGCCACCGACTCACCCGCGGCGGAGTCACCATCACCGGAGGCCGCGGTCGCACCTGCCGGGGAGTCACGTCGGTCGACTGCCACGTTGCCGCCGATCACCGTGACATCGTCACCGGCGGCAGGATCCTCACGGCGTACGGAGTCGTCAGCTGAGAGCGGCGTGGTGATCGGCGTCGTCGGTGCGGCGTCGGCTCCTTCCCGGCCTCGCTCAGCGGTGAGGTCGGAGGCCCGCCGGCGAACCGGGGCTGTCGGGTGCGACGGATAGCCGGCCGGCAGCGGACCTGGCGTCGGCGACGTCGACGCCGGAGCCGGTCCACCCAGCTGGCTACCCGCCTCGCCGTACGACCGGTCGAGAGCGCTCGCATGACGCCGGACCGCGCGGGCGACTGCGCCGACGGCCAGGACTCCAGCCGCCACCTCGAATCCGAATCCGATCCACAGCCAGTTCTCGGTCGAGTCGGCCGTCAGGCCGAAGGCGCTGAGGTCGAGGTCGATCAGCGCCTGCAAGCCGACGACGACCTGCATTCCGAGGCCGACGATGAGAAGCAGGGCGCGCACCAGCTGTCCAACGACGGTCATGGCGAGGAAGCGTAGCCATGATCGGCTGAAACGTCGCGATCACGAGACGGGGGATCGGCGCCCAGAGCACCGGTATCGCCGCCGGATCCCGTGCAAATGCGCAGCGTACCCGTCTATGGCCGAATCCGGTCAAATCTGGCAAATCGCCGCGATGCCACGCGTCGGCCACCGGTTGCCGCGCGAGGTCTGAGCAGCTGATGCCTAGCGGGACGCCCATCGACGGGCGACGTCCAGCACGATGTCGTTTGCCGCCACCTCGCCGACGCTGACCCGGCACCCCGCCCCGGGGAACGCGCGTACCGTGACGCCCTCGGCCTCACATGCCGCCGCGAAGTCCCCCGCCGCATCGCCCAGGGGCAGCCAGACGAAGTTGGCTTCCGTGACCGGGACGTCGAAGCCCAGGTCACGCAGCCCGTGCCACACCCTGGACCGCTCCTTCACGAGCTCCTCGACGTAGCCCAGCAACACGTCTTCGCAGGCCAGCGCGGCCACAGCGGCCTCCTCGGCGACCGTCGAGACCGCGAACGGCGGGGTGCAGGCCCGAAGGGCGTCGGCAACCGGCTGGTGCGCGACCGCGTAGCCCACCCGCAGGTTCGCAAGGCAGTAGGCCTTGGAGAACGTACGGAGAAGGCAGACGTTCTCGTGCTTTCGGTACAGCGCGAGCCCGTCGGCCGCCTCGGGGTCCCGGATGAACTGCAGGTACGCCTCGTCGATCACGATCAGGACGTCATCGGGCACCCGGGCACAGAACTCCGCGAGCTCCCCGTGGTGGACGACCGGACCCGTTGGGTTGTTCGGCGAGCACACGATCACCACCCGGGTCTGCGGTGTGATCGCCTCCGCCATCGCCGGCAGGTCGTGGCGGGCCTCGGCGGTCAGCGGCACCCGGATCTGCGTGGCGCCGGCCACCTGCGCGGCGATCGGATACGCCTCGAACGACTGCCAGGCGAACACCACGGCATCGCCGGGTTCGCACGCCGCCTGCAACAGGTGGTAGAGCAACGCGACCGAACCAGTGCCGACGGCCAGGTGTCCCTCCGGCACGTCGAGCCGCTCCGACAGCGTGCCGACCAGCCGGGAGGACGCCAGGTCGGGATACCGGTTCACCCGCTCGACGGCGGCGCGCATGGCCTCGACCAGCTGCGGCGGCGGTGGGTAGGGGTTCTCGTTGCTCGAGAGCTTGTACGTGGGGCGGTCGGCCGCGGCGGGTGGCCGACCTGGCTTGTACGAAGGGATGCCCCGCAGGCTGGGTCGCATGGTCATGGGTCAACAGTATGAGCCGCTCCGGCCTCGCAGGGTGAGCACCAGCCGCACGGGGCGTCGAGACCGGAAGGGACTACCGACTTGAGACGTTGTCGATCTAAGGCAGGCTTGGTTGCGTGCAGGCGTACGAAGCCGAGGCCGCAGAGGGCGTCAGTCGCACGGCGCCCCCCGAATCCCTCGCCCGTCTCCTTGGCGGCTGGCGGGCGACCACCGACGCGACCCTTCCACCGGTCGCCTTCGTCATCGCGTGGCTCGTGGCCGACCGCTCGATCGGCTGGGGTGCCGGCATCGCCCTCGCCGTGAGTGCCGGCCTCACGATCTACCGGCTGGCTCGCGGTACGCCCCCGAGGGCGGTCCTGCTCGGGCTCCTCGGTGTCTCGATCGCCGCCGCGATCGTGCTGTACACCGGGCGAGCCGCCGACTTCTTCCTCGTCCAGTTGGTCAGCAACGCGGGGAGCGGCCTCGCGTGGATCACGAGCATCGTCGTCCGGTGGCCGCTGCTGGGTGTTGTGGTCGGGACTGCGCTTCGTCAACGCGGCCGCTGGCGGCGAGATCCGGCCCTGCTGCATGCGTACTCCGTCGCGTCGTGGCCGTGGGTCGCGCAGTACTCCATACGCGTCGTCGTGTTCGGGATCCTCTATGCCGCCAACGCGGTGGTCGCGCTCGCCGTGGCCCGGGTCGCGCTGAGCTGGCCGCTCGTGGCGTTGAGCGTGGCGGCCAGCGCCTGGGTGATGCGCCGATCACTGCCTGACGATCATCCGGGCTTCCGGCATCCGCAGGAGGCGTGACCCGCAACGGCCGTCGGATCGAGCGCATTGACAAGGTGCGCGAGCGCTTCGCCCAGCGCCACGCCAGCCGTCGCGGCATCCCACGGCCATCGGCGGTGCTCACGGGTGGCTCGATCCCGCCTGCGGACCCGCTGCGGTCACAAGGCCCCGAGCGTCGGACGTCTTTGCGGCGAACGCCGCCTGCCATCGCAGCGCCCCCGCTATCGCCGCGCCAATGCCGGTTCACCATCGCCGCGCGTCGCGATCACTGCGCGAACCCGGCTGCCCGTCGATCGTCCTCGCCGCGCAATTGCGCCTCGCCACGTCCGTGTCGCCGCGAGCCTCAGAGACGGTTGCCAGCTACCGATCTCTCACGTACTATCGACGATATATCGTGAGCGATCGGAGGTTTCACCATGCGGTTCTTCCACGAAGGAACTCCACATGGCCCGCACCGCGGCCCTCGCAGGCACGGACGTTTCGACTTCGGCTTCGGACCCGGCGGCATCCCCGGCTGGCCACCCGGCCCGCCGTGGGGACGTCCAGGCGCCTGGGGACCCCCGATGTTCGGTCGGCGTGGACCGCGAGCCCGACGCGGCGACATCCGGATCGCGATCCTGCGCCTGCTTGCCGAGACCGATCGGCCGATGCACGGGTACGAGATGATCCGCGAGCTGCACGATCGCAGCGGCGGGACCTGGCGGCCCAGCGCCGGCTCGATCTACCCGACGCTGCAGCTACTCGAAGACGAGGGCCTGGTCACCTCGCAAGCAGGAGACGGCAGGCGGCTCTACTCCCTCACCGACGCCGGCCGGGAGAAGGTCCGCCAGAGCGGTGATGCCGCGCCCTGGGAGGAGTTCTCCGAGCCGGACGACTCGCCATGGCACGAGCTGCGCGACGCGGCCATGAGCCTCGCGGCGGCCACGATGCAGGGCGCCCACGCCGCGAACGAGAGCCAGCTTCGCCGCATCATCGAGACGCTTCGCGAGGCGCGATCCCGGATCTATCGGATCTTGGGTGACGACGAGGCGGAACAGTCAGGTGAGGATGGCTGATCCGGTCAGCACCTAGCGTTGCTTCAATGTGCGACGAATCGCTCACGTTACGTAGCGATTCGTCCTAGTATCGGACGGTGGCTCGTCAAGCAACCATCGCGTACCACGTCGAAGAGCTCCTTGGCCGACCGGTGCTGTCGACCACCCCGGTGGCAGGGGGCAGCGTCTGTACCGCGACAAGGGCCCGTCTGGGCGACGGCAGGAGCGTCTTCGTCAAGGCACTGCCAGGAGCTCCGGACAACTTCTTCGCCATCGAGGCACGCCACCTTGCCTGGCTGGCATCGGCCTGTGAGTCGACGGCCGCAACTCCGACCGTGTTCGGCTACGACCGGGAATGCCTGGTCCTCGAATGGGTCGAGACCGGCCGGCCCACCTCGGACGCGGCTGAGCAGCTCGGCCGGACCCTGGCCATGATCCACCGCAGCGGAGCCGCCTGGTTCGGCGCCGAAACCGAGGGCTTCATCGGGCGGCTCCCGCTGCCGAACGCGCCCACCGAGAGCTGGCCGGCCTTCTACGCGAAGTTCCGGGTCGAGCCTTACGTACGCATCGCGTTCAACCGCGGCCGACTCGACGCTGGCGATGCCAACGCGATCTGCTCGGTGCTCGACCGACTCGACAAGCTCGCCGGCCCACCGGAACCCCCGGCCCGCATCCACGGCGACCTGTGGTCGGGGAACATCGTCTGGTCGATCGACGGGTATCCCCGCCTGGTCGATCCCGCCGCTCATGGCGGCCACCGGGAGACCGACCTCGCCATGCTCGCGCTGTTCGGCGCGCCCTTCCTGGATCGGATCTTCGCCGCGTACAACGAGGTGTATCCCCTGAGCGACGGTTGGCGGGAACGCCTGCCGCTGCACCAGCTCCACCCGTTGCTCACCCACGCCGCGGCGTACGGGGGCGGGTACGGCCCGCGCGCCGGCCGGCTTGCCCGCGAGCTGCTGGAACGCAACCGGTGACGCTCACGTCCGCAGGCTGACGATCGACGCGGTGCCGGGCGGCACCGTGACCGTCACCGTCTTCCCGGCCACGTCGACCGGCGTGGCCTTGGGTCGGCCCGTCGCCACCCCGGATGGCAGGACGCGGTGTCCGCCGAGCGTGATGGCCCACACGTCGGTCGAGGCGAGTCCCTCGGGCGCGGCGCTTCGCAGGACGACCTGGCGTCCGGCCCTGTACGGCGACGGCAGCCGCAGCGTCACCCTGTCGGTCGTACTGGTCGCCGACGCGGGGTCCTGCACGTTGATCAGGACGACGGTCATCGTGCCCTTGCTGCCCTTGAGCGCATACGCACGAAGCTTGTCCAGGTCGGCGTCGGCGAGATCCACGCTCAGGAACCGGCTGCCCGCGGGAACCTGCCGGAACGCCCAGATGCCGTAGTAGAGCGGGGTCGGCGACAGACCGTTCGCATCGAGCTCGGCCTGGTCGGCCGCGCAGAACGCGCCGTAGTAGCGGTACGAGATCGGGTAGTCCGGCGACTCCCGCGGCTTGAAGTCACCGCAGATCGCTGCGGTGTTGGTGTGGAACTGCAGCCGGCTGACCCCACTCTGCGCGGCCTGGAGCAGGTAGTCCAGCGACCACAGCGAGGTGGCGTACGCGTTGCTCACGTCCGGCTGGCCGCTGCACGAGGCGCTGTTGGACTCGTTGATCGTGGACTTGATGCTGCCGCTCACCCGCGCGTCCTCGGCCATGATCCCTGCCAGCTTCGCGCGCGTGTTCGTCACGGTCGCGGGCGACATCAAGGCCTCGATGGTGAGGTTGGACGAGCCGCAGTGGCTGCCGGGATACCAATGGGAGGCAAGCTCGCCGAGGACCTCGGCGTGATCGGTCGACGTGTCGGCGAGGACTGCGGTGACGAACCCGTTCAACCGGGTGTTCGTGCGACTCGTGTTCGCCGATGGACCGATCATGCGCAGGCGCGCCTTCGGCACCGCCTCGTGAATCGCCTCGCGGTACTGCTTCATCGTCTCCCACAGCTCGGCTTCGGTGAGCGTGGTGACGTTGTCGTACTCGTTGCCGAGCTCCACGCCCAGGAGGTCGTCGCCGAGCGTTTCGTACGCAGCCTTCACCTCGGCCACGACCTGCTCGAGGGTGAGGCGTGGCGAGGGGTCGCGCGAGGGATTCTTGATCTTGGATGGGTCGATGACGCCCTTCAGCGGAGCACCGAGCGTGACCTTCCAGCCGGTGGCGTCGAGCAGCTCGTCGAGCTTGTCGAGATCGCTCTGGTCGACGACGCCACCGATCGCCTCTGGTGGCACGGGATCGTCACGGTACGGACCGAACGCCGGCCAGACCAGATCCATCGAGTAGCCGCCGAGCCGGATCACGCCGCGCGGGCCGAGAGTCTTGAGCCGCTCCGCCATCAGCTCCTTGGTGAGAAAGCCGTGCGCGAAATCGGCGGTCTCCACGGAGAACCCTTGGAAGTCGGCGAGGACCCTCGCGTGGGAGCTGGTGTCGGTCACCGTGAGGACGAAATCGCTCGTCGGGCCATCGGCCTGGGCCGCATTGACCTCCCGTGCTGTGGCGGCACTGCCTCCCGCAATCGTGGCGCTCACGATGACCGTGGCCACCACGAGCCTTCCGGCGATCCAACGGCGTCTCATCTGCGACTCCCGAGATTCTCTAGCTGCGGATGCTGATCACGACCGCTTCGCCAGGCGCAAGGTCGACCTGGAGCCGTCCACCGCGAATGGGAACGGTTGTGGGATGGAAACCAAGCCAGGTGCCGTCGCCGGCCACCTGACGTCCGTCGATACGTACCTTCGGAGCGTCGAGTGTCCGCCCAGCCCCACTGGGGTCGTACGGCGTCATCCGGCTCACTGAGGCCCGCGCCGCCGGCACCGCCACGTCGACCGTTGCCTGCTGGTCTCCCTTGTTGATGAGGAAGAGTCGCGGCTTTCCGGAGCGAGCGAGGACTCGCCACGCCTTGACCATCTGCGACGCCGAGACCACGCCAGTAGTGGGATCAGAGACGGACACCGGCCGCAGTCCCCGCGTGTCTTGGGCGTACGCGGCGAAGAGCAGCATCGCGTAGTAGACCGGTCTCGCCGTCGGCGCACTCATCGCAGGGCTGGGGTCGTAGTTGATCGCGTTGTAGTAGGCGTTGCCCTCTTCAGGCGACCAGAAGGCTCGCACCTCGGCGTTGTGGAAGTTGACGCCGACCGCACCGGTACGGCAGTCGGCGTTGGCGTTCGGCAGGTGCGGCGGCTGCGGACACGCGGTGGTGAACAGCGCGTCGAGCGCGTACGTCGCGCTTGCAGCGACGTTGCTCACGCCGTCCGCACCCCTACCGGCAGCGGTGTTCGTCTCCTCGAGCCGATAACCAAGACCGTGCTTGGCGGCCTCCTGCGCGTGGACGTACGTCTGGTAGTGCAGCGACGCGATGTGCTCGTCGGACAGCAGCACTTCGACCGACGGGCAGCGATACGGGCGGTTCACACACGTACGGGCCAACGGGTAGAAGTGGTCGCTGGCGTACGCACCGAAGGGTCCGGCGCGTCTTCTGGCTTCCGGAGCTGCGGCCTCGAGAATCTGCGGCCAGTCCCAGAACCACCGAGTAGGAACCGTGCGCTCGTGGATGCTCTGCCAGGGCAGAATGTCCTCGCTGGTGTTCGGTGTGATGATGGGGTACGGCCCGGTGATCTCCGGTGCGGCGTATTGCGAGAGGTCGGCGAGGTAGCCAGCGAGATCACCACGGTACGACAGGTCGGGCTCGTTGCCCAGTTCGATTCCGGCGATGAGGCGCGAGTCGTGACCACGAAAGACGTGCGCCACCCCCTCTCTCACGAATCGTCGAGCATGCTCGGGGCTGACGAAGGGACGGTTCTCGCCAGGCGGTGCCATCGCGGTGCCGAGCACGACTGCCCAGGACTTGTCGCGTCCTGCGCTGGCCTGTCGCAACGTGGCGCGAATGTCGGCAAGGTCCTCCCGAGTGATGACGCGATTGGTGTTGGGGGCAGTGGGATCGAACTCCATGAGGTCCTGTGACGAGCCGCCGATGCGCAACACGCCGGTTTCGAGATTTCTGAGCAAGTTGACGAATGTCGGACGGGCGTTCGTCCCCATGTAGCGCTCGACCAACGACCACTCGATGCTGAGGCCCACGTAGTGGGCCGGAATCTCCGAGCCCGGAGCAGCGTGGCCGTCGAACCAGCGCTTGGCCGCGTGCGTCTGGATAGCGCTTTCCGGCCCGTGGCGAAGAGCGCTGTCACCGAACGCTGTCCCGGGCACGACGCAGGCGACGCCGAGTGCGACGGAGGCGGCGACTCGTGCTAACCGTCGGCTCCGTCGTCGGTGACGTGAACCTGCGCCACAGGTACGAAATGCGCGCATGGCGGAAACCTCGCTCGGTCTGCAGGGCCGGACGCCATGTCCGCCACCACAAGGTCGCCACAAGGTCATGACAAGTCAAGAGTCATGACCGGCACTAACCCGCGACGTGAGCAGTTCCGGCCACGCCAGGGTGACTCATTCTGGATGTCAGCACTGTGTGTGGCGACGCGTCCGGGCCTTGCTGACCTCATCGCTCCTGGCTGATTCGCTTCGAACCAGACTCGGCCGCGGCAGCAGCGAAGAGCACGATGGCTGTGGGGAAGAAGGCAAGACCGATACCCAAGGCAAGCAGCAATGCCCAGACAGCGACCACCGCAGCGCACACCCAGCTCACCATTGCGACACCACGGCCCAATACCTCGGCCCCTAGGGCGGCGGCTGTGGCCACGACAGGTACACCGAGCAAATAGACGGTGGAGCTACCAGAGTCGGTTACCACGCTCGGAGCCAGTATGGCTGCGGTAGCCAGAGCCAGTGCGACAGCGATGCCACGAAGTATGCGAGAAAGACCGCCAGGCCACTCGTGCATGGTTCGCCGTCGCAGGAGAAGCCCTAGCCCAATGGCAAGCAGAACCGAACCCACAGCGATGGCAAGGATCATCGCGTCTCCCGACGCCAGTGACAGGTCTCGACACGAACCAGCAACGAGTGGTCTCGCCGGGCAATGCTAGCTACATGGCACCAGCTGAGCGGTCCTCTGCGCCAGCCAAGGTCAGTGTCGTCACGAGCGTGGCGCGACGTAGACGCAGAACTCGTTGCCTTCGGGGTCGGCGAGCACGTCCCAACGGTAGCCGTGCTCGGACAGACCCCTTGTGATGACGCGTGCCCCAAGTCCCAACAGACGGGTCACTTCTGCATCCAGGTCGTCCACGCCGACGTCGAGATGCATCCGATTCTTGCCCTGCTTGGCCTCGGGGACCTGCTGCAG
>DATCKU010000043.1:0-184265 GCA_036564245.1 Actinopolymorphaceae bacterium
CGCGGAGGTGCTCGGCCCGGACTACGTCGAGCGGGATCGTGCCGCTCGGCTCTTCCTCTACCGCGGCGACATGGAACGCGAGTGGGAGGCGTACGGGCCGGACGCCAGACGTATCGTCACGCGGTTCACCGACGGCATCAACGCGTACCTCGACTGGCTCGGCGACCATCCCGAGGCCATGCCGCCCGAGTTCGAGATGCTGGGATACGCGCCGGCCCGCTGGTCGCCCGAGGACGTGGTACGAATCCGCAGCCATGGCCTCGTGCACAACGTCATGAGCGAGGTGGCACGCGCCCGCACGACGTACCGTGCCGGGTGGCGTGCCGACCTCATTCGCCAGCGTCTGGAGCCCGCCTGCCAACCGCACCAAGCCGACGGGATCGACCTGGACCTGCCCGACGACGTGTTGGCGGTCTATCTCCTTGCCACCCAACCCCTCGTGCTGGTGGAAGACCCTCGCAAGCCACTGGGTCAGGGACGGCTCCGCGACGAGGGCAGCAACAACTGGGCTGTTGCGGGCCGGCGCACGGCGACCGGACGGCCGATCCTCGCCAACGATCCGCACCGCGCGTACGCGACCCCCTCGCTTCGGTACATCGCCCATCTATCGGCTCCTGGTCTGGACGTGATCGGCGCCGGCGAGCCGGCGCTTCCCGGCATCACGGCGGGGCACAACGGGTCGGTGGCGTTCGGGTTCACGATCGCTCCGGTGGACACCGAAGACCTCTACGTCTACGAGCTTCACCCGGATGACCCGACGCGTTACCGGTACCGCGACACGTGGGAACGCATGCGAATCGTCCGCGAGCTGGTCCCGGTGAAGGGGGAAACGCCGCAGGAGGTCGAGCTCGCGTTCACCCGGCATGGTCCGGTGGTCTGCGTCGAGGAGAAACGTCAGCGTGCGTTCGCGATTCGCACGACCTGGCTGGAACCCGGCACGGCTCCGTACCTTGCGAGCCTGCGCTACCTGCGAGCGAGGAACGGTCGGGAGTTCCGCGCCGCCCTGGACGGTTGGAGGTCTCCCGGGGAGAACCACGTCTATGCCGACACCTGCGGCGAGATCGGCTGCCAGACCGCAGCTCTCGTGCCACGACGCGTGGGCTGGAACGGGTTGCTCCCCGTCCCCGGCGATGGACGGTACGAATGGGACGGGTTCTATGCGCCGACCGACTTCCCGGCCCGGATCGATCCGGTCGAGGGTTTCGTCGCCACCGCGAACGACTTCAACCTCCCTGCGGACTTCGTGGCCCGCCGGAACATCGGCTACGAATGGTCGGACCCGGCGCGGATCGAACGCATCGTGCAGGTGCTGTCGACCGACTCCCCGCACACCCTCGCCGATTCCATGCGACTGCAGGTCGACGTGGCGTCGCCGTCGGCGCAGGAGCTGATCGGGCTGTTGCGTGAGTTGCGAGCAGACGGCGATTCCCGCCTGGCGTCTGCGATCTCGATGCTCACGAGCTGGGACACGGTCGAGTCGGCGGACTCACCGGCTGCGGCGCTTTACGAGGTGTGGGTGTCGCGGCACCTCGCGCCGATGTTCGTCCGGTCGGCGCTTCCTGCCGGTGCTGGTGACACCATCGTCGAGGTGGACAAGAAGGCCTTGCGTGAGGCGATGCGCCACTCGGAGGCGTGGTGGTCGCGTGATCCATACGCGCGTCGCGACGAGCTGCTGGTCACGAGCCTGGCTCGGGCGTACGAGGAACTGGAAAGCCTGTTGGGCAGCGATCCGGCCGGCTGGCGGTGGGGCGCCCTGCACCCGAACCGGCAGCGCCATCCGCTCGGGTTTCTCGATCCGAGCCTCGACGTGGGACCACTGCCGGTGGGTGGATCGAGCACGACCGTTGCGGCCGCGCCCTATTTCGCAACGGATCTGGTGCAACGACTGGGTGCGTCGTACCGCATGGTCGTCGACGTCGGCGAGTGGGACAACTCGGTCGCCATCACCACACCCGGCCAGTCGGGCGACCCGCGCAGCCCGCACTATCGCGACCTCGTGGAGCGGTGGCAGGCCGACGAGTACGTCCCCTTGCTCTACAGCCGTACGGCGATCGAGCGTCACACGGAGCGCCGGATCACGCTCGTCCCGGCCGAAAAGTAGCGACGGCAGACGGCTCGTTCACCACGAAGTCAGCGCATTCAACGCGTCCGCACGACGTGCGTGCGCTCTTACTGCAGGTTGACGAACATCCCGCCGTCGACCAGGATCTCGGCTCCGTTCATGTAGGCCGTTTCCGGTTGCGAGAGCAGCCAGATCACGCCCGCGATGTCGTCGGGCTGGCCGATCCGCCCGACCGGGATCCGCGACTTGAAGTAGTCGAGCTTGGCGGTGTTGGTCCAGTCGGCGCGGTTGATGTCGGTGGCGATGGCACCGGGCAAGACCGCGTTGCACGTGATGCCGTGCGGACCGAGCACGATGGCGAGGCTCTTCATGAGCGAGCTGATCCCGGCCTTGGTCGTGCAGTAGTGCACCTGCTGCGAGCCGCCGACCCACGCCGAGATCGAGGACACGGAGATCACCCGGCCGCCGCGACCGGCTTGGACCATCTGGCGAGTGAAGGCCTGCGTCACGAGGAACACGCCACGCAGGTTGACGTGCTGGACCCGGTCCCACAGCTCGACGTCGATGTCGAAGAAGTCGGCGAACGGGCAGATCCCTGCGTTGTTGACCACGACGTCGAGCGGTCCCCACTCGGCGTGGACCGTCTCGGCCATGGCGCGCACGGCTTCCGGGTCGGCGACGTCGGCCTCGACCAGCAGGGGAGTGCCGCCGGCGTCCTGGACGAGCTGGCCGGTCTCCTCGGCGAAGTGTCGCTCGCCGGGTGGGTAGTTGACGACGACGTGGGCGCCCTCGCGGCCGAACCGTGCCGCGGTCGCGCGACCGATGCCGCGGGCCGAGCCGGTCACCAGGACCTTGCGTGGACCGTTCGCGGAGTCTGCACTCATGCCACCCTCCCGCCGGGGAATCGCTCGAGATTGCCTTCGTCGTACAGCGGAATCACGATGTCGGCCGTCTCGCGAACTCGTGCGTACGTCGAGATCGCCTCGTACATGTTCTCGTTGATGCCGATCGGGATGTTCTTCTCGACGTTGTCGAGGACGAAGTACGAGTCGGAGATCGCGGCGACTCCGCGTTCGGTGTCGACCTCGACGACGACGGACGCCCGATGGTGCACGCCACTCCACCACGTACGCAGGCCCGGTGCGAGCTGGTCCTCGTCCTCGAGCAGGCGTACGCGTGGCCACGCGTCGGTGACGAGATGCACCAGGATGTCGTCCGGGATCGACGTCGCGCGGTTGTCGTGCGGATGCGAATGCGTGGTGTGGAAGTGCACCCAGCCGCGCTTGGCGATGCAGATCTGCGCCTTCTGGAAGAGCGCCACGTTGCTCACCGTGTAGAGCTGGAGCGGGGTGAGGATCACGTGGGTCACGTCATCGGGCGAGACGCCGTGCGCGGCCAGCTGGTCGGTGATGAACTCGTTCGGCTCCCGTCGCATCCGGGCCCGCTCGCCCAGGACCTTCGCCCAGTGGGCGTTCATCGGTTCGAGGTCGCGTGCCGGGCCCGTGTTGACCAACGCCGTGACGCCGTTGCCGCGGATCAACACCGCCTGGAAGAGCAGCGTGTACCACTGGTCCCACCCGCTCATCCAGAAGAGCTCGGGACCCGGGATGTCACCACGTCCCACCGGAAGTAGCTGAACGCTGTACGTCGTCATCTGTCACCCTTCCCGACTGGTCATCATTGGGCGCTGCGGTAACCCAGGGCCGCCGACAGGTGGCGTGCCGCCTCGGCGAGCAACATGTGCGCACGCTGCCGGTGTCCCGGCGTGAACCGGATCGCCGGGACCGACACGCTCATCGCGGCAACGACGTGGCGACTGAAGTCGAAGATCGGCACGGCGACGCATCGGATGCCGACCGTGTACTCCTCGTTGTCGACGGCGAACCCACGCTGTCGCACGTGCTTGAGGTGCTCGCGCAGGAGGTTCTTGTCGGTGATGGTGCGTGAGGTCACCGCCTCGAGCGTGACGCCGGCGAGCCGTTTCTCCAACTCCTCTTGGCTCAGTCCGGCGAGGAGCACCTTCCCGACGCCGGTGGCGTGGGCGGGCAGCCGGCGGCCAACCTCGGACGCGAGGGTCAGGGTCTGCCGTCCGTCGACCTTGGCGACGTACACGTTCTGGAGTCCGTCGAGCACGGCGAGCTGCACGGTCTCGTCGATCGTGTCGCGGATGCGCTCCATCAGCGGCAGCGCGCGTTCGACGAGGCCCAGGGCGCGGGTGTAGACGTTGCCGGCTTCGAGGGTACGAATGCCCAGCGAGTACGCCCGTTGGTCCGGATCGAACTCGGCCCACCCGCGTTCGACGAGCGTGCGGAGCAGGCCGTGCAGGCTGGACCGCGGATACTGCAGCGCCTGGCCGATCTCGGTGAAGGTCATCGGCCGCTCGTGTCGAGTGAGCAGCTCCAGGATCGCCAACGCGCGCTCAGCGGACTTGACGGGGGTATGGGGATCGCCGCTCCCCGAGCGGACCTTGACGGCGGTCACGTTGCTCACACCTGTGCTCCCTCCGCCGGTTCAGCGTCATCGCGGGTGTTCACATACATGAACGGCGATTCAGAAAGCTGAAGTTGGGCATAACGTACGCCTGCAGAGCCGCGAGTTCCAGAGGAACCCGCATCCCAGACCTGATGGGCGGTGACCGAATCGGACACGTCGACCCGAAGCCGGTTCGGTTTCCTCGGCGCGTCAGGTAGGGGTGACAGGGTGGGATCGTCGGCCCGAGGAGGCCAAGGTGTCGTACGAGTCAGCCCATCCCGAGCTCTTCGCCGGTTTCACGAGTCCCCAACCGGCCTACTCACCTGCCCCCATCTGGTGGTGGAGCGGCGAGCGCGTGGAGCTGGATCGCTTGTGCTGGCAGCTCGACCAGCTCGTCGACCAAGGCGTCCACAACATGGTGGTGCTGAACCTCGCGCCGACCGGGCCGATCTACGGCTCGCGCGCCGACGACCCGCCGCTCCTGTCGGACGAGTGGTGGGCGTTGTGGCAGGGGCTCTGCGCCCACGCGAGGAAGCGCGACGCGCGGCTGTGGTTCTACGACCAGATCGGGTTCTCCGGGGCGAACCTGCAGGGCCGGTTGGTCACGGAGCATCCGGAGTTCGCCGGCGCCTCGCTGGAGCGCGTGGTCTGCGACGGCACCGAGCCCTGCACGCTGGTCTGCCCGGCCGCCGGTGAGCCGATCGCCGGCTGTGCGCTGCCGCTCGGTGCGGACGGCTCGCCTGCCGGTCGTCCGGTCCCGCTTCCGGTCGTCGACCGGAAGGTCTGCTGGGACGGCGGGGGACAACCCCACCGCGTGATGCTGATCTACAGCCTGCGCCAGGGGTTCGACTACCTGAGCCCGCCGGCCTGCGCTGCCTTGCTCGATGTGGTCCACGGTGAGTTCGAACGCCGGCTGGGCGACTACCTGGGATCGGTCATCGTCGGGTCGTTCCAGGACGAGCTGCCCAACCTGCCGATGTGGAGCTCGCACTTCGCGAGCGAGTTCGCCCAGCGTCGCGGCTACCGCATCGAGGACGTCCTCGCAGCGTTGTGGGAGGACTGGGGTCCGGAGTCGTCGCGGGTACGGGCGGACTACCAACGGGTGCGTGCGAGCCTTGCCGAGGAGGCGTTCTTCCGGCCGCTGCACGAGTGGCACGAACGCTTCGGGCTCACGTTCGGAGTCGACCAGCAGAGCCCGTCCCGTGCGGGCGAACCGCTCGGGTGCACCCGGCAGTACGCCGACTACATGCGGACGCATCGCTGGTTCTCCGCGCCGGGCAGCGACCATCACGGCGAGGCGAAGATCCACAGCTCTTTGGCCCAGCACTACGGCCGGCCGCGCACCTGGATCGAGTCGTTCCACTCGTCAGGCTGGGGCGGGACGCTGGAGGAAACCTTCGACTGGCTCGTCCCCTGGCTGCTCGCCGGAGCCAACCTCTACAACCCCCATGCGGTCTACTACTCGACCCGCGGGGGTTGGTGGGAGTGGGCGCCGCCCAGCACGTGTTGGCGGCAGCCGTACTGGACGCACTACAAGGTCTTCGCCGACACCGTGAGCCGGTTGTGCTGGGCGCTGACCCGAGGCGACCACGTCTGCGACGTCGGCGTGCTGTTCCCCTCGGCGACGGTTCAGGCGTCGACGTTGGTGAAGGGCGCGTTGCCCGCCGCTCGGGCGGCGCATCAGGCGTACCTCGAGATCGTCGGTCGCATGGTGTGGTACGACCCGCACCGCGGCGTCCTGCATCGTGACGACCGCGACTTCGTCGTCCTGGACGACGACACGGTGGCGAACGCGCGGGTCGCGGATGGTGCGCTGCACACCCGTGCCGCGTCGTACCGGGCGGTCGTGTTGCCCGCGTGCAGCTTCCTGGAGACCCCGACCGCGCGCAAGCTGCTCGAGTTCGTCTCGAACGGCGGGCTGCTCGTGGTGGTGGGCGATCCGCCCGAGCTGGCCGACAGCGACGACGGTGCGGATGTCGTACGACGGCTGCGGGCGTTGATCGACCAAAGCGCCCAGGGCTCTGTGGAATCCCAGGACTGCAAGGGAACGGTCGTCCGGGTCGACCGACCGAAGGACCTGCCGTCGGCGCTGGAACCGCTCGGCCGCCCGATCGAGGTGCCCGGTCCGACGCTTCGCCGCAGGGTCGGCGACCGGGAGCTCTTGCTGGTCCCGGCGGCGCCGGAGGGCTGGGCGACCCGCATGCCCGGCGGGCGCGACTGGGTCCGTGGGTTGCACGCGACCGGGTACGACTTCGATCCGAGACGCTGGCGGGAACGCGTCGTGGTGGGCCTGCCTGACACGGCGACCGACGTAGAGCTGTGGGATCCGGTGTCGGGGACGAGCCAACCAGCGGACGTGCGCCCGAATGGTCGGGGCGGCCTGGACGTCGAGGTGCGCTTCGATGCGGCGCCGGTCGCCCTGCTGGTGTGGCGGAGCTCGGCCGAACCGGACGACATCGCAGATGAAGCCGAACCGCCTGCCACGCAAGGGGAAAGCTCGCACGCCTCCAGCGGCGCCGCCTCGGACCACGACAGCCCGCCGAAGGTCGTCGAGCTGGACGGCCCGTGGATGGCGTCCGTCGTCTCGACGATGGACAACCGCTACGGCGACTTCGCGTTGCCGGCGTCCGACGCGCCGATCCCGGTGCAGCAGTGGCGGCTGCGGCACCGGGTCGAGGCCCCGTACCCGCACCCCGACAGGTCCGAGTGGGACGAGGTGCTCGTCGGTCAGGGAGTCTTCGCCTGGCGGACCGAACCACTGGACGCCGCAAGTGTTCCAGAGCCCTTGCCAGCAGGACATGCCGGACCTCTCGAGGCTCCGGGCTGGCTGCCGGTCCGGTACTCGCTCACCCGCGGGATCGAGAAGGACCCGTTCCAGGCCAGCATGCTCGGCCCGAAGGCGCGGGTGCCGGACGACTTCTGGCACGTCGACAGTGTGAAAGCGGGCCAGGTCGTGGTGTTGCGCACCACGCTTCCGGTCGAAGCGGACGCCCAGCTGACGTTGGCCGTGCACGCCAACGGCGCCAAGGACGTGTGGTGGAACGGCGAGCAGCTCGGCCCCGACCCCGGCGGCACCTTGCGGCTCGATGACGTGCATGCCCGCGTCGGGCACAACCTGCTGGAGGTACGCGTGACCGCCGAGGCAGACGGGCCGCTGCGCGGCTACTGGGCACTCACGACCGATCGCGACGCGTTCGTTCGGCCGGTCTGGCTGTCGCCCGCTGACGGCAGTGTGCGCGGCACCGAGCTCGTGGCCCGCGGCACGATCTCCCTTCCGCAGAAGCCGGTTCGGGCGACGCTGCAGCTCGGCACGGACGGTCCGGCCCGGCTCGTGCTGGGCGGCAAGGAGATCGCCACCCAGGGCGCGTTCGAGCCGTACGGCATGCAGAACCGCGTCCTGCCGTACGACGTGACCGACTACCTCACGGCCGGCGACAACCCGGTCGAGGTGCGGTTCACCGACGTCGGTGGCCCGCTCGCGGTCTTCGTCGATGGTGTCGCGGAGCTCGCCGACGGCTCGACGGCGACGTTCGTCACCGATGAGTCGTG
This sequence comes from Actinopolymorphaceae bacterium, assembly GCA_036564245.1. Lineage (GTDB taxonomy): Bacteria > Actinomycetota > Actinomycetes > Propionibacteriales > Actinopolymorphaceae > Thermasporomyces. The sequence goes on from DATCKU010000043.1 coordinate 8,084, forward strand.
GACCTTCGTCCGGGATGGCGTCGACGTCCCGGCGGCATTGCGGCGCTCGCAGCCGTACGACCCGCAGTTCGCGTTGCTGCGTCCGCGACCTCACCCGTTGCCTGGCGCGAGCTGGCTCGAGCCCGGCGTAGGCGACGGCGGTGTGCTGCCGATCGTGCCCGACGCCCGGCCGGGCCAGCCGAAGCCGGCCGAGTGGTTCGAGCTGGTCGTGCCCCCGGGTGCGATGTGGGCGACCTTGCCGGTGAGCGCGGGCCGGGTGCGGGTGTTCCTCGACGGTCAGGAGCTTGCCATCGCGCACGGGCGGGTGGCGCTTCCCCTCGCCGCAGGGGAGCGTCGCGTCCTGTCCGTCCGCATCGAGCCGGTCGACGGGCGCTCCGGCGGTGCGCTGTGGGCCGGGCCGGTGGAGTTCGACTGCGCCGAAGGTCCGCTGTCGGCGGGGCCGTGGGCCGATGCGGGCCTGGGCTCGTTCTCCGGCGGCGTCCGGTATCGGCGCGAGTTCCGACTCGACGACCCGGCGGAATCGGTGGTGCTCGACCTCGGTCGGGTGCGCGGCACGGCCGAGGTCGCCGTCAACGGGCAGGGCGTCGGCGTACGCGTCTGGTCGCCGTACCGCTTCGACCTGACCGACGCGGTACGGCCGGGCGTCAACCACCTGGAGGTCACGGTGTTCAACACGCTGGCGCCGTACCTGGACGACTGCTCGCCCACCATGGGGGTCTTCTCCGGGCAGCGACTGTCCGGTCTGCTCGGCCCGGTCAGGTTACACACACGATGACCACGTGTGGCGGGCTTTCGCGACCCACACATGGCGTGGGCACCAGGCGCGGCCAGCACAAAGGGTGAGGAGCTCGAGGTCATGGGAATGCCGAGGATCCGGGAGGTCAGGGCGTACGTCGTGCGTGGCGGTGGCGCCGACTACCACGACCAGGAGGCGACGCACTGGATCGACGACCACATCGCGACGCCGATGGCGCGGTATCCGGAATACCGTCAGAGCCGGCAGTCCTTCGGACTCAACGTGCTGGGCACGCTCGTCGTCGAGGTCGAGGCGGACGACGGGACGGTGGGCTTCGCGACGACCACCGCCGGTGAGCCTGGTGCGTACATCGTCGAAAAGCACCTGGCGCGTTTCGTCGAAGGCGCACCGGTCACGTCGATCGAGAAGATCTGGGACCAGATGTTCTCCTCCACCCTCTTCTACGGGCGCAAAGGAATCGTGGTCAACAGCATCAGCGCGGTCGACCTCGCGTTGTACGACCTCCTCGGCAAGATCCGGGGCGAGCCGGTCTATGCCTTGCTCGGTGGACCGGTGCGCGACGAGCTCGTCTTCTATGCGACGACGGCGCGGCCTGACCTCGCCGAGAAGATGGGCTTCATCGGCGGCAAGCTGCCCTTGCAGCACGGCCCAGCGGAGGGGCCCGACGGCATGCGGGCCAACCTCGAGAAGTTGCGGACGATGCGTGAGCGGGTGAGCGACGACTTCTTCCTGGCCTGGGATTGCTGGATGTCGCTCGACGTCGACTATGCGACGCGGCTTGCGGCGGAATCCGCCGAGCTCGGCCTGAAGTGGATCGAGGAGGCCCTGCCGCCCGACGACTACTGGGGTTATGCCGAGCTGCGTCGCCGGGTGCCGCGCGGCATGTGGGTGACCACGGGCGAGCACGAGTGGACGCGGTACGGATTCCGGCTGCTCCTCGAGATGGGGTGTGCCGACGTCATCCAGCCGGACGTCAACTGGTGCGGCGGGATCACCGAGCTCCTCAAGATCAGTGCGCTCGCCGACGTCCGTGGCGTGCCGGTGATTCCCCACGGATCGAGCGTGTACTCCTACCACTTCGTGATCACACGACACAACTCGCCGTTTGCGGAGTTCTTGATGATGCACCCGCAGGCGAGCGAGATCGTGCCGATGTTCTCTCCGCTCTTGCTGGACGAGCCGGTGCCGGTGAACGGGCGACTGCGGCTGCCCGAGACGCCGGGTTTCGGCGTGCGGCTCAATCCCGACTGCGAACTCCACCGCCCCTACACGCACTGAGGTGGGTTCGTCGCGCGGCCCGTCGTTCGCCAGGCCGTTTCAGTCGTGCGCGGTGCTACGGTGTGCGGCCGTGGGAGCGTCGATGGAGCTGCTGGCGATGCCGGCGGCGCAAGGGATCGCGACGGTGGGGATCTGGCGGGTACGTGACCGCGGACGTTCAACGATTCTGAAGCTGATTCGCGACAATGGTGCCGCAGAAACGCAGTGGGGGCCGCATTCCGATCCGAGTCACCCGTTCTTCTGGCGGCGGGAAGTCGACTTCTACACGAGTGACATTCCGGCGCAATTCGAGCAGGTTGCCTCCGATGGCGGCGGGTTGCGGGCGCCTCGGTGTCACGGCACATCCGATCATGCCGATGGGAGCGTCGCTTTCCTGCTGGAAGATGTCGGAGGATCATCGGCGGTCGCCTGGCCGTTCTCTCGATACAGGCGTGCGGCGTTCGATCTGGGCTATCTGCAGGGGCGGCTCGTCGGTTCGCCGGTGTTGTCGCAGGCCTGGCTCAGTCGCGACTGGTTGCGCGTCTACCTTGACCGCCGGGTCGACATGTGCGCCGTCGTGGAGGACGACGACCTCTGGGCCGACGCGGGCGTGAGGTCCGTGTTGCAGACGGCACCTGCCATCGGTCCGGCCGAGGTTCGCGGCCTGTGGAATGCGCGCCACGACTTGATGGGTGTGCTCGCCGAATACCCCACGACCCTGTGCCATTTGGACTTCCACCCGCAGAATCTCTTCGACGTCGCCGGACAGACGGTCGTCATCGACTGGGCGTACGCAGGCGTGGGGCGAGTGGGTGAGGACCCCGGCACGCTTTTCGTCGACGCCATTGCCGACTTCCACGTGGGGCCGGAACACATGGCCGAGTTCTTCAACGTGGTCGTCGACGGCTATGCCGGAGGCCTTCGGCAGGCTGGGCTTTCGTACTCGACGGATGACGTACGCCGTGCCGTCGCTGCGGGTGCCACGGCGAAGTACGGCTGGCTCATGCCGGCGATGCTCTCGTCGATCCGGGCAGGAAGGACCACGCTGAACGGCCGGCCGATGGCGGAGGCCGCGCCGGTCTGGACGGCGCTTGGCGCGTTCCTGCTCGAGCTCGCCGACATCGCGCGAACGGGCGCTGGAGGTCTTCCGTCACCACGACAAGTTCCGGGCTCACCATGCGGTACCTGACCTACTTCGACGGACCGATCGACTCCGACGCGCTGCGCCGAACGCTGGAGCGCAGGTTCGGCATCCCGCCCTCGGCGGTGTACGTCGGTCGGCTGGAGGACCGGCCGGTGACCGCGGACCGGCCCGTGGTCGTCGTGACGCTGCCAGAGGGTCCCGGCGGGTTCCGCTGGACGCTGATGGGTGACCGTGAGCTCGCCGAAGCCACCGGCCTCAGCGAGCTCGACCTGGCTCGGGTCCTCGCCCATGAGCTCAACCTGCGGGCGCTGGTCGACGACGGCACGAACCATCCCGACCGCTGGATCCTGGTGGCTCGCGACGGCAGCCACGGCCCGGTGATCGTGGACGAGGACGCCGCAAACGAGGGCGATCTGCGGATCGTCTATGCGGAGGTTCCGATCCCCGGCGAGCCCGACATCCGACTACGGCTGAACGGTTACCACGGCAAGGAAGCCCCCGGCGCTATACGATGAGCCACCTGACAGCTGGGGATGGCATGTCGAGCGACGACTCTCGGCAGGACGCACTCGATGACGTTCTCGCCGATCTGGTACGAAACGGCACGCTCTCGACCGAACAGGCGAGGGCGGTGAGCGATGCGCTTCGTCGGAAGGGATTCGCACAGGTCGTCGCGCGCGAGGTGGAACAACCTCCGCGACCGGCCAGGCGCCTGGCCGCCGAGATCGTCTCCTACGTCGGCGGAGCGCTGGTCCTCGGTGCGCTGATCCTGATCCTGGGCCTGTCCTGGGACTTGCTCAGCAGGCCGGCCAAGGTTGCGATCTGTGGCGGCGCAACCGTGGTGCTCCTGCTCGCCGGAGTCGCGATCGCCGGACTGCGACCTACCGCGCCGGGCCGCCGGCAGGCACACGCCAGCGTGCTTGGTGCCCTGGCATCTGCTGCGGCCGCGTTCACGATCGGGGTGGCGACCGGCGTCCGCGGCTTCCACGACCTGATCCTTCCCGGGGTCGTCATGGCGGGTGTCGCGGCGGCGAGTTACGTGGTGTGGCGTAAGGCGCCTGCCCTGTGCGCGGTGGCCTTGGCCGGATTCCTCGTCATCATCGGGCTTCTGGACCTGATGCCGCAGGCGTGGCCAGCCCAGCTGGTGGCAGGACTCGCGTTCGTGGCGTACGGCGTGGTGTGGGTCGTCGCCGGTTCGAGGCTTGCCGGAACCGACCGCCACGTCGTGACCGTCCTCGGCGGCATCAGCGGGGTCGTCGGCACCGAAGTCGTCAGCGCGGACGAGGACTACGCGCTCGTCGGCCTGCTCGTGGGTGTCGCGCTGATCGCAGGACTGTTCGCCCTCTTCTGGGCGAACGAGATGTGGTGGTACGCCGTCCTCGCGGTGCTCGGCGCCCTCGTCGTTCCCACGACTGCGTTCGGCGTGATGTTCGGTGACGCCCTGGTGGCAGGCGTCGTACTCCTCATCGTGGGGGTGGGACTGATCTTCGCGGGGATCGCCACGGTGCGACGGCAGCGCACGCCCAGGACTCGCGGTGCCGCGGTCGGCGGTGACGCGGACTAGGTGAGCTCACCGTCGTCGCAGCTCTTGGGCCAGTGGCTCGGGACGGCGTCGACGCGACGTCGAATGCCCTTTGGTCAGGACTGACCCAGCAGGTCGGCAAGCTCCCGCACGGCCGCGGCAGCACGTGTCGCGAGGTGAACCGACTTCTGGTCGACATGCCGTCGAAGGTCGCGTTCCAAGCGCATGGAGACGGCGTCGGGGTCGGTCTGGTCGCTGTGCATCCTGAGGAACCGGTACCAGTCCTGCATGCGGATCCCCAGGACTTCGAGCTGCAGGGACGCGGCGATGAAGTCGTCCATCAGTCCGCGTACGCGAGCGAGACGACCGAAGTTCTTCCCGCCGTCATACGCCGGCTGGTCGGCGATCTGGGCGTCCTTGCTGGGATAGGGCCGCGCGTCGGCTGGCGCGCGAATGCTGCGATCGGTCCCTTTTGCCGCGTCGCGCGCGTGTTGCCAGTAGTAGTTGCGATACTCGGCGGCCCACTTCGCCGACACCACGTAGGGCTCGGCAGCGACCGGAGTGCCCGACACGACGTTGTCCAGGTACCACGGCACGACCACGAGCAGGTCGTGATCCGCGCAGGCCGCAGGCGTCGTCGTGAAGCGAAACGATGGTTCGCCCTCCTTGGCCAGCAGGAACCAGCCCTTGAGCTCGATGCCGAGCGCGATCTCCGGTCCCGACGCAAGGCCCTTCCGCACCAGACGGACGTCGGGGAACCGCTGCGACTGACGCTCGAACGCGTAGCCAAGCCACTCGTTGTCGGGATCCCAGAGCGCACGCTGCTGATTGAGGGCGACGACCACCTGACTCTCGATGGATGCACCGAGCAGGGTGTTGAGGCTGTGCAGGTCGGTGGCGTTGACCCCGGAGATGTGGTTGTGGAACTCGAAGTAGGCGGGAAGCCCGAGCAGGACAGTGCGAAGCCGGTGCTGCAGCCGAGTTCGAGGGTCGTCCGGATCGAGCTCCGGCTCGGCAGGAGGTGGTGGGCCGAGAGGCTCGGTCTCGGTCGCGTCGAAGAGCCCGTCGGCCGCCACTGCGGTGTCGTTGGTCCGCATCACTGGATCGCCACCTCCTCCGCCGCCGGGTTGGCAGCCGCCCGTGCGTTGCGGAGCCGCTCCCGGGCGAGCTTGGCGAATCCCTTGTCGATCTCGGCGACGTACGCCCGCCGCCCCAGGGCGACGGCAGCGACCGACGCCGACGCGAGGCCACCGAAGGGCTCCCACACGACATCGCCGGGTTCTGTCACGGCCTTGACGAGGCGCTCCATGAACTCCAGCGGCTTCTGGTTGAGGTGTGCCGAGCTGCTGGCAGTCGGCTTGTAGACCCGGGGAGCCGCACGCCGGAGGGTGCCCTTGAGCCGCTCGTGGTCGTGCAGCGGTCCGCGTCGCCAGACGTTGGTGATGCCGTGCTGATGGTTCCAGCGGTAACGCAGCGAGTCCCATTCCTTGGCGGTGACGACGTTGCGCCCGTCGAGACTGAAGTAGGGCCAGCCCGTCTTCTTGCCGTGCTCGTTGGCGTACGTCGCGAGGCGCTCCAGCATCTCGCCGGGCGGCCAGTACCACAACCAGTCCTGCGTGAGGTACTTGCGGGTCGCGGCGTTTCGTACGCCACATGCTTCGTTCGCGCGGTAGAGGGGCAACCCGCTGCGCAACCACTCGTGACGCAACCACTGCTTCACAGGCAGTGGCCCGTCCGGAGTGTCGATCACGAACCGCCGTTGGTAGAAGACGCAGACCTCCGAGACGACCGGGAACTGCCGGATCGTCCTGCCGTTGACGTTGCCGGCGATGTGCGCGATCCCCTTGTCCCAGGTGATCGTCTGGACGTACTCCCAACCATGCTCGGTGAGCAGGGGATGCACGGTTGCCCACCCGACCTCGGTGTTCCAGAACCACAGCGTCGTGGACGGATGGGCGGCGGCGGACCAGGCCTCGACATGGGGGCGGTACCACTCGACGAGCCCGTCGGTGCCAACCGTGTCGCCGTGGAAGCCGCGGACGCCGTAGGCGCCGTCGCTGATGATCGTCACGGGTGTGGGCCAGCGGTGATAGACGTCGAGGACGTCACCGGCATGAAGTTCGTACGACGGCGCATCCGGTCGTGCGCTCGGCGCACGTCGCGTCACGCGAGTCGAACGGCGTCGCGGCTTCTGCTGCTCACCCACGCCCTGCAGGCTAGCCCTTCCCACCGACAGATCCGTGGATGCCATGGGCGTTCGACGGCTGGCTGTGCGCCGACACCGACCACAGGATGTCGCGCGTGACATCGTCGGCGGGAAAGAACGACTCGACCGCGATCTCGTCGACGGTCACGTCACGGGGCGCGCCGAAGACCGACAGCACGTACGACAAGGTCAGGGTGCCGAAATCGGTGTCCAGCACCATCGGGACCACGAGGTCGCCGTCACGGGTCGTCGCCGGAGCTACCTCGCTGGGCGCTGAGTACGCCTCGACCTCGGCGAGCAGCTCGGCCAACCCGGGAGCGGCGGTGCGCTCGAGCTGGCGCCGAATCCGGCGTACGACGTGCGCCCGCCACTGCTCGTAGTTGCGCAGTCGGGAAGCCAGCCCCTCCGGGTGCAGCGTCGCTCGCAGCATGTTGAGTCGAGGCGTCCGGAACTCGTCGGGCACCTGGGCGAGGAACGTCGCCATCGCCCGGTTGCTCGCGAGGACGTCCCAGCGAACGTCGACGGCGACGGCGGGGTACGGCTCGTGGCCGGCCAGCACCGCGTCGACCGCGGCCCGGACGGCACCTAGGTCGGCGAGCGGTCGCTCCCTGTGCCGAGGTGCGTAACCTGCGGCGAGGTAGATCGCGTTGCGCTCGCGCAGCGGAACGTCCAGCTCGTCGCACAGCCGCTCGATCATCTGTCGGCTGGGCGTCGCCCGACCAGTTTCGACGAAGCTGAGGTGCCGCGCGGAGAGCCGCGCCGCGAGCGCCACGTCGAGCTGTGATCGACGACGGCGTTCCCGCCACTGGCGGATCAGCCGGCCCACGGGTTCCTCGACGAGCGTCATGTCCCCCACCGTCACGGACGCGGCCGGGGTGCCGCAACTACCTGCGAGGTAATCGACAGGGCGCGTGCGTCGACGGATCGTTGCTGGCAGGCGGTCGCCTGCGAGAGGCCGACGGCCCCACGGGAACGACATTCGACACGAAGGAGCCACCCATGACCGGGACCACAGCCCAGCCCGTCGCGACGGCAGAGGCATATGTCCGCTTCTGGAACCTCGACGCCGACGCGCAACGCGCTCTCGGCCGGACGCTCTTCGCCGACGACGTGGCGCAGTACGCGCCGGTCGGTGTGCTCGCAGGCCTGGACGCGCTGATCGACTTCACCACCCAGTTCGCCGAGCACATGGGGAGCTACGAGTTCCGCGCCCGTCGCGAGCCCGAGGAGCACCACGGCCGGATCCGCGTGCAGTGGGAGCTCGTCTGCCGCGGCGCGTCGTTCGCCGAGGGCACGGACGTGCTCACTCTCGACGGGCAGGGACGCATCGCCACGATCACGACGTTCCTGGACCGGGCACCGGAAGGCTTCGATCCGCACGCCCATCCGTCCGAGTGACCGGCATGTCCTGAGTGCCGGTGCACGTCCCGGTGCTGGGCAGATCCCTAGTGACTGGGCATTCAGGTCTGGTGCCGTCGGGCGGGTTCGTCCGCGGCACGGGATCTTCTCCGGTCTTACGTGGCGATGGGCGGATCGCCGCATAGGGTCGAAGCATGGCTAACCGGCTCGCCGACGCGACCAGTCCGTACCTGCGCCAGCACGCCGACAACCCGGTCGACTGGTGGCCGTGGTGTGACGAGGCGTTCGCCGAGGCCCGGGAACGCGACGTCCCGGTGCTGCTCTCGGTCGGCTACTCCGCATGCCACTGGTGCCACGTGATGGCGCACGAGTCGTTCGAGGACGAGCAGACGGCCGCCTACATGAACGACCACTTCGTCAACATCAAGGTCGACCGTGAGGAGCGTCCGGACGTCGACGCGATCTACATGGAGGCCACCCAGGCGATGACCGGTCAGGGCGGCTGGCCGATGACCTGCTTCCTCACCCCCGACGGCAAGCCGTTCTACTGCGGGACGTACTTCCCACCTCGGCCCCACCACAACATGCCGGCGTTCGGTCAAGTCCTCGAAGCGGTCGCGCGCACCTGGCGGGAGCGCCGGGACGACGTGGTCGAAGCCGCGGGCAAGATCGTGGAGCAGCTCGACCGGCCGCTCGTCCCTGGTGGCGGGCCGCCGGACGCCGCGAGTCTCGACCGGGCTGTCGCGCTGCTCGGTGCCGACTTCGACCACCAGCACGCAGGCTTCGGGAGAGCGCCGAAGTTCCCGCCCTCCATGGTGTTGGAGTTCCTGTTGCGGTACGCGTTCCGCACCGGATCGTCGGACGCACTCGAGATGGTCGACAAGACCTGCGAGCGGATGGCGCGCGGTGGGATGTACGACCAGCTCGGCGGCGGCTTCGCCCGTTACAGCGTCGACCGCGAGTGGGTCGTGCCGCACTTCGAGAAGATGCTGTACGACAACGCTCTGCTGCTTCGGGTCTATGCGCACTGGTGGCGGCAGACCGGTGCCCCGTTGGCCGAGCGTGTGGTGCGGGAGACCGCGGAGTTCCTGCTACGCGACCTGCGTACGCCCGAGTCCGGTTTCGCCTCGGCGCTCGACGCCGACTCCGAGGGAGTCGAGGGCAGGTTCTACGTGTGGACGCCTGCCCAGCTGCGCGAGGTGCTGGGCGAGAGCGACGGCAGGTGGGCGGCGGAGGTCTTCGGGGTCACGGACGGCGGGACGTTCGAGCGCGGCGCGTCGACGCTGCAGTTGCGGGAGGATCCCGACGACTCCGCGCGGCTGGCCGACGTGCGTGCGAGGTTGTTGCACGCGCGAACGCAGCGGGTGCCGCCTGCCCGAGACGACAAGGTCGTCGCTGCGTGGAACGGCCTTGCGATCGCGGCGCTCGCCGAGGCTGGTGCGCTGCTGGACGAACCGTCCTACGTCGAGGCCGCCGTCGCGGCCGCCGAGCTTCTCGTACGCGTACACACATCGCCGGACAATCGGGTGGTTCGTGCGTCACGAGACGGGGTCGCAGGCACGAGCCCTGGCGTACTCGAGGACTATGCCGACGTCGCCGAGGGCTATCTCGCCCTGCTGGCGGTGACCGGCGATGCGGTCTGGCTGGAGCGTGCGGGCCGGTTGCTCGAGGTGGTCCTTGCTCGTTTCGCCGACGGTGAGGGTGGCTTCTTCGACACGGCCGATGACGCCGAGCGGTTGGTGAGGCGTCCGCGTGACCCGACCGACGGCGCGACGCCTTCGGGACAGTCCGCGGCGGCCGGTGCGCTGCTGAGCTATGCGGCCCTCACCGGGTCGGCAGAACACCGCGAGGCTGCGGCGCGCGCCCTCGGCATGGCTGGTCGGCTTGCCGACCGGGCACCGCGGGCGGCCGGATGGGGGCTGGCGGTCGCCGAGGCCTTGCTGGCCGGTCCGCTCGAGATCGCGGTGGTGGGAGCGCTGGACGACCCTGCTCGCGCGCGCTTGCATCGCACGGCTTTGCGGTCGCCCAGTCCGGGCGCTGTCGTCGCGGTCGGCACACCGAACGGCATGAGCGACGTGCCGCTGCTTGCTGGTCGCCCGCTGGTCGACGGGCGAGCCGCGGCGTACATCTGTCGGGGATTCGTGTGTGAACGGCCGGTCACCGGCGTGGCCGAGCTTGCGGGCCGGATCGGAGTACGTAACATTGCGTCAGCAGACGTGGACGGACTGGAGTGAGGGATATGGCGCGGAGAAAGAAGCGGAGGTTCGGTCGGCTCGACGCGCTGCTCGTCGGTGGCGTGGGCGCGCTCGTGGCGGCGTCGGTGATCAAGGAGCTTCGCCAACCGCCCAGCGAGCGCAGCTGGCGTGGGCGGGTGGCTGGCGTCCCGTACGACTACCGGCCGCCGACGCTCGACCGACTCCGCTCGACCTGGTGGGCGCCCGAAGACGAACGGCTCCTCCAGCCGACCGCGTACGGGCTCGGCTGGGACGTCAACGTCGGCCGGGTCGTCAAGCTCGCGTCCGACGTCATGGCGCAGCGTTCGGCGTCGAACGGCCATCCCCTGCGTCGCTTCGCCGACCATTCGAGCCGCGGCTGATCACCCTGCCGGGCTTGCGGATCCGCGACCGACACGCGACCTCGGTGTGCACGCCCCGGCAAGGCGTGACATGCGAGGCTCGTGTGCTCCGGCGTCGCCTCAGTCAGGCTCCTCGCCTTTGAGGATGGCCAAGGCCTCGTCGTGGAGCAGACCGTTGGTGGCGAGGGCGTTCTCGCCGTACGGTCCAGGATTGCCGTCGAGGTCGGTGAACCGCCCACCGGCCTCCTCGACGATGACCGACACCGCCGCCATGTCGTGAAGGTTGAGCTCGGGCTCGGTCGCGATGTCCACCGCACCTTCGGCGAGCAGCATGTAGGACCAGAAGTCACCGAATCCACGCGTACGCCCGCTCGCCCGCAACAGTCGGGCGAAACCTGCGCCACGGCCTACCTTCTCCCAGCCGTCCAGACTCGAGTACGAGATGAACGCCTCTTCGAGCGTCGCGACCTTCGACACCTGGCAGTCCTGGGCCATCCGGAGGCTGCGTCCGGCGTACGCACCGTCGCCTTTCGACGCCCACCAGCGGCGGCCGAGAGCCGGCGCCGACACCACACCGACCACGATCTGCTCGTCCACGGCCAGGGCGATGAGGGTCGCCCACACCGGGACACCGCGGGCGTAGTTGGCCGTGCCATCGATCGGATCGATGATCCACCGCCGCGGGCTCCAGCCGGTGCGGCCCAGCTCCTCGCCCTGCACGCTGTCCCTCGGGCGGGCTCGGCTGAGGGTACGGCGGAGCGACTCTTCCACGGACGTGTCGGCGTCCGTGACCGGTGACAGGTCATCCTTGGCTCTCACCCGCAGATCCTGGGCCCGGAACCGGCTCATGGTGAGCGAGTCGGCGTCATCGGCCAACAGGTGGGCGAGCCGCAGATCATCGGTGTAGGTGGACATGGGTCAACGCTAGACGACTCGGCATGGTTTACGGTTTCTCGACCCGCTGAGTCGAACCGGCGAGTCACGATCGAACCGGCCGGCGCCAGGGCTCGTGTGAGGAGAGAGCTATCGGGAGGACAGGATCGTCTCGAGCTCGACGATGGATCAGCGGCCCAGACGAGGTGAGGAGTGAGCCTGATGTTCGACGAGATTGCTGGCCTGCCCATGCACGCCCTCGTCATCCATGCCGTGGTGGCCTTCGTCCCGCTGGTCGTCCTGATCGCCCTTGGGTACGCGATCGTGCCGCGGTGGCGGTGGCTGCTGCGGTGGCCGCTCCTGGTCGGATCGGCGTTCTGCCTGGTCACCGGGTTCGTCGCGAAGCTCTCTGGTGAGGCGCTGTTCGAGCGGCTGGGTGAGCCGGAGTTCGTGGCGGAGCACGCTGACCGGGGCACGCTCCTGGTCTGGGTGCTGCTGGCCTTCTTCGTGGTGTCCCTTCTGGCTGCTCTCTTCCTCTCCGGGCCGAACCCCATCCGCTCACACCAGCGCAGTAACGGCCCGGCTCTGCTGCGCCTCGCGGTGACGGTGCTGCTCATCGCGGCGGCGCTGAGCGCTGGTGTGCAGGTCGTCCTCACCGGTGACGCCGGCGCGCGGGCGGTCTGGGGCTAGCGGCGCGGCGGGGGCAGGGGATGTGCGCGGTGCCCGTATTGGGTACGAGCACCCGCCGCGGGTACCACACACCACCCACGCCTGGTCATTGCGGGAGGTCGGGTTCGTCAGTCGCCGGCGCGGCGTTCGCGTGAGTCGAGGAGTCGGCGGTACGAGTCGACCCGGGCCGGATCGACCCGCCCCTCGCTGATCGCGACGTCCAGGGCGCACTCGGGCTCGGTCCGGCCATGCGTACACCCACGCGGGCATTCCTCGGTCTCGGCTTCGAGGTCGGGGAAGGCCGCGATCAGCCCGTCCGCGTCGACGTGCGCCAGGCCGAACGAGCGGATCCCCGGCGTGTCGATGATCGATCCGCCGAAGGGCAGCGGCAGCATCACCACCTGCGTCGAGGTGTGCCGTCCTCTTCCGGTCGCCTCGCTCACCTCGGCCGTCGCGCGCTGCGCACCCGGGACCAGGGCGTTGACCAGAGTCGACTTCCCGACCCCGGAGTGGCCCACGAGTACGCTCACCCGATTGACGAGCCGGTCACGCAGCTGCGCCGCGAGGTCCTGGTCGTATCGGGTGACGACCGACGGGACGCCGAGCGGCCGGTAGGTGGCGAGCAGCTCGTCCGGCGCGGCCAGGTCGGCCTTGGTGAGGCAGAGCAGCGGGTCCAGGCCAGCGTCGTAGGCCGCGACGAGACAGCGGTCGATCAGCCGCGGCCGCGGCGGTGGGTCGGCGAGTGAGGCGACGATCACGAGCTGGTCGGCGTTGGCCACGATGACCCGCTCGACCGGGTCGGTGTCGTCGGCGGTGCGCCGGAGCACCGTCTCGCGTTCCTCGATCTCCACGATCCGGGCCAGCGTGCCCGGTTTCCCGGAAACGTCGCCAACCAGGCGTACCCGGTCACCGACCACCACGCTCTTGCGGCCGAGCGGGCGGGCCCGCACCGCGACCACGAGGGTTCCCTCGTCACCGGGACCGGACGCGCCGCCGTCTCCACAGGACGGCGCGGCGCGCTGGTAGCCGTGGGATGTGTCGGCGCCCTCGTCGGCTGCCGCACCGTCGCCACGCCTGGTCATGGGGGAGATCAGGCGGCAGGTGTAGCGGCCTCGGTCGATCGTCACGACGACGCCACGCGACGCGTCGTCGTAGCGTGGACGCAGCTTGGTGCGCGGTCGGCTCCGGCGCTTCGGCCGGCCGTAGCTCTCGTAGTCGTCGAGCTCGAACCGGCGCCCCGGGCTCACGCAGCCGCCTCCCGGCTCAGCATCGTGGTCCACATGCCCACGAAGTCGGGCAGGGTCTTGCGGGTCGTGGCGACGTTCTCGACCTGCACGCCTGGGACGACGAGGCCGAGGACGGCCGCAGCCTGGGCCATCCGGTGGTCGTCGTAGGTGTGGAACAGGCCGCCGGACAACGGCCGCGGCCGGATCGCGAGGCCATCGTCGAGCTCGTCGACCTGCGCGCCGAGCCGCCCGAGCTCGGTGGCCAGCGCGGCGATCCGATCCGTCTCGTGGCCGCGAATGTGGGAGATACCGCGCAGATACGACGGTCCGGACGCCAACGCCGCCACCGCCGCCACGACCGGCACCAGCTCGCCGGCATCGTGCAGGTCGACGTCGATGCCCTCGATCGTCTCGGGGCCACGCAGCGTCAGCCCTTCGCTGTCGAGCCGCACGTGTGCGCCCATCTGACCGAAGATGTCCCGAAGCAGGGCGCCGGGCTGGGTGGTCGTGTCGGGCCAGCCGAGGATGCGCACCCGCCCGCCGGTCACCAGGGCGGCGGCGAGGAACGGCGCGGCGTTGGAGAGGTCAGGCTCCACCTCGACGTCGATCGCGTGGATCGGGCCGGGCGCGACCCGCCAGGTGTTGGGTTCGGTGTCGTCGACCTCGACTCCCCGCTCACGCAACATGGCGACGGTCATGGCGATGTGCGGCACTGACGGCAGCGGCTTGCCGACGTGGCGAACCGTCACGCCGTTGTCGTAGCGCGCCCCTGACAGCAGCAGCGCCGAGACGAACTGGCTGGAAGCTGACGCGTCGATCTCGACCGTCCCTCCGGGAATCCCACCGTGCCCGTGGACGACGAACGGCAAGGAGTCGCCCGCGATCTCGCCGCCCAGGTCGCGCAGCGCCGCGAGAAGCGTCGTCATGGGGCGCTCCCTGGCCCGCGGGTCGCCATCGAAGCTCGCGGTGCCGTCGGCGAGGACGGCGACCGGGGGGACGAAGCGCATCACGTTGCCGGCGAGACCGCAGTCGATCGTCGCCGGTCCCTGGAGCTTGCCCGGGGCCACGTACCAGTCGTCCTGGGAGTCGTCGATCGTCGTGCCGAGCGCGCGCAAGGCTGCGACCATCAGGATGCTGTCGCGAGCCCGGAGTGGCCTGTAGATCGTCGAGGGGCCGTCGGCCAACGCGGCGAGGACCAACGCCCGGTTGGTGATCGACTTGGATCCGGGGATGCGCACGTCGGCATCGACGGCCGTGGTGGCCGTCGGCGCGCTCCAGGGGTCGCTGATCTGGATTCCCATCGTGCGATGAGCGTAGCCGACCGGGACCGCGCCCTCCGCCCTGCCGGCCTGCCGCCAGCGGGTGGACCGTGTGCGGCCGCGGAGCCGGCAGCTGGCGCGATACGTACGACCGAAGCGGCGCCGGCGACTCACCTGTCGCGTCTGGTCGCGACCCCACCGGCTGTGTCTTAGGGTCCGTCCGGTGGGTGCCGCCATGTCGTAGGGGTTGCGCCGTGGCGGTGGACGCAGGACGATGCGGCGCTGACGCACGAGCTGACCTCCACGATGTGCGGGTACGAAGACGTCCAGGCTGTGCTGCCTGGACAGCTCCAGCTCATGTGCCGGCGGGGGCGAGTCACCACGGCCATACGGCCCCGAGGAAACCGACGGAAGGCCCACGCGAGTCGCAATGAAGCAAGCAGTGGGCGTCAGGCCTGTCCGGCCTCGTGAAGCTCCGAGAGCGGGCGCATGTGCCGGATCGCCTTGCTGGCGCTTGCGATGACAGCCGCCACGGCGAGCACTCCGGCGAAGGTCAGCATCGCCCATCCGCCGCCGACGTACTCGACGAGGAGCCCGCCTGCGAGCGGTGCGAGCGGGCTGAGGCCGGTGGACACGGTGTTGAGCGCACTGTCCACCCGACCTTGCATGCTGTCGGGCGTGATGGCGATGACGTAGCCGAAGACTGCCGCGTTGATGGTGGGCGCCAGCAGGATCGCCAGGGCGAGTGGGACGGCGACGGCGTAGGCCGCATCGAGCGTGGTGAGCGCTGCCGCAGCAGCCGCCAGCCCGACGATGAGCCAGCAGAAGAAGACGATCAGCTTCGGCGGCTGGACCCGAGGGAGCAGGGCCGGTGCGAGCAAGGCACCCAGGAGTCCGCCGACGAGGACCGCCGACTGGACACCACCGATCCCAGCCGCCGATGTTCCCTGCTGCTGCAGGACGACGACCAGGACGAACATGACGCCGGTGAACGTGGCGTTCAGCAGGGGAGCGACGCACATCGTCGCGCGCAGGAAGGGCTCGGCGAGCACGAAACGCAGTCCACTCCCGATCGAGCGCAGCAGCGGCTCGGGTCGCGGGTTGCGGTGGTCCTGCAGCGGCCGACGGATCGCCGCGATGCACGCGAACGACATGACGTACGACATCACGTCGGCGAGGAACGGTGCGAAGCGCGCGACGCCGAAGAGTGCCCCGCCGAGGGGTGGGCCGACGAGCTCGGCGGCGTACCCTCGGGCCTCGATGCGTGCCGAAGCTCGCGGCAGCTGGACGGTCGGCACGATGTTGCGCAGGGCGCCCGTGTGCGCGGGACCGAAGCTGGCGTTGGCGACCCCGGCGACCGCGGCGATCGCCACGATGAGCGGCACCGAGGCCCACCCGCCGAGGATCGCGGTCACCAGGATCGTCATGGCCAGAGCGCGGATCAGGTCGCACGCGATCATGAGGCGCTTGCGGTTCCACCGGTCGGCGAGGGCGCCCGCCGGGACTCCCGCGCAGGCGTACGCCAGCAGGCTCGCCGTCCCGACCAGGCCGGCCTGGGTCGGTGAGTCGGTGAGGAAGAGCACCAGCAGCGGGAACGCGAGATCGGTCATCCGGGAGCCGAGGTCGGAGCAGGCCTGGCCGATCCAGAGCAGTCGGAAGTCACGGTTGCGGTGCAGGTGGACGACAGCGTCCTGTGTCTGCTCGCCGGTCGACTGTACGGTCATGCGGTCCTCACGAAGGCCTGGCCGCTTCCGTCACAGGGGACGCCGCGGCAGATGTGAAAGAAACACTGCGAAGTTAATGCTTCATATCTTGCCGGCGCAAGGGCCAGCCCACGAACAACTGGCATGACAGCGCCGCCCCGGCGAGCTGCCGCTACTCCACGATCGGAACGACGAGGAACGTGACCCTCACCCGCCGGCTCTTCTGTCCGGCCCTCTTGCCGCGCCCGCTGCGTCGCTTCGCCTTCTGCCGGAACGGTTCTGCCGCAGCGTAGAGAGCGTCGATGAGCTGCTGCGTCTCCTCGGCGGTGAGGTATTCGGAGCTGGTGTTGAGGACGCCCTTGCCCTGCCACGGCTGTGGCAGGTCGGGCTCGGCCTCGACGTAGGCCTGCAGCTCCTGCTGGTGTGCCTGCAGGATCGCGTCGGTGAGGACGTTGGCTGCGGCGTGTTGCGCCCTGGTCGTCAACGGGGCGAACGTGAGACCTTTCCCGGCTGCGCGCCAGGGTCGCTCACGACCGTCCGTGGCGGACTCGTCGCGTTCGACGATGCCGAGCTTCTCCAAGGCCCGCATGTGGTAGCTCATCGCGCTGGGCGTGAGGCCGGTGAGTGCCGCGAGCTCGGTCGACGTCGCGACGCGGCCGCTGTAGAGCTCGTCGATGACAGTGAGCCGGGCCGGGTGGCTCAGGGCACGGATCGCCCGCGGATCGTCGAGGGTGATCTGCTTGCGCGGACGCCGTGCCATGGCGGAACGATAACGCCACCGCCGGGCTGGCCGGTCTGGACGTCCTGCTGTGTCTGTCCGACCTGTCGGACCAAAGCCTGCGGACTCACCGATGCGTACGAATGCCCAACGGACGACGTCGCTGGTGTCGGCGACGTGACCGCCCGGGTAGCTCAGGAAGCTTCAGTGCCTTCCGGGCCTCGGCGGCCGACGGACGCGAGGGCTGTGCCTTCCGGCGGGCGTGGCGGACTCCATGCCGGGTGCGCCACCACAGACCCGGCTTGCCCTCGGTGTCCACGGCGGCGAGAAGCAAGCCGCCGAGCAGACCGAGGTTTTTGAGGAAATGGACCTGTTGACCCATCCGTTGCGTGGGGTCGTCTTCTTCCCAGTACGCATGGCCGGCCAGGGTCGTCGGGACCATCGAGGCAGCCAGGATGGTGGCACCGGCCCTGCGCCACTTGCCGGTGGCAAGGGCGAGCCCACCGGCAAGATGCAGGACCCCGTTGAGGCGTACCAAGGTACGCGGGTTCTCGGGGATCCGTTGCGCGACCTGGTCGGGGACCATGCGTTTCACCGTCGGGACGAGCTGATCGGTGAACGGTTTGGCGCGCGGCACCAGAGGGTCCGGATTCCGGACCGCACGGAACCCTTGCACGATGAAGGTGGCGGCGAGCATCGGTCGGGCCAGCATCCTGACGAGCGTCATGTGCTTGGGCATACCCGGAACCCGAGCGGACTAAATGAACCGGGCCCCATGCGGCGGGACGAGGGCGACGCGGGTCCGGCCGGGCCGCGCCACAAGGTCATCCAGCGGCGGCAGGACGAGTGCCCGACCTTTTCAAACGGGGTCGCTCCGCCTGGATGACCCTGTGGTGCACGGCACGACGGCGGCCGACCCGCCTACGGCGTGAGGCGGTGCAGGTCACGGGGGAACAGCGTGACCTCGCGGATGTTGCTCGCCCCCACGAGCTGGGCCACGAACCGCTCCAAGCCGAACGCGAACCCGCCGTGCGGCGGCATGCCGTACCGGAAGACCTCGAGGAACGTCGCGTACGACTCCACCGGCAGCCCGCGCTCACGCAACGCCGTGACGTAGTCGTCGTAGCGGTGAAGCCGCTGGCTTCCGCTCACGAGCTCGACGCCGCGGAATATCAGGTCGAACGAGTTCGAATAGCGCGGGTCGTCCGGTTGCGGATGCGTGTAGAACGCCCGCTTCCTGGTCGGGTACCCCACGACGAAGCAGAACTCGCTGCCGTGCTCACGCATCGCCCAGTCGCCGATCGCGCGCTCGTGTGCCGGAGCGAGGTCCGGCTCGTCCGGTGGAGCCCCGACCAGGCGGAGCGCCTCGGTGAAGTGCAGCACCGGGATCTCGGTGGGCGCGGGCGGTACCTCGATGCCGAGCCGAGAGACCGCCTCCGCTGCGTGCGTGCGTACCGCATCGAGCATCCCGGCGGCGACCGCGGTGACCACCTCCATGACGTCGCAGTGGTCGTCGATGAAGCCAAGCTCGGCGTCCAGCGACACGATCTCGGCGAGATGCCGCACCGTGTCGTGCGGCTCGGCCCGAAACACCGGGCCGACCTCGAAGACGCGCTCGAACACCCCGACCAGCATTTGCTTGTACAGCTGCGGTGACTGGGCGAGGAACGCCGGTCGACCGAAGTAGTCGATGGCGAAGACGTTGGCTCCGCTTTCGGTGGCCGATCCCACGAGCTTCGGAGTCTGCACCTCGACGAACTCCCTCGCCGACAACGTCGCACGAAAGCCCGCGAGCGCAGCGGCCGCGATCTCGAACGGCGCGCGCAGCTTGGGGTGTCGCAGGGCGATGGGCGCATGGTCGAGCAGGGTCGGCAAGGCAGCATTGACACTGGGCCGCCAGAGCTCGATCGGCGGTGTGAGCGCAGGGTCGGTCAGCGGCCGGAAGTCCGGGTCGACGACTTCGACCCCGCTCGGCGCCTGAGGGTTGGCCACGGCCTGGCCAGTCACCTCGACGACGCTCTCCTCGCCGTACTCCTCCACCCGGTCGATCACGGCCGGATCGCGTACGACGATCTGGGCAAGTCCGCTACGGTCACGAAGGATCACGAACGTGACGGACGCAAGGCGCCGGCGGCGGTGGATCCACCCGGCCAGACGTACCTCCTCGCCGGCCTTGCCGGGAAGCTCTGCGGCGAGGGTACGGGTTGGCAGTCGCGGATCGGTCGGCTTCCGGTGGCCCGAGCTCACGGTCTGCGCGGTGGATTGCATGGTGGTCACCTCCCACAAGCTGCGAGAAAGCCCGACTGGGCTTCGGCGGTTTGCGTCCCCTGGCCGGTGCTCGGTCCGGTGCGGACGCAAGAACCCGGCCGGCGTGGGCGAGGGGGTCTCGCGGTGCCACCACACCTTCGCCGTCGCACGCGGTCGCGGTACCGCTCGTCGTGGTGCCGCTCGTGCGACGGCCTCATTGGGGCCCGATGACGGGGGCCAACCGGCGAGGCCTACTGAGCTGCCGCCTGCCGCCGCTCGCTGCGGCGAGCGAGGGAACACCAGGGCAGACCGTTCTTCCTCGCGGCTCGGGAGGGTCTTCGCATCGGGGCCGAAGGCCGCCTTCTCAGCTACCGGTCGACTCTCTGTGCTTCGGTGATCCCGTGCTACTCGGCTCCGTCAACGCCGTTGCGCCCCAGCGTACGCGCATACGATGTCGATCTGGCAAGGCGATTTGCGACCGAGGGCGTCGGGTCCGGGTACGGAAGGCGCACCACGCCTGGTCGTGTGGAAGGAGGCCGCAGCATGTGCGGGCGATACTCACTGAGCCGGGATCCTGAGGACCTCGCGCGGGAGTTCGAGGTCACCAGGGTCGACGTGGACGAAAAGCTCCAACCCGACTACAACGTCGCGCCGACCAAGAACGTCCCGGCCGTGATCGACCGGCTGGAGCGCGACCAGCCCGAGGACGTGCCGCCCGAACGCCGGCTCCGGCTGGTCAAGTGGGGCCTCGTGCCGTCCTGGGCGAAGGACCCGAAGATCGGGAACCGGTTGATCAACGCTCGAGTGGAGACAGCGCACGAGAAGCCGGCGTTCCGGCGGGCGTTCGCCTCGCGCCGCTGCCTGTTGCCGGCCGACGGCTACTACGAGTGGTACGGCGAGAAGAAGGGCAAGAAGCAGCCGTTCTTCATCCATCGCGGGGACGGGGGCATCCTCGCCATGGCCGGGCTGTACGAGATCTGGCGTGACCCGGAGAAGGCCGACGACGACCCGGACCGCTTCGTCTGGACCTGCACCGTGCTGACCACGACCGCTGAGGACGAGCTGGGTCGGATACACGACCGGATGCCGCTGCTGGTCGAGCGCGACCAGTACGCGACCTGGCTCGATCCGCGGATTCGCGACCCGGAGCGGCTGCGGTCGGTGCTGATCCCGGCGGCGCCCGGGCGGCTCCAGGCCTATCCGGTCTCCACCGCGGTCAACAACGTCCGGAACAACGGCCCCCACCTCATCGAGCCGATCCCGGCCGAGAACGCGCCGTAGACCTGGGCCGAGACCGGCCACCGGCCGATGCGGGCTGCCGGGTGACACCCGCGCACCAGGTCGGTGCCAGACTGAGCACCATGCCCGAACTGCGGTCGAGGACATCCACGCACGGTCGTACGATGGCCGGTGCTCGCGCGCTCTGGCGTGCGACCGGTATGACGGACGACGACTTCGGAAAGCCGATCGTCGCGATTGCCAACAGCTACACCCAGTTCGTACCGGGCCACGTCCACCTCAAGGACGTGGGCGAGCTGGTGGCCAACGCGATCGCCGAGGCGGGCGGCGTAGGCCGCGAGTTCAACACGATCGCGGTCGACGACGGTATCGCCATGGGACACGGCGGCATGCTCTACTCGCTGCCCAGCCGTGAGCTCATCGCCGACGCGGTCGAGTACATGGTCAACGCCCACTGTGCGGACGCTCTGGTCTGCATCTCCAACTGCGACAAGATCACGCCGGGCATGTTGCTCGCTGCGTTGCGCCTCAACATCCCGACCGTGTTCGTCTCCGGCGGACCGATGGAGGCCGGCAAGACCGTCGCGGTCGACGGCGTCGTCCGCCAGAAGCTCGACCTGATCGACGCCATGATCGCGTCGTCGGACGAGGCGGTCTCCGACGACCGGCTCGCCGAGATCGAGCGGGCGGCCTGCCCGACGTGCGGCTCGTGCTCGGGCATGTTCACGGCCAACTCGATGAACTGCCTCACCGAGGCGATCGGCCTGGCCCTGCCGGGCAACGGCTCCACGCTGGCCACACACGTGGCGCGCAAGGCGCTGTTCGAGAAGGCAGGTCGCACGGTCGTGGAGATCGCCAAGCGGTGGTACGAGAACGACGACGCCTCCGTGCTGCCGCGCACCATCGCGAGCCGCGAGGCGTTCGAGAACGCGGTCGCGCTCGACGTGGCGATGGGTGGCTCGACCAACACTGTGCTGCACCTGCTCGCCGCCGCTCGGGAGGCCGAGATCGACTTCGGCGTGGGCGACATCGACGCGATCTCCCGCCGGGTGCCGTGCCTTGTGAAGGTCGCGCCGAACACGCAGAAGTACCACATGGAGGACGTGCACCGAGCCGGTGGCATCCCGGCGATCCTCGGCGAGCTCGACCGGGCGGGCCTGCTCAACCGCGGCGTCCACGCGGTGCACGCGCCAGACCTCGACAGCTGGCTGTCCACATGGGACGTGCGCGGGGGCAGCCCGTCGCCGGAAGCGGTCGAGCTGTTCCACGCGGCGCCGGGTGGTGTGCGTACGACCGAACCGTTCTCGACCGCGAACCGCTGGTCCACCCTCGACACCGACCCGGTGAACGGCTGCATCCGCGACGTGGCCCACGCCTACACGAGCGACGGCGGACTCGCGATCCTGTACGGCAACCTCGCTCCGGACGGCTGCGTGGTCAAGACGGCCGGCGTCGACCCTGAGCTGTGGCGCTTCGCCGGACCGGCCAAGGTCTTCGAGTCGCAGGAGGCCGCGGTCGACGCGATCCTCTCCAACCAGATCGTCCCGGGCGACGTCGTGGTGATCCGGTACGAGGGCCCGAAGGGCGGCCCGGGCATGCAGGAGATGCTGTATCCGACGTCCTTCCTCAAAGGCCGCGGGTTGGGCAAGGTGTGCGCGCTGATCACCGACGGCAGGTTCTCCGGCGGCACGTCCGGCCTCTCGATCGGGCACATCTCGCCCGAGGCCGCGTCGGGTGGGCCGATCGCGTTGGTCGAACCGGGCGACCGGATCGTCATCGACATCCCGGCCCGCACGATCACCCTCGACGTGCCGGCCGAGGAGCTCGACGCGCGCCGGATCGCGCAGGAGAAGCGTGACCGGCCGTACACCCCGGTCGGACGCGACCGTCCGGTCTCGGCTGCGCTTCGGGCGTACGCGTCGATGGCGACCTCGGCGAGCGACGGCGGGTACCGACGGGTGCCCGAATAGCGCGACACACGTCGCGCGGGTCGGCCCGGTCGATCTGAGACGATCTTCACATGATCTGGACGGAACGCCTCGTCGAGACCAGCGAAGGGCCGGCACGGCTCATCTACAACCGGTCAGGTCGGACGGCCGCCACGCTCGTGCTGGGCCACGGTGCCGGAGGTGGGCCCGACGCCTGGGACCTCGAGACGCTTGCGTTGGCCCTTCCCGCGTACGACATCACGGTGATCCGCGTCGAGCAGCCGTGGAGGCTGGCCGGCAGGAAGGTCGCGCCCCGTCCGGAGGCTCTGGATCGGGGGTGGCTCGGCGCACTGGACCATCTCCGCACCCGCCACCCGCTCGTCGTGGGTGGGCGCAGCGCGGGTGCCCGCAGCGCCTGTCGGACCGCTCGGAAGGCCGGGGCCGTCGCCTGTGTCGCGCTCGCGTTCCCGCTGCACCCTCCGGGCCGACCGGAGAAGTCACGGGCAGACGAGCTCCTCGGTGCGGGAGTCCCGACGCTCGTCGTGCAGGGCGAGCGTGATCCCTTCGGGAGGCCGGAGGAGCTGCCCGCTGGCGTGGAGGTGTCGGTCATCCCCGGTGCCGACCACGAGTTCACGGTGAGGCGCGATGCGCCCGTGAGCCAGACCGACGCCTTGGCGATGGTGGCGGAGTCGGTCGCGGAGTGGATCGTTCGCACCGTCCGTAGGTGATCAGCCGATGATGACTACGCGTGGGCGGCGGCTGTGCCCGATGCGCGGGTTTTCGTCGTGCGTGGGCCGAATCCTGCTCGCGCGAGATGAGCGGCAACGCGGAGCTTTGTTGCGACGAGAGCTCCGGTTTGCCCGGAACCGGGAATGTCGCGCGCCGTCCAGGCGTTGTGCTGGCGGGTAGGGCTACCCAGCCCGGCTGGAGATCGAGCGAACGATCGCGAAGGAGATCTGCGTGACCACTGCCTGCCCCACCCGGCCGCCCTCGAATGGCGCGCGGAGGGACAAGGCCGCAACCTGGGTCGACTGGAAACCGTCCGATTCAAGCCCCGAGTCCGACGTGTATGCCACAGGGGAGCTATCCTCGCCGGCGATGAAGGTCGTGGCCAAGACCGAGACGCCGGAGGAGCGGAGCGCCCGTTTCGAGCGAGATGCGCTGCCGTACCTCGATCAGTTGTACAACGCCGCGCTCCGGATGACTCGCAACCCCGCCGACGCTGACGATCTCGTCCAGGAGACGTTCGCCAAGGCGTTCTCGTCGTTCCACCAGTTCACGGAGGGAACGAACCTCAAGGCTTGGCTGTACCGCATCCTCACCAACACCTTCATCAACACCTACCGCAAGCGGCAGCGGGAGCCGCAGCGCGCGGCTACCGAGGAGATCGAGGACTGGCAGCTCGCGCGTGCCGAGTCGCACACGTCGGGCGGGCTGAAGTCCGCCGAGGCCGAGGCGCTGGAGCACCTGCCGGACTCCGACATCAAGGAGGCTCTCCAGCAGGTGCCGGAGGACTTCCGGATGGCGGTCTATCTCGCAGATGTCGAGGGCTTTTCGTACAAGGAAATAGCCGACATCATGGCTACACCGATCGGAACGGTGATGTCACGCCTTCACCGCGGTCGGCGACAACTACGTGTCCTGCTCGATGACTATGCACGTGAGCGAGGGCTCGTTCCGGCGGTCGACGGCAACGACGGCGCGGTCGACGGGAAGGGTGGCAAAGGGACATGAGCTGCGGCAAGCCGCACGAGGTGGATTGTGCGGAGGTTTTGGACCGCGTATTCCTGTTCATTGATCGCGAGCTGGATGATGCCGACTGTGCCAAGATCCGGCAGCATCTGGACGAGTGTGCCCCGTGCCTTGCGGAGTATGACCTCGAGGAGCTCGTGAAGTCGCTGGTGGCGCGTTCGTGTGGCTGTGACAAGCCGCCGGAGGAATTGCGCCACAAGGTCATGAAACGCATTCGCGAGGTCCGAGAGGAAATGGCGCGCTCGGAAAGCCGGACCTGATCTCACCCAAGCTCTTCTGTCAATCGCGGCGAGGTGATGTGGGGGCGCCTTGACCCCCGTACGGCAGCCCGATCACCCATCCCCTCGCTCTCGCCCGTCGGCTTGCTCTCAGGAGGCGTTCGGCCGCTTGCCGTGGTTCGCGCGCTTCTTGCGTCGGGCCTTCTTCTTTCGAGTCCGCTTTGCCATCGCCTAGGCCTTTCGCTCGTGACTCGCGACTGTCCGTCTTCGAGGCCGGCCACGGATCTCGTGCCAAGCCCAAGACCATGGCCGGCACCAGACCAAGCTTGGCACATCGTCCGCATCTGTCGCGCGGACCACGACCGGTCCGCGAGCGTCGTCGAAGCGCCCGCCTCGGCGTCCGGGACCCTTGAACAGAGCCGCGGGTCGCCGCGGAAACGATTGTCGTGCTGAGGTGCAGCTAAAAAGTGGTTACTCTGCGTATAGATTTTTTGACCGAACTTTGCCACTTACCCGGTCCTTTCGGCGAGTCTCGTTACTCAGAGTGATCGTTCTCGCGCATGTGTTCTACGGGATTGCCGGTGTCCTCGGGGTGGATCAGGACGAGGGTCGGCAGTCCGGTGCCGTGACGATCGCCAGCACCCGTCTCCCTGCCTACACGCTCTGTAAGAAGCGTTGTGGTGATCCGTCGAGCTTCGGAACTCGAAGGCTTGCGCGTCCATTACGCAGCGTGTGATACATCGAGGTGCAACTTGCGATTCACGCGTGAAATACGCAGCAGTCCCTGCTTACGGAAAGTGATCGTCACCCTCTGAAGTCGCCCCTTTCGTCGGGGCTTGACCTTTCCTGGCGTTAGTCGTTGACTCTTCACCACAACGTTTTCGCGTAACGGGGGAGAGCGAAAACGAGCACCCTCGATCCCGGTGTGTTGTTGGCGGTACGTGTTCACTAATCAATTTTGATGTTGGCTTCGTGTGCGTATTTCGGCGTGCGGAGTTCGCATCCTGCGATATATCCGTGGGAGGAGGTTAGAAGATGCGCGCTTGCGACAAGGTCCGCGGTGGCATTGAGTGGGGCTGAGCGGTGACCTGTCTCGCGAGCTGAGGCGCCCGCAGGGCATGGTCTAGCCTAGCTCGAGACTGCGCCCGCGGCTCTCCGCATCGCTCGCGAAACGAACGATGACCTGAGGTGTAAGGCAGGTGTTCATCCGATGCCGAAGCGTGCGACCCTGATTTACGTCGTCACGCTCGGCGCGATGGCTGCGGCCATCTCGGTCCTGTCGCTGGTCAGGATCGAGCGACTGACGGACGTCTTGCTGTTCGCCCTTCTCACGTACGCCGTTGAGATGCTCAAGCGGCGGATCGGCAGTGGGATGCTGGCGTCGATGTCGTCCGTCGTGGCGGTCGCGACCTACCCCGTGGTGGGTCCATGGGGTGGTCCCATACTCCTGACGGGACTCCTGCCCAACCGCTCGAAGATGCGGATTGTCAACCGCATATTCAACGTCTCGCAAGGAATCATCTGTACGTTCGTCGGCGGCTTGGTGTACGTCGCTCTCGGCGGGCCAGTCGGGAGTATTTCCGCCGACGAATTCCCGGAAATTCTGATACCGGTAACGGCGGCAAACTTCGTCTGGCATCTTGGCAATTTCATATTGGTGACCGGGGTACTCAGAATCGAGATAGGAATGCGCCTCGTCGGTGCCCTCCGGTCGGTGTTACCGGAAGTGATGGGTGCATTCCTCGGGTATTCGTACCTCGGTTTTCTCCTGGCGATCCTGTGGCTCGGGGACGTGGGAGTATTCTCGGTGATCTTGCTCCTGCCTCCGTTGCTCGCGGCCAACTGGGCCTTCGCACAGTACGGCGAGGAGCAGAAGGCGCATCAGGCGACGCTGCAGGCGTTGGCGCAGGCCATCGAGACCAAGGACCTCTACACACGAGGCCATGGCGAGCGGGTCAGCCGCGCAGCACGGATCCTCGGTGCCCAGATGGGCTGGGACGGAGATCGTCTGGAGGCGGTCGCACAGGCCGGGTTGCTGCACGACGTCGGCAAGATCGGCGTGCCCACGCGGGTCCTGCAAAAGGACGGCAAGCTGACCGAGGAGGAGTACGACGCGATCAAGCTGCATCCGCTGCACGGTGTCGAGCTGGTGGGCGACATCGCGTTCCTCGAGGACGCCCGCGCAGGGATCATGCACCATCACGAACGCTACGACGGGGGTGGCTATCCGTCCGGCCTGGCTGGTGAGGACATCCCGATCTTCGCCCGGGTGCTCGCGATCGCGGACGCCTTCGACTGCATGACGAGCGTCCGGTCGTACCGTCCTGCCCGGTCGGTCTCGGAGGCTCTCAACGAGCTGATCCGATGCAAGGGCAAACACTTCGACCCCAAGCTGGTCGACCTGTTCGTCGCGGCGATCCGCCGGGAAGGCTGGGCACCGGCTCCGGCGGCGCCTGCGGTCCCACCCGACGCCGTGGCTGCGGCGTACGACCACGACGACCCGACCCAACCACCGCCGGTCGAGCCTGCAGAGCCCTGCGGCGGATCGGAGGCGACCTGATGCAGTCGCCGTCTCGCTCGCTCACCGGTCAGATGCCCACGTCCTTGGTGGACGGCTCGGCGGTCCTCATCATCTGCGGTGCCCTCGTGGCGGTGGTGGCGGTGGCCGGCACCGCTGTGACCGGCGTGTCGGCGCCCATGGTCGCGGTGGCGTTCGGTGTGCTGATCGCGATCGGAGAGGTCGTACGACTGAGGCTGCCGGGCGATCGGGTGCAGGCGCCGATCGGGATGGCCGCAGCGCTGGGCTACGCCCTGCTGAGCTACGTGCCAGGGGAGGGGCGGCCCGACCAGTCGATCGTGCAGACGATCGCGGTGACCTCGGGCGGGATGCTCGTCGGCACGCTCCCGTACATGCTGGCCGGCCGGCCGCCTGAGCTCGAGAGCATCGCCCGACGGGTCCTCGTCATCGCAGGTGTCTCGGCCGGGTTCCGGCCACTCGTCGGCGACGACCGCATCTACGCCTGGCTGGACTCGTACCCACCGTTCCTCGTCACGGCCACGGTTCTCGCCGGCGCTGCGGCCTGGGTGCTGGAAGCCCTGCTCGCCGCAGGAGTACCGGCCAGCCGGCAGGTCGGCCCCTTCTGGGCCCTGGTGCGCAACGAGTTCGCGGCGTACCTCGGGATCGGCGCGGCGGTCGCCTCGACCGGCATCCTGATCCCGCTCGCCATCTGGCAGGTCGGGCTCTGGGCCTTGCCGTTGGTGATCATCCCGCTGTTGCTCGCCCAGCTGGCGTACCGGCGGTACGCGGGGATCAGGCGCACCCAGGACCAGACCATCCGCGCGTTGTCGCGGGCCACCGAGGTGGGCGGTTACACCGAGACCGGTCATGCCCGCCGGGTCACCGAGCTCGCGCTCGCCATCGGACGCGAGCTGGGTCTCACCGACGAGCGGCTCCGCCTGCTGCAGTACGCCGCACTCATGCACGACGTGGGGCAGCTGTCGTTGGCCGATCCGATCCCGGGCGGCGCGACCGTGCTGACCAGCCCCGAACGTAGGCGACGGATCGCCTCGCTCGGCGCTGCTGTGGTGCGTCGAGCCGGCCTGCGCGCCGAGGTGGCCGAGATCGTCGAGGCGCAGGTCGAGCCCTATCGGCGGCCGCATCAACCCGACGACGCGAGCGTGCCGCTGGAGAGCCGGATCATCAAGGTGGTCAACGCGTACGACGACCTCGTGGGCACGGCGACCAGTGAGGACGCGCGGTTGGAGGCGCTGGAGCGGCTGCGCCTCGGCATGGCGTACGAGTACGACCCGCGGGTGGTCGCGGCGCTCGCCCGGGTGCTCGCCCGCGCCGGGCTCATCACCCACTGATCGGGCAGGTGCTAGACGCCGAATGTCGCCCGCGGGTAGGCGACCTCGGGATCGGTGAGCACGTTGACGAGGTACGGTACGCCGGCGTCGAAGGCGCGGCGGAGCGCCGGGCCGATCTCGTCGGGTTTGCGTACCGTCTCGCCAGCGCCGCCCAGCGCGCACGCGATGGTGTCGTACGCCGTGTCGTGCCGGAGGTCGGCCGCGACGTCGTACCCGTAGAGCATCCGCATCGGATGCTTCTCCAACCCCCAGCAGCCGTTGTTGCCCACCACGATCACCACGGGCAGGTTGTGGCGCACCAGGGTCTCGACGTCGAAGAGCGACATCCCCGCAGCGCCGTCACCCAGGAGCAGCACCACCGGCGACGACGGTCGCACGAGCCGCGCCGCCAACGCCGCGCCGAGGCCGGCGCCCAGGCAGCCGAAGGGGCCGGGGTCGAGCCAGCAGCCGGGCCGCGCGGGCTCGATGTACTTCCCTGCGTACGACACGAAGTCGCCGCCGTCACCGACGACGACGGTGTCCTCGGTGAGGAGCGGGAGCAGCTCACCGTAGATCCGGGCCGGATGGATGGGCTCGCTCGCCGCTTCCAGCGCCTCTGCGTCCTTCTGCTCGCGAGCCCGAGCGGTGCTGGCCAACTCCGACCGCCAGCTGGACCAGTCGGGCCGGCGCAGCACCTGACCCCAGGCGTCGGCGAGTCGGGTGAAGACCAGTCGGAGGTCGCCGCAGGCCGCACCCGCGAGGTCGACGTGTTGTGCGATCTGCTGAGGCGAGTCCACCAAGTGGACGACCTTCGCAGGCGGTGCTCCGTCTCGACCACCGAACGTGCCGTACCCGAGCCGGAAGTCCAGTGGCGCGCCCGCGACGATCGCGAGGTCACACCGTCCGAACGCCGCAGAACGCGCCCGGGTCATGAGCAGCGGATGGCCCTTCGGCAGGATCCCGCGGCCCATCCCGTTGCTCACGACCGGGATCTGCAGCTCCTCGACGAATGTCCGCGCCTCCTCCTCGGCGCCGCCCAGCCAGACATCGGAGCCGAGGACGAGGACCGGGCGCGAGGCCTCGGCGAGCAGGTCGGCGATGTCGGCGAGCAGGTCGGGATCCGGCTCCTCGGAGGCTCGCTCGGCAACGGCAGGTATCTCGGCCGTGGCCCGGCTGTAGAGGTGGTCCATGGCGATGTCGAGGAACACCGGGCCGCGGTGCGGTGTCGCGGCCGTCGTGAACGCCTCGTGCACCGCGGCGGGCAGCTCCTCGGTGGTCGGGACGGTGCGGGCGAGCTTGGTGATGGTCGCGACGAGCGGCGGGTGGTCGAGCTCCTGCAGGCTGCCCGAACCCCAGCGATGAGCCGGCGCCCGCCCGCCGATCACGACGAGCGGCGATCCGGACTGGTGGGCCTGGGCGATGGCGCTCACCGAGTTGGTGACCCCGGGCCCTGCGGTGACCACGGCCAACCCGGGAGTTCGCGTGAGCTTGCCGACTGCCTCCGCGGCGAAGACCGCGGTCGCTTCGTGGCGGACGTCGATGAGCCGCATCGGCCCGGCAGGCGCGTGAGCCTCGCCCGGCTGGCGAGCGCGCGCCGAACCTGCGGCGACGCCTTCCTTTCCCCCGACAGCCGCGTCGTACAGGGGGAACACGTGGGCACCCGAGAGCGTGAACATGGTGTCCACGCTGTGCGAACGGGCGACGGCGACGGCCAACTCGCCACCGTGGCCCTCGATCACCTCGCTGCTCATCCGGACACTCTAGGAGATTCCCGGTCGCTCATCCGAGCCGATCGGGCAACGAAATGGTGGGAGAGTTCGGGGTGCACGACCCTGGAACTCTCCCACTCTGGCATCGAGCCTGCCTGGTTACGACCTGGTCCCAGCGGCCTCGGTGCTGGTCGCTGGCAGCGGGCGCACACCTGGCTCGCCGGCGTCGGCGTGGTAGTCGTCCGCGGTGGTCTCGTCGCCGCCCTCCGCGACCTTCAAGGCTCGGAAGACGACGGTCAGCACCACGGTGACGAGAACGTTGAGAACCCACGCCGTCAGCGCGATGTAGCCGTTCTTGCCAAGCAGCGGGATCTCCGCGGTCGAGCCGGCGAAGTGTGCCCCGGTCACCGGGTTGACCACGTTGTACGCGGTCCAGGTGCCGTACACCATGCCGACCGCCCAGCCGGCGAAGAGCGCCCACCGGTGGAACCACCGGGTGTAGAGGCCGAACACGATGGCCGGGAACGTCTGCAGGATCCAGATCCCGCCGAGCAGCTGCAGGTTGATTGCGAAGCTCTTGTCCAGGCTGAGCACGAAGATCAGAGCACCGAACTTCACGATCAGCGACACGACCTTGCTCTGCCGGGCCTCGTCTGCCGCGTCAGCGTTGGGCCGCAGGAACGCCTTGTAGACGTTGCGGGTCCACAGGTTCGCCGCCGCGATCGACATGATGGCGGCGGGTACGAGTGCACCGATCGCGACCGCCGCGAACGCCACACCCGCGAACCAGCTCGGGAACATCGCCTCGAAGAGCAGCGGTACGGAGAGCTGGGCGTTGGGCTCGCCGTTGAGACCGATCGGCTCGATTCCGGCCGCGATCGCACAGAAGCCGAGCAGGGCGATCAGGGCGAGCAGGAACGAGTACGCCGGCAGGATGGCGGCGTTGCGCCGAGGCACTGTGCGGTTCTTCGCCGACAGCACAGCGGTCACGGCGTGGGGGTACATGAAGAGCGCCATCGCCGAGCCCAGCGCCAACGTGGCGTACGGCCAGGCCTGGCCGACGCCGGTGAACGAGAAACCTTCGGGTCGGCCCGCTTCGGCGTCCGCCGCGGCGAACTTCTTGCTGGCGGCGTCGAAGATCGTGTCCCAGCCTCCGAGCTTGAGCGGGATGTAGATGATGGCGACCACGATCACGAGGTAGACCAGCGTGTCCTTGACGAACGCGATCAGTGCTGGTGCACGCATGCCCGACGAGTACGTGTATGCCGCGAGCACGGCGAAGGCGAGGAACAAGGGCGCGTCGGCGGCAATGACGTTGCCCGAGCCACCAAGCCCCATCACCTCGAACACCGCCTGGATCCCCACGAGCTGCAGCGCGATGTAGGGCATGGTCGCGAGGATCCCGGTCAGCGCGACCGCGAGCGCGAGCGCACGGGAGTCGAACCGCCCGCGTACGAAGTCGGCTGGTGTGACGTAGCCGCGCCGGTGCGAGACCGACCAGAGCCTCGGAAGGAAGATGAACACCAACGGATAGACGATGATGGTGTACGGCACGGCGAAGAACCCGATGGCACCCGAGGCGAACATCAGCGCAGGCACCGCGACGAACGTGTACGCCGTGTAGAGGTCACCGCCGAGGAGGAACCACGTCACCCACGTGCCGAACTTCCGGCCGCCGAGTCCCCACTCGTCCAAGCTGGCAAGGGATGTCGCGCGCCGCCAACGCGCCGCGAGGAATCCCATGACCGTCACCGCGAGGAAGAGCGCGACGACGACGGCGAGGGCAATCGCGTCGATACCGTCCTTCATGAGTTGCCGCCCTCCTGTCTGCTCGGGTCGGCTGACTCGCCGGCCTGTCGCTGGTCGGTCGGCGCGCTGGTTCCCGACGTGGAGCCATCCGTGGACGCGACGGGACGCGCGGTCGTCCCGCCGATTCGGTCGTTCTGCTGAGCCCGCTCCCGCTGGAGCAGGATGTAGGCGCAGAGCGTGAAGAGCGCCGAGAGGAAGATCCACAGCAGCTGATACCAGTAGAAGAACGGGAACCCTCCGAGCCGCGGTGTGTCGTAGGTATACGACGACACCCACAACATCCCGACGAAGGGCAGCACGAGCAGGACGCTGACCAGCACACGGGTGCGCGTGATGGCAGGCGTACCGCCTCGGGAAAGTGCCTTCATGAGACCTCCTCCAGAGTTGTGCTGACCCAGGATGGCGTGCGAAACCAGATCAAATGGGTGCAAAGACGGCCGAAACCGGAAGTTACGCCTGCCGAACTATCGGAAACGAGGCAGACCAAGTCCCTGATCACGCAGGTCGTCGCTCGGGTCGCCAGGTCGTGCGACGAAGCCTGCGACGCAGCGTGAGGGCTGGGGCAGCCGAGGTACTCAGCAGGTTGCGAGCAGCCTCATCGGGCGTGGGGAAGCGTGCGCCGCAGCACCCGCAGGAGCACGAGGAGCAGGTCGGCGCGTACCTCAGGGGGCTTGGCGAACAACTCGACGTCCGGTGGTGAGTCCCTGCCCTGCACCCCGAGCGCGAGCTGCAAGTGCAGCGCGCGCAGGAAAGCCGCCGTGTTGCCGGCCGAGGGGGTCGGCCACTCCGGTGGGTACTCCTGCTCCGGCTCGTTCGCTGGTGGCACCACGCCCGCGGCCAGCCGCTCGACCCACGGCTCGAGCACGTCGATCCCGACCCGGTTGCGGTGCAAGACCGCCATCACGGCGAACGCGAGCCGGTCGTCCTCGCCGTGGACGAAGCGGTACGGCGTCGGGGTGAGCAGGCGGTCGGCCACGACGTCGAGCAGGACCGTGAGCTCGAGCTTGCCGAAGAACCGGGAGCGGGCGAGTGCCGCGATGAGATCGGCTCCGTGCCCGGCGGCGTACGCCCAGCCCTTGCCGGGGATGTAGCCGCGCAGGTCACGTTCCCGTACGAACCAGGACGCGGCCCGGTCTCCCCACCGGAAGATCGCATCGGAGTGCACGACTCGTGCGACGTGGTCCCGCTGGATCGCCTCGGCGAGCAACAAGGCGGAGAAGGAGCGCCGCAGGACCGTGTCGGTCTGATCTTCCCCGAGACCGGTGAACAACCCTTCGGCGATGCCGTCGGTGAACCCGGTCAGGAGGTCGTCGTACACGCCCTCGCTGAGCCAGGCCGAGAGGACGGGGTAGGCAAGGCCCTGCCGGATCCTGGGGTCGGAGTCCCCGAGCATCTGGACCAGCTCGGCGGTGAGGACATCGAGCGGTCGATCAGCCGGCAGCTTGAACCCGCTCGCGCGGACATGCTCCCAGTACGTCGCCCGTGCCGCCACGGCGACATCCTTCCAGACTAGGGGCCCACCTCTGTAGGGGGCGGCCTGACTTGTGACCTTCGCGTACCTTTCGAGCCGCCCGCCCTGCGCCTGCGACCTCGTGGTTCGAATACCCTCTCGACGTGCCCTCCCTTGATGACGTCGTGCGTCAGTACACCGACCTGGACGACGCCGATCGCGAGTGGTTGCACAAGCTGGTGGCCGAATGGCAGATGCTTGCCGACCTCTCGTTCGCCGATCTCGTGCTCTGGGTGCCGGACCGAGAAGGTCTGGGCTTCTGGGCGTGCGCGCAGATGCGGCCCACCACGGGGCCGACGGCGCACCTCGACGACCTGGTCGGCTCGTTCGTGCCGCGCGGCCGTCGCGCGTTGCTCGACGCGGCGTACGACGAGGGCCGCATCTGTCGTGAGGGCGACCCGGAGTGGCGTGACGAGGTGCCGGTGCGCATCGAGAGCATCCCGGTCCGGCGCGTCGGCAAGGTGCTCGGTGTGATCACGCGTAACACCAATCTGCTGTCCGTCCGCACCCCCAGCCGGCTCGAGCTCACCTACCTCAAGACCGCGACCGACCTGGCCCAGATGATCAGTGAGGGAGGGTTCCCGCTGCCAGGGGAGCGGGTCGATCTCGGTTCCGCACCGCGGGTGGGCGACGGTCTGGTACGCCTGGACGCCGACGGCATCGTGACCTTCGCCAGCCCGAACGCCCAGTCCGCCTACCGCCGGCTCGGGCTCACCGGTGACCTGCTCGGCTGCCACCTCGGCACGACCACGGCGGAGCTCGTCCCGCCGTCGCGACGCCCGGTGGACGAGACGCTCGGCCGGGTGCTGTCTGGCCGTTGGCCGCGCGAGACCGAGATCGACAACGGCGAGGCCATCGTGAGCGTGCGGGTGATTCCCCTTGTACCAAAGGGAAATCCGGCGGGCGCGCTGGTGTTGCTTCGCGACGTCACCGACCTGCGTCGCCGGGAGCGCGAGCTCCTCACCAAGGAGGCGACGATCCGGGAGATCCACCACCGCGTCAAGAACAACCTGCAGACGGTCGCCGCTCTGCTCAGGTTGCAGGCGCGGCGGCTGGGTGCGGCCGGTGGTCGTGAGGCTCTCGAGGAGGCCGTGCGACGGGTGGGAACGATCGCGATCGTCCACGAGACGCTCTCGACGGCGTTCGACGAGCGGGTGGACTTCGACGAGGTCGTCGACCGGGTGCTCGCCATGGTGGGTGAGATGTCGATCCCGGAGACCCGTGTGGTCCCGCGCCGGGTGGGCGGGTTCGGCATGCTCGACGCGGACCGGGCTGCGCCGCTCGCGATGGTGATCACGGAGGTGGCACAGAACGCCGTGCAGCACGGCGTCGGCCGGACCGGTGGGAAAGTGGAGGTTCGCGCCGAGCGAGGCGGCGGCCGGCTGCGGGTCGTGGTCGAGGACGACGGTGCTGGGCTGCCGTCCGACTTCGACCCGGAGGTGTCAGGACGCCTGGGGCTGCAGATCGTTCGAACACTGGTTCAGGGCGAACTCGGTGGGACCCTGCAGATGGGAGCCGGTGCAGAAGGTCGCGGGACCCGTGTCGTGCTGGACATCCCGGACGACGTGCGCTGAAGACATAGTGGCCAGAAAAGGCCAAAGCCCCCGCGTTGTGGCGAGGGCTTCTTCGACCTTTTCGTTCTCGTCGTTCGAACACTGCGGGCGTTGAACCTCCCGTATGCCCAGCAATGAGGCCCTGATCGTGGGGGAGGCGATCAGATGATGCGAGCGCGAGAACGTGCGGCGCGACGCTTGAGCGCCCGTCGCTCCTCCTCGCTCATGCCGCCCCAAACGCCGGCGTCCTGTCCTGTCTCCAGGGCCCACTGCAGGCAGAGATCGACGACTTCGCAGCGACGGCAGACCGCCTTGGCCTCCTCGATCTGCAGGAGCGCAGGACCAGTGTTCCCGATCGGGAAGAACAGCTCAGGGTCCTCGTCCCGGCAGGCGGCCCGGTGGCGCCAGTCCATCAAGGTTTCACTCCTTGTATCGTGCGTGTCGGCCTCCGCCGACCACGCAGGTTTCTGCTCCTTTTTGCTATGTGAACACTTTCACGATCACCAGCACGAAGACAGACCGTCAGCCTGGTCCCGTGAGGTCTACATGACGTGTGATCGCTTAGGTATAGCCCCCAGCGCCGGCACGCATGAGTGCAGCGCCTCTCTGCAGGCTCGATGTTTCCAAGTCCTTCCGCAATACACAAGACCCTTTCTGTGGTATGGCGCGAAAAAATCGATGTCAGGTACGTCACAACGTCGTGCGACGGGCGTGCCGCCGGGATGGTCGACACCTGGGGGATTACCCGATTGGACCGGTTTACACCGACGGGGCGGGGGTCACCCACACGTCTCGGGCGGCGCCGGCGGCGCATTGATCAACTGATGTCGGTCACGTCGGTTACGGCCCGATCACGACGCATTTCTCGCGGGCCGGCCTCGCGCGATCCGACCTCGCATGGTCGGTAACCTGCCGGCATGGCCACGTCACGAGCGCCGAGTCGTACTCCTGCGACATTGCTGGCGGCAGCGGCGGTCGTGGCCGTGGAAGCGGTGGTCGGCGTCGGAGCGGGTGCCTGGCTCGTGATCGCTGCGCTCGTCGAGCAGCCGCGAGGTCTCGGCATCGCCGTGAGCAGCGGGGTCTTCGTCGTGGCGGTGGGTCTGTGCTTGGGCTTCGCGGCGTACGGCCTCGTCAACGTCCGGCACTGGAGTCGCGGCATCGTCGCCGTGATCCAGCTCCTGATGCTGCCCATCGGGTACGAGTTCCTCGACGCACCGACCACGGCGGTTGGAGCCGGCATGTTGGTCGCCGCGGTCGCCACGCTGGTCCTTCTCTTCATGCCAGCATCGACCGCGGTCTTCCGCGACCGCGAGCACTCCGGCTGACGCGCGACACTCGACCCGGCGACCCCCGCGATCCGCCGGCCCCTGCGAGTAGGCGTTCAGTCCTGAAGCAGGCGCTCGCGAAGCTGCGCAAGCGTGCGCGAGAGCAACCGCGACACGTGCATCTGCGAGATGCCGACCTCGGCGGCGATCTGCGACTGGGTCATGCCGCGGAAGAATCGCAGCAGGAGAATGCGTTTCTCCCGATCCGGCAGCTGGCTCAGCAGGGGGCGCAGCGCCTCGCGGTATTCCACACCCTCCAAGGCCTCGTCCTCGGTCCCGAGCGAGTCGACCACCGCGGGCGCGTCGTCCTGCCCCTGGTCAGGTGCGTCGAGCGAGAGCGTGCTGTACGCGTTCGCCGACTCGAGACCTTCGAGCACCTCCTCCTCGCGCACACCCAACTTGCCCGACAGCTCGCCGATGGTCGGGGCGCGTCCGAGCTCCTGGGTGAGGTCGCCGGTGACCGTGGCGAGCGAGAGCCGCAGCTCCTGGAGGCGCCGTGGGACCCGGATCGCCCAGCCGCGATCGCGGAAGTGCCGCTTGAGCTCGCCCACGATCGTGGGTGTTGCGTACGTGGAGAACTCCACCCCGCGTTTCGCGTCGAACCGGTCGACAGACTTGATCAACCCGATGGTTCCCACCTGCACCAGGTCGTCGAGTGGCTCACCACGGTTGCGGAACCTGCGCGCGAGATGCTCGACCAGAGGGAGATGCATCTCCACGAGCCGGTCGCGAATCTTCGCACGGCGAGGATGGTCGAGCGGCAGCTCGTTCAGTCGCTCGAACAGCTCGCGGGTGAGGGTTCTCGTGTCGCCGAGGCGATCGGGCAGATGGCTGCGGAGACCCGACGAAGTGTCGTCGACGCTCAAGTCCCCCGCAGTTGGTTGTTGCATCACAGGATCTACCGCGTC
This sequence comes from Actinopolymorphaceae bacterium, assembly GCA_036564245.1. Taxonomy (GTDB): domain Bacteria; phylum Actinomycetota; class Actinomycetes; order Propionibacteriales; family Actinopolymorphaceae; genus Thermasporomyces. Next base: position 45,396 of record DATCKU010000043.1, read on the forward strand.
CATCACTGGATCCATCACTGATCTACCGCGCCTGATTCGAAGGGTGGGAGCTTGCTCGTCCGGTCACGCCCCCGGGCGCGCCGGGCGTCACTGAGGTTGCGGACGTGCCCCGTGGTCAGGGCATTGCTGGTCCGCACGGCTTCACCACGCTTGGTCAGGGTGATGGCGGCTCGCTGCTCCTCCGGGTCGACATGGGTCTCGACCCGGCCAGCCAGGGCGGTGAGGACCGTCCAGGCGAAGGAGCTGCGGCTCGGCACGCGCGGGTCACGCGAGTGCACGGATACGGAAACGATGAGCTCGTCGCCCACGAGCTCGAAGCGACAAGACAGCTGCGAGTCGGGCACCGCCTGCATGAGCAGCAGCGCGCTGGCCTCGTCGACGGCGATCCTCAGGTCTTCGATCTCGTCGAGCGTGAAGTCGAGCCGGGCGGCGAGGGCGGCCGCTGTCGTACGAAGTACCGACACGTAGGCGGTCCGGGCCGGGACGTCGAGCCGGACGACGTCGCGCTTGTCGTCCGTTGCCGCGCTGTCGTCCCTCGCGGCTGGGTCGGGTACGTCGGTCACTGAAGGTGGTCCTCCACGTTCTCGGGACGGCTTTCCACCGTTTGGTCCGGCACGATGCCCCCACCGTACGCCGGATCGGGAGGCTTCGGTGGGCGATTGTGAACGCAGCGTACTGGCAAAATCGCGCACCGTGCCGGAATGCCGGAAAACATCTGGGCTCGGAACACAAGACGGGCCGCGCTCGGAGCGGGTCCGAGCGCGGCCCGTCGGGGGATCGGGAGTGTGTCGCGTGCGACTAGGACTTGGTCTCCCAGAAGATCTTGGCGATCTCGTCGATCTTGGCCAGCAGCTCGTCAGCAACTGCCACGTCGGTGCTCGACTTGGCGCCACCGGGTCCACCACCGGCCAGCTTGGTCGCCTGGTTGAACAGCTCGTGCAGCTGTGGGTACTTCTCGAAGTGCGGCGGCTTGAAGTAGTCGGTCCACAACACCCACAGGTGGTGCTTGACCAGGTCAGCGCGCTGTTCCTTGATGATCAGGGCTCGCGTCCTGAAGTCCGGATCGTCGCTGGCGTGGTACTTCTCCATGATCGCCTTGATCGACTGGGCTTCGATGCGAGCCTGAGCTGGGTCGTACACTCCACACGGCAGGTCGCAGTGCGCCGACACCTCGACCGTTGGCGCGAACAGACGCGAAAGCATTCGCCGTCCCTTCCGTAGTAGAACCGGGTTCGTCTTGCGACATTACTCCTTACCCGGGAACGGGATGGAAAGGGTGGTTTATGCCCCGGCTTGGCATCGCGATCGTGCGGGGTCGCTCGATGCTGCCGACATTGCAGGATGGCGACCGGGTGATCGTGAAGTACGGGCGAAAGGCCCGGCCCGGTTCCCTCGTCCTGGTCAAGCTCCCCGACCGACCGTTGTCGATCAAGCGGTTGGTCCGCCACGATGCCGACGGCTGGTGGGTCGAACGAGACAACCCACGGGAGGGCGTCGACTCCTGGCACGTGGGGCCGGTACCCGAGGACGACCTGGTGGCGGTCGTGGTGACCAGGCTGCGCCTCGTCAACGCGATACGTCGTGCGTGGCGCCGTCGTACACCTTCCGGCTCGGCGACCTGACGAGCCACGAGTCGTGAGCGTTCCCGGTGTGCGGGGAGGTTTGCTCCCCTACGTGACGCGCTGCAGGAAGGTCCGGGTCCGCTCGTGCCGCGGGTTGGACAGCACCGCGCTCGGCGGGCCGGACTCGAGCACGGCGCCGTCGTCCATGAAGACGACCGCGTCCGCGACCTCGCGGGCGAACCCCATCTCGTGCGTGACGACGATCATCGTCATGCCGTCAAGCGCGAGTTGCCGCATGACGTCCAACACCTCGCCGACGAGCTCGGGGTCGAGCGCGGAGGTCGGCTCGTCGAACAGCATGAGCTTGGGGCGCATCGCGAGCGCCCGTGCGATGGCCACGCGCTGTTGCTGTCCGCCGGACAGTTGGGCGGGGTACTTGTGCATGTGGGGGCGCAAGCCTACGCGGTCGAGCAGCTTGCCGGCCGCTTCCGCGACCGCCGCCCGGGGCTCCTTACGGACCCGAAGCGGCGCCTCCATGACGTTCTCCAATGCCGTCATGTGAGGAAACAGGTTGAACTGCTGGAAGACCATGCCGATGTCGCGCCGCTGCTCGGCGACCTCGCGGGCGCGGAGCTCGTACAGCTTCCCGCCTTTTTGTCGGTAACCCACGAGCTGGCCGTCGACCCAGAGCCTTCCGGCGTCGATCTTCTCCAGGTGGTTGATGCAGCGCAGAAACGTCGACTTGCCCGAGCCCGACGGACCGATGATGCAGCACACCTGGCCGGGCGCGACCTCGAGATCGATGCCCTTGAGCACCTCGTGCCGGCCGAACCGCTTCCGCACGCGCTCGGCGCGCACCATGGGTCTCGTGCTCGATGCGCCACCGGACGACGGGTCGCGGGGCCGCTCCACGCTGGGTGCATCGCCTGCTTGGCCAACCCGCTGGGACTCCCGGACCGGTTCACTCATGCGTCACGCACCTCCTGCCCCGCTCCGAGCCAGCCGCAGCCGTGCCGACGTCGTACGCGACCCGCGGGAGAAGTAGCGTTCCACGAAATACTGCGCGACCATCAGGATGCTGGTCAGAGCGAGGTACCACAGGCAGGCGGCCACCAGCATGGGGAACACCTGGAAGGTACGCGTCCCGATGCCCTGCAGCTGGAACCACAGCTCGTACGCCGGAACGTAGGCGACCAGCGCGGTGTCCTTCAGCATGGCGATGGTCTCGTTGCCGGTCGGTGGGATGATGACGCGCATCGCCTGCGGCAGGATGATCCGACGCAGCATGAGCGGTCGGCGCATGCCCAGCGATTCGGCTGCGTCGATCTGCCCTTGGGGTATCGACTGCATGCCTGCGCGCACGATCTCGGCCATGTAGGCGGCTTCGGAGAGCGCGAGTCCCATGACCGCTGCGACGAACCCGGTGACGGCCGTGCGCGCGTCGAGACCGAAGAAGCGCAACGACATGTCGATCCCGAGCAGGTCGGCGATCCACCAGTCGAAGGGAACTCCGAACTCGAACCTCGTGTAGAGGATTCCGAGGTTCCCGAAGAGCACGAGCAGCACGACCCGCGGCACCGCACGGAAGAACCAGATGTAGACCCACGACACCCAGGACAGGATCGGGTTGGCCGACAGTCGCATGATGGCGAGGACCACGCCGATCACGATGCCGATCAGCATCGCGACGACGGTCAGCACGATCGTGTTGCGGGCACCGTCCAGGACAGGTGGCGCGAAGATGTTCGCGGCCATGAAGTCCCACGCGAACGCGTCGTTCGTGAGGAGCATGTGCACGAACATCGCGGCGAGCACCACGATGACGGCCGTGGCAACCCAACGTCCCGGGTGCCGTACCGGAATGGCTTTGATCGCGTCGGCGGCTTCCTGGGAGTCCGTGCTGGTGCCGCCGCCCGCGCCTTCCGGTCTGGTCGCGTCGGCGGAAGCGGTGGTCATGGGACCGTCGGGTTGATCTGCACCTCGTCGGGGCTGATCGCACCTTTGTCGTTGCCCCACTTGGCGAGGATGTCCGCGTAGGTGCCGTCGTCCATGATGGCCTGGACCGCCTTTTGGATCGCCTCGGCGAACTGGCGCTGCTCGGTGTTGACCACGAAGCCGTACGGCGCGTTCCCGTACGGTTCACCGAGCAACTCGAGCTTCACACCGTTCTGCTGCACGGCGTAGGAGGCGATCGGCAGGTCGGCCGTCATCGCATCGGCCTTGCCCGTCACGACGTCCGTCGTCACGGTGTCCTGACCCGGGTACTGGTTGATGGTGATCGGGGGCTTACCAGCCGCCTCGCACTTCTTCGAGCGCTCCTGCAGATCAGGCACCTCGATGGTGTCCGCCTGGACGCTCACGACCTTGCCACACGCGTTGTCGGGGTCGACGTTCTGCGGATTGCCCTTCTGCGTGACCCATTGGATCGGCGAGTTGAAGTACGCGATCATGAGCGCCTGCTCCATGCGCTCGGGGTTGATCGTGAACGACGAGACGCCCACTTCGTACTTCCCGCTCTGGACGCCGGGGATGATGTCACCGAACTTCGACGGCACCCACTCGACCTCGAGGCCGAGCTTGCCGGCGATCGCGTCGAAGAGCTCGACGTCCATGCCGATGACGGTCTTGCCGTCGGTGTCGAGGAACTCGTTCGGCGCGTAGGTCGGGTCGGTCCCGACCTGGATCTTGCCGTCGGAAGCGATCTCCTCAGGCACCAGGGCCGCCAGGTCGGCGTCCGCCGAGGTCGTCGGCTTCGGGGTCTTTTGGCCGGTCGAGTCTGCGTTGTCTCCGCAGGCCGTGAGGAAGGCGGCGAGGACGACCAATCCGCCGCATGTGCCGAGAATGCGCCTGATCAGTTGCGTCGTCATGATCCCATCCCGATCGTGCAGTCCCCCCAGTCAACGCATGAGGTCAACGGATGAGTAGATCGTCCCTGGTTACTCGCGGTCAAGCCTGCAAGGGCGTTCGTACGGATTTGTTACGACCGCAAAGGCCGTGCCAGGCGGGGATGTAAGCCCCGGTAACACCGGCTCTGGCTGGCCCGGGAGACCGATCGACACCGCTTCACAGCCGGCGGCATGTGGCGTTCGGTACTGTTGATCATCTCCTGTGTGACAGACTTTCTCGTGAGACGGGAGACCCCCGTTCCGCGGCACTCCGACCTGGACCTGGTCGTCGCCGGCCGCGTCTTTCCCATCCTTTCGAGGTGCCTGGCCGGACACGCACACCCGATGCCATGCGCCCGGTTTCGTTTCGAGCACAGGGTCCCCGCATGTCGACTGATGCCTATACAGAGTTCGATCTGCAGACCGATCCGGCCTTCCCGTTCCATGCCGGCGGCAAGCTGGAGACCACGTCCGCGGTTCCGCTGCGCGGCCGTGACGACCTGGCACTTGCGTACACCCCGGGTGTCGCACGCGTCTGCCGCGCCATAGCCGAGCAGCCGGATCTGGTCCACGACTACACCTGGAAGTCCCGGACCGTGGCCGTCGTGACCGACGGCACCGCCGTCCTCGGTCTCGGTGACATCGGCCCGGAGGCTGCGCTTCCGGTCATGGAGGGCAAGGCGCTGCTGTTCAAGAAGTTCGGCGGTGTGGACGCCGTACCGATCTGCTTGGCCTGCACCGATGTCGGCGAGATCGTGGAGACGGTGGTGCGGCTTGCCCCGGCCTTCGGTGGGATCAACCTCGAGGACATCAGCGCACCGCGCTGCTTCGAGGTGGAGCGGCGGTTGCGTGACCGGCTCGACATCCCGGTCTTCCACGACGACCAGCACGGCACGGCCATCGTGGTGCTCGCCGCCCTGAGCAACGCGCTCGAGCTCACAGGACGCAAGCCGGTCGACACCCGGGTGGTGATCTCCGGTGCCGGAGCCGCGGGTGTCGCGGTGTCGTCGATCCTCCTGGCGTCCGGGTACGAAGACATCGTCGTCACCGACCGGGGTGGTGCGCTGCATCCGGACCGCACCGACCTCAACCCGGTCAAGCGCACTCTGGCCGCGACCACCAACCCGCACCGCAGGCAGGGGTCCGTCGCTGAGGTGTTGCGCAAAGCCGACGTCTTCATCGGGCTCTCCGGAGGCACGATCGCGGAGGAGGCGGTGGCCTCGATGGCCGACGACGCCATCGTGCTGGCACTCGCCAACCCGAATCCCGAGGTGCACCCGGACGTCGCAGCACGGTATGCGGCCGTGGTGGCGACCGGACGCTCCGACTTTCCCAACCAGATCAACAACGTGTTGGCCTTCCCGGGCGTGTTCCGTGGTGCACTGGACGTGCGGGCGCGGCAGATCAGCGAGGAGATGAAGCTCGCCGCCGCCACGGCGTTGGCGGAGCTCGTCGGCGAGGACCTGTCGGCTTCCCGGATCATCCCGTCGCCGTTCGATCCCCGGGTCGTACCAGCGGTTGCCAATGCCGTCGCCGATGCCGCACGCCGCGAAGGCCTCGCAGGCCGCTGACACAAGGCCTCGCACGCCGGTCGGCGAAATGACCACGCATCGACGGCTTCTGCAAGCCGTCCATGGCGTCGGCACCATGTGCGGATAGCGAAGTCCGTGGGAAGTCCGTGCGCCATTGAGTAGGGTCGTGGAGTGTTTGCCGCCTACGCAGTACGCCTGAACGCAGAGGACCCGCTTGCCGGCTTGGAGCTCGGCGAACGCCCCGAGCCCGCGCCAGCTGCCGGATGGACGACGGTCTCCGTACGTGCGGCTGCGCTCAACCACCACGACCTGTGGTCGCTGCGGGGCGTGGGCCTACGGGAGGACCAGCTCCCGATGATCCTCGGATGTGATGCGTCGGGGGTCGACGCCGAGGGCAACGAGGTTGTCGTCCACGCGGTCGTGAGCGACCCCGACTGGCGGGGTGACGAAACCCTCGACCCGCGACGATCGCTGCTGTCAGAGCGCTTCCAGGGAACGTTCGCCGAACGGGTGGCCGTGCCCAAGGCGAACCTGTTGCCCAAGCCGGCCTCGCTGAGCTTCGAGCAGGCAGCGTGCCTGCCGACGTCCTGGCTCACGGCCTACCGCATGCTCTTCGTCCAGTCCGGGACGCGTCCGGGCGACACCATCCTCGTCCAGGGCGCGGGCGGGGGAGTCTCCACGGCGTTGATCACCCTTGCCAAGGCAACCGGGCGGCGGGTGTGGGTGACCAGCAGGGACGAGCGCAAGCGCACCCGTGCGGTGGAGGAGCTGGGAGCCGACGCCGCCTTCGAGCCGGGCGCCCGGTTGCCCGAACGGGTGGACGCGGTGATGGAGACGGTCGGCGCGGCCACCTGGGCTCACTCGCTGAAGGCCTTGCGTCCGGGCGGGACCGTCGTGGTGTCCGGTGCCACGAGCGGGCCGAACCCACCGGCCGAGCTCAACCGCGTCTTCTTCCTCCAGCTGCGCGTCGTCGGATCCACGATGGGAACCCGCGACGAGTTGGCCGCCCTGCTCCGACTGTGTGACCAGGCCGGGATCCGCCCGGTCATCGACCAGGTGATGCCCCTGTCGGACGCCCGCAAGGCTTTCGCGGCGATGGACGCCGGCGAGGTCTTCGGAAAGATCGTGCTGACCATCTGAGGCAGACCCGGATGCACGTCAGCTCGGTGGTGGCTGGTGCGTCAGCTCGGTGCGTCGATGGCTTTCTGGAGGTTCATGCCGTGACGTGGGTAGCTCGACGGCAGTGCGCTGCCGGTCCCGGCGGCTAGCGTGATGCCATGGGCAAGCCGCGGGTCCTCGAGGTCGCCGGGCGCGACGTGACCATCACCAATCCCGACAAGGTGCTCTTTCCGGACCTCGGCCTCACCAAGCTGGATCTCGTCGAGTACTACCTCTCCGTCGCCGACGGTGCCCTGCGAGGTGTGTGCGGCCGACCCATGATCCTCAAGCGGTTCGTCAAGGGGATCGACGAGGAGGCCTTCTTCCAGAAGCGAGCACCCGCGAAACGGCCCGAGTGGATCGAGACGGCCACCTTGCGTTACCGCTCGGGAACCGAGGCCGACGAGGTTGTCGTACGGGATGCTGCCGGCCTCGCCTGGGTGGTCAACCTCGGGTGCATCGATCTCAACCCCCATCCGGTACAGGCGGATGACCTCGACCGACCCGACGAGCTGCGGATCGACCTGGATCCGGTGCCAGGAGTCGACTGGCGGCAGATCCTGGACGTCGCCGCGGTCGTACGGGAGGTGCTGCACGACCATGGCCTGGTCGGCTGGCCCAAGACCTCGGGATCTCGCGGGTTTCACATCTACGCCCGGATCGAGCCTCGCTGGCTCTTCCGGGAGGTGCGGCTGGCCGCGCAGGCGGTGGCCCGCGAGGTCGAGCGCCGGGCGCCGGACATCGCGACCGCCAAGTGGTGGAAGGAAGAACGCCACGGCGTCTTCGTCGACTTCAACCAGAACGCCAAGGACCGCACCACCGCCTCGGCCTATTCCGTACGACCGACCCGCGACGCGCGAGTCTCCACGCCGCTGACGTGGGACGAGGTGTCCCGCTGCCGGCCGGAGGACTTCACCCTGCCGGCGGTGCTCGAACGCTACGCCGCGATCGGCGATCCCTGGGCCCAGATCGACGACCCGGCGTCGGTCGGCTCGCTCGACTCGCTCCTGCAACTGGCCGAAGAGCTGGGTCCGGCCGAAAGGCCCCGTCGGTCCGGCACCAAGACGGGCAGACGGCAGCCCACGATGCCACTCATCGAGATCGCCCGTGCCAAGACCAAGGCCGAGGCCTTGGAGGGGTTGGAGCGTTGGAAGTCCCGGCATGCCGCCGTCGTACCGCACCTGAAGCCGGCCGACGTCCTCATCGACGGGATGCGGGGCCGAAGTTCGGTGTGGTACCGGATTCGGGTCAACCTCCAGCACGTGCCCGAGGACGAGCGACCGCCGCAGGAGCCGCTCGAGGTGGACTACGACCCGTGGGCCGAATACCGCAGGCTCCCGTCGTCTTGAGGACTCCTCAGCTGGGCTCGGAGATGTGGGCCCGAGTGAAGTGACGGCGGAACCATCGAGTGGCCTCGGCTGCGACGACCTCGAGGGTGCCGGGCTCCTCGAAGAGATGTCCCGCCCCCGGAACGACGCGCAGCTCGTTCTCGCACCCGAGGAGCTCCCTGGCGTACTGGTTGAGCTCGAGCACCAACTCGTCACGACCCCCGACGATCAGAAGCGTCGGCGCGGTGACGGCTGGGAGGCGCTCCGCTGCGAGATCCGGCCGACCGCCACGAGAGACCACCGCCGAGATCATCGAGCCCAGCTCGGCTGCCGCCGAGAGCGCGGCCGCGGCGCCCGTGCTGGCCCCGAAGTAGCCGATCCGAACGGCTGGTCCGGCCTCTGGTGGTGTCCGCCCCGGGTGGACCTCGGCCGTCCTCACCTCGGGCTGGAGCCTGGCGCGCAGCCAGTGCGTGATCTCGATCAGTCGGTCCGAGAGCAGGGAGATGTCGAAGACGTTGCCCCGGTCGAGTTCCTCCTCGGTGGTGAGCAGGTCGACGAGGAGGCTGCCGAGCCCGGCGGCGTTCAGCTCGGCGGCGACGAAGCGGTTCCGTCGGCTGTGCCTGCTGCTGCCGCTGCCGTGGGCGAAGATCACCACTCCCGGGGCATCAGGAGGGATGGTCAGATGCCCTTCGAGGTGTGCTGGGCCGGCCTCGACGATCACCTCCTCGTCGATCCGCTCGCTGGCCCCCTGCGGGCGGGGCCGCTGCCGCGGCACGGATGCGCGGGCCAGCAGCTCGCTGACCTCCTCGTCTGAGGTCTGGGTGAAGTCGGCGTAAAACTGCCCGATCGCGTAGAACGACGACGGTGTGCTCAAGCACACAACGCGGGAGGCGACGCCCTCCAGGTCCCGCGCGACCGAGGGTGCCGCGACCGGTGTCGCGAGGATGATCCGTCGTGCGCCGCGGCTGCGCACGACGGCACACGCGGCGCGAGCCGTGGCCCCGGTGGCGATGCCGTCGTCGACGATCACGACCGTCTTTCCCGCGATGTCGACGGGACGTCGCCCGCCCCGGAATCGTGTGATCCTGCGTTCCAGCTCCTGCCGTTCCCGCTGTTCGACCTCGGCGAGCTCGGCGTCGCTCACCTGGGCCGCGCGCACGATGTTCTGGTCGACGACCCGAGCGCCGTTCTCCCCGATGGCTCCCATCGCGAGCTCGGGTTGGGTGGGTACGCCGAGTTTGCGTACGACCAGAACATCGAGCGGGGCCTCGAGGGCAGTCGCGACCTGGAAACCGACCGGGACGCCGCCGCGCGGCAGCGCCAGCACCACGACGTCGCGGCTGGGGCGCTCTGTCTCGGCACGGCCGGTTTCTTGGGCCAGCACGTCCCGCACGCGTTCGGCGAGAAGGCGACCTGCTTCGACGCGATTTCGGAACATCCATCCTCACCCACGAGGCGTCCTTGCGGTCATTCAATGCCATTGTTGCGGCGACCGCATGGAGTACCCGCCTGTCGAAGCCGGCCCAGACGCCACTTCGAGGACGGGACCTTCGTCCCTGTACCGCGTTGTGCGGCGCGAGAAGCATGACCAATGAGGCCTGTGGAACATGCGAGGGAGCCCGCGAAGGGCTGAGAGGCCGAAGAATCGAAAGATTCGACGGCGACCTCCAGTACCTGATCCGGGTAATGCCGGCGAAGGGAAAGTGTTCCGCAGGTCGTTCCTGTTTCCGGCTCGGGACGATCCAGTGCCCCGCACGCAAGGGAGGACGATCATGTCGCTGGTCAGGCGGGAACCGACGAGATGGGGACAGCTCGTCGACTGGATGGAGGAAGAGCTGCTCCCGATGCCATTCCTTCGGTCGTTCGGCACGCGACATGTGATCCGTCTCGAGGACTACATCGACGACAAGGACTATGTCGTGCGTGCGGAGCTTCCCGGGATCGACCCAGATCGCGACCTCGACATCACGGTGGGCGATGGCACCCTCACGCTCAACGTGGAACGTCGTGAGGAGCGGCGGGACACCCACCGGTCGGAGTTCCGGTACGGAAGGTTCCACCGCAGCGTGTCGCTGCCGCCCGGGGCTGACGAGGACGACGTTCGCGCGACCTACCACAACGGCATCCTCGAGGTCCGAGTCGGTCTGAAGGAGCCGGAAAAGGGCGAGGTGAAGCACATTCCCATCGCCAAAGGCTGAGCGCATCGGGCGGCTTGCGATCCGTCCGGAGGTTTGCCGGCACCGCATCAGGCCCTCGGGTCATCAGGTTTCGTACGCGTGTATGGCCGCATGTCGGTCCGCTACGCTGTTGGAATGCCGCGAGGCCTGGTCCTGAAGGCTCCAAGGGTCTTGGAGTTCGTCGACATCGAGTCCCGTCCCTTGCGTGACGGCGAGATCCGGTTGAGAAGTCTGGTCAGTGGGATCAGTCATGGTACGGAGCTGAACCTCTACCGTGGCACGGCGCCGTTCGCTACGCGTACGTTCGACACCGACCTGCGGGTGTTCGTACCGCGGACGCAACCGGGTTCGCCGGCTCGACTGGGATACGACCTGGTGGGCGAGGTGGTGGAGGTCGGACCAGGTGTGGAGGGCGTGGAGATCGGCGACATCTTCCATGCTGGCCAGCCGCATCAGGAAGAGGCGATCGTACGACTCGACGAATCCGGCGACGCCTATCCGCCGTGCAAGCTCCCACGCCAGGACGTACATCGTGGGATCTTTGCCAGCCTGGCCAGCGTGGCGCTGTACGCGGTCCATGACGCGCAGATCAAGGTCGGGGACACCGTTGTGGTCTTCGGCGGTGGGGTGATCGGACAGCTGGTGTGCCAGCTTGCCCGCCTCGCCGGCGCGACCGTCGTGATGCTCGTGGAACCGCGCGCCGAGCGGCGACATGTCGCTGCAGACCTCGGCGTGACCGAGACGCTGGACCCAGGCGCCACGAGCATGCCGGTCGGCTACGAGGTCAAGCGGGCCTTGGGCGATCGTGGTGCCGACATCGCGATCGAGACGTCCGGCACGTATCCCGGACTGCACGGCGCCATCGCCTCGGTCGGCGTGGGTGGCACGGTCGTGGCCGCAGGGTACTACCAAGGAGGCGGCACAGAGCTGCGGCTGGGCGAGGAGTGGCACCACAACAGACCCAATCTCGTGTCCAGCATGGGAGTCTGGGGTTGTCCGCACCGCAGCTATCCGTTGTGGGATCGGAAGCGGGTCATGCGGACGGTCGTCGATCTCATCTACTCGGATCGGCTGATCGTGGAGCCGCTGCTCAGCGAGTCGATTCCATTCGACGATGCTCCGGAGGCCTACAAGCGTCTGGACGAGGATCCAGGTAGCGCGCTCAGGATCGCCCTGACGTATACATCTGCAACCTGACCGTGGTGCCGTCAGCGTCGGAGTAGAGGTCGGAGACGTCACACAGCTGGTGCGCGATCAGCAGGCCCCGACCCGTCGGACTGGTCGGGTCTGCGAGCCGGCGTCCAGCAAGCGGGTCGCGGAGTTGGCCGCGGTCACGAATCTCGCAGGTGAACGTCGGTTCGGTGTGCCACCAGCGGATGTACCCAGGCTGACCGGTATGCACGGCCGTGTTGGTCACGACCTCGCTCACCGCGAGCTCGAGGTCGTCGACCTTCTGCCGGTCGAGACCGCTTGCCTCGGCGGCCCGCCTGATCTCGTGGCGGACGTGCCGCAGGCCGCCTGGCCCGTAGGGCATCCCGTGCGCCTCGCGCGGAACAGGTTCCAAGTGCTGGGCGCAGGCCCTCGCCACCTCGAGCGGGTCCCGATAACGGGGGTTCACCTCACCGCCGTGCGGCCAGGTCAGGATGGGGTGGGTGTGCGTGGCAGCCTCGAGCACGTCGCGCTGATGGCGGCCCGCGTCGTACGGACACAGGATGTGCATCGACTGCTCGGCGAAGGCCAGGTTGACGAGAGCTTCGTGGTGGATGCCGGCGATCTTCTCGCTTCGGGTGCGTTCCGGCCACATGGATTCACAGATGACGGCGACCGGCAGCGCGTGGTCGTGATCGCAGAAGTCCGCCAGGATGCAGGGAATGATGCACGAGGGATTCCGTCCGGTCTCGGCCAGGTCGGCGAAGTGGGCGAGCTTCGTGGAGTCGCCGAGGGCGCCTCGGATCGCGTCGAGTCGTGGCTGCGGCACTGCCACCAGCGTGGCACGTCCCCTGGTGAGCGCGGACCGGACGAAGGTCGTGGTCGCCGCAAGGTATTCGTCGAGACTGGTGTAGAAGAACGCCTCGTGACGGAGCGGTGGCAGCGGTGGCGAGGACTCGAGATCGTTGTCGAGATCGTTCATGCCTGGTCCATGGCGAGTCACGACCGGAGGGGACGGTCATGCGTACGGTATTCCATGCCCGGCCCACCGCCGACGAAAACCTTGCCCTCCCTCACGAAATGACCACGTTAGGTGGGCGTTCACACGCTGTCGGCGGCTTACATCCGGGGGGTGGGTACGAATTCCCGCGCAGGGTTGATCCCGGACCTGCAGGTCAGGGCAGGGGTGGCGCCGCTGGGTGCCGATCGCTACGCCCCGTCGCAGCGCGGCACTACCGCGGACGGGGTGCCTCGAAGGTACCGGAAGTGCCGTGTCACGCGTCACATGGTCCGGGCTGCCAGCCGATGCTGTGCGCCCAGTCGTCGGCCTGGCGGTGATCTGCCACATGACGACGCCTTTGGCGTCGGTGCAGGCGCGCGTTCATCGTGCGGATGCGAGGCGGCGCACCGGCGCTTGACCACAGCGTGCTCGGCAGCACCTGCGGCATGCTCACTTCACGAAAGAGCGAGGGAAACTGCTCGCAGAAGCCTCCGGCACGCCGTGCGTGGACGTGCGTCCCGCGCCGCCCGGCCTCCCATTGTGCGCACGTCCCATCCGATGGCCGCATTTATGGCGGCGTTCGGCATGAGCTGGAGCCTCGTTGCCGGAAAGCCTCGAAGCCTTGGACGGATCGAGGCTTTCCGGAACGCGCTGCAATCAGGACCGTCGCATCAGGACCTGTCCGGACCCGTGGAGACGGGAAACGGCGGCATGGTGAGCGGTAAGGCGGCGAGCCGCAACAGCACAAGCGGATTGTCGTCTCCTGCCGTCTTGTTGAGGCGGAGCCGTCCGCAGTCGACGCATCGGTGGATGAGCACCCAGCGACCCTTTCCGCGTACCGTCACCGCGATGGGCTCCATGCCGCCAGAGCAATGCGCCTGACGGTCACCGGGTACGTTGCGGTCGAGGTGCTTCGACCAGAGGCAGTTGGGGCAATGGTTGCGATGCGACGTGCCAGGCGCGTCAAGCGATACCGCTACGCCGCAATGTGTGCATCGAAACGATCGTGTGAAAGCCAAGGCAGACCTTTCAAGGCGAGAACGGTAAACGACACAGACATCACTCGCCTCCTTTCGGTCTGTCGTACGGAAGGGCCACCAGCACACAGACCCGCTGTTGACGCGTCAAGCGCCTTGACGTGGTCTTCGGCGTGAGGTAGCCCGAACGGGACTCGCCTATTCTACGCGCTGCCGTGCGAACCCCGGGTCACGGTGGAGCCCATCGCTGCGGCCTGCATCTTCATCGCGGCGCCGTGGCGCACACGCCGTGTCCGGAAGCAGAAGCCTCGCCGAATGGTCCAGGCCGCAGCGCCATGTGCCAGAGGTGCGCCGATCCGGAGGTGGCACGATTCATGTCCCGCCGAGCAGTCTTTCGACACGCCTGAGCTGGCGGCGAAACTCTGCGGGACGTGTGTCTCGCCGGCTCCACAACACTGCGAGCCAACGGAGGGCGCAAGTTCGTTGCGCAGCCAGGAATCGTCGCCTCATCTCTGGGCGCAACCCCAGGGTGGGGAGCAGGTCGGACCACGTCGAGTCCGGGACGACCCGTGCACTGATGTGCTCGACGAGATCGGCAACGTCGAAGGCGACGTCGCTGTGGCCGGCGAACTCGAAGTCGACGCAGAACACCGTGCCGTCCTGCCAATGCCAGTTCACGAGATTGGAGTCGCCTCGCGGGTTGACTCCTCCAGATCGCCCGAGTCGCGCCACCGACAAAGCAGCGACCACATCGTGCGGGTGAGATCGTCTGACGGGCTGCTCTGGAGCTGGGCAGGCCAGACGTCGGTCAGGCGTTTGACGTAGTGCGCCCAGCTGTGGACCCGCGGCGTCGTCGCGAGCATCCCGGTCACAGGCAACCGCTGCAGCGTCGCTTGGTGTTTCGCGATCGCGATGAGCGCACGCTTCCCAGGCGGACGACCCACGGCCAAAGGCTTGCCCGGAACCATCGTCATTCCGATGACGGGCAGCTCGTCGTCGGCGTCGAACCAGAGTGGGCGTGGAACGCCGGCGATGCCCAGCTCGTGCAGCCTGGTCAAGGCCGACCATTCCCGTTCGGCCCGCTGCCACTCATCCACGCGGTAGACCTTCACGCAGATCTCGACTCCTGAGTCCTGCCGCCAGGCGTACACCCGGTTGTTGCGGCCACCAGCCAGTGCCCGGAGGTTCGGTGGGCAGGGCTTGCTCGGCGACCCGACCTCGTGCCGACGGAGCCACGCGACGAGCGCCGCGACCTCTCCAGCGCTCAAGACCACCCCCAGGTGTCCCAGCCGACTTCCAGCTCTCCCATCTGCCACCTACGCGTGAAGGCTCGGCCATGCCGGGCGCCGGGACAGGTAGGAGCCGTGCTAGGTCCTACCCCGAGTGGCGGAAGAAGGGCGTGAGTCATGACCGAAGGCATCGAAGCGGTCTGGAAGGCGCACACAGACAGCGAGTTCGTCCATCGGGACGTCGCCGCCACTATGAACACGATGACCGAAGATCCCGATGTCATCCATGTGCCCACAGCGATGGGCGGTCGCGGCAGCGAAGCCGTGCGATCTTTCTACACGACATACTTCGTGGGACGGAACCCCGATGACTTTCAGATCGAACTCATCTCACGAACGATCGGAGCAAACGAGATCGTCGACGAGATGGTGGTGTCGTTCACGCATGACATCGAGGTGCCGTGGATCCTGCCGGGTGTCGCGCCTACCGGCCGGCCTGTCGAAGTCCCCGTCGTCGCCATCGTCCGTGTCCGTGACGGGATGATCCGAAGCGAGCACATCTACTGGGACCAGGCCTGCGTCCTCGCGCAGGTAGGTCTGCTCGATACCAGCGGCCTACCCGTCCTGAACGCAGAACAATGCCGGGTGCTGCGTGACCCGGGAGCGCCGCTCAACCCGCTCGCGGGATAACTGTCACAGGGACGGCTCGCGGTGGCCGTCCGATGGCAGAAGCCCGCTCGATGATCGCGCGTCCAGGAAGTGATCGGTCGCGTCCTTGCTGCTGTTCGGGCATTGAAAAGGCCCTGCCGGGAGTCTCCGACAGGGCCTCTGACCTGCTGGTGGAGCTGAGGGGATTTGAACCCCTGACCCCCTCGATGCGAACGAGGTCCATCCGCCAGATGGGTGACTGGTGAGGGACATACGCCCAGGTCAGTGGGGTAGCTAGGGCGTAGCTGACCGCATTTGACCTCTCTTGCCGCTCCCACTCCGCTCCCATGCCGCTCCCACGACCGACCGTGGGGTAGCGAGGGTGGCAGGAAGCGGGCACCTGCCCTCTGCTAGGGCTGCCGTGGCCGAATCCGGTCCGAAGGCATCCAACCCCGCCACTCCTTCCACTCACACTTGCCCCTTCCCCACCATCTGCCATCTGTCGAGCGGCCCCACTCCCACAGGTGGCCGGCCCACCAACGACCGTCGAGGAATACGCTGCAGGGCTTGGCCGGATTTTGCGGGTACTTGGCCACTATGTGCTGCGCTGTCCATTCGTCCAAGTTCATCTGCTCAGCCAGAGCCTCGGCGTCGCGCATTTCCAGCTCTGCCAGACTCCGCCAGCCGTTGGTTGCAGAGTCCCAGACGCCGTATCCGTGATCTGACTTCCTGACGGTGTACCTCTGCATTATCGTCGACACCCCACCAGGACTGGAACATATGTTCGATGAAGTGCAGGCTACCAGGAGGCATACATGATCGGAATGACTGAGCTGTGGATAACCCGACCCTGTGGATAATCCAGGACAAAGCGGATCTAGAGCGGGCATGCTGATGATCGCGTCTCTGGCGAGCCACCCGCACCGCTGCAGGCCACGCCAACGTGGGGTGCGGGAAGTGCACCACAGACGTGGAAGCCGAGCACCGGTCCGGCCTTCCTTGGCTTAGGTCAACGGGACGGCCCTCGACGCTCACAAACTGACGTCGAGGGCCCATCTCGTTCTTCCGTGGTCAAGCCTCAAAGGCTTTCTCCGCCAGCTCTATGCGTCCTTATGGACGACCGGCGAGCCTCTTTAGCGGCGACGGTGCCGGATTCCCGTCGCTAGCCGCTTCCGCTTTACAAGGTATGAGTATTCCGTCCCGCTGTAAGCTAACTTGGAAACACCTAGGGTGCCCAGCTTTGAGGAAGGCGTCACAGCATCGACTGTTGGGCTGCGTAAGCCTCCAGCTCTTCTCGGGCGGAGGCTGCAATTCGTGAGCCCGAGAAGCGAGGATCTCGACTAAGGATGGACGCCAGATTGTTCACTCGCTTCGCCAGCCAGGAGATCCTACGCTCTTCCGGTAGCTCAAGTACGGGGCGTACTGCATTCATCGCCGCGTCAATGTCTCCTAGCCGAAGTAGGGCGGTCGCGCGGTATACGTGCGCTAGCGCTTCATCGTCGAGCGATCGCTGTTCGATCGGCTCCCGTTTCCAGATTTCGATTGCCATTGCCGATCGTTCCGCGGCAATGTTCAAGGCCCGCTTTTCGGGTAGCCACATGAGGGATGAGCCGGAGTAGTACGCCTCCTTTGCTGGCGAGAACCCGAAGAGGCCTTCCACGCTGTCCGGTCTTGCGCGTCGTCGGGCTGCGTGCGCCTTTTCGAGCAGGTCTAGGGCCCGTTGAGTGTTCCCATGGTGCGCCGCCACCTGTGCCATGCCGCACAGCAAACGGATTTCGGAAGTCCCGCTTCCGGCATATCTCATGCCATCTTCTAGAAACCATTGGGCGCGGGGAAAGTTTTGGTCGAATCGCGCGATCAAGGATTGCGTTCCACGAGCCCATGCCCGCATCTCGTCATTTCCAGCCAAGTTGGCGAGGTGGAATGTCGCTTGACCGTGAACCATTGCGGCGCGGGAATCGCCGATATCCAGCGCAGCGTACGCGAGTACGCCTGATACACGTGCCAATGTCAGGTATAGATCTCCCAGTTGGTGTTTTCTGAAGGCGCCGCTGAGAAGTCTCCGCGTTAGTTCAGAGCGAAGCGCGTTACCCTGCTCAAGCATTGGCCGAGGTGGACTTGCCAGATACGCTATTCCGAGATCGGCTGCTGATTGGTGAAGCTGATCAAGGTCTACTTCGTCCGGCTGCGTAATCAGGAACAGATGGGATTCTCGAACAGATTGATCTAGTAGGGCGCGGACTCCGCTTGAGACTGACTTCGCTGACGACAGTTGGTTCTTGGCAGCTTCGGCGAGCGGATCGTCGCTCTCTGCGAGCAGGCTCCAAAAGCGCTCGCGGACCTTGTTCGGCGCGTTACGAAAGATGTCCTTGAGAAGGCGCTGAGTGGCAGGACGCGGCTCGCTGTCCGGTTCTCTCTGCCACTTGTAGAGGGTCCCTGGGGATAGACCAAGCACGTCCTGCGCGAGCTTCTCGTCGGAGAGTTCGGGAAACACGTCGCGGTACGCCACGCGGAGTAGGTTCGCACGTCGGCCGGTCCACCTGTCTACCTCCACTGGCATCCTCCCGCGCGAAGTGAAGAGCAAATGAAGTGCGACCGAAGGATTGATCAATGGTGTCCTGACGTCGCAGGGCGTTTAGTGGTGTTCATGACATTGACGTACTGCCAACCGGTTTGGGACGGCACGACGCCTCCTGCACCGAGGACGTCACCGGAGTCCTCGGATCACGGTCTTGACGGTGGCCTGGGAGACGCCGGCAGCTTCGGCTATCTCCGGCACGGTGTGCTTGGTGGTTCTGCGCACTTCCCGGATTGCTTCGTCCCTCCGCCGTCGCAGATCCTCGAGCACCTGCGTGGCTTCGCGGACCTGCTCGGCCAGCTTGCGGAGGTCGTCAAGGCTCGCCATGGGGACGAGTCTAGCGGCTTGCCGGGTAGCCAAAACATCGACTAGACGTATAGCCGGTAGCCGGCTATCGTATAGCCGTACCCCTCAGGTGGTGACGCACCTGCGGGGCCGGAAGGAAGCCGCGTACTCAGGGGACGGAGTGCATGGACACGAGGCAGACCGCACAGACCGTTGAGGACGTGTTCCAGCAGCAGCCGGCGGAGGCATGTGCCTACCACTGGGTGATGACGATCCAGTGGCGTGCCGGCGGTGGTTACGGCCAGGCCACGTTCGACGGGATTACCAGGCCTTTGCCGAAGGGGTTTTCCCGCGCGGAGGTGTACCGCCAGCTTCGCGAGCTGGTCTTCGAAAGGGCCGGGACGGACAGCGCGGCGGTGCTGTTCTTTGCTCTGGAGCCTGCCGAGCTGTGACGAGCGTGGAAGGCCCCGCAGGTGGTGACGCACCTGCAGGGCCGGAGTGAAACCGCGTACCCAAGGTGGAAGGAACAACGGTTCATGTCTATCTTCTCGCGCCTGCCTGCTGGCTGGCATGAGGGTGACGAGATCGGTTCCTGTGTGGAGCGGGAGCCGACCGCGGCGGAGTTGGCTGCGATCGAGGCTGAGTGGCCGGTGATCGAGGCTGAGCTGGCCGCGTTGGATGCGGAGATCAGGGCGCTCACGGCGGGTGGGCGTGTCTGCGAGCTGGATCGTCGCAGGGTTCGCAGGGCTCAGCGGCGTGTGCTCGGTGCTCGCCGTGTGGCGTCTGTGCCTGCCTCCTCGAGTGAGGGGGTGGCCTGATGAAGCAGATCTGTCATGAGCATTGCCCGGCCGGTGAGGGTGGCGGCTGGTTCTGGCTTGCGTTGCTGGTCGGCGTGGCCGGGGGCGTGCTGTGGCTGGTGGGTGAGCTGCTGACCGCGCTGGGCCTGGTGGTGCTGGCTGTCGTCGGCGTCGTCGTCGCCGCTTCGGTGGGTGTGCTGCTTGTGCTGGCGATTCGTGGCTCGCTGCGCAACCGGCCTGCTGAGGCGGTGAACGTGACAGAGTCCGGGTGGCCGCCGCAGACCGTCACCGAGCCGGTGCCGGAGGCCCTGCCTGTGGTCGAACCGCGGCCTGAGCACGCAGGTTCGACGCGGCCACAGCTTCGGCTGATCCGTGGCGGGAGGTGGGCCGCATGAGCACGACAACCACCTATGACGGTGCCGGCCAGGTAGCGCGTCTGCCGGTCTGGACACCAGCGGCAGACACCGCACCCGACGGCGCGGGTGGGGCTGAGCGTCTGGCGGGTTGGTGGCGGCGTGGCGCGATCGTCACGGGCATGTTGACGCTGGCCCTTGGCGTGCTGGGGTTCGTCAACTCGTTCCGGGCGGTTGCGGAGGCTGCGGAGCCGATGTTTGGCCCGCTGGCACCCACGGTCCCGATCGGGATTGATGTGGGGATCGCGGTGTTTACCGGGCTGGATCTGGTGCTGGCGAAGTTGAACATGCGCCCGGTCTGGCTGCGGGTGGTGCCGTGGTCGCTGGTCGCGGCCACGATCTACCTGAATGTTGAGGGGCAGGACACCTGGTTCGGCAGGGTGTCGCACGCGGTGTTGCCGGCCCTGTGGGTGGTGGCGGTCGAGGTCGCCACTCACGCGATCCGGACCCATGCCCGGCTGGTCTCGACCAAGCCTCGGATGGACCGGATCCGGTTCTCCCGCTGGGTTCTGTCCCCGGTCGCGACGGCGTTGTTGTGGCGGCGGATGGTGCTGTGGGAGATCCGCTCTTACCCGGACGCGCTGGCCCGGGAGCGGGACCGGATCCTGGCGAGGACCCGGCTGCAGGACACCTACGGCCGCATCGCCTGGCGGTGGAAGGCCCCACGTCGTGAACGTGCCCTGTACCGGCTCGGAGAACTGGCACCCGACGCGCTGACCGAGGCGGTGACCGCGCTCGACACGGGTGGCACCGCAACTGAGGCCGGGGCGGCAAGGCCTGTCCGGAAGCGTCGTACGGCGAAGCGGAGGGGTCGGCGGAAGTTGCTCGCCGATTACGTCGCCGAAGCCCGGCAGGCATGGCGGCCGGGCATCGACATCACCCCGGCATGGGTGCGTTCGGTGACCGATTGCGCCCGCGGCACGAGCAAGGCCGTTGCCGACGCGCTGCGCGCCGAACAAGCGCCCCAGGCAGGAAGGGGGAGCGCCTGATGTCCACACACCACGAACAGCCCGAACACCGTGACATGAACACCAGCCGTGGAGGGTTCATGAACACCCCCGACAACCAGGCCGTGAACGGCACGGCGACCACGGTCGTGAACGGTGCCGTGAATGGTGGCGGGAACGTGGTGCCGTTGCAGCGTGCAGCCCGCCGCGACACCCCTCCTGCCGAGCCGGTGAACGGCGCCGGTGAGGTTGAGCCGGTGGTGCGGGAGTCGGCACGCTCGGATGTCTCGTTCGAGATCGATTTGGACGAGCCTGCCGATGCCCCGACTGCACCGGTTCCTGTCGATGTTGCGCCGGTAGCTGACGGGGAGCGGCGGCCGATCATTCCACCGCAGGTGTGGCCGCCGGCGAACCTGTGGCGCACCGTGAAACGCACCGCGGGCCGCTGGGCTCACATCGCCGCGTTCCACGCGGTCCGTTCACCCTGGTACGCGGTTGAGGTGGCCTGGTACGCCGTCCGCGGGTTGTGCCGGCTAGTGCGAGAACAGCTTGCCTGGTGGTGGGTGCGCAACCACTTCACGCTGCTGCAGCATGCCGCGGACACCAACGACACCAAGGAATGGACGAAAGTCCTGAAAGAAATCAAGGCGACCCGACTGTGGCGAGGCACCGTGCTGGCCGGCGAGGCCGCCACCCTCGGGATTGGCCTGCCACTGGTGTGGGCGATGGTGCCGCACCTGTACTTGGTGCCGGTCGCCGCGGCTGTGGTGCTGGCGCTGGCGCACTACGGCCGGCCACCGGGCAGGACGATCGTGGGCACAGCGGTGGTGACACCTCGGTTCCGCAAGCTGAACTCTGACGTGGTGTTGCGCGCCTACTACGCCGCCGGGTTGGGCCGGCCGGACAAGCCTGACCAGGAAGTGCGGTTCGGTTCGCAGATGTCGCGGGATTCGCGCAACACCGGCTCGCAGGTGGTCGTGGACCTGCCGTACGGGAAGTCCTGGTCGGATGTGCTACGGGCCAAGGAAGCGATCGCGTCGGGTCTGGATGTTCACGTCAACCAGGTGTTCTTGACTCCGGACAAGACATCGAGCCGCCGGCATCTGCTGTTCGTGGCCGACCGTGACCCGCTGGCGATCCCGGCAGGAAGAACGGATCTGCTGGACTGCAAGCCACGCAACATCTGGCGGCCGATGCGGTTCGGCAAGGACGAACGCGACCGGCTCGTGACGATCCCCTTGCTGTGGAGCTCGGTGCTGATCGGTGCCCAGCCCCGCAAGGGCAAAACGTTCGCCGGCCGGCTCCTCGCCTTGTACGCCGCACTGGATCCGTACGTGAAGCTGGTCATCGTCGACGGCAAGAACTCCCCAGACTGGGTGAAGTTCAAGCTGGTTGCGCACCGCACCGTGTTCGGCACCCACCCGAACCCGAACGACCCGGACCCGATCGGCAACCTGCTCGCCGCGTTGGACGAGATCCTCGACCACATCGAGCGGGTGAACCAGCAGCTGGCGAAGCTGCCCGTGTCGCTGTGCCCGGAAGGCAAACTGACCGAGCAGTTGGCCCGCGACCCCCGGTTCCCGGATCTGCGGGTGGTGATGCTGGTCATGGAGGAATTCCAGGTCTACTTCGAGACCGAAGACCAGGCCGTCAACAAAGAGATTGCGGCCAAGCTGTCACGGATCCAAGCCGTGGGACCGTCCGCCGGCGTGATCATCGTGTCGCTGTC
The DNA here is from genome assembly GCA_036564245.1 of Actinopolymorphaceae bacterium. Lineage (GTDB taxonomy): Bacteria > Actinomycetota > Actinomycetes > Propionibacteriales > Actinopolymorphaceae > Thermasporomyces. Next base: position 67,790 of record DATCKU010000043.1, read on the forward strand.
GCAGAAACCTTCCGGCGTGGGTGCCGGTGACGTGGGCCGGTTGTTCAACAGGTACCGGGACAACCACGCCGTCCGGTTCGCACTCAAATGCGGTAACCGGATCGTCAGCGAGGCGGTCCTGGGTGGAGACGCCTACGCCGAAGGCTACGACGCATCCACCCTGCCGGTAGGGGATGAGTACCGCGGGGTCGGCTACCTGTACGGGCTGACCGACCACACTCCCACGGTGCGCACCTTCCTGGCCGACCACAACGACGCGGAAAAGATCCTCGCGGCCGCCCGCAAACACCGCGAAGCGTTCGGCACGCTCACCGGCGACGCCGCCGGTGAGGAAATCGCCCGCGAAACAAGGGATGTGCTTGCCGACGTGCTCACCGTGATGGACGGCGACAGTGCAGCCCACTGGTCGACCATCGCCGCCCGGCTGGCCGACCGGATGCCCGAGCACTACGCCGACATCACACCCGAGGCGATCTCAGCCCAGCTTCGCGGGCTCGGAGTGCCCAGCGTTGACGTCAAACGCGACGGCAAAACCTTCAAAGGCTGCCGTGCCGACGCGATCCGCGCAGCGGCCGACCGCCAGAAATCTCACGCACCGTAACCAACTCTGGGTGGGGTTGGGTAGCGGCTCGGCCGCGACCAGGTAGCGGCACCGCTACCCGCCCCGCAACCCCCAACATCCGCCCTGATCAGGCCGCATGCCCGCCGGTAGCGGGCCGCGACCTTGGCTCACCACACCCAAAACACCCCCACGAGAGGCCAACCATGCCCACCCACACCGCAACCGCAACCCTCACCGCCGCTACACACAGTAACGGGCAAGGGGTTGCTGTCCTCGTCCTGATCGGACTCGTCTGGGCCGCCGGCTACCTGCTCCTGTGCTGGATCTGGCCCTTCCGGTACTGCCGCCGCTGCCGCGGCTGGGGCAAACGACACGCCCCCATCGGCCGCGGATTCCGCCACTGCCCCCGATGCGACGGCACCGGCTACCGGCTCCGCATCGGCCGGCACGTGATCAACCACCTGCGACGCACCCACCACCGCGCCAGCAGATAACCGTCAACGCCTGAAGGAGAAAGCCGCCATGACAACCGTCACCGCCCCACACTCTGACCTTCAGCGCCACCTGCAAGACGCCGCACTCGCCGCCGCTGCCCGCGGCTGGCACATCTTCCCGCTCATACCCGGCGGCAAGCGCCCAGCCATCCGCGAATGGGAAGCCCGCGCCACCACCAACCGGGAACGGATCCTCCGCTGCTGGGGCTCCGGCCCCTACAACATCGGCATCGCCTGCGGACCCTCCGGCCTGGTCGTGCTCGACCTCGACGTCGCCAAACCCGGCGAGCCGATCCCACCCGAGTACGAACAATGCGGCTTCCACTGCGGAGGCCAAGTCCTCGCCGACCTACAGAACGCCCACGGCGACATCCCCAACACCCTCATGGTCGCCACACCCTCCGGCGGAGAGCACTGGTACTTCACCCCGCCCCCCGGTGTCCAGCTACGCAACACAACCGGCCGGCTCGGCTGGAAGATCGACACCCGCGCCGCCGGCGGATACGTCGTCGCACCCGGCTCACTCATCAACGGCGTGGCCTACACGATCGTCCTCGACACCCCACCCGCACCACTACCCGGCTGGATCGCACGCCAGCTCACCACCACACCAGACACATCCGCCCCCGTCTCGGAGTCGGCGATGCCGACCGAGGCACAACGCCGACGCGACTACGTAGCCGCCGCCGTCCGCGGCGAACTCGCCCGCATACTCAGCCCCACCAACCTCGCCGCCCGCCACATCGGCCCCCACGACAAAGGACCCGGCCGCAACAACGCCCTCTACCAAGCCGCCCTACGACTCGGACAACTCGTCGCCACCGGCGACCTCGACCACACCGTCATCCACGCCGTCCTCGTCACCGCCGGCCGCGCCACCGGACTCGACCACACCGAAGCAACCAAAACCGTCGCCTCCGGACTACGCACCGGCATGAGCAAGCCGCGGGAGAAGGCGGCCTAGGGAACGCACTGACAGGACCCGTCCCAAGCGTCCCCGCCCAGGTCAGCCCTGGGACGGATTGAACTCCTGGGATGGATCGATCCGTCCCAGGGCCTGCTTGAAGGAGACCTATGAAAGCACAGACCGGACCGAGCCATGGCGCTTTGGTGTTGGACACCCTTCGGGCAGCGGTGACCCGCTATGTTGTGCTGCCTTCGTCGGAAGCGGCCGACGCCGTGGTGCTGTGGATCGCAGCAACTCACGCCCAACCGGCGTGGGCCCATGCACCGCGGCTGGTGATCCGGGCACCGGAGAAACGGTGCGGGAAGTCCCGGCTTCTCGATGTCGTAGAAGCCACTTGCTACGCGCCGCTGATCACGGTCAATGCCTCCCCGGCCGCGGTGTTTCGGGCGATCGGGAACGACGAACCCCCAACCCTTCTGGTAGACGAGGCGGACGCGATCTTCGGAGGCAAGAACGCCGACGCCAACGAAGACCTCCGCGGCCTGCTCAACGCAGGGCACCAACGCAACCGACCGGCCATCCGCTTCGACATTACCACTCAGACGATCCAGAAGATGCCTACCTTCGCGATGGCAGCGCTAGCGGGGATTGGTGCTCTCCCCGACACCATCGAAGACCGGGCTGTTGTGATCCGGATGCGTCGCCGCGCTCCGGGCGAGGCGGTAGCCCCGTATCGATATCGCCGCGACGCTCCAGCGCTACGGGCACTCGCGGAGCAACTTCATGACTGGCTCCGAGCCAATCTGGCTGTGCTTGAGGAAGCGGAGCCCGCCATGCCCGTTGAAGACCGGGCCGCCGACACCTGGGAACCGCTCGTGGCTGTTGCCGACCTTGCGGGCGAGTCCTGGCCTGACCGCGCCCGCCAGGCCTGTCTGGCACTCACCGCCGACCACGACGCTACGGCTGCCACTTCACTGCGAACACGGCTGCTGGCCGACTGCCGTGCCGCCTTCGGTGACGAGGATGCTCTGCCCACGGCCACACTCCTGGAGCGACTCAAAGCGGATGAAGAGGCCCCGTGGGCTACATACGGCCCGACCGGGCTCACACCAAAGAAATTGAGCGATCTGCTCCGCGAGTACGACATTCGCTCAGCGAACATCCGCTTTCCAGACGGCCGACAGGCCAAGGGCTACCACCGTGCCGCTTTCGCTGACGCCTGGAGCCGTTATTGCCCGGTAGACAACCGTCACGATCGGGACCCGTCCTTTCCGTCCCAAGCGTCCCAGCCCAGGTCAGCGCGGGACGAGTTGACCCTCTGGGACGGATCGATCCGTCCCAACCCGCTTCAGGCTGACTATGGCTTCGCGGTGGCGGCCGCTCCGAGCGAACCCGTCTGCATCCGATGCCGCACCGCACTGAGCTACGACGACGGCACCCACACCCACCCGACCTGTGCAACCGCATGAGGAGAAACCGAGTGGACCCAGTACCCACGCTCTACACCGCCGAAGAAGCCGCGCACGTCCTCCGAGTACGGCGAAGTTGGCTCGAACGGCAGGCCGCCGCACGGAAGATCCCGTTCACCATGCTCGGAGGCTCCTACCGGTTCACAGCCGCACACCTTGACCAGATCGTGTGCATCTTCGAATCACTGCCCGCCGAAACACCACGCACGACTCAGCGCATCCCCGCGCCGCGCACCCGCGCCCAGTCAACCGTCAGCCCCCGGGCCGAGGTTGCACAGCCGCTCAGGCCACGCCCGCGCAGGCAACAGGTGGCCGCGTGACCCCGGACTGATTGATTGGAGCAACGATGGCATACGCAGAGAAGCGTTCAGGACTATGGCGTGCGCGCTGGCGTGGTCCAGACGGAACTCTCGAATCCAAATCCGGATTCAGAACACGCAAGGAAGCCGAGAAATACGGACGGGACCAGGAAGCTGCTATTCGGAACAACACTTACATTGACCCCCGGGCCGGGCGCATCACACTCACCGAATGGGTGAACCTCTGGTTTCCTACGTTGGACCTCGAGCCGACAACCTTGTCCAACTACCGATATCAGATCGAGGTCCATATACTCCCGGAGTTCGGTGATCGCGCACTGATGTCACTCACGCCGGAGGACATCGCCAAGTGGGAGATGGGCCTTATCGGGAGCGGACTATCACGGCGCACGGCTCGCGATGCGCGGTCAACTTTGGCCACAGTGCTTGCCGATGCGATACCCCGGTACATCCAGGTCAATCCCGCCGTGCGCCGGCGGGGGAGAGGTCGCAAGGGTCAACGACGCATCGCACGGATTGAGCAGGAGAGCAAAGCATGGGCCACGCCACTCCAGGCACTTCTCATTGCTGAGCGAGCAGGAGCACTTTCTGGCTGTGATACCGACTTCATACTTATTCTCACGCTCGCCTACACAGGAATGAGATGGGGTGAGGCTGTTGGCCTACCGCCCGAGTGTGTTCGGCGCAACAAACTGGATATTCATTGGAAGCTGTACGAGTTGAATGGCCAGTTCTATCGCGGTAGACCCAAGGCTGGATCGATGCGGACCATCGACCTTCCGCCGTTTCTCAGCGAGATGCTGGCCAGCCTCCTCGACAGGAAGTCCAGCACCAGCATGAAATGCACATGTCAGGAACGGAGGATCCGCAACGACGACATCGAATGGTGCACCGGGTCTGAGTACGTGTTCCTCGGACCCCATGGTGGTCACTTCCGCCGCTCCAACTACAGCGAACGTGTTATGCGGCCGGCGGCAGATGGATGGTATCCGGAGAAGAAGGGGAGCCACCCGCGACCAGCTATGCCCGTCCTGGTCGACGCTGCGGGTCACTTTCCAGGCAGGCCCCTGCCACCGTGGCCGGCCGCCACGCCTGGGGTACCGACGTACACCGCGCCTTCGGGCCGTGGAAGGCCGCGTATTACTGACAGCGTCTTCCCCGCTACGTGGCTGCCCATCCTGCGTGGACTGACGCCTCACGGCTTCCGACATGGGCACCAGACGTGGATGGATGAGCTAGGCACGCCCTACGTCCTCGCATCAGAACGGATGGGACACGAAGTCCAGGGCATGCGTGGCGTCTACAGCCACGTCAGCGAACGAATGCGGAAAGACCTGGTTGATGCCCTGCAAGACCTTTGGGAGCAGTCACTGGAGGAACGGGCCCGGATCGCCCCACGGTCTGCCGTAGGCATCCTCGATTCGATGCTTCGCTGAGCCCTCCGATGGAGTCCTGGGACGGATCGATCCGTCCCAGGACTCCATCCCGTCCCAGGGCTGACCTGCGGTGGGACGCTTGGGACGGATGGGACGGGTGACGGTGGCGCCTGCTAACTGGTCTGTCTACGGATTAGTGCAGCAGTACTTGAGTCGCCACGTAGCAGCTACTGCGGCCTGCGCGCGGCACGGGCGTGCCCTGCCCGGGCTAGCCGCCTGGCTCGGGACTTGCGTCCGCTCATGCCGATGTGCGCATGTGCCACGCCGTTGTCGGTGCGAAATCGCTAGTCCTCGGTTTCGAAACTCACGATGCGCCCCGTCGCCTTATCAACGTCGACCTCGATCCGACCGCAACTACCTGCGGTCGCCTCGACCTCCCAGGTCGGCTTGCCCTGATGGGTGTCTTCCTCGACGTTGATCACGCGGCCGCCGTACGTGTCGGTGACGATACGTCCTGCTGTGTCCTGTCAACCGGCCCCACCCCGTCTGCTGCGTCTGGCACGCCACACGCGGCGTCGCTGTCCGATGCGTCGTGGTCGGGCGAGGCCGCCTCGGACGAGGAAGTCGTAGTCGCAGGTGCCTCCGAGGTCGTGGAGGGAGTGCGCCAGCAGGGAGTTGGCCATGCAAGTAGTCCGCATGGCGGGAATGACACGGGACAAGTCATTCGTGTCCCACGGTCGCGCTGGCACTTATCGGCGCTGACCTGTGGAAACGTCAGTCAGTCGCCAGGGCTAGCGACGATCTTCGAGCGGGCAAAGCAGGCAAGATCCACTCCCATTCTGCTCCCAGAAACGGACATCAAACGACTAGAGGCACCGGCCACTGTGGGGCTCGGTGCCTCTGACCTGGGCTTTTGCTGGTGGAGCTGAGGGGATTTGAACCCCTGACCCCCTCGATGCGAACGAGGTGCGCTACCGGACTGCGCTACAGCCCCTCTCATGCCGCGGAGCCGCAAACAGGCTGGCGGCCGACAGGCCACCGAGCAAAACCCGGAGAGCCTCTGCGCGGCGGCCGACGACGACGATAGCACTTCAGTGACCGACTGCGCGCGGTGGTTCGGTGTCGGCATCGTCCGACTGATCCGGGATGTCCAGTCCGTACGCCGACCGCTCCGCCGAGTCGGTCTCGTCGAGCAGCACGGCAGGTGCGTCGTCCGGACGGTGAAGGAGATCCCATTCGGGCAGCTCGCCTGCGGACGATCCAAGATCGACCGTTCGGACGGTACGGCTCGCCTTGGCCTTGGTGAGGTACGTCGGCAGAGGCACCTCGATCGGATCCCACAGCCCACTGTCCTCGGGGCGACGTCGGCGCGGCCGTGGCGTGGCGGCCGGATGCGGGGTGGATCCGGCCCCCGCTGCAGCCGGGGGAGTGACCCGCTCAGCCCCCACTCGCGCGGCAGGCGGCCCGGCGGACGAGCGTGCCGGCTGCGGAGGAACAGACGAACGCCGCGTGGAGGAGCGGTGTGGGGCTGCCGGTCGAGAGCTGGCAGCGGCTCGGCTCACGCGCCGCCGGGCATCGGTCCGGTGCCGTTGCGCGACCGCGGCCGAGATGGTGAGGAACAGCGCGACCACGCTCACCGGCACGGCGAGCGCCCACCACGGCACAAGGTCGAGCGCACCGAGGACCCCGACGACCGTGGAGAGAGCGATCAGACAGGCGAGCACCCTGCGCCGACGTATGACGGCTGGAGCCGTCGGCATCCGGGGTGCCGGGTCCCTTCCCAGGGAGGGCCCGGCCGTGGCCGCTCGAGGCGAGCCTGGCTTCGTACGTCGTGGCAACACCCGCACCAAGTGGTCAGAACTGTTGTCAGGCACTTCCGGTTGATCGTCGAAAACCTCCCCGTGGCGGCGCAGCCACGCGGGCACCAGGTAGGCAGCCCACGCGGCCACGATCGCCGCATAGATCAGCCCAGTACCCACGAGTAAGAAACGTACGCAAGACGCCGGAAAATACGTGGCAGCAACACCGGTGTGTCGCCGACCTTGCGCCAGAAACCGGCCGGGACCGGGCCCGCCTGCTCGTGCGGCGACCGCGGATGCCTGGAGACGTTGGTCGGGGCCCCCGGCCCTACGGCAGTGCGTGCCGGGGTTGCAGCTCGCGGCTCGAACGCACCGAGCTCATGCTCGAACGTCCCAGCGCGAGGCTCAGGTCCTTTTGTGCTCGAGGGCGAGTCGCTGGCGCAACCTGACCAGCACTCCCTCCGGCGCCTCTTCGGCATGCAACGCGAAGGCGAGGTGGTCTCGCCAGTCACCGTCGATGTGGAGGTAGCGAGGTCGCAGTCCTTCGCTTCGGAACCCCAGCTTCTCGACCACGCGCAGGCTCGCGGTGTTCTCCGGACGGATGTTGATCTCGAGGCGGTGCAACCCGAGGACGAAGAAGCAGTGGTCGGCGGCCAGGGCGACGGCGGTCGGCATGATCCCGCGTCCCGCGTACGCCTGGTCGATCCAGTAGCCGATCTGCGCCCAGCGAGCGGATCCCATCGTGATGCCCGAGACGGTCAGCTGCCCGACCAGGCGGTCGGTCCGGCCTCGAGGATCGTCTGGATCGGCGTACGTCACCACGAACGGCAGGCATGTGCCCTCGCGTGCCTGAGCCAGCAGCGAGCGCGCCATGGAGCGGAAGCTGCGAGGTCGCGAGTCGGAGCCCGGAGGTGGTGTCGCCTCCCACGGCCGAAGCCACGCCGCGTTACGCGAGCGAACCTCGGCCCACTCGCGTGCGTCCCGGACCCGAATCGGGCGCAACCCCACCGGCCCCTCGGACAGCCGGACCGGCCACACACGAGTAGCGGTCGGTCGCGCCCTCGACGGACCCGCGGCCGAGATCGCAGACGACACTGCGGACGTAAACGGTCTTCTCAGGCTGAACCTCCGGCTGACGTGTTCGAAGCGGCGGGAACCGAGTGGTCGCCACCGCGGATCTGATCGACGGCGTGCCGCAGCACGGGGGCCAGCACGGTCATGCCGTCCCGAGCACCCCCGGTCGACCCGGGGAGGTTGACGATCAGGGTCGAACCGGCGACCCCGGCGATGCCGCGCGAGAGGGCCGCGGTCGGAATGCCGCGGTTGACGCCGTACGCACGGATCGCCTCGGCCAGGCCGGGGACCTCGACATCGATCACACGACGGGTCATCTCGGGCGTCTTGTCGTTGGGGTGCAGACCCGTTCCGCCGGTGGTGAGCACGACGTCGTACGCCTCAGCGACCGCTGAGCGCAACGCCTCCAGCACCGGCGCACCGTCTGGTACCACGATCGGATCCGCCACCTCGAAGCCAAGATCTCGAAGCCCGGCCACGAGCACCGGCCCCGCGCGGTCGGCGTAGACGCCGGCAGCCGCGCGGTTCGAGACCGTCACCACACAGCCTCTCACCGCTTACGAGGTCCTCTCACCTTCGAGTCACCTCCCTGGGAATCACCCAGTGCCGCCGGGGCGCGGGGTGGTTCCCGGCTCGACACTGCCAACGATCTCACGCCGAGCGGCGCCAGTCACCGGACCTACCGCCCGTCTTCTCCTCCACACGGACGTCTGTGATCACCCCTTGGGGATCGAGGGCCTTCACCATGTCGATCAAGGCGAGCCCGGCCACGGAGACGGCGGTCAGCGCCTCCATCTCCACGCCGGTGCGGTCGGTGGTGCGTACCCGTGCCGTGATCCGGACTCCTTCATCCACGACGTCGAGGTCGACGTCGACGCCAGTGATCCGGATCGGGTGGCAGAGCGGTACGAGATCGGGGGTGCGCTTGGCCGCCATGATTCCCGCGACCCGGGCGACCGCGAGCGCATCCCCCTTGGGTACGCCCGAGCCCCTGAGCAGCTCCACGACGTGAGGGGAGAGGAGCACCCGACCGGTGGCCGTCGCCGTCCGCATGCTCTCCGCCTTGGCGGAGACGTCGACCATCCGTGCGGCACCGCGTTCGTCGAGGTGGGTGAGGCCCCGGCCGGTTTGTCTGGGGCCGGTCGGGCTGGGCTCCCATGACGACTCGGCGGGGTCGACCTGCCGCGGATCTGGCGGGGGTTCCCCCGGTTGTCGGGGCTCAACGATGTCGGGCATGGCGCCCGCCTCCTCGGGCTACCGGGGTGTGTGACCCCGCGACCAACGTCCTTCCCGGCTGACGTTGGCCGTCGTGTGTCGGCACGGTGGCTACGGAAGAGCTCGTGTGTCGAGCACCATGACGTCGAGCGTCGTACCGGGCGCGACGTCGGTCACGTGCTCGGGGACGATCGCGAGTGCGTTCGCCCGGGCAAGTCCGGCGACGAGGTGCGAGCCAGGTCCTCCGGCCGGGCTGATCTCGCCGCGCCCGTCCTCGCCCAGCGCGTACTCCACTCGTGAATACTGCCGCCGACCGGCCGGCGATCGCCAGCCGGACCGCACGGTCGCCGGCACGCTCGGCACGGTGTACGGCTCAGCTCCGATCATCTTCCGGAGGGCAGGTCGTACGAAGACGAGGAACGAGACGTAGGCGCTCACCGGGTTGCCCGGCAGGGTGAAGATCGGGGTGTCGTCGGCGCCGATCGTTCCGAACCCTTGTGGCATCCCCGGCTGCATCGCGACCCGGCTGAACTCGACCTGGCCGAGTCGCTGGAGGGCGTGCTTCACGATGTCGTACGCACCGACGCTCACGCCGCCGCTGGTCACGACCAGGTCGGCGCGGACGAGCTGTTCCTCCAGCACGGCGAGGAAGGTGCTCTCGTCGTCGGGCACGACGCCGACCCGGTAGGGGATGGCGCCGGCCTCCTTGGCCGCAGCCGCCAGGGCGAAGCTGTTGGCGTCGTAGATCGTGCCGTACGGGAGTGGCTCACCCGGGTCGCGGAGCTCCGAGCCGGTCGACAGCACCACGACACGCGGGCGCGGTCGTACGCGTACCCGGGAGCGCCCAGCGGCGGCGAGCATGGCGATCTGCCGGGCGTCGAGCGGCGTGCCTGCGGTGAGGAGCGGTTGACCTGCGGTGACGTCCTCGCCACGTCGGCGGATGTAGCGGTTGTCGGCCGGTGCGCGGCGGATCGTCACCTTGGCGACACCGCCGTCGGTCCACTCGACCGGAATCACCGCGTCAGCTCCGGTCGGGACAGGGGCGCCCGTCATGATCCGGAGGGCGTGGCCCGGTGCGAGCGCATGCGCCCTGGTGTCACCGGCTGCGATGTCTCCCACGACCGGCAGGACGACCGGCGAGTCCTCCGATGCGCTCGCGACGTCCTGCGCACGGACGGCGTAGCCGTCCATCGCCGAGTTGTCGAAGGAGGGCAGGTCGATGGTCGAGGCCACGTCCTCGGCCAGGGTGCAGCCGTGCGCGTCGAGCAGGTTCTGCTCGAACGGCGGCAACTCCTGGACGCCCGCGAGCACGGTCGCGAGGTGCTCGTCAACGCTTCTCATGGCTCCTCACCGCCCTGACGATGACCAGGCGTGGCGGGTGTCTGGTAGCTACCGATGGTCTCCACACACCTTGTGGGTACGACTGACCGGCGGACGTGAAACGTACGACTCAACGCTCGGCGCCGTTCACGAACCGCTTCAGCCAGTCGAAGAACTCCGGTCCGAGGTCCTCGCGATCGCAGGCGAGGCGGACGATCGCGCGGAGGTAGTCGGCCTTGTCTCCGGTGTCGTAACGCCGCCCGTGGAAGAGGACGCCATGCACCGGCCCGCCGAGGTCTGCAGGCCGATGGGCGAGGGTGCGGAGCGCATCGGTGAGCTGGATCTCACCGCCGCGTCCGGGTGGCGTCTCCCGGAGTACGTCGAACACCTCCGGCGACAGGACGTAGCGGCCGATGATGGCGAGGTTGCTCGGTGCGTCCGCGGCATCGGGCTTCTCGACCAGGTCGGTCACCCGCACCACGTCGGGTTCGTCGGTCGGCTCCACCGCCGCACAGCCGTACAAGTGCACCTGGGCGGGATCGACCTCGATCAACGCGACGACGCTGCCGCCCTTCTCCCGTTGCACGTCGATCATGCGAGGAAGCAGCGGATCGCGGTGGTCGATCAGGTCGTCGCCGAGCAGAACGGCGAACGGCGCGTTGCCCACGTGTTGGGCTGCGCAGAGCACGGCGTGACCGAGACCCTTGGGCGCACCCTGACGGACGTAATGGACGTCGGCCAGTTCACTGGAGACGGTCACCTCGGCGAGCTTCTCCAGGTCGCCTTTCTCGCGGAGGGCCTCCTCCAGCTCGTACGCACGATCGAAGTGGTCTTCCAGCGGTCGTTTCCCACGACCGGTGACCATGAGGACGTCACGAAGTCCGGCGGCGACGGCCTCTTCGACGACGTACTGGATCGCCGGTTTGTCGACGACCGGCAGCATCTCCTTCGGCGTCGCCTTGGTCGCGGGAAGGAAGCGGGTACCCAGACCTGCGGCGGGTATGACCGCCTTCCGGACGCCGGTATCGGTTCTGCCACCCCGGGCGTCAGCGCTCTGGGCGATTGTGTTGGGCGAGGCACTGTCAGCCATGCCCTTGACCCTAATCGACCAAGGGTGCGCCCGCTGGCGGTGGCCGCCGGTGGCCCCGGCTCGAACACGGCGGGTGACAGGCGTCTGCCACCCGTCCGGGATCGCCGGCTCGCAGGGACGACGGTGCGGTGTGGGCTTTCCGGAACTGGCAACTTTTGAACGCAATCTGAATACCCCTCGTTTTAATCTTTCAAAGTGCCCACACGGAGGCCGATTATTGAGGAAAGATAACGACGTATGCGGGGTGGGCGGTTCAAGGTGCACAGCGCCGCGGAGGACAAGGAGCGGCTGCGCAAGCGGATCATGCTAAGGCGTGGGCGACTACGGCCTGCTGAGTTGCGCGAGGCGGCCGTGGCCCTGCGCGACGTTCTCCTCGCCACACCTGAGGTCGGTCGAGCTGCGGTCGTCGCGGCTTACGTCAGCGTGGGCACCGAGCCGGGCACTGGGCCGCTTCTCGAGGCGCTCAGCCGGCGCGGGATCCGGGTTCTGCTCCCGGTGGTGGAGCGGGACCTCGACCTGAACTGGGCCGCGTACACCGGACCAAGTGCCCTGGCGCCGGCTCGGTTCGGTCTGCTCGAACCCACCGGGCCACGGCTCGGCAAGGAGGTCATCGCTACGGCCGATGCCGTGCTGCTGCCGGGGCTTGCCGTCGACCGGACGGGCATGCGGTTGGGTCGCGGTGGCGGCAGCTACGACATGGCGCTGCCACGGGTGGCACGAGAGGCGTTCAGCTGCGTCCTGCTGCACGAGGGGGAGCTGTTCGACGAGCCGGTCCCCAGTGACCGGCACGACTGGCGGGTGCGAAGTGCAGCGCTGCCGTCCGGGCTGATTCGCTTCGATCCGGTATGAAGCCGGCGGGCTCAAAGACAAGCCAGCGCCTTTGAGCTCCCACAAGCCCACTTCACGTGGTCATTGAGCGGGCGGACGTGGGTCGCGGGCTGACGTGGGTCATGGAAAGCCGGTGCGTCACGGACGCAGCGTCAGGCGATGCTCGGTCAGTCGGTCCACCGCCCCTTGGCTGAAGGGCCACGACACGCTCTCCCCGGCAATCCACGGCTCCACCTGGTCGGTGTAGTGCCGCGACCACGGATGGCCGGACACCCCGGTGAGGTTGATCCAACGCGAACGGTCGAAGTCGGCGAGGTCGACCACCATCCGCATCGAGGGCAGTGCGGTCACGCGGTAAGCCTCGCCGAGGGAGCCGGACCGGGCCGCGTTCCATCCGGTCGCGAGGACGACATCCGAACCTCCCCCGACGGAGTACGGCCCGCGGTTGAACAGCGCCTCGAGGAGACCCACACCGCTTGACCCCAGCGGCATGTTCACGAGGTGCAGCCGGTGCAGGTTGCCCCACTCCCAGCGCTGCGGGTCCTTGGCGAGCACGCGGGTCAGCTCGAGCCGGGCCCGGGTGAGCGCCTTGAGGAGGATCGCGTCCCGGTCTTCGCGCACCTTCTTGGTGCGCACGTCGTCCCACCAGGGGTTGTCCGGCTGCCGCACCAACCGACGGACGACCTCGTACCATCGGTCGCCGCCGTCGGGCCAGGCGTCGCGTGGCAGCTCGTCGCGGAACGTCAGCGCCAGGATGTGCCACCAGACCGCGTTGAAGTACGCGGCCGGCGCGGAGTCGGCGGGTTGGGTGTAGTCCCAGTCGTCGAAGAGTCGCTGGGCCTGCGCGGTGAACCGGTTGACCTTCACCTGGCGCAGGTACGGCACGAGGAACGCGGCATGAGCGTTGTAGGTGTCGGTCTGGATCCGCTGCATCGTGGCGGCGTCGACCTTGCCGCGCTGGATCGCCTCCTGCAGCAGGTCGCTGATCCGATCGCTGCGGTATCCGTAGGCCGGTCGGTCGGTGAGGCGGTACGGGTAGTTCCGCGGAGCGATGGCTTGGTTCGCCGTGACGATGACTCCGCTCGGCGGATCCCACACCGACGGGAGCTGGTCGAACGGTATCCGGTGGGACCAGTCGTACTCCCGTGTCCATCCCGGTACCGGCCACTGTCCGGTGCCGTGGCGTCGGATCGGGATCCGGCCTGGTGCCTGGTAGCCGATGTGTCCGTCGACGTCGGCGTAGACCATGTTCTGCGCCGGCACGTCGAGCAGCTTGGCGGCTGCCCGGAAGTCCGCCCAGTCGTGGGCGGCGTTCAGTCGGAAGATCGCCTCGGCCGTCGTGCCGGGGTCGAGCGCCGTCCAGCGCAGCGCCACGGCGGTACGCCAGCCGCCCTCGGCCGCCCGACGGCCGACGTCGGAGCGGTTGACGGCACGTCGTACTTCCTCATGGACGTCGGAGATCAGCGGGCCGTGCCGGGTGGCTCGGACCGTGATGCCGATCGGTTCCTGGTCGGCGATCCCGATGGTCTCTCGCCGGATCGCCAGGGGACGCAGGGAGTCCTCGTCGAGATAGCGGTCTCCCGACAGGCGCTCCACGTAGAGGTCCATCACGTCGGCACCGAGATTGGTGAAACCCCACGCGATGCGGTCGTTGTGGCCGATGATGATCCCGGGCACGCCAGCGAACGAGAACCCGGACACGTCGAAGCGGCATGCAGGAGACGGGTCCGGGCAGTGCAGACCCATCTGGTACCAGATCGACGGGAGGCTGGCCGCGAGGTGGGGATCGTTGGCCAGCAAGGGTTTGCCGGTCGTCGTGTGTCTGCCGGAGACCACCCAGGAGTTCGAGCCCAGACCGGTGGTGGGGCCGCCGAGGTCGCTCGGAACGATTGCGCTCTCGAGCAACGCCTTGACCTGCCGCAGCGCCTGGACCGTCTCGTCCGGCAGCGTCGCCCTACCCGGGCTGCGCGGATTCGCCTGTCCGGTCGATGGCTCGGTGACGATCGGAGCGTGGCGGTTGTACGGATAGGCGGGGTAGAGCTCGTCGACCCGGGATCGTGGAACCCGTGTCGAGATCAGCGCCCGGTCGATCTCGTCGTCGAGGTTGGACCGCAGATCCCATGCCATCGCCTTGAGCCAGGCGAGTGAGTCGACGGGCGTCCACGGTTCCGGGCGCTCCGACGGGCCGAACATTCCCATCGTGTACTCGACGGAGAGCCGAGATCCACTGTGGCTGGAGAGGAACGCGTTCACGCCGTCGGCGTACGCCTCGAGATACCCCCTCGTGCGCGCCGACAGCAGGGGGAACTCCTTCTCGGCCACGCGCCGCCAGCCGAGGGTCCGGATCAGCGCGTCGGTCGGCACGAGGTCCTCGCCGAACCACTCCGCGAGCCGGCCAGCTGTGAGCCGGCGTTTGAAGTCCATCTCGAAGAAGCGGTCCTGGGCGTGGACGTAACCCTGGGCGCGGAAGAGATCCTCCGACGTGGCGGCGTAGATCTGCGGGATGCCGTACGCGTCCCTGCGTACCTCAGCGGTCGCAGACAAGCCGGGAAGTGCGGCGCGACCGTCGTAGGTCGGCAGTGACTGGCGGACGGTCATGACCACGATTCCCGTAGCGAAGATCATGCAGAAGACCAGCGGGATCACTACAGCCAGCGCGAGCCGCGTCACCAGTCGTCGTCGCACGCTCCGCAGCCTAACGGTCAAGTCCTGCACGGCTGCCTCGATCCTCGCTGTCCGGCTTTGGTCGGCACGCCAAGATCATCTCGCCGCGAGGATATCCGGCCGGTTCCGGCAGCGAGCGGGCTTGATTTTCTCGTCCGGCTCCCTTGTTCTGGGATCGATGCCAGGAGAAGAGTGCGCCGTGCCGTAAGGGCGCCTCGTCGGCCCCCGGTTGCCAGCGCCTATGGCTTCATGGCATTAACTCTGCTGTAATCGTCAGAGGGTCAAGGGGCACGCAAAGCTACGGGTTATTGACGGGGGGTAATCCCATTGGGGAAGTCGGTATCAACTTGATGCAGGCCCTTGGATACCCGACCCGAGCGGCATTAACATGCCCGAAAATTGCGCGAGGGCCCTGGCGGTGTTCGCTCGGTCGGCACCTGCCGCCCCACGGCAACTCCGACGGGGGTTCGAGAGGGTGCTGCGGGAACCTCGAGGGTTTTGCCGACGGAGCAGACTCCCGGGGGCCCCGCATCAGAATGTCCGGACGAGGTAACGAGACGGTCGCGAGACGATGGCGATAAGCAGGCAAGACGAACAACGCATCGGCATGGCACACCCGCTCTCGTGCCTCGGCGCCGCCTGCCGGTCATCGGTGGCGGCTCGCAAGACCTCACACAGCTTCGTCGGATGTCCCGGGGTCACTCCCCGGGCTGGCAGCTACGTGAGCCGGACATGATGCAGGTCACGACATCACGCGCCTATCCACTGCGAGTGGCGAGCCGCACGAAGTGTCGTGACCATTCTCTTTCTTCCGGTGCTGTTCACAGGCACCGGACATGCACGACGAGCTTGCCTGCCGGTACCCCGGTACGTCGAGGCAAGCCGATCCCCCATGAATAAGAAGGGGCACACGTAGAGATGAGTGACTCTGTTAGCCAGCAGACGGCGCTCGACCGTCGCACGTTTCTCTTCGCGTCGGCGGCCGCGGCCGGCGCAGTCATGCTCGGCGCCTGTTCGAGTGGGACCACGGAGGGCGGCGGAGGCGACTCTGATTCGGGCTCCTCTGATGGCGCCACGACAGGTAAGGGGTCCGCGACCGAGCCGCTGCCCAAGCCCACGAAGTTCAACGAGGCGCCCATGCTCAAGCAGATGGTGGAAGCGGGAGAGCTTCCACCGGTCGAGCAGCGCCTCCCCGATAATCCGTACGTCATTCCCCACAAGTGGGCGAAGCCCGGCAAGTACGGCGGCCAGCTGTTGATGGTAACCAAGCCGGGTACGGGTGGTCCGGTCGATCCCTCCGTCAAGGAGTACATGTACGGCCACTCGCCCCTGCGGTGGCTCAACGACGGTCTCGACATCGGACCCGGCCTGGTCGAAAGCTGGGAGTCGAACGAAGACGCGTCGGAATGGACGCTGCACTTCCGCAAGGGTCTGAAGTGGTCCGACGGTCACCCCTGGTCCACCGAGGACATCATGTTCTGGTGGGAGGACATGGTCCTCAACGAAGACCACCCGGACGTGCCGCCGGACGAGGCGCGTTCCGGAAAGGGGACGCTGGCGAAGTTCAGCGCGCCAGACGAGACCACCTTGGTGATGACCTTCGACGCGCCGGCTCCGCTCACCGCCGACCGTCTGGCGATGTGGGTGAACGGCACCGTCGGCAACGGCCCGAAGTGGATGGCGCCGAAGCACTACGCGAAGCAGTTCCACCCGAAGTACAACCCGAGCGTGGGCAAGGACTGGGCCGCGCAGGGCAAGGTCTTCGAGCTCAAGGTCGACTGGTCGCGTAACCCTGAGTGCCCCACGATGACCGGGTGGAAGCTCAAGTCGTTGCAGGAAGGTCGCCAGGCGATCTACGAGCGCAACCCGTACTACTACGCCGTCATGCCGAACGGTGACCAGCTGCCCTACGTGGACCAGCTGAACTTCACCATGACCCAGGACGACGAGGTCGGCAAGCTTCAGGCCCAGCAGGGCAAGCTCGACTACGTCCAGGGTCAGTTCGGCCCGCCGGTTGGTCTGCGCGACATCTCGGCGATGAAGGCCGCCGAGTCCACGTCCGGCATGGAGGTGATCCTCTGGGACGGCGGGTCCGGCACCAGCTCGATGTTCTTCATGAACTACGACATGAAGGACGAGAAGATGCGCGCGCTGGTCCGCGAGCCCAAGTTCCGCCAGGCCCTGTCGCTCGCAGTCAACCGCGAGGAAATCCAGAAGGCGCTCTACTTCAACACCGGTGAGCTCACCACCGGCACGCTGAGCCCGAAGGCCAAGGAGTACCTCGTCAACGACGAAGGTAAGAAGGTCTACCGGGACTGGCGGGATTCGTACGTCAAGCACGACCCGGAGGCGGCGAAGCGCCTGCTCGACGAGATCGGCGTGGTCGACAAGGACGGCGACGGGTTCCGCGAGATGCCCGACGGGTCGCCGCTGCGGATCCGGCTCGACTACCCGGCCGACACCGACCAGGAGCACATCTCCAAGAACGAATACCTGGTGCGCGACTGGGAGCAGATCGGCATCAAGGCGGTCCAGAACCCTGTCGCGCCGGAGGCCTTCTCCGACCAGTGGAAGGCCGGTGAGCTCTTCGCCCACTCGGCGTGGGAGGTCGGCGACGGCCCCAACCACCTGGTGTACCCGCAGTGGTTGGTGCCGATCGAGCCGGAGCGTTGGGCGCCGCTCGAGGGTCAGATGTACAACGTCCGTGGTACGCCGGCTGAGAAGCAGCAGCTCAACCTCGACCCGTACAAGCGGACACCG
This sequence comes from Actinopolymorphaceae bacterium, assembly GCA_036564245.1. Taxonomy (GTDB): domain Bacteria; phylum Actinomycetota; class Actinomycetes; order Propionibacteriales; family Actinopolymorphaceae; genus Thermasporomyces. The sequence continues at coordinate 85,668 of DATCKU010000043.1, forward strand.
CCGCGGATGGAGCCGGAGCCGGGCGGCCCGATCGAGAGACTCTGGAAGTTCTACGACCAGACCAAGGTCGAGCCGGACGAGATGGAACGGACTCGACTCGTGTGGGAGATGATCAAGATCCACATCGAGGAAGGCCCGTTCTTCATGGGTGTCGTGGCTAACACCCCACGGGTGATCCTTGCGAAGAAGGAGCTGAGAAACGTTCCACGCAAGGAGAACCTCGCGCTCGGTGGGTTCGCGAACCCGTGGATCCACCCGACACCGGCCGTCTACGACCCTGAGTGTTACTACTGGGAGAACCCTGACGCTCACCAGGCCTGACGAGGGACCGTGCATGCTGTGGGGCTCGCGACCACACTGCGTGCCCCACAGCATGCCGGTGTCTAAAGCCGCCTTACTCCACGAGGTGACCGCCAGTCGCTTCGCTGCGGAAGCCGCGCTTGCATCGCCGGGCGCGAGGATTCCGTGTGGAGCCGGGCACCAAGCAGCCGCAGTCCGGACGGGAGACCATCGCCATGCTTGCGTTCATCGTGCGCCGCAGTCTCTACATGGTCGTCACCCTTTTCATCATCTCGATCGTGAGTTTCATCCTGATCGAGGCTCCTCCGGGTGACGCACTCACCGCCGAGATCCAACGTCTGCGGGCGATCGGGAACAACGTCTCCCAGGACCAGATCACCGCGCTCGAGATCCGCTATGGCGTGAAGGACCCGGTGATCAAGAAGTACGGCAAGTGGATGTTCGGTATCGGCACCGAGGGCTGCGGTTTCGTCTGCGGTGACTTCGGCCAGTCGTTCTCGCACCGGACGCCAGTCGGCGACCTCGTGTGGGGCCGAATGGGTTACTCGGTTCTCCTAGCCGGTAGTGCCGTGGCGATCGCGTGGCTGATCGCGATACCTGTCGGGGTGTATTCGGCTACCCATCGATATTCGATACCCGACTACATCATCACCACGATTCAGTTCATCGGCGTCGCGATTCCGGAGTTCCTGCTCGCGTTGATCGTGCTGGTCTTCGCCGCCCGGTTCCTCGGTGCCGACGTCGGCGGGCTGTTCTCGAACGAGTTCCAGGACGCGCCCTGGAGCTTCGCCAAGTTCATCGACTTCCTGAAACACATATGGGTCCCGCTCGTCGTCATCTCAGCGGGTAGCACCGCCTGGCTCACCCGAGTGATGCGAGCAAATCTGCTCGACGTGTTGAACCAGCAGTACGTCCAGACGGCGCGAGCCAAGGGCGTGCTGGAGCGTCGGGTGGTCTGGAAGCACGCGGTGCGTAACGCGATCCACCCCTTGATCATGGCGCTCGGCACGACGTTGCCGGTCGTCATCTCCGGTGAGGCGATCGTGGGCATCGTGTTGAACCTGCCGACGATCGGGCCGCTGTTCCTCGAGGCGTTGATCAACCAGGACATGTATCTCGCGGTCGGCATCTTGATGTTGACGTCCATGCTCTTGATCATCGGAAACCTCTTCGCCGATATCGCCTTGGCCTGGGTCGATCCGCGGGCGCGTTCTGCGGAGTGAGGGGAGACGTGAGATGGCGATCCTTTCCGAGCCCACCCACGATGTGACCGCAGCGCCGGAACGCGGCAGCGACGTCGGCGAGATCTCGCAGTGGCGGTTGATGGCGAGGCGGTTCAAGCAGAGCAAGCTCGCGGTCGGCGGCGGGATCATCTTGTTGATCATGTACGTCGTCGCGCTCTTCGCGCCGTTCCTGTCGCCCAACGACCCGGTTGCGGTCGACACGGACTACAAGAACGCCGCACCGTCGAAGTTCACCTGGGACGGCGGACTCGCGATCTGTGGTCAGACCCAGGCGCTCAACGAGGAGACGTTCACCTTCGAGTACCAGACGGACTGCAGCAAGGCGGTCAAGGTTCAGTGGTTCGGCAAGGGGTTCGAGTACAAGCTGTTCGGCCTCATCCCGACCGACCGCCACCTCATGACCACTCCAGAGGGAGCCAAGCTCCTGCTGTGGGGTGCGGACCTTGACGGCCGCGACGTCTTCGCCCGCACGCTCGAGGGAGCTCAGATCTCGATGACGATCGGCCTTCTGGGTGTGGGCATCGCCACCGTGCTGGCGGCGATCATCGGCACCATCTCGGGCTACTTCGGTGGAATCGTCGACAACCTGCTGCAGCGAGCCATCGAGGTCATCCTCTCGATACCGACCTTGCCCTTGTGGGCGACGATGGCGGCGGTCCTGCCACGGGACATGTCGGTGACGAGACGGTTCTTTCTGATGACGCTCATCCTGTCGCTCGTCACCTGGGCCGGGCTGGCGCGCCAGGTGCGAGGGAAGGTGATGGCGTACGCGAGTGCGGACTACGTCGCGGCGGCACGCGCGGCGGGGAGCGGCCACCTTCGGATCATCCTCACCCACATGGTGCCGAACTCGGTGAGCCACCTGGTGGTCGTCACCATGCTCGCCATCCCGGCATCGATCCTTTTCGAGACCTCGCTTTCGTTCCTGGGCATCGGCATGTTGCCGCCGGCCGTGAGCTGGGGCGTGCTGCTACAGGACGCGCAGAAGGTTCAGGTCGTCACGCAATATCCATGGATGCTGATTCCGGCGGCCGCAGTCATCCTTGCGGTGACGTGCTACCAGTTGCTCGGCGACGGTGTGCGTGATGCGGTGGATCCCTATGGCTGATGGGGCGACACCGACGCAGAGACGTTCATCGGCGCGGGGCAGAGAGGTAGGGATCGAGGAAATGACTGAACCGACACTCGCAGGCACCAGCCCTTCGCAGTCCCTTCGGGATCAAAGCGAGATGCCCGCCGAGTCCGTGGTGAGTGTCCGCGACCTCCATGTGGAGTTCCCCACCCCGGTCGGTCTGGTGCGCGCCCTGAACGGTGTGAGCTTCGACGTGCCGCGCGGGAAGGTCCTGGGCATCGTCGGCGAGAGCGGGTGCGGCAAGAGCGTGACGGCGCGTGCGATCCTGCGGATCATCGAGAAGCCGGGTCGCATCGTGGGCGGCGAGATCCTCTTCCGGCCCATGCGCCGTCGCGGCCGGGGTCGAGCCGGACGCACAGGTGACGACGCGTCACGGGTTCCTGCGACTGGCTCGGGCGTCGACGGCAACTCCGGCGCAGGCGGCAGTGCTTCTGAGACCAATGGCGTGGTCGAGCTCACCGGTCTCGACCCGGGCGGCCCGGAGATCCGGCGGATCCGTGGCCAGGAGATCTCGATGATCTTCCAGGAGCCGATGACCTCGCTGAACCCCGTCTACACGGTGGGGAACCAGATCGAGGAAGCGATTCTGCTGCACCAGACCTCCGACCGCGCCGAGGCCCACCGCCGCGCCGTCGAGATCCTCCGCCGAGTGGGAATGCCGAACCCGGAGCGCATCGCACGCAGCTATCCGCACCAACTGAGCGGTGGGATGCGGCAGCGTGCGATGATCGCGATGGCCCTGTCGTGCACACCGACGCTGCTCATCGCCGACGAGCCGACGACAGCGCTGGACGTCACCACCGAGGCGCAGATTCTCGAGCTGATGCGAGAGCTGCAGGCCGACTTCGGGATGTCCATCATGTTGATCACCCACAGCATGGGCGTGGTGGCGCAGTTGTGTGACGAGGTCATCGTCATGTACCTCGGTCGAGTGGTCGAACGCGCGCCGGTCGAGGAGCTGTTCCACGATCCCAAGCACCCGTACACCGTGTCCTTGTTGCGGTCGATTCCACGCATTGGCGTGAACCGCGGCGAGCGGTTGGAAGTCATCAAGGGAACGGTTCCGGACCCGTACTCCACGGTTCCTGGCTGTCCGTTCCACCCGCGGTGCCCGAGCGCCATCCAGGGGTTGTGCGACACCGTGTTGCCCCTGGAGACCCAGATTGCCGACAAGCCCAGCCACGGCGTTCGGTGCCACCTCTACCCCGGCAGCACGCCGACTGAGGTGGCAGATCAGAACCCGGTCGCCGCCGCAGGCAGCACCGGCACGGCCACGACCCCTCGGGGTGGGGCTGAGACGACCTGAGGGCGTGACAGGAGGAGAAATCGTGGGCGAACTCTTGCTCGAGGTCAAAGGACTCAAGAAGCACTTCCCCATCAAGCAAGGCTTCTTCAGGCGCACTGTCGGTCACGTCCGTGCGGTCGACGGTCTCGATCTTTCGGTGAATCGCGGCGAGACGTTCGCGATCGTCGGTGAGAGCGGATGCGGGAAGAGCACATCCGGCCGTACCATCCTTCGCCTCGAGGAGCCGACGGCGGGCGAGATCATCTACCACCACGAGACTCTCGGGAAGATCAATGTCGAGAAGGCGGACTCGAAGCTGTTGAAGCGGATCCGCCCGGAGATGCAGATCATCTTCCAGGACCCGTTCTCGTCCCTGGACTCCCGGATGACCGTGGGCCGGATCATCGCCGAGCCGATGGTCATCAACGACACCTTGCGTGGGCGGGAACTGAAGGACCGGGTGGCCGAGCTCCTCACGGTCGTGGGCCTGCGACCCGAGCACGCGAGTCGTTATCCCCATGCGTTCTCCGGCGGTCAGCGGCAACGTATCGGGATCGCGCGGGCGCTTGCGCTGAACCCCAAGCTCATCATCTGTGACGAGCCGGTCTCCGCACTCGACGTCTCCGTGCAGGCGCAGGTGCTCAACCTGCTCGAGGATCTGCAGGAGCGCTTCAACCTCACGTACATCTTCATCTCGCACGACCTGAGTGTGGTCGAGCACATCGCAGACCGCGTGGCGGTGATGTACGTCGGCAAGGTGGTCGAGGTCGGCACGACCGATCAGCTCTTCTACAACCCGAAGATGCCGTACACCGAGGCGTTGCTGTCGGCCCTGCCGAAGCCGGATCCGCGCAACCGGAGCAAGCCGACGCTGCTCGCCGGTGAGGTGCCGAGCCCGGCCAACCCGCCGAGTGGCTGCTACTTCCATCCCCGTTGTCCATACGCGCAAGAGATCTGCAAGAAGGAGGCCCCACCGCTTCAGGACACCGGTGACGGCCACCTGGCGGCGTGCCACTTCGCGAACGAGCTCACGCTGAAGGGTGCGACGCCACTGACCGAGATCAAGGCGCCGGACATCATCACGGCGACGGCGAGGCACCAGGCGTCCGTCGCCGCAAGCAGCGCCGCCCAGCCAACAGAAGCGTCGGAGCAGGCGGGATCAGGAGCCACATCGTGAGTGCCGAGAGCCAAACCGGAGCGGACACCAAGCCGGACGAGCAGGCACAGCCTGCGTCCGGCAAGCGGAAGGTTCGCCAGGGCCGTCCGAGGTTCGTCGGCGTCACGACCTACCAGGACCCGCTGGGACGGTTCTGGTTCCGCTATCCCTCGGACTGGAGGGTCTACGACCTCACAGATGATCGCGAGGGCGTGATGTTCGCCCCTAACGAGGCGGACAACGTGCCCAACGAGGAGAACCCGTCTCCGAAGACCTACTTCGCTGCCTGGGTGAGCAAGCTGGGCGAGCACGTGGTCGCTGAGGACCTTCCGGTGTTGCAGGAAGGTCTGGAGGCCGGGCTGAAGCAGCTCCCCGGGGTCGAGGTCGAGAAGGCCAAGGACGACGTCTTCGGCAATCTCGTCAAGCTGGAGCGCATCTACGAGTTCGACGACGGCGGGGAGCGGCGCAAGCGGCGCACCTGGACCCTGTACGTCGACTACTGGCAGATCGTTCTGGTGTTCCAGGGCGAGACGCCGGAGGAGTACAAGTACTGGTTGCCGATGGGCAACTACTCGTTCGCGACGTTCAACATCCCCGAGGAGCTGTGGTTCGCGACCGACCGCGACCTGCGCCCGTACGACTGAGACGCCACGGCCTCGCCTGTCCGCAAAATGATCACGTTAAGGGGCTCTTCGGGGTCTGAGCACGGCCGGCTTGCCCTGCGTGGGTGTTGCCCGGAATGTGACGTACGTCCAGAGCGGCCAGCCAGGATGGTCTGCCAAGGCCGGCGCTTCCGTCTGCTGAGGACCTCTTAGCAGTCAGCCCGGGAGAGTGCTAACCTTTGCTCAGCCATCCGCTGTCGCGCCCAGCGACCGCGAGGCGGGAGGGCCCGGCGGCCTCGGTACGTGCCGCGGCCCGGTAGTGCGATGAGTGGAGGAGCGGTGCCGACGTATCAGTACGCGTGTGTCGACTGTGACGAGAAGCTCGAGGTGGTCCAGAAGTTCACCGACGAGCCACTTTCTGAGTGCCCGAGCTGCTCTGGGCGGCTTCGGAAGGTCTTCAGTGCCGTCGGCGTGGTCTTCAAGGGCTCTGGCTTCTACCGGACCGACAGCCGCGCCGAGAACGGCAAGGGGAAGAGTTCCAGCTCGGGTGAGAGCTCGTCGACGTCGAGCAGCTCGGACTCGAAGGGCTCGAGTGACGGCGGATCGGGCGGCAAGTCCTCGGGCGACAAGTCGGTAGGCGCTGCCGCATAGCGTCGGACGCCCTGGCCTGCGCGGCCAGCAACGAACTTCACGACAGCAGTTGTCCACAGATCGCGCGGTGGCTCCATCTGTGGACAACTTCGGACCAGGCGTGGGCGATCGCCTCTAGGCTCGATCGGCATGGACCAGCCTGAACGTTCGCCAACACGTACTCAGCCCGCGCCAGCCGCCACCGGGGCCGCCGCGGACCGGCGGGCACAGATCGGGGTGATCGGCGGCTCCGGCTTCTACGCCTTCCTGGAGGACGCGACCGAGGTCAAGGTCTCCACGCCGTACGGCGAGCCGTCGGATCCGCTCGTGGTCGGTGACGTCGATGGCCGCACGGTTGCGTTCGTGCCCCGTCACGGCCGAGACCACCGGTATCCGCCGCATCGGATCAACTACCGAGCCAACCTGTGGGCCCTCCGTTCGCTGGGCGTCCGGCAAGTCCTCGCACCGTGTGCGGTCGGGTCGCTTCGACCCGAGCTAGGTCCGGGCAGCCTCGTGGTCCCCGACCAGTTGGTCGATCGCACGACCAGCCGGGTGCAGACGTTCTACGACACAGCTGCGGTGCACGTGACGTTCGCCGATCCGTACTGCCCGGACGGACGCGCGGCGGTGGTGGCGACGGCGCGAGATGCCGGGTGGGATGTCACCGACGGCGGCACGATGGTGGTGATCGAGGGCCCGCGGTTCTCCACCCGAGCCGAGTCGCGATGGTACGCGGCGCAGGGTTGGTCGCTTGTGAACATGACCGGGCATCCGGAGGCCGTGCTCGCGCGGGAGCTCGAGATGTGCTACACCGCGATCGCCCTGGTGACCGACCTCGACGCCGGCCTGCACGTCGGCGAGGGCGTGAGCCAGGCCGAGGTGTTCGCGATCTTCGCCGAGCATGTCACACGACTGCGTGACCTGCTCTTCGCGGTGGTTCCACAGCTGCCGGAGAGCCGGACCTGTCCCTGCGCATCGGCACTCGGCGGGCTCCCTGTGCCCTTCGAGCTCCCCGGATGATCGGCGCGCACCACGGGGGATGATCTGAATGCCCTTGTCTTCACCGGCGCGACGGTTCGTACGTGAGCTCACACGTGGCATCGCGTGGCACCGGCGACTGCTCTCGGGTGCGTTGGCCGCGGGTGCGGTGGCAGCAGGGCTTCATGCGATGAGCCCGGCAGCGCCGCCGACGACCACAGTGCTCACGGCAGCACGCGACCTGCCGGGCGGTCATCGTCTCACGGCCGACGACGTGCGCGAGGTCGCCATGCCGCGGGATCTGGTCCCTTCAGGCGCCTTGAAGCCCGGTAGCGACTGGTCCCGGCGCATGCTCAGGGCGCCAGTGCGCGCTGGGGCCCCGCTCACCGACGCCAACCTGCTGGGTTCGGACCTGCTGGACGGCCGGGACCAGCACCTGGTGGCGGCGCCGGTTCGGCTCGCCGACCCCGGTGTCTTGGCGCTGGTCGACGTGGGAGATCGGGTCGACGTCCTCGCTGCGCCGGCCGACGTCGAGCACGCCGGCGAGCCGGCGCACTTCGTGGTACGCGGGGCCCGCGTGGTCGCATTACCCCGACGCGCTGTCGACGACGGGCTGGACGGCCTTGGACTAGGCGGGGCCGGCGGGCCCGAGGTGGTAGGAGAGGGCCTCGTCGTTCTGGCCGTGGCCCCTCACGTGGCGGCCGAGCTCGCCCGGTCCGCCGTGACGTCCCGCCTGTCCCTCGTCCTTCGCGACGTCGCCTAGCATCGGGACGTGCGTGCCGTGACTCCGCGTCGCGGGGGCCCAGCCGACCGCCCGCCGGCCCTAGATGAGGGATGGACCGGTGGCGCCGGCACGCGCCGCCGACACCGCTGGAGGGCTGTCTGGCAGGCCGGGGGCGTCCCGATGGTCCTCGCGATACCTGCGGCCGTTGCTCTCGGATTCCTGGTTCTCCCGCTCGTCGGACTGGTCGTCCGCACTCCGTGGTCCCGGCTCGGTACCGAGCTGTTCGCAGCCGGTGTCTGGGAGGCGCTTCGGCTTTCCCTGCTCTGCGCGACCCTCGCGACGATCGCCGCCACGGTGGCCGGCGTCCCGTTGGCGTGGCTGCTTGCCCGCTCGAACGTGCCTGGTCGCCCCCTGCTTCGTGCCCTGGTGACCGTTCCGTTGGTGCTGCCTCCCGTGGTCGGAGGCGTCGCGCTCCTCGCGGTCTTCGGACGTCGCGGTCTCGCCGGCCAGTGGCTGGACCAGTGGTTCGGCATCTCGCTGCCGTTCACGACAGCTGCCGTGGTGCTGGCCGAGGCGTTCGTGGCGATGCCGTTCCTCGTCCTCAGCGTCGAGGGCGCGCTGCGTGGGGCGGATCCGCGGTACGAGGAGGCAGCGGCGACGCTCGGTGCCACGAAGTGGCTGGCCTTCCGTCGAGTCACCCTGCCGCTCGTGGCGCCAGGGATCGCGGCCGGGGCCGTGCTGGCGTGGGCGCGGGCGCTTGGTGAGTTCGGCGCGACGATCACGTTCGCGGGCAACTTCCCGGGTACGACGCAGACCATGCCGCTCGCGGTCTACGTCGCACTCGAGACCGATCCCGATGTGGCGATCGTGCTGAGCTTGCTCCTGCTTGCCGTGTCGGTCGCGGTCCTCGCGGCGCTGAGGAACCGATGGGCGCCGACGACATGACAGCCGCACACCCGCTTGCCGGATCAGGCCTCGACGCGCGCCTCGTGGTGACCCGTGCGTCGTTCACCCTCGATCTCCGGCTGGAGATCGCTCCTGGCGAGGTGGTGGCGCTCCTCGGACCGAACGGCGCCGGCAAGACCACGACGCTGCGCGCACTCGCTGGCCTGGTGCCGCTCACGGCCGGTTTCGTACGCCTCGACGGTGAGGTGCTCGAGGAGCCTGCGACGGGACTGCGCCTCCCGCCAGAGCGGCGCGAGCTCGGGGTGGTCTTTCAGGACTACCTGCTGTTTCCTCACCTGTCGGCGGTCGAGAACGTCGCGTTCGGTCTGCGCGCACGTCGGGTGCCGCGTCGCGAGGCACATGCCCGGGCACGCGTCTTCCTGGATCGGTTCGGGCTCGCCGAGCTGACCGAGGCGAAACCACGGCAGCTCTCGGGCGGCCAGGCACAACGGGTCGCACTGGCCCGAGCGCTTGCCGCCGAACCCCGATGCCTGCTGCTCGACGAACCGCTCGCCGCCCTTGATGCCGCGACCCGTGCGGACGTGCGGGCAGACCTCCGCCACCGGCTCGAGGCGTACGACGGGAGCTGTCTGCTGGTCACACACGATCCGCTGGATGCGATGGTGTTGGCCGACCGGCTGGTGGTGCTGGAAGGCGGCAGGGCCACGCAGGAGGGTGAGCCGGCAGAGGTCGCCTACAACCCGCGCACCGACTACGTGGCCACACTGGTCGGGCTGAACCTCTACCGAGGGCGGGCCGAGAGGGGTGTCGTCCAGCTCACCGGCGGCGGTGAGCTAGTCGCCGCCCAGCCTTTGTCGGGTCAGGTGCTCGTGGCCTTTCCGCCGGCCGCCGTCGCCTTGCACCGCACGCAGCCCGATGGATCTCCGCGTAACTGTTGGCCGGTGACGGTCACCGGGTTGGAGCGCCACGGTGACCTGGTGCGCGTACGGCTGGACGGCAAGCCCTCGGTGCTGGCCGACGTCACCCCTGGTGCCGTCGCCGAGCTCGGGATCGCGCCGAACGCCGCACTCTGGGCGGCGGTCAAGGCCACCGAGACCCGGATCTATCCCGCGTGACAGGACGCGGGGTGATCGTGAAGAGCGAGCCCCGACAGACCGATCCTCGCTGAGCCGGTGCTCTCCTGGCGGCCAGGCGTCGCCGGGCGCAGCCCGCGGCCGTCGGCGGTCGCGGGTGATGGGTGATCGACGGTCGGCGACACGGCCGGTTTCGCCGTGTCGCAGCCAAGACCCGGGCGGGTCCCCTTGGCAGATCGCCGTCGACCCGGTAGGACGGCACGCATGACGAAAATTGGACTCACATCTGATCTCACCGCCGAGCTGCCAGGCGGCGGGCGGATCCCACTCCTCGGGTTCGGCACCTGGCAGCTGCGTGACGAGGAGGCACGCCAGGCCGTCATCTGGGCGCTGGAGGCCGGATACCGGCACATCGACACGGCGACGGGGTACGGCAACGAAAGCCAGGTCGGCGCCGCCCTGCGCGCGAGTGGTGTGCCGCGGGAAGAGGTCTTCATCACGACGAAGCTGCCGCCCGACCACGTGGGTCGGGAGCGCCAGACGCTCGAGGAGAGCCTGCAGAACCTCGGCGTTTCGTACCTCGACCTCTGGCTCGTCCACTGGCCACCCGGCGGCACCGCGGGTGTCAGCTCCTGGCGCGTCTTCATCGAGGCCCAGAAGGAGGGTCTCGTCCGCCACATCGGAGTCAGCAACTACTCCCTCGAGCAGATCGACGAGCTGGTCACCGAGACCGGGAAGGCGCCGGCGGTCAACCAGATCAAGTGGAGTCCGTTCCAGTTCGATCGGGCGCTGCTCGACGGTCACCGCTCCCGTTCCGTGGTGCTGGAGGGCTACAGCCCCTTCCGGGCGGCTCGCCTGGACCATCCGGTGCTGGCGGAGATCGGACGCAAGTACGGCAAGACGCCGGCACAGGTGATCGTCCGCTGGCACCTCGAGCACGGCGTCGTGGTGATCCCGAAGTCGGCCAACCGCGACCGCATCGTGTCGAACGTCGACGTGCTCGACTTCACCCTGAGCGCGGACGAGGTGGCGTCGATCGACGCGCTGGCCGAGGACTAGGCGACAGGCAGGACCGGCAAGCGGCGGGCTGGCGCCGACCGCGTTGCCCGATCAGGCGTCGGGACAAATCGGATAAATCATCACAGAGGCGTAACTTCCACCTAAATCGCTCGTTCCACCACACACAACGGAATTCCGCCAAGGCCACAAGGGAGCCTTGGGGGGCAGGCGGATTCCGCGAACGTGGAGGGACGTGACAGCCTCGATGGTGATGCGTGGACCGGGATCCTCCCCGGAAAAGCCCATCCGAGCTGGAGCGTGGGCAGGGCGTGCCGCAATCGTCGGCGCCAGCGTCGCTGTGGTGACCGCCCTCGCCGCCGCTCCAGCCGCTGCCCAGGCGGGTAGCGCCGGTGCCAGCCCGAGCAGCGACGACAAGGTCGCAACCAAGCCCGATGTCGTCGCCAGCGCAGCGGCCAGCGCGCTCAGCGCCCGGCTGGGAGGCCAGATCGCAGGCAGTGGCGGCTACATCTCGGTGCACGACGGTGTGCTGGAGAGTCTGTCCGGGGTCAAGACCCCCGAGCTACCGGTCATCGGCGACCAGGAGCTCGTGACCGCGGGCGCGCTCAGCCAGGACGCCGCCTCGACGGACACCGGGTACGCCGCGGCGTGTGCAGGGTTGATTGGCGGCACTGGCGTCGTCAAGATCGGCTCCGGCAACAGCTGCATCATCACCGCTGACGGTCGGATTGCACTGTCGCTCGGCACCCTCGACGCCCTCGGTCTGGCTGGACTACTGGGTGGCGAGCTGCCTGGCCTTCCGGCGCTGCCCCAGGTGCCGGGTGTCGGTGACCTCACGGGCGACCTTCCTGCGGTGAGCGACCTGACCGGCAGCCTGCCCGCGGTCGGCGACGTCACGGGTGAGCTCCCGGCGGTCGAGGACATCGCGAAGGGTGTTCCGGAGACCCTGCCTGGCGTGACCGGCAGCCTGCCGGTGACTGGTGACCTGGCCGGCAACCTCTCCGGTCTTGCTGGCCTGCCGCTGCCCACCCTTCCGAACCTGGAGACTCCGGAGCTCGCCGTTCCGGACCTCGCGCTCGACAGCCTCAACCTGCCGGCGCTCAGTGCTGACAGTCTCCCGGCCATCGAGCTCATGATCGTCGGTAAGTCGATCAGCGCCCAGTGCCTGGCGACTCCGAAGGAGCTCTTCGGCGAGACCAGCCCCATCGACGCCAAGCTGGTTGCCGTTGTGGCAGGCCAGGAGGTCACGATCGCCGAGCTCCCGTCGAAGGGCCTCACCGAGGTCAACCTGACCGATGTGCTCGACAAGGTGCAGGCCGTGCTGCCGATGCAGGCGAGCAGCGTGCTGACCCAGGTCCTGGCTGCGATCCCGGCCGACCAGCTCAACGCCGTGCGGCTGGCTGACATCAAGATCGGAGCGCAGGAGGTGAAGTCCGGCACGATCACCGTGACCGGTCTCGGTGTCCAGACGATGTTCCCGGGTCTGCTCGACGTGGCGCTTGCTCAGGTGACCTGCAGCAGCAACGGGTATGTCGCGGACAAGGGCGCCGCGCTCAAGGCTGGGGCTGCCGCGCCGCAGGCCGGCGCTGGTGCCGCGGTGGAGAGCAACGGCTCTGAGGTGAAGGCTGGTGTCGAGGCCGGTGGTGTCAAAGGCGAGACCGCCGTGTCGACCGAAGGCACCTCCCTCGCCACCAACCAGAGCCCGGCTGTCAAGTTCGGCCTGGGTGCGGTCGCCGCGCTCATGCTGGCTGGCATCGGTCTCGCGGGCTTCAAGCTCCGCCGCCTGATCCGGCACTGAGAAGGATCCAGGGTGTGAGGGCCGGTCGGCTAGGTCGACCGGCCCTCACGTATGTCCGCGGCTATCCGACTGGCCGAGCTGATGGGCCGGCATACCGTGCCGCGCTACTGGACGGCATACCGTGCGTGGCTCGTGCTCACCCGTCGCGGGCCGACCCGTCTGGTTGCGCGCAACCACCCGACACGGCGGATCGAGCTGCCGTACGGATCCGGCCGGGAGACTGTCCGGTCGCCTTCTTCACGTGCCGGCTGAGGTGGCTTACCGAGTCGTACCCGGTGAGCTCGGCGATCGCCTGCAGGGTCAAGGTCGAGTTGCGCAGATAGCCGATCGCGTGCCGCAGCCGTACCCCATGCATGTACGCCCGCAGCGTCGTCCCTCTGATCCGCGCGTAGTGCGCACGAAGCGTCGACTGTGACACGCCGAGCTCCCGCGCGATGTCTGCGATCTTCAGCCGAGAACCGAACCGTTCGTCGACGAGCCGTTCGGCTGCGACCACAAGGGACTCGGCCTCCGACACGGTGTTGACGTCGCGAGCCCTGCGCACGCGAAGGTCGAGCTCGGCGAGCAGCAACCGGACCAGCTCTTTGTGATCAGGTCCTGGATGGGCAATCTCGTGGGTGAGCGCGTCGAAGAGCCGACCAATCGTGCGGTCGCCGTCGTCGTAGCACAGGCGCGGCCACTGCCACGCGGCTGGCGCATCCACCTGCAGGAAGCGGTTCGTATAGCCGCCGTCGGTGTATTCGGCATGCCGCGTGTACGGGGGCGTGAGCAGGATCGTCCCGGGCGTTCCGTCGTACCACTCCTCGCCGATCGAGCAGCGCGCACGCCCGCGGACGTAGTAGACAAGCTCCCAGGACCCGTGGGCGTGCAGGGGAAAGTCCCGGCCTCTGCCTGCGACGTGCATCCCACCGCCGAGCAGTTGCAGCGGTGTGTCGTACGACGGCATGTGAACCCTGACTCTCGGTTAGGACGTCCGTGTGCGGGCGGCAAGAAGGCCGTTGATCAGCCCGGCTCCCCGCTCGGCGTCGTCGACGCTGATGCCGAGGGTGCCGCCGTCACGGTAACGGATGACGAGGCAGTCGCCTCCGCGGATCATGATCGTGGCGCTGCCTGGCAGGCCTCGGTATCCCCAACCGCCGACCTCATGTGGCATGCGCCTCTCGGCCCACGCGTCGTCGAGCTCGGTGAGCCCTACTCGCCGAACCGGCCACCGCAACGGGCCGAACGCGATACCGAGCCCTGCTTCGGTGACCTGGACGCGGATCGTGGAGATCGCGAGGCCGGCGATGCCGGTCAGGGCGAACGAGCCGGCGGCGAGCCAGAGCCACGGGGAGGGGCGGAGAACCACGATGACGAGGGCGAGGACGACCCCCACCGTGAGAAAGGCCCACCCAAGGCCGAGCAGGATGCCGTTGGTGGCGGCCGACACCCAGGTGACGCGCTCGCCGGGTTTGGGAGTGAGGACGCGGCGGCGCGAGTCGCTCGGCCGGACAGGCTCGTCCGGCCCACGACGCCCGAGGAGGTACGCCAGCGCGCCGACGCCGAACGTCGCGGCGAAGAGCGCGAAGGGCTGCCAGGTGAGGGGCCGGGCCGCACGCCAGGTGGTCACGTCGAGATTGGCCCAGACGGTGAGCGCCATGACGCCGGGGACGAACGTGCCAGCCCAGGCGAGGCCCGCGACGACGCATGCGCGGACTGGCCGGCGGCGCAGCCCGACGCCGTGGATCGCGGCACCGAGGCATGGCGTGGTGAGGACCGCGAACAGCACGAGCGCGATCACCAGCACCGCGGTGAGTGACATGGAGTCGTCGGGTCGACCCGACGTGCCCCAGTGGCTCGCCACGGGGTCGGGAAGACGGTGGGCGACGGCCAGGGGCAGCGCTGCCACAAGCCCGGCGGTGAGCAGCGTCCATGCGCAGGCGGCCAGGACGAAACGGGCCCGGAAGGTCATGACGACTCCTCGATCAAGGTGATGACGTCGCGCGGCTCGAGGCCGTAGCGCTTGGCGGAGGTGAGCAGGTCACGCACCTGCGGACGCAGAACGGCCCGCGGGTCAGGAGCGCGCACGACGGAGATCCCGCGACCTCGGCGGAACTCCACGAGACCCTCGTCGCGCAGGTCCCGTAGGGCACGGAGCACGGTGTTGACGTTGACGCCCAACGCGGCGGCGATGTCACGCGCGGGTGGCAGGCGCTCACCCGGACGTACTTCCGCCTCAGCGATCGAACGTCGTACGGCCGTCGCCACCTGCTCGTGCAGGGGACGTGGATCGTTGAGATCCAGTTTCAGCAGCATGGTGCTATTGACAATAGCACCATGCTGAACTGGCTCGATCGTGCGAGGGTGCAGCGAGGTCGTACGACGTCAGGCGAACCCGGACTCCCGGATCGTGATGTTGAGCCGGCCGTGCGCCAGCCCGATGTCGGGCATCGGATCGGATGGCGACGTGAGGATTCCTTTGGGTACGCCGTGAAAGGCGAGCCGCGACGGTCCACCGAAGACGAAGAGGTCGCCAGACCGAAGCTCGATGTCGGTCCAGGGGCGGTTGCGATTCTGCGTGTTGCCGAACCGGAAGAGGCAGGGCGCGCCCAGGCTCAGCGAGACCACAGGAGCGAGGCTCTTCTCGTCGCGATCCTGGTGCATGCCTAGGGTGGCGTTCTCGTCGTAGAAGTTCACGAGCGCGATGTCGGGTTGGTACGCCTCGGCTGCGCGTGGGTCCTCGTACGCCTCAGCGACCGCGCCTTGCCAGATCACCAAGCCAGGAAGGGAACTCCTTCACCGGCGTTCGACCGTCGTCGACGGTGCGCGAGTAGTTGCGAGGCTGGTCCGCAGAGCCCGAGCGACCTCGTGAGGAGCTACGAGTGGGCGACCAGTGCCAGCCCAGGCACACGGTCTGCACTGACATCAGGTGTCCGCTCGGCAGCCTTGTGTGTCGCATGCCGGCGTTCCCCGACGCCCAGTCCCGGCATGCCTCGACCAGCCGACGCTGCGTCTTGAGGTCGAGCCAGTCGGGAACGTGCACGGCGCCGGGGGCGATCAGCGTGCGGGTTCGGGGAACGAGCACCTACCCATAATGGACGCCATGACGAAGACCTCGCGCCACCCCAAGATCCACATCGGCCCCAAGTCTCTTCCCGAGCTCGTGGATGCGGTCAAACGAGCCGGCGGCGAGCTCACCGACCTGGCGAGTGAAGCCGAAGGACTGGTCTGGTGGGGCGGATCGCCGGGGGACTTCGTCAAGCTCGACCATCCAGGCCTGCGCTGGGTGCAGCTTCCGTCGGCTGGCGTCGAGGAGTGGGTGCGCTCCGGTGTGCTTCGACCTGATGTCGTCTACACCAGTGCCGTCGGCAGCTATGCCGAGTCTGTCGCCGAACACGCGCTGGCGCTCATGTTGGCGTGCGTACGAGAGCTCCACCACCTGGCGCGGTCCGACACCTGGACCCGACCGGACGTGGGCACGCTCTTCGACTCCACCGTGGGGATCGTGGGTTGTGGCGGGATCGGCCGGGAGCTGATCCGGCTGCTCGCGCCGTTCCGGACGCGGATCCTCGCGGTCACCAGGTCAGGGACCCCGGTGCCGGGTGCGAGCCGTACGGTCGATCCCGGCGGGCTGGAGGAAGTGCTCAGCGCCTCGGACTTCATCGTCATCGGCGCGCCCGCGACCGCCGAGACGCGGCACCTCATCGGTCGCCGTGAGCTCGAGCTGATGCCGCCGCATTGCGTGCTAGTGAACATCGCCCGAGGCTCCTTGATCGACACCGAGGCGCTGGTGGAGGCGTTGGCGGCGGGTCGGATCGCGGGGGCCGGGCTCGACGTGACCGATCCCGAGCCGCTACCGGATGGTCACCCTCTGTGGACCGAGCCGCGTGCGTTGATCACCCCGCACGCCGCCAATCCGGCGCGCATGCTGATTCCTCGCCTGGCGGAGCGCGTGGCCGAGAACGTCGGCCGATACGCCCGCGGCGAGGAGCTGCTCGGCTTGATCGATCTCTCCCGGGGCTACTGAGTCCGGCCAACCTTCCTTCCAGGCTCCCAGCTCCAAATGATCACGTTACGTCGGCGTTCGGCGCCTTACAGCAGCCTCCACGCATGGCTTGGGAAACGAAAGGCCACGTCAGGTATCGGTGGCGCGGTGGATGTCCGCGAGCAGGCTCTCGATACTCCGGACGTGCCACCTCTCGAGTCCGGACGTACCAGCTCTCGAGAGCCGCCTCGCTCGAGTGCCTGGAATACGTCGTCCGACGTCGGCGCCGAGGTCGCAACCGGATGGCCATCAGGTGGAGCGACGCCCGGTCCCTGGCTGACCACCCTCGGTCGTCTTGTTCGGGCTTGCGGTAAATCTCCTGATTGCTCGGTCTGCCAGTAGGGTTGTCGGTGCCTGAGCAGGGTGCTGACAGGTGTCGGTAGGCTGTGATCGGTCGAGTCGAGGCCCCCGTAGCTCAGGGGATAGAGCGTCGGTTTCCTAAACCGTGCGTCGCAGGTTCGAATCCTGCCGGGGGCACACCTCCTGATCACCCCGAATCTGCCTCTGACCTGCGGATATGCGCGAGCCCGACCAACTCGCCAGTCCGGCTGGGCACAGCTGTCACCGACGAATCCCAGTGCCCGTATCGTGCCCGCCGGCTCTGCTACCTGCGGTCGGATACCTGCCGATCGGAAGTCGGCGCAGGCAGGCAACCGGATGGCGGTCACGCGGCGAGGAACTCCGTCAACGCGTCCGAGATGGGAAGCCCGGTCAGAATCTCTATGTACAGGAACTGGCCCTGCGGGTTGACCTCCAGGAAGACATGCTCGCCGTTCTCAGCCACCTTGAAGTCGACTGTGCCGAAGACCAGACCGAGTTCGTCCATCAGCCGAAGAAGCGCGTCCCCTACGTCGTCGGGAAGCTCGTGCCGGGTACAGGGAGCATCGGAGTCTAGGCGAGAGTCCACGTCAGCGCGCCCTTGCGAGGTCAGGATGCGGGCCGCGAAGATCTGTCCTCCGATCACCGTGGCGCGCACGTCAGCCGGTCCGACAATTCGCTCCTGAAGAATGGTCGGGCACAGCGCGAGGTCCACGACGTGCTGTGAGGCCTTCGCGTCCCAGGCGCGGGTGTCGATGAACTGATGTGGGGGTGCGGTCATGGCCTTGTGCACGACCGCGCCGTGATGCTCGGCCACAAACGCCAACGCTTCCTGCGGATCACTGGTGATGAGCGTCCTGGGCACTCGGAGGCCAACCTTTGACGCGAGCGACAGTTGGAGAGGCTTCGTAGCTGCCCGTTGTTTCACCGGGTGACTTACATGGCGCATGGATTCAAGCGACAGAAGTCCGTCGAGAGCCATCGCCCACTCGTTTTGAGCGAAGGAGCGGTCGTACTCGTCGGTCAGCACAGCACCGACCTGAACGGTACCCGGGCGACGATGCCAGACGGTGGATATGTCATCCGTCGTGATCCGAGGTCTACCAGCGAGTGTGAGCGCACCGCGATGCGTGTCGGGGCTAAGGGTGACCGAATCGCCCATGCCGATTTCCCCTCGCGAGAAGCAGACAACGTCGAGCCCTCGCTGTTGGAGTTTCCGCGAAATGTGCCTCGCGTGGACGTCCTGGGGGTTGGACAGGATCAGAATCATCTGTCTATAAGCCCCTGGCTCAACAAGAACTCGCGTTCGAGGTCGCGAAAGCGTGTCGCCGGGCCGAGTGTGATGACAGGTGGCCGAACGGAGAGCGCGAACGGGCGTCGCCCAGGTGATGGGCGCTCACAGAGCTCGCCGGGGCGTGCATCCTGGAGCGGGGCCCCCGGCCGTACGACGACTCGAAATACCCGCGGCGCCAAGTGCAGTCGGTCGCCCCCCGAGGTGGGCACCTCCTCGACCTCTACGATGTCCTCTGCGCGGAAGGTAAGTCGTAGGTCGTCGACGAGAACGTGCACCTGGTCAAGGCCGCCAGCGAAAACGCGGCCAGTGAGCACGATACCGTCGGCCGCCTGTTCGTCCGCCAGCGGCAAGCGGGAGAGCCAATGATTGAAGCCGCTGCTCATCCGGGTGTCGCCCATCGGGTCTCATTGGCGCAGATCGTCGGCTGGGCAGTTGTCCGGCTCGGAGTCGTCGCAGGCGTCCGGTTGGCCCTGGCCTCCGGTGATCGTGTCCGTGTCGGTGTACGTACAGGTCCCCACGCCAATGTAGTCCTTGAACGTCCTGTCGGTGTATACCTTCTCACCATCGCGCGCAAGCTCGATGGACTGTGTGCTGCCCGGTATGTTCTCGCCAGACACGCCGCTCGTCTTGACTCTCAAGAGAGGAGTAATCGCGCTCGGGTCCCTCACCACAACCCGCACAGCATCCGGTTGGGACTTACTAACAAACGTGACGTCGACAAGATTGGCGATGGGTACGGCGACGATGCCTCCACGAACGGCCAGATGGACATTGTCGGCGCTGCGGCTGATCGCACGACCGGTCAGCGCCGTCAGACCGACGTGATCGTCTTGCCTTTGTTCGAGGCTGTCAAGTAGCTTCCGAACTGAGTCAGGCTGCGGGGAGGCCGCCATCGTTAGCCACCTTTCTCGCCGAAGGCGAAGGCAATGCAGAGCACGCGGCACATCTTCCAAGCAGGCCCTGCACGGGGAATACCGCTACCGGTTGCCGGCTGAGCCGGCACGGGAACAGGCCTCGTGGCCTGGTCTATGGAGCTGCAGCCACCTTTCGTAGCTCAGTTCAGAAGTCCCGGAACGCGCTCTGGCGAGATCGTACCACCATTTTGGTGTCGCAACAGCCCTTTATCGCCAAACACGTCAGCAACTCAGCCAACCAGTCATCCCGCCCCATAGCTGCGGCCATAGGAACTCAACTGGGTCCGGTGTGTGGCCGGCCGGGGAGGAACCGCGCTGAGGCAACTCCTAATGGGGATCTATCGGGCGTTTCCCCCATCGGGAGTTGTTTGAGGGGGACGCTGGTCGCCGAGCGGCTGGCCGGTGAGCACTGGCAGACCTGGAGTTGTGATTCCTTCGGCTAGACATGCCCGGCCGGTCGGTGAGGGCTGCCTGTAGCACTGGAAGGGATGGTGTGCAGTCGAGCACTGATCCATTAGGTCGGACGAGGTCGTGATCGGTATCGGGGCCGACCGCGAGCTGTGGGCGGATGCCTCACTGCTGCCGGCATATGCTCGGGCTAGAGCCGTCCGAGGCTCGCAACGGCATCCGATGTGGGCTGAGCAGGAAGGAGGCTGAGGAAGCGCTATCTGGGTCGAAACTCACGCGGCATCCACCCTGGTTCGAATTGTGGATGGTCGCACCACAAGGCGGCTACCTCCCTCAAAACCCTGAACATCGCCGCCTTCTGTTCTGCGTTACGCGCTGTCCGATACATGAAAACGAACTGCCTCCGCAGCATGCAGGTTTTCATTCTGTTGTTGTATTGAGTCAGCGCCGCCCGCTCCTCCTCGGCGACCCTCTCGATGATGAAGTTGTCAATCGTACCATTAGATTCCATTTGTCAGGTCCAGGTCCCTTTGGTGGTCTGGGTGAGGTTTCAAAAGGCGCGTCTTTACCGCATCACACCATTGGTGAGTTGCCCCCGGTGTTAAAGTCCTGGCCGTACCGGGACCTTGGTCTCCTCCTTGGCTGAGGTTTACCACAGATGCGGTGTATCTCCCGGACACACCAAATGTATTGGCGCTCTGGTCAAGTTCGGGCTGCTTGGTTGCACCGAGCCTCCAGATCCCCTGGGCTGTTGGCTCACCTCGAGATCGTGTAGCGCAAGAGCCCTTGGCGCTGCGCGTTGCGGGAGTCACCAAGCTCTGCGAAGATCTCTCCCGATGGACGTTGAACCCAAAGGCAGCGGCGCGAGAGGAACGCTGCTCCTGATCCACGGAGGTCTGTGGGAAGACGGCATGGATGCCGACCGCTTCTGGCGCTGGCCCGGAATTGTCTCCGGACTGACACGGTACGGATTTGACGTGCTTGCGCCTGAGCGGCTGCGTCGGGCACCAGACTGGAGTGCCGAGGCCGACCACCTGGCGGCACACCTGCCCCCTAGACCAGTGACAATCGTTGCCGGATCGAATGGCTGCTCGGTCGCTGTGCGTCTTGCGTTGATGTTTCCGAGCCGAGTCGAACGCCTCGTACTGGCCTGGCCAGCCACGGCAGGCGACGCCGATGTCGACGCGCGGACCCGGACTGGGCTAGCGCAGCTCGGTGCGGCGCCTCATGTCATCGAGGCCCTGTTGGCCGGCCACACGCTGCGCGGTGTCACTGACGACGAACTAGCCTCGCTCGACCTGCCGGTCGCAGTCCTGCCCTCCCTGGTTGCCAACCCGTTCCACCAGAGGCACACGGTGGACCAGCTGTGTCGTATCCTGCGTCAGGCCGTCGAGTTGCCCGGCTGCCCTGAACCACCTGATCCTCGCTTCGCGGAACACGCGACGTCGTTCCTGAAGGCCATCGCCGACTTCGCCACGCCGTGACGCTCGGGTCTAGCCGGATGAGCCGTTGCTCATCGAGAGACTTGTACGACACTGTGGGACATGGCTACCGACTGGTTTCGCAGCCCGGACTGGAGCCCTGCTGCTCAGGAGGACTTTGAGAGGCGCCTCGCGCGTGCGCGACCCTACAACCGCTGGCAGTATCTGCGCATCAAAGGGCTGGCGCTTCATGATGCCGGCCTCCCCGACGCTGCGCGGACGCTCTGGCTGCGCATCCTCGACGGTGAGGGTGACGACGGATTTGAACGACCCAGTGTGCTGGAACATCTGGGCGACCTGCACAAGGACTCCGACCCGGCCGAGGCTGAGCGCTACTACCGGATGCTGCTGGCTGAGTATCCAACGCTGACCCGAACGACGGGTACGGCGGAGATCTCGCTCGCCGAGCTCTTGATCGACAAGGGCGACCAGGCCTCGCTGGAGGAAGCCGGAAGACTTCTCGATTCGTGGCTCGATCGGGAGCCCGTAAAGTTTCCCAACGTCCTGTTTCGCTGGCACCTGGCATTGATCCGTATCGCTCAGGCGACTGGCGACCAGGAAACAGTGCGGCGTTGCGCTCGAACCGCGTTGGAGCTGGCCGCCCGAGGCCCCTTGTTTCCGCGCCACAAGGATGTGGGCGTGGTTCGCACCGATGACCTGACCCTGCAACGGCTGCGCAGGCTCGCCAGGTAGTCAGACGATGCGTGTGACGGGACAGTCCTGACCGTACAGCGGCAGCCGCGCCAGACAGGCCGGGCGTGCAACCCGCGTGCACAGGCAGCGGACTGATCTGTCCCGAAGACCGCCGGCTCGGTCGACGTCATCCGCAGTACAGCACGACTAAAGGGCCGCTACAGCGTGGCGGCGTACGAATGGTCGGTATGACCTACGGTGACGTGCCGCTGAGCCGGGACGACTACGTCGATCCGTACCTCGACATCTCCGCCGACCCGGCGGTCGTGAAGCTACTTCGCGATGCTTTGCAGGACTGCGCGGAGCACGGTGACGATCCGGTACGGGCCGAGCTGGCGCGGGAGATCCTCGCCGGCCGAATGCGCGCGAGCGAGATCATGTCAGTACCTGCGTACCGCGAGGCCTTGACGTCGGGCCTCGAGGAGTTCCTGCGTTCGCAAGACAGCCTCACTGAGGCCGAACGACTCGAGCAGGAACGCCAGGCGCACAGGCAGCTTGACGCGATTCGTTCCGAGGTGATGTCGGGCAAGGACGCTCCCGCGCACGACGCGCCCACAGAACCGGCGTCTGTAGTGCAAACCGGCTCGGAACATCCGGTTGTCGACGAGGCGCTGGACGACCTGGTGATCGGGAGTTCAGTCGGAGCAGACGATGGGGGAGGACAGCTATGGCCGTGAAGTACGACATCGGCGAGATCAAATGTTACAGCGCGACTCTTTTGGAGCTGCGCGACGACGGCTCGCTGTCGTCCTATGTACGGGACTCGACCGAGCTCGACCTGATCGATCGAGGTGTTCGATATGCCTTGCTCTCCCTCGTCGCCGACCCACACGAGAGGATCGTCAGCTCCGTACGTAAGACAGTCGAGCGCGTCGAAGAGATCCTCTATCACTCGTGGCGGGAGCTCGACGACGCGGCGATGCAGTACGAACAGTGCGAGAAGGGCAACGAGAACATCGTGGGTCGGGTGTGGACCCGAGCTGAAATGGAGCGGGCCGACGAGTCCATCGGCCCGGTGAAGCGCCCGCCGGAGGGGAACCACGGCCTGAGGACGGGTCCCGAGGCCTATTCCTGGGGCAAGACCGGGCTCGCCAGGATCTACAACATCGAGCCTCGTCCATCGCGGCACCTGGTCCCACCGCGGAACATTTTGGACCCCGATCCCGGTGCCACCAAGGCGATCGCAGGCGTTCTGGACCTCGTGAGCATATCGGCGTGGGCATTCGAGATCGTGAAGATGTTGACCGGCAAAGACGTTCCCCAGATGGTGTCGCAATTCCTTGGAGGGAATTGGGAGGCCTTCGGTAAGTGCGCAGATGCTTTGCGTCGTGTGGGTCTCGCGGTCAAGGACTTGGGCCACTACGTATGGAAGGGCAACCAGCTGCTCGACTGCACGTGGGGCGGCAATGCAGCTGACCTTTGCTTCGCTTACCACCATCGCTTGGCGAAGTCGTTGGAACGGCTCCAGGAACCACTCGACAAGCTCTCGAACGCGTATGTGGCAGTGGCGAGGGCAGTGGAGCAGCATACGGCCGCACTGGCCGACGCGCTCAAGATGCTGATCGACGAGGCGATCGCGGCTGCCTTGTCGACGGCGAGCCCGGTCGTCGCAGCCGGCATCGCGATGACTGTTGAGGGCCGACTGATGAAATGGGTGGCGAGGATTCAGTACATCATCGGCATCATGCGCGAAGCTGCTAGCCAGGCGTTGGTCGGGGTCGGAGCCGCTGTGGCGGTGCTCAACCAGTTTCTCCAGCAGTTCCCGCCGTCGGACAACTACGCCAATATGGTGCGCGGCCGCGGGTGAAGCACGTGAGAGATGCGGCAGCTCATGCCGCCTGGCCGTACGGTACGTCGAAAGAATCCCCGCACGAGTTCGTGACGTCCGTACGGCCAGGTGGCAGGGTTGTCTTAGGCTATGCCGCCCTTGGCTTCGGCGAAGCGCAACGTGTCGCCGAATGGCTCGTGTACGTGAACCTCGCGAGCCGCCGAACTGTCTGACACATCAACGACTGGCACCGTGGTCAGGTCACGGCTTGCGTATCGAGCTGGACACCTGGATTGCCCGGTTCGGTGATGAAGCTGGCACGGGTACTGATCGGTGCGCCTGGTGTCGAGACGTACGGCATCACAAGGTGGTCGGCTTGACAACGTTCTGAGCTCAAGGTCATCCGCAAGTAGCCGCGCTGATGGTTCATGAACTTCACGTGCGGATTGTTGGCGAGCACGGTCTTGCTGTGGTCGTCAAGGTCCTCGCCATCCTGGTCAGAGGAAGCAGACGTCCCGGCGAACTCGACGGCGACCGTGGGGGAGTTCGGATCGTCGAAGTCCGCCTTGAGATCGGACGCCATGTGGCGGTGACGGTCGCCGCTCACGACCACCGGGTTCACACCCTCAGTCTTGGTGAACGCTGCGAAGAGCCGGTCCCGAGCTGCTTTGTAACCGTCCCACGCGTCCATGAAGAACGGTGGCGAGTCGCTGCCGTCGAGAGCACACTGGGTCATGGGTACCTGGTTGGCGAGTACGTTCCACATGGTGCTCGAGGCCGCGAGACCGTCGTACAACCAACGCTCCTGCTCGAATCCCAGCATCGTCCGCGCCGGGTCCAAGCGTTCGGTGCACCCGGCCTTTGCGCCATCCCCGCACGCCTGGTCGTCGCGGAACGTACGACCATCGAGGATGTGGAACGTCGCCAGCCGGCCGTAGCGGAGGCGACGATAGAGCGTGATGTCTGCTCCGTCGGGCTTTTGCGGCAGTCGCAGCGGCAGGTTCTCGTAGTACGCCTGGGCCGCCGCGGCACGCCGCGCCCGGAAGACTGCCGGGTCCTCACCGACGTCGCGTGAGATGTCACCGGCCCAGTTGTCGTCGACGTCGTGGTCGTCCCACGTCACAACGAACGGCGTGGCGGCGTGGGCTGCCTGCAAGTCGGGATCGCTGTGGAACACCGCGTGCCGGTTGCGGTAGTCGGCGAGGGTCAGCGGCTCGTTCCTGATCTCGACGGGCAGGGCAGTCTGCCGATGCAGCCCGTCGGCCGGGATGACGTTCTCGTAGATGTAGTCACCAACGTGGAGAACGAGGTCGAGGTCGTCCTCTGCCATGTGCCGGAACGCGGTGTAGAACCCCGCCCACCACGCCTGGCACGACGCGACACCGAAGCGGATCTGATCCGGTGTCGAGTGCGCGGCCGGTGCGGTCTTGGTCCGCCCGACCGGGCTCTCGAAGCCTTGCGCCATGAAGCGGTAGAAGTACTCTCGCTCGGGTTCCAAGCCGTGGACCTCTACATGGACGCTGTGTCCCAGCTCGGGCACGGCCATCCGCTGTCCTTGCTTCACCACCTTGCGGAAGCGTTCGTCGTGGGCCACCTGCCATCGCACCGTGACTGGGTGGTGAGGCATGCCGCCTCGACCGTCGAGGGCGAGCGGGTCCGGTGCCAGTCGGGTCCACAGGACCACGCCGTCGGGGTGAGGATCGCCGGATGCGACGCCGAGAGTGAACGGATACTCGGTCACAAGCCTTCCTGCCGACGCCTTGGCGTGGGTGAAGCCAGTCGCATAGATCGCCAAGCCGCTGATGCTGGTCGTCAGCAACCTGCGTCGCGCGAGACCGCGCCCTCGACGCGCACCGTCTCCCTCCGGCCTGCCCCAGTCGGCCATAGATGCCCCCTCCTGCCGCACTTTCGACGTAAGACCGGAACATCCGTCTTGCGACTGTAGTCGTCTGAAGCGGGCAGGACATCGCCAGAGCTCGGCCGGTGTGTGCCACGTTGCGACGGGCTACGTCCGCACCCGGACGCTCATACGCAGCGCTGCATCGTCTGCAGCGAAGCGACTCGTCGATGGAGGTGCGAGCGCGAACGTCCTTTCATGTCGTACGAACGCAAGGACGCCGAATCGTTGGCAGCAAGCAAAAGCTGGACCACCAACCTGCTGTCGGTCCGTACCAACTCACCATCTGTATTGAGGCCAGCAGGTGTGGCTCGACGAGTTCTCCGCCGATTGCTCAGTGGCGTCGGCACTCACGTCGTGAGCTGAGGTAGCCCTCGTCGAGCCAGACACGTACATTGCTGTTGGCGGTACTCCGACCTCGCTCACGCTGCTACGCCAAGGGTCAACGACCCGGCTGCCAGCGCCATGTAGATGAAGGGGTACGGGATGTGGGAGTACCACCGTGCTCGAACCACGGTGATTGTCGCCCCGATGAAGTACAACACGAGCCCGACTGCTGCAAGTTCGCCGATGGCAGGGACGATCAGACCGATCAGCAGTCCAACCGCACCGGCGGCCTTGGCCGTACCCAGCCACGGCCACCAGGAACGCGGCACGCCGTACGCGTCCAGGTTGTCGGCGACCCACTTCGCCCGGGTGAAGGCAGCTACGGCCGAATAGCCTGTCATCAAGGCGGCAAGCACCGTGACAGCGACATAGGCGATGGTCATGGAAAGCGCTCCTTCTCGAGCAGCCGGCGCTGCGCCGGCTGGTGTCCTGGTTTCCGGTGTCTTGACCAGGCACGACCGCCAAACGTGACAAGGTCGTCGAAGACATCCGTCCACACGCCGAGCCGATGCGTGCGAATGCCCCGACCGCACGCCGCCGGCTGATCGCCGACGCGACCGTGCGGGCGCCCCCAGTGCTGCTCAGCGCATCCGACCGGGCGTCCCGTGAGGCCTATGCGGTCGGGGCGCTCACGGTGGGCGGTCAGCCGGCCTGGGTGCGGAGGCTACGCGCCAGCGTGGGGATCATCACCGCCGCAGCGACAAGGTGCAGCCCGACGAGGGTGATCATGAACGCCGCCTGTCTCGAAGCAAAGCGGCGAGGCGCGCAGGTTGCGGCGCTGCGGACGACCGACGACCTGGCACGCCCCGGAGGGCTGTACAACAAGGTGGGGTTCGTGCACGTGGGCCACGAACGTATCTGGGAGCTTGACCACATCGACAGCCTCGACCTCGTCTGACGGGTTTGCCGCATTGAGGGCCCGGGTGGCCGCGTGAGCACCAATGCCCGGTCGCCCGTCCAGCCTCTGCGTTCGCGTCAGCATGAGGCGCGGTCGGAGGCGGGCGGAGCCTCGACATGTGTCCTGGCGTTGACACTGCGCGATTTGCGCGGCTTAGTAGGACCATGAGGGCCATATCGGAGGCTTGGGCGGCGGTCCGGCTGGCGAGCCAGATCAGAAGGCAACAGATCGGTCTGTGGTGGCTTGCCCGCGTTCGGTCGGATCCGCTCAGTCAGGCATGGTGCCGGGGCGGCATCGTCGACCCGTACCCCATCTACGCGAAGCTTCGCGCCGCCGGCCCGCTCACCCGTAGCCTCACCGGGCACTGGGTCACGGCACAGCATCGGACTGCCCAGCAGATACTCCGTGACCGGCGGTTCGGGGTTCAGGCGAAGGACACGCCGTACCTACCCGACCATGCGACCACGGGCAGCGTTCCGCGCTCAGGCGTCCTAGGGCGCAGCGAGACATCGTTCCTGGAGCTTGATCCGCCAGACCACACGCGGCTGCGTCGACTGGCCGCTCCCGCATTCAGCCCGCGGATGATCGCGAGCTACCGCGACCGCGTCGAACGCGTCGCCCACGACCTCATCGAGCATGCGATCGCGAAGGGCGAGTTCGATCTCATGGCCGACTTCGCCGGACCGTTGCCGATCCGGGTGATCAGCGACCTGCTCGGGATCCCCGACGTGGACAACGACGCGTTCATGCGGTACGGCAGCATCCTGGGTGCCGCACTCGACGGCATGCGCTCGGTCAGGCAGGCGCGGGAGTTCGCGGTCGCGGTGTCCGAGTTGAACGCGATGTTCACGCGACTGCTCCATCGCCGCGAGGACCTGCCGGCCGACGGCCTCATCAACCGTCTCGCCGAAGCGGCCGACGAGCAGAAGCTGACACCAGCCGAGCTGCTCGTGACCTGCAGGTTGCTGCTCGTCGCGGGCTTCGAGACAACCGTCAACCTGATCGGTAACGGGATGCTTGCGCTGCTCGGGCACCTCGACCAGTGGCGGGCACTCCAGGCCGACCCCGATCTCGCGTCACAGGTGGTCGAGGAGACCCTGCGTTACGACCCGCCGGTGCAGGCGACGTCCCGCATTGCGCACGAGCCGGTCGAGGTGGCCGGTCACACGATCCAGACCGGACAGATGGTCGTCGTCGTCCTCGCGGCAGCCGGGCGGGATCCCGCGGTTCATCCGGATCCAGACAGGTTCGACATCGGCCGCGAGCAGACCGCCGAGCACCTGGCGTTCTCTGCAGGCCCGCACTACTGCCTCGGTGCTCCTTTGGCCAGGTTGGAAGGGGAGATCGCGTTCCGGACGCTGGCGGAACGACTTCCAGAGGTCGCACAGGCTGGTCCGGTCCGCCGGCGTACGACCTTCACGATCCGCGGGCTGTCGAGCTTCCCGATCCGCTTGGCGCAACGTGAGACAGCACGTGAGCCACATCTCACGACCGTCACCTGACGGTCAGGTGTGGTTGCTGCGGTGGGATCCCGTGCCTGCCAGCTTCGTGAGCGCGGCACCGACATGGTCGGGGGGAAGAACGAGCTTCTCCCGTTCGGCTCGCCTCTGCCCGTAAGGCTTGGCGCTGGAGTAGCCGTAGTAGGGCTTGCCCTCGCGCAGCGGGATCCGGTTGAAGACCGTGCCGATCAGCCGACCTTTCACCGATGTCAGGCGTTCGACGGCGGTGCGCACCTGTTCCCGGGTCGTCTTGCCGTACCGCACGACGAGGAGCGCGCCGTCCGCACGCGCCGCGAGCAGTGCCGCATCAGTGACGGGAAGGAGCGGCGGCGCGTCGAGGATGACGGTGTCGAAGGTGTGTCGCAGCTCGCCCAGGACGTCGGCAAAGGCCTGTGACTGCAGCAGGTCCGCGGGCTGCGGCGGCATCGCGCCACCCGTGAGCACCGGGAGGGCGTCCCGGCCGAACGGCTGCATCGCCGCGCTGAGCGTCGCGCGACCGATGAGAACAGTGGTGAGCCCGACAGCGGACTCCAGCCCGAGGTAATGGCCGATCCGCGGCCGGCGCAGGTCGCATTCGACCAGTGCTACACGTTGCCCGCTCTTCGCCATGGTGATGGCGAGGTTGCAGGCGCTCACGGTCTTCCCCTCCCCGGGGACCGAGCTGGTGACGACGAGCACCTTGCTGGGTTTGTCCACCTCGACGAACTGCAAGTTCGTGCTCATGATCCGGAACGCCTCGGCGCGAGGCGCATGTGGCTCGACGACGTTGAGTGTCGGCTTGCTGGTCGCGTCCGGATCCGCCGGGATGTGGCCGAGCGCCGGGGCGCCGGTCAGCTCGGCAAGCTCGTCGGCGTCACGCAGTGACGTGTCGACGGCTTCGCGCAGCGCCGCAAGACCCAACCCGAGAAGCAGTCCGAGCATCGCGGCAAGGCCCAGGTTGAACGTGAGGCGCGGCGAGACCGGACGGTCGGAGGCACTCGGTGAGCCCAGGATGCTCGCTTTGATTGCGGCACCATCGGCGTCCTTCGCGGTCTCCAGTTCCGCAACCAGCCGGACGAACTCCTTGCCCAGCGCGTCGACGAGTCGAAGTGCCTGCGCAGGGTTCGGATCGGTCGCCCTCACCTCGAGGATCACGGTCTTCGGTACGACGGTCGCCTGGATCCGGTTGGTGAGCTCGCCCGGTTCGGTCTCGAGGTCGAGCCGATCGATGACCCTGGACGCAAGCTCTGGGCCATCGATGAGGTTGGCGTACGACTGCACGCGTTGCTCGGCGAACAGACCACCCTGGTAGAGCTCGGCGGCACCCGTCCGGGTCGTCGACACGAAGATGCGGACCTTCGCGGCGTACTGAGGCGTCATCCGCATCGTCAAGGCGGCGGCGACGCCGACCGTCACGACCGTTGTGAGAAGGATCAGCAGCCACCGACGCCGAAGTACCTTGGCATAGTCGCGTATGTCCACGGCGGTGGTTCCCGTCTTTCGCTGGAAGAGGTGTCGGTCATTAACATCCACGCATTCAGCGGCGACTAAACGTCACCTGCAGAGGATCACGACTGGGCCGCAGGAGCGCCTCGGCCGTGAGCCAGAGCAGGCGGACGTCGCCGAGGAACGATCGGGCCTGGACGTACTCGAGATACATCGACACCTTTCGCGGCAGGATCACGTGCACGTAGTAGTGCTCGGGATCTGGCGACAGCGCGAGCTCGGCGGATTCGTGTCGGTATCGAATCGACGCGGGGTCGGTGATCCCGGGCCGTACTGAGAGGATGCGCTCGCGCGCCGCCGGCGGCCAGTACGCGACGTACCGCGGAACCTCCGGTCGCGGCCCCACGAGGCTCATGTCGCCCACCAGGACGTTGTACAACTGTGGCAGCTCGTCCAGCTTGGTCGCGCGGAGCACCCTGCCCAGGCGGGTGATTCGCGCGTCGTCGTCGGCCGTCACCTGTCGCGCATCGGCGGCGTCGCTCACGCGCATGGTGCGGAACTTCCAGATTCGAAAGATCCGGCCCTGGCGCCCGACCCGGTCCTGGCTGAACAGCACGTGTCCCCGGTTGCTCACCAGGCAGGCCATCGCGATGGCGACGAGCAGCGGCGTGAGGAAGACGAGCAGGACCAGCGCCACGGTGACGTCGAACAGTCGCTTCATCGCAGGAGTACCTTGCGTACGGCGTCGACGACCCGCTCGACATCGCGGTCGCGCATCCGCGAGTAGAGCGGCAGGCTCACCACGCGTTCGGCTTCCCGGGTGGCGACCGGGAACATCTCGGGACGAAGCCCGTAGTGATCGCGCCAGTAGGTGTGCAGATGCAGCGGGATGAAGTGGACGCTGCACGCGATGCCCAGCCGCCCAAGCTCCGTGATGAGCTCGTCGCGAGAGATCGGAGCGTCGTCCGCCAGGCGGATCACGAAGAGGTGCCAGGCATGCACGTCTCCTGGTGCCGGCATGGGTGGGAGGGTTACCGGCAGGTCGGACAACGCGTCGACGTAGCGGAGAGCGATCTCCTCGCGGCGGCGGCGCATCTGCTCGGCGCGCGCGAGCTGCACCAAGCCCAGCGCTGCCGCCGGGTCGCTGAGGTTGTACTTGAAGCCCGCGGCCGTGACGTCGTACCGCCACGTGGACGCCGTGCCGAGCCCTCGGTGGAAGGCGTCCCGATCGATGCCGTGCAGGCGCAGCGTGCGGATCCGGTTGGCGAGCGCCCGGTCGCGGGTGACGACCATGCCGCCCTCACCGGTCGTGATGGTCTTCGTGGCATAGAAGCTGAAGACCGTGGCCGCACTCGCTCCCGCGCCGACCGCGGTGCCGTCGCTCGTCGCCGGGAAGGCGTGGGCGGCGTCCTCCACCACCGCCAGCTCGTGCACGCTGGCGAGCTCGTCGAGCTCGGCGTACGAGACCGCGAGCCCGGCGAAGTGGACCGGAAGGATCGCGCGCGTGTGGGGCGTGATCCGGTCGGCCGCTTCCGACACGTTGATGTTCAGGGTGTGCGGGTCGCTGTCGACGAAGACCGGGCGGGCACCCACGTGCACGATCACCTCGGCGGTGGCGGTGAACGTCCACACCGGGACCATGACGTCCATGCCCGGGCCGACGCCGAGCGCCTCGAGCGCAAGGTGCAGCCCGGCGGTCGCCGAGTTGACCGCTACGGCCTCGGTGTGGGGCGAGCATGCCCGGGCGAAGGCCTGCTCGAACTCTCGTACCCGAGGGCCACTGGACAACCAGCCAGATCGCAGGGCCTGGACGACCGCGGCGACCTCGGCGT
Source organism: Actinopolymorphaceae bacterium (assembly GCA_036564245.1). Taxonomy (GTDB): domain Bacteria; phylum Actinomycetota; class Actinomycetes; order Propionibacteriales; family Actinopolymorphaceae; genus Thermasporomyces. The sequence goes on from DATCKU010000043.1 coordinate 117,351, forward strand.
CACCGATGTCCGGCAACGCGAAAGGGAGGCTTGACACGCCAGGAGTGCTACCCACGAATCACCGAGCTTTATGCCACCCAATCGGTTTGTCGCGGGCGCCAACCGGGGAAGACCTCTCGATGCCGCGGCAATCTGTCACGCGGCCGCTCGAGCACGACGACTGGTGCGATGGGAGTAGTGGTGGCGACGGACGTCATGGCAGGCGCTGCGGTCGCAATCACGGGTGGGACCGGATCGTTCGGCTCGGTGATGGTGGAACGGTTGCTCGGCCAGGACGTACGGGCTGTGCACGTCCTCAGCCGTGACGAGGCGAAGCAGGACGCCCTGCGACGGAGGTACTGCGACCCGCGACTCAAGCTCTTCCTCGGAGACATTCGTGATCCGCGAAGCGTGGCCGAGGCGTTCGCCGGCGTCGATCACGTGTTCCACGCGGCTGCACTGAAGCAGGTTCCGTCCAGTGAGTTCTTCCCTCACCAGGCTGTGCAGACCAACGTGCTCGGCAGCCAGAACGTCCTCGAGGCAGCGGCGGCCGCCGGCGTTCGTTCAGTCGTGTGCTTGAGCAGCGACAAGGCGGTCTACCCCATCAATGCGATGGGAATGACCAAGGCGCTCATGGAGAAGCTGGCGCAGGCGTTCGTCCGCAACCACCCTGAGTCGAAGACCGTGGTCTCCATCACGCGGTACGGGAACGTCATGTACTCCCGTGGGTCGGTGATCCCGCTGTTCGTCGAGCAGCTGAGTCGAGGCATGCCGCTCACGATCACGGAACCCACCATGACCCGGTTCCTCATGTCTCTGCGCGGCGGTGTCGAGCTGGTCGAGTACGCGTTCCTGCATGCCGAGCCCGGCGACGTGTTCGTGCGCAAGGCACCCGCCTGCACCGTGGAGGTGCTGGCACGTGCGCTGTCGAAGCTCCTGGGATACGGCGAGCCGGAGTTCAAGATCATCGGGATGCGGCACGGCGAAAAGCTGCATGAAACTTTACTCAGCCAGGAAGAGATGGTCCGTGCGGTCGACCAGCAGCAGTACTTCCGCATTCCGCTCGATACCCGATCGTTGGCATACGACCTGTACTTCGACGAGGGAAAGCAGAGGGCTGCGGCCGTCAGAGCCTATTCCTCCGACGTCGCCGAACTCCTGGACGTCGACCAGACGATGGAGCTGCTACGGGAGGTTCCGGAGATCAGCGAGCTGGTGGGATCCGCATCGTCATGAGGATCGTCGTCACGGGTAGCACGGGGTTCCTGGGGTGGCATCTGCGTGCGCGGCTACGTGCCCACGGCAGGCATGAGGTCGTCGGGCTGGGACGGCATGACCTCGACCAGCTTCCGCAGCATGTCAGCGAGGCGGACGCACTGGTCCATCTGGCGGGGATCAACCGCGGCCCAGACGAGCTGGTGGAAAAGGGCAACGTCGCACTGGCTCGCACGGTCGCCGATGCCGTATGCCGAAGCCGACGGCCGATCCGCCTCGTCTACGCCAACTCGATCCAAGCCGGGAACTCCACACCGTACGGCGCGGGCAAGGCCGAGGCGCGGGACCTGCTTGCTGCGGCCGCGCGGGAGACCGGGTCGACGTTGGTGGACATCCGCCTGCCGAACCTTTTCGGCGAGCACGGCAGGCCGCACTACAACTCCTTCGTCGCGACGTTCGTCCATGCGCTGACCGTGGGGGACACACCCACGATCATCGACCGGGAGGTGCGGCTGCTGCACGTCCAGCGAGCCGCCCAGGAGCTGATCGATGCCGTGGCGTTCGCTACCGACGCGACGGTCAACCCGCAGACCCACGTCACGACGGTGCAGCAGGTCTGGGACCAGCTTCGTGAGATGCACCGGATCTATCGCACCGGGGACATTCCGCCCCTGCGCAGCAGGTTCGACCTCGAGCTCTTCAACACACTCCGGGCAGCGATGTTCTCCCACAGTCAGCCTATCCGGTTGACCACGCATCACGACCACCGTGGCGCACTGACCGAATGCGTGCGCGCACACGGCGGCCAGGGCCAAAGCTTCGTGTCGACGTCGATCCCAAAGGTCACTCGAGGCGACCATTTCCATCTGAGCAAGGTGGAAAGGTTCGTGGTCGTCAAAGGACGAGCACGCATCGCACTGCGCCGGCTCTTCACCGGCCGCGTCGTGACGTTCGACGTGACGGGGGACGAGCCGGTGGCCGTGGACATGCCGACGCTGTGGGCGCACAACATCACGAACGTCGGCGACAACGAGTTGGTGACGCTCTTCTGGACGGACCAGCTCTTCGATCCCAAGAACCCGGACACATTCCCTGAGCAGGTGACGCCGTGAAGGTCATGACTGTCGTCGGTACCAGACCCGAGATCATCCGGCTCTCTCGTGTGATCGCGAGGCTCGATGCGGAGTTCGAGCACCGGCTGGTGCACACGGGCCAGAACTGGGACCCGCAGCTATCCGAGGTCTTCTTCAAAGAGCTCGACCTACGCCCGCCTGACTACTGGCTCGACGTACCGGTCCACGCTCTCGGCGCGATGCTGGGCGGGGTGCTCGAAGGAATCGAGCCGATCCTCTTGGACGAGCGGCCCGATGCGATGCTGGTGCTGGGCGACACCAACAGCTGTCTCGCTGCCGTGATGGCCAAGCGCATGGGCATTCCGGTCTTCCACATGGAGGCCGGCAACCGCTCGTTCGACGAGAACGTCCCGGAGGAGATCAATCGCCGGATCATCGATCACACGGCCGACTTCAACCTCTGCTACACCGAGCATGCGCGGCGCAACCTCCTGGCGGAGGGCTTACCGGCGCGTCGCGTGTTCGTCACCGGCTCTCCCATGGCCGAGGTGCTCGAAGCCTATGCGGAGCAGATCGACCAATCTGACGTCCTGGAGCGGTTGGATCTCGAGCCGGGCTCCTACCTGCTGGTGTCGATGCATCGCGAGGAGAACATCGACGATGCCGACCACCTCGAAGAGCTGCTCACCGGAATCGGTGAGCTCGCATGGTGCTGGTCCTGCCGAATCGTCATGACCACGCATCCCCGGTTGCGCAAGCGTCTTGCGGCGCGAGAGTCCGAGCTCACGCAGGCGTTCGAGCTCTACGAGCCGTTCGGCTACTTCGCCTACAACAAGCTGCAGCGCCACGCGCGATGCGTACTCTCCGACAGCGGCACGATCAGCGAGGAGGCGGCCATCTCCGGCTTTCCTGCCGTGACGATCCGGGACTCGATGGAGCGACCGGAGGCGCTGGAGGCCGGGAACGTCGTGCTCACCGGGGTCGACGCGGCAAGCATCGTCGCCTCGGCCGAGCTGGTCGAACGCCAGTGGCGCTCGGGTGCCCGACCGACACCACCGCAGGAGTACCGCGTCACGGACTGCTCGCTTCGGGTCAGCCGGCTGATCCGAGGTCTCACCACGGTCCATCCCACCTGGCTCGGGCTGAGGGCGAGGATGCGGCCCGAGCGGGGCTGACGATGCGGGTCGTCCTCATCCACCGCTACTTCTGGCCGGACACACCGACATACGCCCACATCCTCAAAGCCATCTCGCTCGCGCTCGGAAAGGCTGGCCACGAGGTGACCGTGCTCACCTGCCAGCCGTCGTACTCGCCCACGGCGAGTCGCGCGCCGACGCGCGAGCGGTTGTCCGATCGGGTGGAGGTCCGGCGCTGGCCGGTACTGCCGGACCGGCGCTTTCGCGTTCTCAAACTCGTCAATCTCGTGTGGTTCTGCGCGCGGCTGCTCCTCGAAGGCGCCCGGCTCGGGAAGGTCGATGTCGTGATGGCGGCGTCGACTCCGCCGATCGGGGTGGCCCGGGTCGCCTCCTGGCTCGCCCGCTGGTGCGGCGCTCGATTCGTCTACCACCAGCAGGACATCTATCCGGACGTGCTCGTCGCGTCCGGCATGCTTCGGCCCGGTGGGTTTGCCGCCCTGCTGCGACGACTCGATACGCGTACGGAAAAGCGCGCGGAGCGAGTCGTGGTGCTCTCGCGCGACATGGCGGAGACGGTGCAGGCCCGCGGCATCGAGCCGAGCCGGATCGTCGTGCTCAACAACTTCGATCCCTGGCCGCACACGACCGACGACGTGCCACCCGTCCCACCGACACCGCTGCATGTCGTATTCGCCGGCAACCTCGGGTGGTTCCAGGGCCTGGAGAACTTGCTCCAGGCGATCACGCAGCTGCGAGACGATCACCGGATCGCGTTCCACTTCTTCGGCGACGGACCGTTGCGCGTGCGGATCGAGGGCGCGACCCAGTCGCACGGGCTCGCGAACGTCACACTGCACGGGCACTGTCCGCCGGAGCAGGTGGCGACGTTCCTGCGGACGAAGGCCCATCTCGGAGTCGTCTCGCTCATGCCCGGCGTGATTCGTACCGCCTATCCGAGCAAGACGCTCTCCTATCTGCGGCAGGGCTGCCCCGTGCTCGCCTTGGTCGAGAAGGACAGCGAGCTCGCCGAGACGATCCTCGCAGCCGGCGCCGGCATGCAGGTCGACCCGACCGATGCCAATCATTGTGCCGCGACCCTCGAGATACTCGCCAGCCGACCAGAGGAGCTCACGTCCGCGCGCGCTCGCGCAGGCGATCTCTATCGGGAGCGGTTCGCGGCGGAGTGCCAGCTCGGCCGGTGGGTGCAGCTTTTCGAGCAGCTCGGAACGGCTTGAGGCTGGCTGACCAGTGAGGACACGCGTGGAGCCGGGCTGGCGGTCCGGGACGGGTACTGTTCCCGACGGGACCACCTGTCGTGACCGCAAGACGCAGTCAGGTCTTCCGTTGGCAGCGTTGGCGCTCGCCGTCGTCTCCGCGACGAGCGTCTTCGACTCCGGGCTCTCGCTCGTGACCGGCGCAGTCGTGGGGTCGGTAATCCTGGCCACGCGCCTTGCGACGATGACCGTGGGAGCGTTGGAGATCTTCGCGATCGCACTCACGGTGCTCTACGCCATGTCGTTGCTGTGGGCGATCGACTTCGAGCGGTCGCGCCACATCGTGGCGTACCAGGTGGGACTGCTGCTCATGTTCCTCGCCGTCCGAGCCGTGGCCACGAGCCGTCGTGAGATCGTGCTCATAGCGTGCGGATACGTTCTCGGCTGCGTCTGCGCTGTCATCCTGCTGATCCGACAGAACCCAGGTGTTGCGACTGGGTTGGAGCGGTCGCGGCTCCGTTACGGAATCGACGGGCTCAACGTCAACTACCTGGGGTACGCCCTTGCAACCGGGCTCGTGGCGGCTGTCGTCGCAGTCTGTCTTGCCAGACGCCGGACCCGGATGGCGATGGCCGTGCTCATCCCGGCAGCCGGCATGGTGTTCGGCATCGTGCAGACGGGGAGCCGTGGCGCGCTCGCAGCCGCGTTGTTGGTGGTCATCTGGTCCGTCGTGCACCGACATGTCGGCCGATTCGGCGTGGAGGTCATGGCAGCCGCCGTCGGTGTCCTGAGCCTGATGCTCGCAAGCGGCCTGCTCGACGATTGGCTACGGGTCGTCGACTCCCTCTCGTGGCGGTCCACCGGTGACTTGGCCAACAGACTGTATGTCTGGCCGCTTGCTCGCACAGTCTTCGCTGATCATTGGGTGACCGGGATCGGTGCCGGTGGCCTGCGGTCGATGGGCCTGGGAATCGGGGCGCACAACGCCATTCTGGAGCTGGGATGCGGGCTCGGAGTCCTTGGCGTCGTCCTCTTCGTTGGCTGGCTCGTGTCCGGTCTGCTCGGCTCGACACGGAACGCGGCGTACAGGACCTTGCTCGTCGGTGGCGCCTTGGCGTGCTGGGCGCCGATGCTCATGTCCGGCCACTGGGAGCTGGCGCCGCCGTTGTGGATCCTTCTGGGACTGCTCTCTCGGCTTCACGTCGTGCCGAATCGCTCAGCGGACGGCAAAACGCCAGCGATGGTACGGCGGTACCCGTGCAGCGCTGACGGGAGAACAGTCGCGGAGTAGAGCACCGTCGCGACGTACGGGATGGCGATGTAGCCCAGGTGGACTGCGGCCAGCCACTTGAGCGGGATGGAGAGGATGAGGTAGAGCGACCAGCCGACCAGCTGCGGTACGAGGACGCCACCGGCGTTCTGGACCATGAACCGCGGCGAGATCGACGCGAGGAGGAGCCACCACGCGGCGAGACCTGCCAAGAGCCACTGGCTGATGGACAGAGGTTGGTTCAACCACTCGAGGATCACATTGCACCCCACCAGCAGGGCGGCGGAGCACATCACGACGAGCCCGACCGAGAGCAAGGTCATTCGACGAGTGGCTCGTCGGATCCAGCTCACGTTCCCCTGGACGAGGGCGTCGCCACTCGCCGGCCAGGCTGGAACATTGGTCAAGGCGATCAGGCTGCCCACGTGGGCGAACAGCTTCACGGCGACGGCATAGACGGCAACCGTCCGCAGGTCGCTTGCGTGGGAGACGATCAGCGTGTCGGCATTCGTGGCCACTGTCATCACGATCGTCAGGGCGAGGAAGAGCCCGCCGAGGTGCAGCAGCTCGCGGATGGCTCGTCGGCCTACGGTGCCGCGCCATGGGGCGAGCTCGGGCATCCGCCAGACGTACATCCACACGCTGTTCGCGAGGTTCCCCAGCACCGGACCGGCGACCGCCGTTGCGATCATGACAACCGGCGGAAGGCCGGCGTGGATCACGACGAGCACCAGGGGGAGCGAGGAGACGGTGCCGGCCATGAGCCACATGTTCGACTGCGCTACCTGCTGGTACGCGTACTGGACTCTTCTCACGAGCGACAGCGGAATGTTGGCGAAGAACACCGTGAGGCAGACGAGGGCGACGGCAGTCGCATCGGAGGCTGCCACTGACCCGTCCGCACTGAGCAGCGACGACCAGGGAACGTTTCTCCCCAACGTCAGCAGAAGTGTGCAGCAGCAGACTGCCACGGTGGTGAGAACGATGTAGGCGCTCCCGATGTAGCGCCGTGCGTTCTGCAGATCGCCCGTGGAGTAGCAGTGGGCGAGCTTGGTCATGAGGCCGTGACCGAGACCGAGATCGGCGAAACCAGCCATCCCGGTGACCGCCGTGACGGCCATCCAGAGCCCGTAAAGGTTCTCTCCCAGGTACGTCAGGGAGATCGGAATGAGGGCAAGCGGGACCACGGTGCCGATGCCGCTCGAGACGACGGTCATGGTGACGCCAGCGACGAGACGTTTGCTGCGAGGCGACAGCGAGCGTGAGCCAGACTCCGTGCTCGCGTGCTCGCGAGGGAACTGATTCGGCTGGGTCGACACGCTCAGCCGTGACCTGATCAGGTGAATTCGACCCTCCGACTCGCTGAGCTCGGCTCCGTCGTTCCTGCGTGTGGGCAGCCGTCGGCAGACACATTCCCCATGTCGCCGCGACATATGCCAACGACGTGAGGTTGTGGAGGTTTTGGGCTACATGCGCTGGAGATAGTGAGGGACAAGATGGAGGCCGCCGGCACAGAACACGATGGTGATCGTCCTTGACTGACGTAGAGGAGATGCGTGCGCCGTCGGGGCTGCGTGGCAAGGTCGACGACCTGCGCGTCGTGCTGCTGGGGTTCACGGTCACCGACCGCCACATGCGTGCCCTGGGAACCGCTGTGGCCGTGCGGAGTGCACAGACCCGCAACTTTGCATGGAGCCTGGTGGCGGCGTTGCAAAGCGCCGGCTGCGAGGTGGCTCTGCTGTCCGCGTTACCGGTCCACACGTTCCCTGCCCACCGGGTGCTCTTCGCGCGCGGTGGACGGTTTCGAACCGGTGGGGTGGAGGGTCGCCTGCTGGCCTTCGTGAACCTGCACGTCGTGAAGCACCTGAGCCGGCTTCTCAGCTGCTTGTGGTCCGGCCTGCCCTTCGTGCGTGCTCACCGTGCGGACCTCGTGATCGTCCACGGAGTCCATTCGGCGTTCCTGTTGTTCGGACGCGTCGTTCGACGGTGGCTCGGGCTGCCGCTGGTCGTCATCCTCACCGACCCACCCGGTGTCGTCCTTCCGACAGATGGTCATGTCATTCGCGCATTGCGGCGCCTGGACAGCTGGCTCGTCGCGCGGGCGCTTCGGCGCTGTGACGGTGTGATCTGCTTGACCGAAGAGCTCGGGCGACGGTTCGCGCCGAGCCGGCAACGCCTGGTGCTCGAAGGGATCCTCCATCCCCGTCTGCAGGATTGGCGACCGGTGCCGGTCGACCAGACGGACGAGCGGGTTTTCACCGTCGCCTATGCCGGAGCCCTGAAGGAGGAGTACGGCGTGGGGCGTCTCGTGGACGCAGTGATCGGACTTTCCGACGAGTTCGCCCTCGACATCTACGGAACGGGTCCTTTGGAGGCGTGGGTGAGACGGCGCGCCGACGAGTGTCCGCGCATCCGGTACCACGGCGGCGTCGCACATCAGGAACTGCCCAAGCTGTTGCAACGCGCCGACGTCCTCGTCAACCCTCGACCAGCAGATCGTGACTTCGTGAAGTACTCTTTTCCCTCCAAACTGATCGAGTACATGGGGGTCGGTCGCCCAGTCCTCACCACTCGGCTCCCGGGAATACCGAGTGAGTACAGTGACAAGCTCCTGTTCGCTGAAGACGACTCGGTCGAGGGACTGGCCAGAGCGTTACGGGCGGCCGCGGAATCTCCGCTGGAGTGGCGGCACGAGATGGCAACTGCTGCACGGCAGTTCGTCGTCGAGGAGCGCAACGTGCACGCACAGGGCGCTCGGATTCGGGCCTTCTGCGAGCAGGTGGTGCAGTCTGCAGGCAACCGTCGGTAGAACCCTTTCCTCTTCGTCTGCACAGCCTTTCGAGCAGTGAGGCTTCGTCACCGATCAGGGCAAAGCGTTTGTCTCGTGCGCGGCATGGGGAGGTCACTCGGTACAGCGAAACTGGACCGTACGCGAAACGGGGGCCCGCAGGATGGCAGTGATACCGGCCGGGCGAACGCTGCGCGTCGACGCTGGACCACGACACGTCGTCATCATCGGGGCTGCGCGGTCTGGGACCAGGGTGCTTCGAGACACGCTGGCTCGCGCCACAGGCATGGGGCAGGTGCCGTACGACATCGGATTCGTGTGGCGGTACGGCAACGAGCAGGCACCCGACGACGTTCTCGTACCCTCTGCCATCGGTGCCCGCTCCCGCCGCTTCATCCGAAAGTTCATCGACCGCTACGCTGCCGGCTCCCCGTCAGGCGTGATCGAGAAGACGGTCGGCAACTGCTTTCGCGTGCCGGCAGTGGTGTCGGTGATTCCCGATGCGTACGTCATCCACATCGTGCGTGACGGCGTCGACACCATCGAATCCGCCCGTCGCCAGTGGACCGCCCCGCTCGATCTGCGGTACGCGATGGGAAAGCTTCCGCACGTCCCGCTGCGGTTGGCGTTTCGCTGTGGTGCCAACTACCTCGCGTCGTTCGCCTACCGATGGGGTCCCGGCGATGGTCGGCAACGGTCGTGGGGACCCCGGTATCCGGGGATCGACGCCGATCTCGCGCGTCACGACCTGCTTGTCGTCTGTGCGCGTCAGTGGCGAGAGTCGGTCCGTCACGCCAGTCGGGACCTGGCACGGATTGCCCGCCCGGTGGTGCAGGTGCGGTACGAGGACCTGGTCAACGACCCAGAGACCGAGCTGCGTCGGCTTGTCGACTTCCTTGCGCTGCCGTACTCCAGGGAGCAAGTTCGCCGCGCCGCGATGCGACTGGTGAGCGTACGGCAGGGCGTCGGGCGCAGGTCGCTCAGTCGGTCCGAGCTGGCCGTGGTGGAAGCCGAGGCCGGAAGCCTGCTGAGCGAACTCGGGTACGAGCCAGCCCTGGTGGGCGAGCCACAAGTCCTTTCTCCGGCTGATCGATCGAGGTGAGCATGAGCCCGCCGAGCCACGTCTGCATCTTCACCAGCGCGCACCCGGTGGACGACGTCCGAGTGAACAGCAAGTTCGCCGCCTCATTTCTCGAGCATGGATTCCGAGTCTCGTGGGTGGGGCCGGAGAAGGCGAACTTCACCGAGAACACACGGCCGGACCCGCGCATCGACTACCACCTTGTGGCGACACCCCGAAACCGAGTCGAACGGCTGCGCGTGCCGGCGTGGATCGCGCACAAGGCCAAGGACGTCGCGCCGGTCACCTGGTGGTACGCGCCTGATCCCGACTCCGCCGCGGCAGCCGTTCGGGTTGCCCGCCGCCATGGCGGCCGGGTGCTCTTCGACATCCACGAGGTCTTCCACGAGGCGTACCTCGACCGGTGGCTCGGCGGTCGGCGGTTGCCGGCAGTTCGCGAGCTGGTACGTCGACGAATCTCCTGGGTGTGCCGGCACGCCGACCTGGTGGTCGGGATGGACGAGTCCGTGCTCCGGCCCTACGTGTCGCCGAGCGACCGCACGGTCGTGGTACGCAGCTGCGCGCCGCGCTGGTTCGCCCGTGACGAGCTCACGTCCGAACGCCGATCCGGCGTGGGACGCACCCGCGACCAGATGACGGTCATGCACGGCAAGATCGTCCCGACGAACGGCACGACGGTCGTCGTCGAGGCGCTCGCGAAGGCACTCTGCGAGACCGACCGGATCGCCATGGTCATGACGGATCCACCGGATGCCGATCCGGAGTTCCTCCAGACGATTCGACAGCGTATTGCCGACCTGGGTATCGCACGCGCGGTGACGGTCCATCCCCGGGTGCCGCACGACGAGATGCCCGGTCTCCTCGCAGGCTGCGACGTCGGAATGATCGCGTACGGTCCCGGTCTCGGTGGGTACAGCCTGCCGAACCGGTTCTTCGAGTACATGGCCGCAGGGCTTGCGGTGTTGGCTCCGTCGTACTCCCCTGAGATCAGGACGATCCTCGAGCAGGAACGGATCGGCGTGACCGCCGACTTCTCCGATCCGGCGGACGTGGCTCGTGCGCTCGTGTGGTTGCGCGAGCATCCGTCCGAGCGGCGCGCCATGGGCCAGCGCGCCAGGGAGGCGTTCCTGCGCCGGCACAACTGGGACTCGGAGTTCGAGCGCCTGCTCGCCTCGATGGAGCGTGTAACGCCGCATGCGTGAGCGGTCGTCGTTGCAGACGCTCGTTCTGCTTGTCTCGTTCGCCACGTACGTGACGGTGCTGCATGTGGCGTACCGGGACTTCATCGCACCGCAGTTCGGCTACCTCGCCTTCACGTACCGCAGCCCGCACTGGGCCAGCTACCTGCTCGTCGTCCTGCTCGCCACGACGTTGGTGCTCCTCATGCCACGGCGGCTGGACCGGCCATCGTCGGTCGTGCTGTGGCTGCACTTCGCGCTGGCCACGGCTCCCAGCATGCTCGTGCCGCAGTACGAAGCAGCCATCTCCGCTTCACGGGCCCTCGGATTCGCACTCTTCGTGGGGGTTGCGTGGCTCGCCGTGGTGCTCTTGACTGCCGAGCGGGTCCGGCCGACATTCAGGCTGAGTGTCCGCTTGCCGTGCTCGCGTGGGATCTGGCCGCTGCTCGCCGTCGCCGCTGGGCTCTTCCTCAGCTACCTGATCGTGGGGCTTCGGTTGTCGCCGCGGTTCGTGGGTCTGGGCGACGTCGTCGATCTGCGGCTCAGCTACCGGCACGTGCTGACGACCGCGTCTCCGCTCGTACCGTACGCACTCATCCTCACGACCAACGTGATCAACCCGGCGCTCATGGTCTTCGGGCTGACGGCCCGTCGCTGGTGGCCGATGCTGGCGGGCGCGGCCGGGCAGCTCGTCATCTTCTCGGTGACCGGTTACAAGAAGGCGTTGCTCTCGATCCCGATCGTGGTTGTCGTGACCTGGTTGTGGCGTCGCGGTCGGGTGGGTTCGGGAGCGATCCTGGGTGGGTTCGCGGTGGCGATGGTGCTGTCGTCGCTCGCTCTCTGGCTTTTCGAGATCAGGCGACCCGCGCTCCTGCTCCTCATGCGGATGCTGGCCGTGCCAGGCAACTTGTCCAGTGCCTACGCGTCGATCTTCTGGGACCTGCCAGACCTTCGATGGAGCTATTCCTTTCTCTCGTGGATGTTCGACTATCCCTACCCGGAGAACCCCAGCTTCCTGGTGGGATCGATGTTTCGGGGGGACGAACAGATCTCGTCCAACGTCAATCTCTTCGGCGACGGCTTCATGAACTGGAGCTGGGCTGGTGTCGCGGTCGAGTGCCTGGCGCTCGTCGTCTTGTTGTGGTTCCTCGACAACGCCGGTCGCGGCCTTCCGGCACCGGTTCCCGCCGCACTCTGCATCGTGCCGACGTTCGCGTTGGCGAACTCCAGCATCTTCACCTCGCTTGTCTCACATGGCTTCCTCGCGTTGGTTGCGTTCCTGGCCGTGCTCCCCAGGTCGGGCTGGGGAGCTGGTGACGACCCGGCGCCCCATCAGCCACCCGGCGGCATAGCACAGGGCGAGCGAGATGCTGAGGATCCAGACGGTCGTGAGCGGAGAGGCACCGAGGACTGCGGCACCGGCGACGCTGCCCGACACGAGCGCGAGACGGCTGGCGTCCCACGCTAGCTTCTGTCCGTACCTGCCGAAGACCACAAGCGTGCGCTGCAGCGGGGACACGATGAGCTGCGCGGCAAGGCAGAGCGCGAGCGCCCGTGCGTACTCCCCGCTGGGAGTCCACCTCGACCCGAAGACGACCTCGAACAGCTGGGGTCCGAAGCCGACAAGAGGCAGGCACAGCACCGCCGCGATGGCGGCCAGCGTGATGCTGCTTCCGGTGAACAGACGACGGCCACGGCCGCCATGCGTCCGGACGTCTCGCGCGAGCTCCCCCTGGTAGACCTGGGCGAACGCCTGCCCGATCAGCATCACCGGCAACGCGAGCACCCGTTGGGCGAGGCCGAACCAGCCCGCCACCGCGCTGCCGTAGAACGCCGCGATCAGCAGCACGGGTGCGGCCAGCCCCAGGCTGTTGAGCACACCGGCCGGCATGAGCAGGAGCGGGAACCTTCGGTAGGTCGCAAGGGTCCGGCACATCCGCCCTGGCGTCCATGGTGTGTCGGGTGGCGATCCGGCCGCGCGTCGAACGCCGAGTGCCAGGCTGATGGCGCCGGTCGCCTGTCCGACGGCGAGCCCTGCCAAGAGGCCGGTCGGTCGCAGGCCGAGGGCGCCGGTCGAGAGCTGGACCGTGACGTTGCTGGCCGCCGACAGGACGCTGCGGCGGCCGATGGCGGGGTACCGGCGGTGTCGTACGGCGAACTGGTTCAGCACGAGGTACGCCGCCATGGCGGACGTGATCGGTGGCACGAACCACAGCCAGGGGCGAAGCTCCGGTCCGCCCAGCAGCTCGGCGATCGGCGCACCGGCGAACGCGACCACGAGGGTTCCGAGGAAGGCCATGACGAGGGAGCTGGCGAGGCCGGTGGCGACCAGGCTGCGTGCCTCTGCTTCGGATTCTGGAAGCGGCACCGCCATGTCCAGCCGCAGCGAGGCGAGTGAGGTCAGCGCCGAGGCGAGCGCGGTGACGATCGCAAGGATCCCCAGGTCGTGCGGGGAGTAGATGCGGGAGAGCAGCGGTGCGGCGGCGAGCGCGAGACTCTGCCCGATCGCCGTGCCGGCGAAGACCGCGAGCACACCGCGTCGGCCGGTGGAGAGACGGCCGCGCGCCTTGCCGGCGACCGAGCTCACAGCAGCAGTAAGTCCGGATGCGAACACAGACACGAAAGCCCCCCGTACGAATGTGTGTCGACTCTACTGGGTAACAGGGACCTTGGGCCGGCCAAATGCCCTCTGGCGATGGGAGCGACGATGGCGGCACGAGGATCGCCGCACTTTTTCATCGTGGGTGTGTGCCGATCCGGTACGACGCTCGCCCGAGCCATCGTCACCGGCCACCCAGAGCTGGACGTGCCTGGCGAGACGGGGTTCCTGCCGCGACTCATCGGCCTGCAGAACGTCTGGTGGGGCCCGGGTGGGCTCCGGGCGAGCATCTTCGTGCGTCTCGCGTTCGCCAACGGACGGCTGGGTCGGGCCAGCCTGCGGCCGGAACAGTTGCGGCACGCGCTCCATGCCGTACCGCCGACCAGCCCTGCCGACGCGATCTCGCGCATCTACGAGGTGTTGTGCTCGAAGGATCCCGCCACGACGCGGGTCGGGGACAAGACCCCTGGCTACGTCGAACACATGGAGCTTCTCGCCGAGACGTTCCCGCACGCCCGCTTCGTCCACATGGTGCGACACCCGTTGAACGTCGTCGCGTCGCTTCGGCGTCAGTCCTGGGGTCCCCGTGATCCGGTCGCGGCCGCCTACCTCTGGCTGCGAGGCTATCGCGCAGCACGCACAGCCCCGGTGCCTGCCGAGCGCGTGCTCACCGTACGACTCGAGGACCTGATAGCGGCACCTGAGGCGACGGTTTCGCGCGTGGCGGACCACCTCGGAGTGGAACCGCACCCGGCGATGCTGCAGTTCAACGAGCGCGCCGAGCGGATCCGTCGCGAGAACATCGACCCGGCCGGGCACACCGGGCTCTCCCGCAGCCTCTCCACCAGCCGGGACTGGCGACAGGAGCTGTCGCCCAAGCAGGCGCAGATGGTGTGGTCGCTGGTCGGCGAGTTGGCCGACGAGCTCGGGTACGAAGGTCCGGACGGCGGGATCTTCTACGCCCCTCGCGTATCCGAGCGGGCGGCGGCGTACCGGCTCGCCCGGTTCCAGCTCATGCGCAGCTGGCGGCGTACTCACATCCTGCTGCGTTTCGCGCGGACCTGAAATCAGCGACGCGAAGGCTGGTTGCGTAGGCCCACTTCCGACGTCACGTCGTCGACCAGGGCCGCCAATGCCTGCGCGCTCTCGCCGTCGGCCGGCAGGAACGCCTCCAGACTGAGTTCGGCGAGCGTGAGGTCCAGCGCGGTCCCGAACGTCGTGATGGTGCTGAGCAGGCTGATGTCGTGATCCCGCACACGAAGCCTGAGCGGGATAGCGACCCCTGTCTCCTCGACGTCGCTCTCACCGCCCGGGTAACCCGCGAGCTCGTCGCGCAATGCCACCAGAGCCGGATCGCCGGTCGCCGCGATCTCCCGTGCGAGCCGGTGCAGCACGTGCCCGCGCCACTGTGCGAGGTTGCGGATCGCGGGCGCGAGGCCTTCCGGATGCAGGCTCACCCGCAGGACGTTGACCGGGGGTTCGAGCAGGGCCGGGGATACGCCGCTCATCAGCAGGCCGGCGGCGGCGTTCGCCGTGAGAAGGGTCCACGTGCGGTCGACGACCAGGGCCGGATAGGGCAGATAGGCGTGGAGCAGGTGATCGAGTGCGGCCCTGACCGCCGCCATCTCCTCGTGATCGAGGGAACGTCGCGGATAGGCCGGTGCGTATCCCGCTGCCAGCAAGAGCGCGTTGCGGTCCTCCAGAGGGACGTTCAGCTGCTCGGCGAGCCGTAGCACCATCTCCCGGCTCGGTTTCGCCCGGCCGGTCTCGAGGAAGCTCAGGTGCCGGGCCGACACGCCTGTCTCGAGGGCGAGGTCGAGCTGGCTGCGCCGGCGACGTGCCCGCCATTGGCGGAGCAGCGGGCCGAACTCTGGACGTTTTCCTTGCTCCAGCGTGTCCGTCACGGCGCAACCGTACCTCTCGCACGCCATGCGCCCGCTCACCATTACCTCCGACGTAATCGACAGTGGCCCGGATCAGCCGGACGATGACGAAAGACGAAGCCGAGTGCGGAATCGACGACGACCACGTGGAGGACCAAACAGCATGACCGCGTACGGAATCGCCCATTTGCGACGCGAGGACGGTCCCGTGCACCCGGATGTGATCGAGTACATCGAGCGAATCCAGTCGACCCTGGACCCGTACGGCGGGCGCTTCCTGGTGCACGGCAACCCGGTCCAGGTGCTGGAGGGCAGCTGGGAAGGCGACCTAGTGATGATCGAGTTCCCGGACCTCGACCGGGCGAGGGAGTGGTATGAGTCGCCTGCCTACCAGGCGATCCTGCCCTTGCGTACCAAGCATCTCGAGGGAGACGTCCTGCTGGTGGGCGGTGTCGCACCCGACTACGACCCGGCCGAGACGGCAGCGAAACTACGCGGCAGTCGAGCCGGGAGCTGATGGCATGCGGCCCGGGCGGGGCGTCCGGCGAGCACCGGAGTCCCAGCCGGGCCTTCTGCCTCATTCACGGGGTGCGCCGTGGTGATGGTGGCCGTTGCCGCTTCGTCGGTTCCCGACATCGTGGGGACCGACTGCCTGTGTGCTGGTGGAGTCTCCGGAGACGACCACGAACTGACCCATGAGGCCTTCGTCCTCGTGCAGGAGCAGGTGGCAGTGGTACATCAGCGGAGAGTTCGGGTCGACGTAGTCCTCGAACTTCAGCGCGATCCGGTAGTCACGGCGTGGCTCGAGGTAGATCGTGTCCTTTCGGCCGGCGAGCTCCGGCGGTGGCGGCTCACCGTCGATGTCCACCACCCGGAACTGCTGGTCGTGAACATGGAAGTTGTGCGGGACGAGGTCGTCGTTTCGTACCTCCCAGATCTCGGGGACGTCGACGGCGACCACCTCGTCGATGCGGTCCATGTCCATGCGCTTGCCGTTGATCTGGCGCTCCTGCAGGACGAAACGACGCGAGACCCGACCATCCGGCGGAAGGGCCGGTTCGGGCAACCGGGCAAGGGTTTCCGGCACGGGCGGGGAGGGCGCGAGGGCCTTGGCCGCCCGCAGCTCCAGGACGTCGAACGAGTCGTTGCCGCCGAAGGCGAACGGCGCCGCGACCGAGCCCAGGTCCGGTTCGTAGGAACCCAGGCGTACGGTGCTGTTCGATTCCATGGCCACCACGATCTCGGCCCGCTCGCCCGGTGAGAGTCGGATCCGATGGGTTTCGTACGGTGTGGCGAGCAGCCCGCCATCCGTACCCACCAACAGAAAGCTCCGATCGTCGTCGAACCCGAACGCATAGGTCCGTGCGGTCGAGGCGTTCAGTAGTCGAAGCCGCACGCGTTCGGTCGTGACGTCGAAGTAGGGCGCGGACGTTCCGTTCACCACGATCGTGGAGCCGAGCAGGCCCACCTCGTTGCCGTCGTTCTCTTCGTCCAGACGCCCGTCGCCGTAGAACCGCTTGTCCTGCACGATGACGGGGATGTCGTCGACGCCGTAGTTCGACGGCAGTCCGTCGACTTCTGCCGAAGGGTCGTCGAGGAGGAAGAGACCGCCCAACCCGCGGTAGACGTGCTTCTCGGTCTGTCCGTGTGGGTGCGGGTGGTACCACAAGGTGGCCGCGGGCTGGTCGATCGTCCAGGTGGGCCGCCACGTGCTCCCCGGTGCGATCGGCTGATGCGGACCGCCATCCATCGTGGCCGGCAGGTGCATGCCGTGCCAGTGCACGGTGGTCGGTTCGGCCAGCCGGTTGGTGACCTCGATGGCGACTCGTTCGCCGCGTTTCGCCCGAAGCGTCGGCCCCAGATAGCTTCCGTTGTATCCCCAGGTCGGGGTCGCAAGCCCCGGAACGAGCTCGGTGCTTCCTTCCTGGGCGACAAGTTTGAACACCCGGGTCCCGTCGCCGTCGACGGACGACTCGGCAAGCGGCGGGATGGCAAGCCGGCGGTCGAAGCGTTCCGGTACCTCGACCGGGGACGTCGACGTGTCGCATCCCTCGATCAGCGTCGCGGCGGCGAGGACGAGGGTCGAGGCGAGGAAGGATCGACGTCTCATGACCGCCGTCCGATCAGACGTTGCACGCCTTTGGCGGCGAGGCCCGCCAACGCACCCAGCAAGGCCGACCGGCCGATCTCGAACACCGCGGCCACGGCCAGGAGCGGAGCGCTGATCCCGACCTCCGGCCCACCGAACACCTGGCGAAGCGCCATCAGGAAGAGCCCGTAGACCACACCGGCGAGGGTGAGGGTCAGCACCGGTCGAGGAACCCGGAACACGCCGACGCCACCGATCCAGCTGATCGCCACGACGAGTAGCAGCGTCAGTGCGGTCGGTGCCTCGCCCAGCGCATCGGAGATGTTCGTGAGCTCGGCGAGTGGCCAGAGGAGCGCCAACGACCCGAGGCCGACGACCAGAGGCCAGCTCACCGGAGCCTTCGGCGAATCCGGGCGTTCCAGCCGATCTCCGGCGCCGGAGCCGGCTGACAGTGGGAGGTTGCTGTTGTCCTGGTTCATGCCAGTGACGCTAGGAAGCGCACGAGCGTGCGACATCGGTCTCTGATCGTCTTCTGGTGTCGATTTGCAGCGACATCGCGCATCGCCTGGAGGTGACAGTCCTTACGCTTGGCGTTGTGTCGCCGCCGTCCGCCCCCGCCGCGCAGGCTCACCGGCCAGAAGAAGCAGACCCTCGCCTGGTCGAGATCAGCCTTGCGGTCGGGATCGCGCTCGCTGTCGCGGTGGCGATCGCTGCTGATCTCGAGAACACCGGTACGGCGAGTCCCGGCGCCTATCTCTTCGCGGTCGGCTTCGGGGCGTTCATGCTTTTCCGACGGCGCGCCCCTCGGGTCGTTCTGATCCTGACCATCGTCGCAATCTTCGCGTACTACATCTTCGACTTCCCCCCTATCGGCATCGCGCTTCCTGCCGTCGCCGCGTTCTACTCGGCCGCGGAGGCGGGCCATCCACGGACCGCCATCGTCGGGGGAGCAGTGCTCACCGGCGTGGCCGCCTTCTTCCGGATCGACGAAGGCCTACCACCGGCGTACGTCCTGAGCTACGAGTTCCTCACCAACGTGGCGTTGGTCGCTGCGGCGATCGCCTTGGGAGTGAGCGTGCGGTCGCGGCGGGAGACGCGGGAACACCAGGCCCGATTGCGCATGCTCTCCGTTGCAGAACAGCAGCGAGCGGCCGAGCACCGGATCAACGCCGAACGCATGCGCATAGCCCGGGACCTTCACGACCTGGTCGGGCACACCATGTCGGTCATCGCCGTTCACGGCAACGTGGCTGCCGAGGCGATCGGTGTCGACGACGCCGCCGCGATGCGCGCTGTCGAGCAGATCCGTGAGGTCACGGGCAGAACGATGCGTGAGCTGCGGGCGACCGTGAAGGTGCTGCGGACGCCCGCGTTGGAAGAGACCACACGCGGTGCCGTGGGGTTGGCGGGGCTGACCCGGTTGGCGGAGCTGGCCGCCGAGGCGGGCGTTCCGGTCGACCTCGACGTCGACGTCGAGCCGGATCAGCTCGACGCCGCCATCGATGCGGCCGCGTACCGGATCGTGCAGGAGTCACTCACCAACGTGATCCGCCATTCCGGCGCTACCCGGGCCAGGGTTGCAGCCCACCTCCACGCCGGGAGACTTGAGCTGGAGATCTCGGACAATGGTCGAGGTCGCCGTCAGGCTGAGCCCGCGCGTGACGAGGATCCGACGCGCACCGGTGGTGGACAAGGAATCGCCGGGATGAAGGAACGTGCCCACCTTCTCGGCGGCGAGCTCACCGCCGACAACGGTGAGAACGGCGGGTTCGTGGTCCGGGCTCGGCTGCCGGCGAGGTTACAGCCATGATCAGAGTGGTGCTGGTGGACGATCAGGAGCTCGTCCGAGCTGGGCTCAAGCCGTTGGCCGAGCACGACGGCGACATCGAGGTGGTCGGTGAGGCAGGCTCGGGCCGGTCGGGACTCAGCAGGGTGCGCGAGTTGCGCCCCGACGTCGTCCTGATGGACATCCGGATGCCCGAGATGGACGGCCTGGAGGCGACCAAGGCCATCACGTCGGATCCGAGCCTGCAGTCGGTCAAAGTCCTCGTGCTCACGACGTTCGACGATGACGAAGACGTCCTGGAGGCGATCCGGTGCGGCGCGGCCGGCTACGTGCTGAAGGACGTGTCACCGGCCGAGCTGAGGTCGGCGATTCGCGTGGTCGCATCCGGCGGCTCGCTCCTGTCGCCGTCGGTGACGAGCACCGTCATGCGGTCGTTGGCTGCGTCCGCCAGTCCGCCGGTCAACACCCGTCTGCTCGACGGGCTCACCGAACGGGAACGAGCGGTGCTCGCCCAGGTCGGACGCGGCCGGACCAACGACGAGATCGCCCAGGAGCTTTTCATCTCACCTGCCACGGCCCGCACCTATGTGTCGCGTTTGCTGACCAAGCTCGGAGCTCGCGATCGGGCGCAGCTGGTCGTTCTCGCGTACGAGAGTGGCCTCGTCAAGCCCGGCGCTGCCGCGGACTGAGCCGCTGCAGCTCGTCGCGCGCTGGTGTCTCGGCGCGCGACGTGTGTGCGGCCTCCTCGTGCGAGCTCGTGTTCGCGCTTGCCACGCGTGTTCAGGCGGGGCCCTCGAAGTCAGCCGGCCGCTGCCGACCTGGATAGGTCGCCGTCGGAAGCGGGTCGTCAGCGAGGAACGCCCGGACGAGGGCCAGGAAAGGCTTCGGCCGCTCCTGGTACGCGTTGTGCCCGGCGCCGTGGAGGTAGACCAGGCGGGTGTGGGGGTTCAGGTAGTCGAGCGTGGACGACCAGGACACGTAGTCGCAGGATCCCTTGATCACCAGACCGGGTACGCCGGCATGAGCGAATGCGGGACGGCGGTCGCGGAGTATCGGTCGGCTCGCCGACTGCGGGACCAGGTTGGCGTACGCACCCAGCCCGTGCAGCTCCGGGCCGTACCGGCCGTCGCAGCGCAGTCCCGGTCTGGTCTTGTTGTAGTGGCCGTCGAACCGCGCGTCCATGTCGGCATCGCCGGTGAGTGCGTGTGCGGCCCTCGGATTGACCTGGACCAGGGTGTACGCGAGGAGGTCGCGCGGTCGCAGCAGACGTGCGTACAACCCCATCTGCTGGGCGACGGTGAGCCGGCTGACCATGCTCGCTCCACCCGCCGTCGGATCGAGATCGCCAGGTGAGGAGTACACGGCCTTGACGACCCGGTTGGGGTGATCGGCGACGTAGGCGGCGGCAAGGACGCCACCGAAGGAATGACCGATGAGCGTCACCTTCTCGGCGTGGATGTAGCGGCGGAACGCCTCGAGGTCGGCGACGTGCCGATCCAGGGTGTAGGCCATCGGGTCGTCCAGCCGTGACGACGCCCCCGAGCCCACCTGGGCGTAGACGTAGACGTCGTGGCCGTCCTCGGCGAGCTGACCGAAGTACGCCATGTCGCCGGCCAGGTCGGGGACCCCGGGGCCGCCGTGCACGAAGATGATCGGCTCGCCGCGGGTGTCCCCACGTGTGGATGGCGCAGCCGGACGTCGTGCGTAGGCGATGCGGGAACCTGTCGTCAATCTGACGAACGACTGACCTGGCACGGGCTCGGGCGGGAGTGCCGGATCGCCTGGAGGGATGAGCACGGTGAACGTGAAGAGAGCGACCCCCGCGGTCGTGCCCGCGAGCACAGCTCGACGGCGTGTGCGGGTCGGGTGGGGCCAGCGCCTGGTCACCAGCCAGATCAGGCCCGCGCCCATGCCGACGAAGGTCACCAGGCCAGCAGCGAGAAACACCGCGGGTGTCGCGGTGACGGCTGCGACCGCGACCAGCGCACCAACGCCGCAGAGTGCGGCGAGGACGTACACGCCGACGAGTTGTGAGAATCGCTTCATGGCGGCTGATTCTCGCCTGGCACGAGCTCGTGATCATTCGCAGCCCGCGGATCCTGGCGATAGGCAAGCGCATGTGTGTGAGGCGGCAACACGCAGTAATGGCGGCGCAGCCGTGCGCGCGTGGTTTATCCCCTCGTGCGTATTTACGAGGGCCAGAACCTCACGTTGTTCGCCGTCGTGCGGTGCGCATAAAGGCGTGTATCAGTTCCGTCCGGAGAACGTGCCGTCGCGGTAGCCTGTCCGACATGGGCGCTGATCAGAAAGTGACCGCTGAGGAGATTGCACGAATACCAAAGGTCTTGTTGCACGACCATTTGGACGGTGGGTTGCGTCCTGCGACGGTGTTGGAGTTGGCCGATCAGGTCGGTCATGAACTACCCGCGTGGTCGGAGGACGAGCTTGCCACCTGGTTTCGTGAAGCGGCGGACTCAGGGTCGCTGGAGCGCTACTTGGAGACGTTTGATCACACGGTTGCGGTGATGCAGAGCGCGAAGGCGTTGGAGCGGGTGGCTCGCGAATGTGCCGTCGATCTCGCGCTCGATGGCGTCGTCTATGCAGAAGTGCGCTATGCGCCGGAGCTGCACCTGAAGGACGGTCTCAGCCTGCCGGACGTGATCAGGGCGGTCACGGAAGGGTTCCGGGCAGGCGAGCAGGAGGCGGCGAGCCTTGGCCGGCCGATCGTGGTGCGGCAGATCCTGACCGCGATGCGCCACGCCGCGAGGTCACGAGAGATCGCCGAGCTGGTGGTCCGGTTCCGCGACGAAGGAGTGGTGGGCTTCGACATTGCGGGGGCGGAGGCGGGATACCCGCCCACCCGGCATCTGGATGCGTTCGAGTACCTGCAGCGAGAGAACGCGCACTTCACGATCCATGCGGGCGAAGGATTCGGGTTGCCGTCGATCTGGCAGGCGATCCAGTGGTGTGGTGCGGACCGGTTGGGGCATGGGGTACGCATCGTGGACGACATCGAGGTCGACCCGGACGGGACGGCGCGGCTGGGCAGGTTGGCTGCCTACGTCCGCGACAAGCGGATCCCGTTGGAGCTGTGCCCGAGCTCGAACGTGCAGACCGGTGCCGCGCCGTCGATCGCAGAGCATCCGTTCGGCTTGCTCGCGAGATTGCGCTTTCGGGTGACGGTCAACACCGACAACCGCCTGATGAGTGGCACGTCGATGTCGGAGGAGTTCGCCCGCCTGGCGGAGGCGTTCGGCTACGACCTGGACGACTTCGCGTGGTTCACCGTCAACGCGATGAAGAGCGCGTTCCTGCCATTCGACCAGCGCCTGGCGTTGATCAACGACGTGATCAAACCCGGTTACGCCGCCGTCGTCGCCGAGCGAGCGTTCAAGCGGATGCAGCAGGCTCGCTGACGCAACCATCGAACACGCGCGACGTGTTCACCCTGGGTTCGTTCATCCCTTACTGGCTCGGCGTCGGGTCGATGCTCCGGCTCGTGCTGTCTGCCTTGGCGGCCTGCTCACCATCCCGCGGTCGACGTTACGACAGAACTGCCGTGACCGTCGCGCCGCAGCGGTGACTCCTCACCGGAACGTTCCACTCCTTCGAATGCCTCGCTCGACCTAGCTTCGTGCGCATTCCGGATCACCTGGATGGAAGGGGAAAGGAATGCCACGTTCAGCGAGGAGGCATGTCGCCACGTGCCTAGCAGGGCTGGGATGTGCTGTCGCCCTTGCCGTGTCACCGTTGAGCCCGGTCGCGCATGCCCGGGTGCCCGGAGACGGTGCGGACGGGTGAAGAGCCCGGTGGCCGTACAAGAACAGACGCGTAAGACGGGCGCAGACCAGCGCCGGAAGAGGTTGGCGAAGCGGCTCGCCCCGATGGTCTGGCTCGCCAAAGGTGACGACGCGGGCCCGATGTCGGCCCACACCTTCATCGACTACTCCGAGCTGGTCTGGGCGCACGACACGGGATGTGAGGACCACACCGTCGACTCCACGCCAAGTGAGCGGGCGATGGGGGACGGCCGCTACCGCGAGCGTGACGCGGCCGGCCCGGTGGCATGGCCACCGTGCGAGCATCACAACGGCTACTTCTACTCGAACGAGAACACGCGGCCGATGGCGAGTGGCGGACCTCCCGGGGAAGAAGGCTTCTTCCTCGACATGAAGAACTCGATGCACAAGGGCGGTGGCACCGGGTCGCCGGTCTATGTGCAGAGGTATCCCCGCGCCATCATGTACTGGTTCCTCTACGGCTACAACGATGGCCCGGCGAGCTTCAACCACGAAGGGGACTGGGAGCGGATAGCCGTTCGTCTGACCAAGAAGAACAAGCCGTTCAAGGTGGTCTTCTGGCGTCATGGCAAGCCTTGCTACGTGCGTTGGGAGAACGTCCGCAAGTACAAGGGGCATCCCGTGGTGTTCTCCGCCAGCGGAACGCACGCGTCGTACGCCAGGAAAGGACGCCACAAGGTCGACGTTCCCTACCTGCCGGACTTCTACGACCGCACGAGCAAGGGGAAGCGCTGGAAGACCTGGCGAAACCTCGATCGTGTCCGCAAGCAGCCGTGGTGGGGCTACGGCGGAGGCTGGGGCGAGGTAGGCGAGACCAAGCACACGACCGGGCCGACCGGGCCTGCGCCGTTCCGGGATGACGGTGGTTTGCACACCACGAAGCGCTGCTAGCTGGCGGTTTCGGTGAACCGTTCACGATCCATGAGCGGAAGGGAATGACTCCCATGGCTTGGACGACGAAGAATCCAGGTCGGGCGCGGCCCGTCGCGGGGATGGCCAAGGCTGCGGTGTTGTTGCTGACCCTCGGGTTGGTGGGTGCCGTCGGTGTCGCTCCATCTGCGGCGATGCCAATGGCACAGCCAGCAGACTCGAAGGACCTGTCTCGGCCTGAGCGGAACATCGTGTTCATCCTCACCGACGACTTTTCGAAGAACTTGGTGCCGTACATGTCGGCGGTGCGTGCGATGAAGAAGCGGGGGACGACGTTCAGCCACGCGTTCGTGGCTGATGGGCTGTGCTGCCCGTCCCGGGCGAGCATCCTCACCGGCCGGTACCCGCACAACACGAAGGTGAGGGTGAACGAAGGTGACCGGAGGATCCCCGGCGGGTACCGGGCCTTCCGGAAGTTCGGCAACCACAAGCGGACCTACGCGGTGGCGCTGCCCAAGCGCTACCGGACCGGGTTTCTCGGCAAGTACCTCAACGGGTACAAGATCCGCAAGCACCCGGTGCCCCCGGGCTGGGACGAGTGGCACGTGAGCGGCAACGGCTACACCAACGTGGGGGGAACGTACGACATCACCACCATCAAGAGCCGGAACCAGCAAGGACGAGGAATCAGCAAGCCGAAGGCCTACCTGAACAACCTGCTGGGCAGGCGGGCTCGTGCCTTCGTCGACCGGGCACACGCGAACCGGCAGCCGTTCTTCCTGCAGATCTCCACGTTCGCCCCGCACCAGCGAATCCGCGGCAAGCACAAGCGCTTACCGCTGTTTCCGCCTGCCAAGAAGGACCGGCCGGGAGAAGACTTCACGCACGGTGACTGCGGGACCAAGCCGGGTGGCGGTCGGTACGACTGCGCGAAACTCCGGGTCCGGCGGACGGGTGCCTTCGACGATGCCACCTACGACACGCTCGACCGGGACTTCCGCAACCGGATCCGGATGATGCAGTCATTGAACGACGAGCTCATCGAGCTGCGTAAGCGGCTGAAGGCCAACGGGCAGCTGCGCAACACCTACTTCGTGTTCATGGCCGACAACGGCTACCACCTCGGCGAGCACGGCCTGCTCAGAGGCAAGGGCAGTGCGTACGACCACGACGTCCGCGTACCACTGATCATCGAAGGTCCCGGTGTCAAGGGGGGACAGGTGCGGCACGAGATCGTCCAGAACGTCGACCTCTACGCGACCTTCCAGCAGATGGCGGGGTTGCGGCCCAAGCCCAGCGACGGTCGCGGGTTGATGACCCTGCTTCGCGGCGGCAAGGCGCCCAACTGGCGGGATGCGGCGCTGATCGAGCACAAGCCGCAACTGCGCAAAGGAAAAACGACCGCGGACCCCGACCTCGACGGTGACCGGGCCGCCGCAGCCCGGGCCGGGTTCGTGCCAGCCTTCCACGCGTACAACGCCATCCGCACCAAGCACTGGCTGTACGTGAAACACACCGACAGCAGCAGGCGCGAACTGTACGACCTGGAACGCGAGCCAGGCCAGTACCACAACGTGTGGCGCGACCACCCACGACTGGTCAAGTACTTCAACAAGTGGCTCAAGAAGTACGTCACCTGCGGCAAGAAGGGCAAGAGGAGCTGCTGGAAGGCCGGCCACGCACCACCGGTCCGAAGCCGGCATGAGAAGACCGGAGCCGCTTGTGGGTCGAGCGCAGGCTGTGGAGCATCGTCGTGGCTCTCGCTCCCCAGATGTCCACAGCCTGCGCGATCCATGCCCTGCGGCGTCGCGATGGTCGGGTCGGTTCAGGCCTTGATGGCGCCGGACGTGACGCCGGCGACGAAGTACTTCATGCCGAGGGCGAAGACGACAAGCTGCGGCACGGTGGCAAATGCGTAGCCAGCCGCCTGTACGCCGAAGTCCGGACGGCTCGCGAACTCACTCACCTGCGGGTTGAACGCCTGCAACGCCATGAGCAGGGTTTCGTTCTCCTCCGTCAGGACGAGTGTGGGCCAGATGAAGTCGCCGTAGATGCTGAGGAAGTTCATCATGGCGACCGTGACGAGGATCGGGAACGCGAGCGGCACCGCGATTCGGACCATGGCCTGCATCTCGCTCGCACCGTCCACCCGGGCCGCTTCGAAGACCTCGGACGGTTGCGAGCGGAAGAACGTCGTGATGAGGAAGATGCCGAACGGCAGGCCGCCGGCGATGTAGAAGATGATCAGTCCCCACAGCGAGCCCACCAGGTGGAGCTGGTTGGCCAGCACGAAGTGCGGGGTGAGCAGGATGATCGCCGGGATCGTCATGACGGCCAGGACGATGTGATACAGCAGCTCCCGGCCAGGGAAGCGGATCCGGGCGAAGGCGTACGACGCCAACGTCGAGATGACGAGGATCCCTGCAATCGAGGCGACCGACACGAGGAGGGTTCGACCCATCGACGGCAGGAGTGTGAGCAACGCGCGTTGATAGTTGCCGAAGTACAAAGGCCAGGGCAGCAGGTCCCAGAAGTCCACGTAGATGAGCACGCCCGGCCGCAGCGACAGCGAGACCATCAAGAAGATGAGCGCGAACGATGCCACGGCGAGCAGGACCAGCACGACGTACTGCACGAGGCCGGGGATCTGCTGCTGAATGGGTCGGCGCATTCCTCACTGCTCCAGCTCGGATCTGCGGAACCGTAGGACGAAGACGGTCACCACGAGGACCATTAAGAACAGCACGACACCGATCGCGGACGCGTAGCCCAGGTCACCGGTCCCGATCCGTTCGTACATCTGCAGTGCCGGCACGTAGGTGGCATAGCCAGGTCCGCCTCGAGTCAGGACGAAGATGCTGGCAAAGCCTTCGATCGCGCCGACGACCGCGAAGAACGTCATGATGCGAAACTGCGGTCGAAGGTGGGGCAGATCCACGTGGACGAACCGCTTCCACCGTCCGGCGCCGTCGATCGCCGCGGCGTCGTACAACGCCCGGTCGATCGTGAGCAGGCCACCGAGGAAGATGAGGAAGGCGAACGCCGTGAGGTACGGGAAGCCGACCCCGATGACCGCCCACAACGCCGTACTCTCATCGCCCAGCCAGGCCCGGCGCCACTCCTCGAGCCCCAGCGCGGACAGCAGCTCGTTCAGCAACCCGCTCGCCGGGTCGTACACCTGCCGCCAGAGCAGGGTGAGGACCAGGGCCGGGACGACGGACGACATGACGAACAAGGTGCGAAACACGTACTGGTGCGTCCGGTTACGCAACCAGTAGACCAACTCGGCGGCGAGCAGCGGCACGGTCACCGTCTTGAGGAAGCTCGCGAACGTGATGATCGCCATGTTGACGAGCCCCACCCGGAAGTACACGTCGTCGGTGAACAGCCGGCGGTAGTTCTCCAAGCCCACCCATGCCGGCGCACTGCGCAGGCTGAAGTTGGTGAACGAGACGATGAACGCGTTGACCGCGGGATAGAACGTGAACACCGCGAGCAACCCGAGCGTCGGCAGGATCAGCACGTAGCCGAGCCGGCCAGCCCAGGCACGACGCCAGACCACGCGGGCCTGGTGGCGGCGCCGCTCGGCACCGAGCGCGAGCACCGCTGACATCGCCAGTAGGCCGGCGATGTTCGTCCCGATCCACCACGGTCGCAGGGTGGCCAGCGTGCCGGCGGCTCCGATCGCGGTGGGGTCGAGCGTGCTCCACGGTCCGGACTCCGGCACCACGAGCATGCGGTCACCCGCGGGAGCAATCGCCCGGATCGCCCCGGAGCCGGTCGTACGACGGAAGCGGATCTGACCCCGTTCGTCCAGCGCGACGACCTCACCGCGCTGGTCGCCGACCAGGATCGTCCCGGTCGGGTCGTGGAACGTCACCGCCGTGACCGGGTGCGGTCCGATCTGGACCCGGCCGAGCGAGCCGCCGTCGCGGGCGAGGAGCTCGAGTCCGCCGGCCCGGTCGCCCACGAGGATCCAGCTGCGCTGTGACGCGGTCGCGAGCGTGGCGACCGGGTGCAGGGTGTTGACCGTCCACAGCTCCCGGCCGGTACTCGCGGAGAGGTCGAGCAGGCCGACCCGAGAGTTGATCGTCCCGTACACTGCCGACTCGCCATTGGCTGCGAGCCCAGTGACGGTGAAGACCGCCCGACCACGTGCAGCCGGCTCACCGTTGCCGGGACGGAACCGGTCGACGACGTACCGGCTGCTGAACGCACCGGATCCGTGCGCCACCAGCAGATCGCCGTTCTCCAGCATGTGGAGCCCGACCACCGCGTCACCGACATCGATCTGGTCCACGTCCTGCAGTCGCTCGTCGAGGACCATCACCGTGCCGAGCGTCGTCCCGACGTAGAACCGCCGTCCGTCCGGCGCGGCGGCGAGCGAGCCGACCGTTTCGTCCACCTGCCGGCGTGCGGTGACGGTGCCGTCGACCGTGAGCGCCAGGCGGTTGTCGCTCGTCGCGGTCAGGACGACGGGACGATCGTCCTCGCCTGTGACCACGGCGTACGCGACATCCCGACCTTCGCCGGGATACTCCGCCAGGGCGCGATGCGCGCCCAGGCCGAACCACAGCGCGATCGCGGCGACGTCGATGACGACCAGGAGCGCCGCGATGCTGAGGGCGGTCCGCCTCACGCCGACTCCGGGCGGCGCGCGGGGTTGTCGATGTCGCCGCGGGTGAGCGAGCTCGACTCGAGCATGCGGTCAAGGTTGTCCTGGACGTACGCCTGGAGCTGGTTCGCGTACTCCCGCGGCGTGACCCGGCCGTCCAGCGCCTGCTTCAACAGGTTGCGCAGGTCGGTACGGGTCTCCTGGTCAGGTCCTGCGGTCCAGAACTGGTTGTAGAGCACCTCGGCGTTGCCCATCAGCTGGACCATCTCGAACCGTTCCTGGACGTCCTGGGGGTACTCCACGCCGCGCACCCGGCAGGGTCCCGATGCGACGAACTCACCCGACTCGATCTGCGCGTCGAGGTACGGGCTGTAGCCCGCCGAGGAGAGCCAGAACATGCAGAAGTCAACGGCGAGCGCACGTTGCTCGGCGTTCTTGTCTATCACGCTGAGGTACTCGCCGGAGGACGACTCCACGCTGCGCGGCTTGCACTTCACGAGGTCGCCTTCCATGGCGGGGTTCTCGAAGACACCCCACTCGAACGGGCGGACCGAGCCTGGCTTGATGCCCAACTCCTTCAGCCGTTCCGGCGTCAGCTCGGCGAGGTCACGAGAGAGTGTCCCGAGGTCGCCGGTGCCACCGAGCATGATGGCGGTCTGCTGTTGCAGGAACGGCGTGTACGCGTCGGTCAGCACGTAGAAGTCCTTGGTCGCACTCCGTGGGAAGACCCGGGCAAGGTTCGCGACCAGCTCGGTCACCGACGGTGTGTCGAATCGCAGGTCGCCCTTGGCGATGCCGCCGTAGAAGCGCTGAGGACTGTACGTGTAGAGCGAGTGGATGTCCGGCTCGTTCGGGTCGAACTCGAACGAACCGTCGATCTCCGGGTCGTAGTTCCAGTCACCCTCGCGGGCGCGGACCGTCTCCACCCAGTCGACGTGGTACTGGTCGAAGTAGATCTCGGTAAGCCACTGCGGCACCTGCCACTGGTAGTTGGCGGAGATGGGCGTGATTCCCTTGCTCCGCAGGCGTTCGCAGACGTCGACGAACTCATCCCAGGTCGCAGGCGGCTCGACACCGGCCTGGTCGAAGAGCTCCTTGTTGTAGAACCAGTTCACGTGGAAGGACTGGGTCGCCATCAAGTACCGCTGGGCCCAGACGTTCAGTTCCCGTCCGCTGCGGAAGTCCATGTCCTCCGACCAGGGATTGCCCGTGTAGGGGTTGACCGCGTCGCGGTACTCGTCGAAGTTGACGTACCCACTGAAGGTCGGGACGTAGTTGCCGGACACGATGTCGGGCCGGATGTTCCCCGCCGCGAGTTGGGTGCCCAGCCAGTTCACGTAGTTGTCGACACCGCCGAAGTCCCTGGTCTCCCAGACGATCTCGACGTCCGGCTGGTGGCGGCGGTATCCCTCCGTCAACGCTCGTTTCGCCGCTTCGGGCGGGTCCTGGATGATGCCGATGACCAGTCGGCCGCTGAAGCGCTTCTTGGTCGGCTCGGTCCTGCGGGGCCTCGGGGTCGAGCCGAAACCACCCTGACCGTCGTCGCTGCAGCCAGCCACCAGACCGACGGCCGGGAGGGCGAGGAATGCGCCGGCCGCCGTCAGGACCTGGCGCCGGCTCGGTCCCCGTGTCCCCATGGGTCGTGTCGCTGTCGTCATTGTCGTCGCCTTCCTCCCGCTGAGGTCGTACGTCAAGGTGAGGTGTTGGTCTGCGCGCCGGTGGGAGTCGAGAGGATGGCGCCGGCGTCGCGGAGTCGGTGCTGCAGCTGCGCCGGCGGCACGTCACGCGGCGATCGGCCGGTTGCCGCCGCAAGGGCTGCCGCGGTGCCTGCGGCTTGGCCCATCGTCATGCACTGGGCCATCGAGCGTACGGCGGCGTGGGCGTCGTGCGTGGCCGAGAAGCAGCGGCCAGCGACAAGGAGGTTGTCGGCGTCGCGGACCAGCAGCGTGCGGTACGGAATGCCGACCGCCGCACCTTCAGGGAGGTACTGCCAGACCGTGCCCGCGCCGTCGTGGTGGTCCTCGATCGGGGCGCCGCAGAGCCCGATCTGGTCGTCGAACTGTCGGCCGGCCAGGACGTCCTCCCGGGTGAGCCGGTAGTCGCCGTACACCCGCCGGGTCTCACGTACGCCGATCTGCACACCGAAGGCCGCGAGCTCGGCGCGCTCGTATCCCGGCACCCGGTCACGGAGGAAGCGAACGTACTCGAGTGCCTGTCGCCTGCCGCGCATCTCGGCCTCGGACAGCAGCTCGGGATCGGTGGCGTTCCTGACCTCGCCGTCCTCGCGCCGGTAGGAGGCCAGCCGGGTCATGATGGTGGCCGTCATGCCGTCGACGGGCGTGATGTGGTCGCTTCCGTCCCGCCGAGGCAGGTCGTACGCCCCCGACTCGGCCGCCTCCCGCATGAGCTCGGTGAGCTCCTGCTTGGAGATGCTGAACCGTCGCTCGACGTCGACATTGCACATGCGGAACGTCGTGGTCAGCGTCTGGGCCGGCTCGACCGAGCCCGCGAGCTCGTACCCCACGCCGGCGAAGTGGCACAGGTCGGCGTCCCCGCTCGCGTCGACGAACACCCGGCCGGTCACGCGGCGCAACCCGGCCTTGGTGGCGACCAGCACCTCGCGGACGGACCCGTCGACCACGGTCGCGTCCTGGACCGTGGCGTACAACAGCACCTTGACGCCGGCGGCCTGGACCAGGTCTTCCCAGACGACCTTCAGATGTTCCGGGTGGTAGGTGATGCCGGTCCCGGCGCCGAACGAGTTGGGGCGGTGGACGACCCGTCCGATCGCCGCGAGGCCGGCGACGACCTCGTCCAGGAGGCCACCGACGACCTTCGTGCCACGGTCGACCGGTTTGCCGTCAGGACCCAGGCGGGCTGTGCGCGGCAGGTAGGCGCCGTAGAACGTGTCCAGCACCGCCGTGCTCGTGCCGCCGAGGAAACCGTGGCGTTCGAGCAGCAGGGTTCGTGCGCCCGCCCTGGCCGCTGCGATCGCCGCGGTCGCGCCAGCCGAGCCGGCACCGACGACCACGACGTCGGCCTGTGTCGGAACCTCACGCACAGGTCCTCCCTGGCCAGGCGACGAACCATTGGTCTGCTTCGTGCCCGCTGACATTAGACCGACAGGGGACGTGGGTCAACCCGTCACGCATACCAATTCAGCAGCGACATGCTTGTGATCAGCGGCATAATCTCGTACGGTCGGATCGCTCGAGGCGGACCATATGCGGTGGAGGAACGTGGCCAAATTGGTCTGCTGTATGCGCGGTCTCTACCGGTCCACCGTGATCGGCTGCTATTCCAGCGAGTGGAGCCGGACACATCGAGGAAGGGTGAGAAGCCTATGCCGTTCCGCTACCCCGCGCTGGCCCGAGAGATCGTGGACCGGATCGAGCGCACGCAGACCGAGGCCATCGAGAAGGCCGCCGACGTCTTCGCCACCGCGATCGCCGCAGGCGGCCTGGTGCACACGTTCGGCTGCGGCCATTCACGAATGGCTGTCGAGGAGCTCTTTCCTCGAATCGGCTCGATCGTGGGCTTCCACCCGATCGTGGAGTTGGCGCTCACGTACTACACGAACGTCGTCGGCACCATGGGGCTGGCGCAGTCGCTCTTCCTGGAACGGGTGGACGGGTACGGTGAGGTCATCCTCGACAACTATGTCTTCGACGAGCGGGATGCGGCGCTCGTCGTCTCCTCGACCGGCATCAACAACGTCCCGCTCGAGGTCGCGCTGGGTTTGCGTAAGCGTGGCCTTCCGGTGGTCGCGATCACGTCGTTCGCGCACTCGTCGAGTGTTCCGTCCCGGCATCCATCCGGAAAGCACCTGTACGAGGTGGCCGACATCGCCATCGACAACTGCTCGCCACGCGGCGACGCGGCGGTCGAGGTGCCTGGCTGCCCCCATCCGGTCGGTCCGACGTCGACGCTCGGAACCGTCGTGGTGCTGCACATGATCGCCGAGCTCGTGGCCAAGGGCCTGGTCGAGCGCGGCGTCACCCCGGTCGTCCTGGGGACACCACACGGCGGTGACGAGGAGGCCGCTCGACGCAACCTGGCGGAGTACTTCGCCGAGCACCGGCGGCGAACCGCGCGGGCGTAGCGAGGCGGGACCGATGCGCAGTGGACTGACGATTGGGTTGGACGTCGGCACCGGATCGGCGAAGGCGGTGGTGCTCGATCCCGGGCGCGACGTGCTGGGCCGAGGCAGCAGCGAGACGTACCCGACGACGACACCAGCGCCGGGTCGAGCCGAGCAGGATCCGCTCGACTGGTGGCGGGCTGCCGGGGAAGCGGTCCGGAAGGCGTTGGCTGCGGCTGGGCTGCCGGGCGGGTCGCGGGACGTCACCGCGATAGCGGTGAGCGGGCAAGGTGCGGCCCTCGTCCTCGTCGACGGCGGGCTTGCCCCCGTCGGTCCAGCGCTCATCCACCTGGACCAGCGGTCCTCGGCCGAGGCCTCGGAGTTGGCGGAGGGACCCGCAGGGCAGGCGATCCTGCGCGCGAACGGTCAGCGGCCGGGCGCCTGGAACGTCGCGGCCAAGCTGTGCTGGGTCCGCCGGAACCAGCCGGAGCGGGTGCGTGCGGCGCGTGGGCTCACGTCCGCGGCTGGGTTCGTCCTGGCACAGCTCACCGGTCGGCTGGTGCAGAGCGCGAGTGACGCCGGCATCAGCGACCTGTTCGACCTCACGTCTCGAGACTGGGCGAGTGACGTGCTCGCAGCGCTCGACATCGACCCGGCGTTCCTTCCCGAGGTCGCACCGGCCACCGCCGAGGTGGGCGGGCTGACCGCGGAAGCCCAACGGGAGTTGGGACTTTCCGGCCGGGTGCGGGTCGTGGCCGGGGGCGAGGACACGTCGAGCGCGGCGCTCGCCGCCGGCGTGGTGGGACGCGACGGTACGTACCTCAGTCTCGGGAGCGCCGGTGTCGTCGGCGTGGCGGTCGAGCGGGGATCGGTGCGTGAGCCGCGACTGTTGACCTTCCCGCACGTCCGCGACGACGTGGACCTGTTGTCCGGCTCCATGACCTCTGCCGGGTCGGCGCTGTCATGGTGGGCAGAGATCACCGGTCGGGAGCCTGCCGATCTGCTCGCCGAGGCCGAGCACACGCAACCGGGTGCGGGCGGTGTGGTCTTCCTGCCGTACCTTGCCGGCGAGCTGCATCCCATCGCGGATCCGGACGCCCGCGGGGTCTTCACTGGGCTCTCGTTCGCCTCCGGGCGGGCCGAGCTGACCCGGGCCATCATCGAGGGATCGGCGACCGCGATCGCGCACAACCTCGACGTGGCGGTCGCCGCCGGCGCGAGACCTGGAGGGCTGTCTGCCACCGGTGGGCCCACGCGCTCTGCCGTCTGGATGCGGGCGGTCGCCGCCGCGACGAACCGCGTGGTCGAGGTCGTCGATACGCAGGGCGCGCCGCTTGGCGACGCGATGCTTGCCGCTGGTGAGTCGGACGACGAGGTGGCCGAGCTGGTGGCCGCTCACCGTCGGGTCCAGGCGCGGTACGAACCGGACGAGCGGGAGGCGGAGGCTGCACGGGAACGCCGCCAGCAGGCGACCGAGCTTTACCATGCCGTCCGGGCTCTGCGGACCAGGAGGACGGAATGAGCGAGACGCCGGTCGCCCTGGTCACCGGCGCCGCCTCCGGTCTGGGTCAAGCCACCGCCGAGCGGCTCAGCGCCCAAGGCTGGCGGGTGGCAGGTCTGGACCGGGCGGCCATCGCGCCTGGCGGACCGTGTGCGTACACCGAGGTCGTCGACGTGACCGACGAGGCCGCGGTGCGGACCGGTGTGACCGCGATGGTGGCGGCCCTCGGCCGCGTGGACGCCCTGGTCTGTTGTGCGGGCATCGCCGGCTCGGCCGTGGGCGACGGACCGGCCGACAAGCTCACGAAAGCCGCGTTGGATGCGGTGTTCGCGGTCAACTTGCGCGGCACCGCGCTTGTCGTCGCGGCAGCCTGGCCCGCGCTGGTCGCAAGCCGTGGAAGCATTGTCCTCGTGTCCTCGATCCTCGGCCTGACCGGAGGCGGTGGGCCGTTCGCCAGCCATGGCTACGTGATGTCCAAGGGCGGGATCACGGCGTTCACGAAAGCGCTGGCGGCGTCCGGTCGCGACCACGGCGTACGAGCCAACGCCGTCGCGCCTGGCCTGGTCGACACGCCGATGGCTGCTCGTGCCTTGAACCGACCGCAGGTGCGTGAGTACGTCCGCGATCGCCAGCCGTTGACCCGGGGCCCGATCCCACCGGGTGCGGTCGCCGATGTTATCGCGTTCCTGTGCTCGTCGGGGGCCGCGGCCGTCACGGGTCAGGTCATCGCGGTCGACGCAGGGTGGGGGCTGGATCCGGCATGAGTCTGCGCAGTCGCCTTGGTCGCGATCTGGCCGCCGTCCTCGAGCGCGAGATCCTCTCGGGACGCTGGCCGACCGGCAGCAAGCTGCCGACCGAGCGGGAGCTCGCCGTCCTCCACGGTGTCAGTCGGCAGACCGTGCGGGAGGCCTTGGACGAGCTCGAACGCGCCTGCCTCGTGGTCCGCCGGCAGGGCAGTGGGACGTACGTCGCCGAACGCCGTCTGGAACAGTCGTTGCTCGGCCACTTCTCGATCGTGGAGGCGATCCGGTCGTCCGGCCTCGTCATCGAGACCACCGTGCTCGCGCAGGCTGTGGGACCCGCCCTGCCGGCGGTCGCGGAGAGCCTCGGGGTGGCGCCCGAGTCGCCGGTCGTGGAGCTGGAACGGCTGCGTGCGGTGGGCGGCGAGCCGTTCATGCTCGAGCGGACCTGGCTGCCGGCCGAACGACTGCCCGGGATCGAGGACGCCGACCTCACGACCGTCGGGCTCTACGA
Organism: Actinopolymorphaceae bacterium; assembly: GCA_036564245.1. GTDB lineage: Bacteria > Actinomycetota > Actinomycetes > Propionibacteriales > Actinopolymorphaceae > Thermasporomyces. The sequence continues at coordinate 152,763 of DATCKU010000043.1, forward strand.
GACGCTTCGCGAGCGTTACGGCGTCGTTCTCGTACGAGCGGTGGAGTCGTTCGAGCCGATCGTGTTGCACGCCGACGAGGCGAGGCGGCTGGGAGAGCGGTCCGGACGGCCTGCCCTGATGCTGCTGCGGACGACGTACGACGACCAGGATCGGGCCATCGAGTCCGCCCGGGCGATCCTGCGCGCCGACCGCTGTCGCTCACTCGTCGAGCGCCGAGTCGTCGAGCCGCCCCGACAGCCGGCTGCTTCGCGTCGCGGTCGCGCTGGCCGGACGCGGCGGCGTACGGTCGCCGCCGCCAAATGACCACCCCGCGGGGGGCCGCCCCCCGCGTTCCCCCCCAAATGACCATGTGCACTACGCCTGTCGGGGGTGCAACACGTGCCGGCACGTAGTGCACCCCCGACAAACGCGGTGAGCACTTCGCGAAGCTCTTGAAGACCTGTTGACCAGCAGACCATCCGCTGGGGAACTCAGTGTTTCAATTTGGTCCGCTAGCTCGCGACCTTCCGTACACCATAGACCTTCAACTGCTTCTAGATGATCCTGGCAATTGGTCTGCTCCAAGCGTTGACAGGTCCCTAGCGGAGCCCTAGATTCCGAGCGACGTCACGGACCAATCGCCCTGGGAGGTGAGCACCGTGACCAGGCTCCGTCGGTCCATCCGGCCCATCCGTACAGCCGTCACCGCTGGCACTGTCTTCCTGACCGCCCTGCTCGTCCAGCTCACGATCCTCGTGCCTCCTGCGGCGCCGGCCGTCGACGCGGCCAGCACAGACCCACGTCGCGACGATCTGACTCGCGGAGATTGGCGTGGCGTCTATGGCAGCGCGGGATACGTCGTCGTTGGCGATCCCGATGTCCATCTCCCCGGTGGGGTCACAGTCGACATGGGTGGCACCGCCTTCGTCTGGGACGCAGCAGCGTCGGACGAGCGCGCTCTGCAGCGGCCGTCGGGAACGGGACGGCTCGCCGCCGCCCGATACGGCACCACGTTCGACATCGTGGTCGACATCCCAGCGGGGTCGCCCGGGTTCCGTCTCGCGATCTACGTGCTCGACTACGACACCGACAACACCCGTGGCCAGCTGATGACCCTGCGGACACCGAGCGGGGAGGTTCTCGGCACCGCCGACGTCAGGCGGTTCCGAGGTGGCCGTTACCTGCTCTGGGACATCCCTGGCAGTGTCCGGCTGACGGTGGAGCGGACCGCCGGTGCCAACGCGGTGGTCAGCGGGTTGTTCCTCGACCCGCTCGGCACGCCGGACCCACCGGGTGACACCACGCCACCGACGGTCGAGGCGACAGCGGTCGGCAGCCGCACGTCATCTGGTGAGTACGTTGGCTGGGCGCGGGTGACGCTCGCCGCGGACGACGGGGACGGTGCCGGAGTCGACACGATCGAGTACGCGGTCGGTGACGGTGCCTGGGAGAAGTACGTACGACCGGTCTGGTTCCGCAACCCCGGCGAGCACGTACTCCGGGTCCGAGCCACCGACCTCGCCGGTAACCCGTCCGAACCGGCGACCGTGACCGTTCACGTCGTCCCCGGCGAGCCCGATCTGGTCCCGCTCCGGGTCATCGGGCTCAACGACTACCACGGGGCGGATGCCAATGGCCCACGCATGGCCACCGCGATCAAGGAGCTCCGGGCCGAGCAACCCAACAACGTCCTGCTCGGTGTCGGCGACCTGATCGGCTGGACGACGTACGCCAACGACGCCACGCGCGACGAGTTCGTGATCGACCTCCTCGAGTATCTCGGGATGGATGCCCACGGTGCCGGAAACCACGAGTTCGACGAGGGAATCGGTGAGCTGCTACGGATCCAGCGCGGCGGCTGCCACCCGGTCGACGGCTGCTTCGACCACGACGGCGACGGCGTGGTCGAGGAGGGCGAGTACGACGGCTCGGACGTGCCGATCCTGGTGGCCAACCTGGTGCACGAACGCACCGGCGAGCGGGTGTTCCCAGGGTCGCTGGTCCGCACGGTGGACGGGGTCCGGATCGGCGTGGTCGCGGCGACCACGGAGTCCACGGCCCGCGGAATCGGGGTCGAGCTGTTCCCGCACCACGAGTTTCTCGACCCGGTGGTCGCGATCAATCGTGAGGTACGAAAGCTCAGGGCGCGCGGCGTGCAGGTCATCGTCGCGTTGGTGCACGAGGGCGGGCTGGGTGCTCCACCGTCGTGCCTGGAGCCGGCAGGACCGATGGTCGACATCGCCACGCGCACCGACGCCGAGGTCGACCTGATCCTGGGTGGGCACTGGCACACGACACACACCTGTGTGCTGCGGGACCCGGCGGGCCGGCCGCGCCCGGTCCTCGAGGCCTCACCGTACGGCGCCCAGCTCCAGCTCGCCGACCTGGTCGTCTCGCGTCGCGGAGGTGACGTGCTGCGGGAGCACTCCGTCGGCGCCCTGAGCGACATTCCGGCGACGCTGCCGCCTGACCCTGGCGCCCAGGCGATCATCGCGCGCGCCACCCAGATCGCCAACGCTCGTGGCGAGCAGATCGTGGGTCGGGTCGTCGGTGACTTCCGGCGTGGCAGGAACGCGGCCGGCCAGCTCGATCCGTCGCAGCAGAGCACGCTGCTCAACCTGCACGCCGATGCCGAGCTGGCCTGGGTACGTGAGCATGTGCCCGGCTCGGCGGACTTCGCGCTCGCCGACCACGTGCTGGTGAATGGTGACCTGCTGCACGCCAGGTCCGGCAACGAGCCCGAGGATGGTTTGGTGCGGTGGCGTGAGACCTGGTCGGCAAACATCTACGACGCCCGCATGTTGGTGCTGACCATGACCGGTGCCGAGATCGAGCGGGTGCTGCGCTCCCAGTGGGACCAGAACCTGCTCATGGGCGTGTCACACAACGTCTGGTATCTGCGTGATCCGTCAGAGACCAGGATCCCCGGTCGGATGAGTGCCGATCTGTTCTACCTCGACGGCGAGCCGCTGGAACGCAAACGCACGTACCGCGTCGTGGTCAACTCGATCATCGCTCGTGGATTCGACTGGATGCCGGCGTTCGCCTCCATAACCCAGCGGTACGACACCGGCGTGCCGGTGCGCACGGCCCACAACTGGTATCTGGGAGCGCACTCGCCGCTCGACCCGCGGGACTATGCCGGCCGCATCCCGACCATCGCCGAGGCCTGCGATAGGCCGTCTCCCGACCCGCGCTGCCCTTCCGCTGAGGGCGAAGGCCGCTAGCCCCACGACGCCTTACGCGGTGTTTGGGACCCGTCCATGCTGTCGACGCCGTGTGTGGATCGCAAAGGCCCTCTGCACGTGGTCATTTCGCGGAGGTCGCGAGGACGCGGCGTGGGGTGTCGACGAGGATGGCGTCGAGCTCCCGCTGGGAAACTCCGGCCTGTCGCAGCTGGGGTACGACGGTGGTGAACAAGTGGGCGAGCCCCGGCCCGCCACCGTAGGCGTGCCAGTACTGGCGGCGGGCAAGGTCTTGCCCGAGCACGACCTTGTCGGCGTAGCCCTTGGCGATGAGCGCAACCACGAGCTCGACGACCACCCGGTCGTGATCGCGGTTGGGCCGTCCCAGCCAGTCGAGGCAGACCGTCGCGCCGGTCGCGCAGAGCTCCGCCACCGCCTCGAGGTCACCGTGCCGGTCCATGTGGGAGAGGATCACCCGCTCGGGCGACACCCCGGCCTCGGTCAGCTTCTCGACCTGCTTCACGGCGCCGGCGACGCTCTCGGTGTGCGTGATCACGGGCAGCCCGGTTGCCACGGCAGCCGCCGTGACCGCCTCGAGGAGGGCGTTCTCCAGAGGCGTTCCGTGCTCTCCGCTGATGGCCACCTTGATGAGACCAGGGCGGGAACCGCTTCGCGCCACCGGGCGTCCGGGCACCTGGTCGGGCAGCTCCATGCCGCACGTGGCGTCGTCGATCACCCGCTGCGTGAGCCCGTCAACGTCGAGAGCCCGGACCCAGTGGTCGGCCGGGTAGAACGCGTCCCGATGGAAACCGGTGACGGCGAGGACGGTGAGCCCGGTCCGCCGCGCCACCTCGGCAAGTCCGTCCGGGTTCCGGCCGACCCCCAGCGGCATGCAGTCGACGACCGCCGCCCCGCCAGCGGCGAGCAGTTCTCGTGCTTCGCGTACGGCGGCCTCGACGTCGTCGAGGCGAAAGTCGGGTTCGATGACGACGGGATGTCCCTCCCCGATCAGCAGGTGCTCGTGGCATGCGGTGGCGCCCAGTTCGCTCGCAGGGAGCTCGCCGAGCACCGAGGTGATGACACGATCCTGCACGACTGCTGCACCTACTTCCCGTCGACACCGAGTGTTTCGCAGATCATCCCCCCGCAGACCAATAGTGGGCGAAGACGAACCCGCGTAATGGTACGTCGACAACGCTAGGAGACAGCCTGTGCCTTGCGCAATCCTTCGATCATTACTGGAGAGTTAGCCGACCTTTCGGGCCGCTCCATTGGTACGCACTCTGTCATTGACCCTGGTGAGTCCGAACTCGTACACTCGACGAACCTGCAGACCAATTGTCGGCGCGGTCCGCACGCTAGCGGTCGGGCTGGCGTCAGCGGACTTCTCACCGAGGGGCGGGTCGCGGCATGACGGAGAGCCGAGACGTGACGGTGCACGTCACACCGGATGGGCCGATCCGAGACCTCGAGTCGGCCCGGGACGCCGCACGTGAGCGACGCGAGCCAGGGCAACCCGTCACCATCCTCGTGGCGCCAGGCCATTACCGCATGACTCGACCGGTGCGGTTCGGCCCGGCCGATTCCGGTACGACGATCGCGGCGCTGGATCGAGCAGACCCGCCCACCTTCGACGGCGCGGTCACGCTGTCGAGCTGGCGCGAGTCGGAGGTGGGCGGCGTGCGGGTGTGGGAGACCGACGCTCCCGCCGGATATGCGCGCTCGTTGTTTGCCGCCGGCCGCCGCGTTCCACGTCCGCGCTTTCCGCGGGAGGGATACCTCCGGATCGCCGACCAACCCGGGCTCGACCTAGCCCACGACTGGATCGACACGCTCTTCGAGGGCTCCGACTCGTTCGTCTACCGGGACGGAGATGCCTGGCGGTTTCACGACCTCGAGCAGGTCGAGGCGGTGGTGCCCCACTACTGGGTCGAGGAACGCATGCCTCTCGTCGAGATCGACGAGGCCCGGCGAACCGTGCGCAGCAGCAGGCGGAGCATCTTCGCGCTCCGCGACGACCTGGTGAAGCGCTTCGCCCGGTACTACTGGGACAACGTCTTCGAGACGCTCGGCGATCAGCCCGGGCAGTGGTACTTCGACCGGCAACGGAACCGGGTGCTGTACGTACCCCGTGAGGAGGACCGGCTCAAGACGTTCCAGGCGCAGTTGCCCGTGCTCTCGCAGTTCGTCCTGGTCACAGGCAGGCCGGAAAGCGGCGAGTACGTACGAGACTTCACCCTGCAGGGACTGCGGTTCGTCCATGCCGACTGGCAGCATCCCGCTCGATCCTCACCACCGTTCCAGATCCCGCAGGACGACGAGCTGCCGGCCGTGAGCTACGCGTCGGCACCGCAAGCAGCGGCGAATGTCGACGCCGCGATCGAGCTCGTGGGCGTACGAGACTCTGCCGTGCGGGGATGTGTCATCGAACGGATCGGCGGCTATGCCGTGGAGCTCGGCGCCGGATGCCAGCAGGTGGTCGTGAGCGGCAACGAGATGCGCGACCTCGGTGGGGGCGGAGTACGACTCGGTGGCGCGGCTGTGCTCGACGATCCGGGCTCCAACCAGCACAACACCATTGCTGACAACGAGATCGGCCGCGGCGGTCAGGTGTTCCCGCAGGCGGTCGGCGTCCTCACGTGTCATTCGGCGTACAACACCATCGCGCACAACCACATCCACCACCTGTTCTACAGCGGCGTCTCCGTCGGCTGGGTGTGGGGTTACGGCGACAACCCGTCACGCGGCAACCTGATCGCGGACAACCACATCCACCATCTCGGTGCCGGAATCCTCAACGACATGGGCGGTGTCTACCTGCTCGGTGTGCAACCCGGCACCATCGTGCGCGGCAACCTGATCCACGATGTCGAGTGCGCCAACTACGGCGGCTGGGGAATCTACCTGGACCAGGGCTCGTCCTACGTGTTGGTGGAAGGCAACGTCTGTCACGACGTGAGCAGTCAGTGCTTCCACCTGCACTTCGGTCGGGAGAACATCCTGCGGGACAACGTGTTCGCGTTCGGACGCCAAGGGCAGGTGGAGATCACCCTGATCGAGGACCATCTGTCGTTCAGCTTGGAACGCAACATCCTGGTTGGTGCCGGCGTGCCGGCGATCAGCGGTCGCGCCGGGTCGTCGAACGTCCGGGACTACCGCATCGACAGCGACCACAACCTCTTCTGGGACGTCACGGGACAGGTGCAGATCGCGGGCAACATCCGGCGTGAGACGAGTGGTGACAAGGCAGGCAGGTGGTGGGTCGAGGAGACGGTGTCGCGCGAGGAATGGGAAGGGCTCGGACATGATCGGCACTCGGTCGTCGCCGATCCAGAGTTCGTGGATGTCGTCGCTCGTTGCTTCGCCGTGAAGCCGACGTCGCCCGCCACCGAGCTCGGCGTCCACGTTCCGGGCCTCCGCGGTGTCGGCATCCGGCCTGCAGAGGAACGCGCCTAGGACCGCGACAGGAGTCCACGGTGTCTGAGTCTGGACTGGCGTACGGAGCCGCCCATCGAGACGAGGCCGACATCGAGTGGGTGCTCGACGCATTGGGTCTGGACGAATCCCTCCATGATGCGGTGAGGGCACTGGGAGAGGTCCGCCCGTTGGCCGGACCCATTCGCCTTCCATCACACGCTGAAGCGACGCGGCTGCTGGAGCGGCTCGGCCTCAGCCCCGACGACCGGGAGGAAGCTCTCGCTGCTCGGCCGAGCCAGGCTGCACATCCGGCTCTGTGGTGGTTGCTCGAACGCTGTCACGCCCAGCTCGTCCATCACATGGGCCGTCCGGGCAGTCTAGGGACCTGGCCGACGCTTCCAGCCTGGCACGGCTTGGTCGGACGGTACCTGTACGTGTGGGTCTTCCTCGCCACGTTGCCGTACGTACGCCGCTACCACGCCGAGCGGGGCATACCCGACGAGCTCTCCTGGGAGATCCTCGCAGCGCTGGGTGTGCAGATGGCCAACCACCGTGCCCTTTACGGCACCGGCGGCCTGCACACGCAGGACTGGATGACCGTCCACTTCCGTGGCCTCATCTACGCGCTCGGTCGGTTGTACTTCGAGCGGTTGCGGATCTGGTTCGACGTCGCCGGTGGACCGCGGAAGGGTGACTGGGCCCTGGGCGTTCACATACCCGAAGGGCGGCTCACGCCGGAATCGTGTGACGCGTCGTTCGCCCAGGCCCGTTCGTTCTTCCCGCGACACTTTCCGGAGGAGCCTTACCGGTACGCCACCTGCGTGTCATGGGTTCTCGACCCGCAGCTTGCGGAGTATCTCTCGCCTGACACGAACATCGTGCGTTTCGCGCGACGCTTCACCCTGTTGCCTGCTGGCGAGGGGAACGACAATGCGACGATCGTGGAGTTCGTGTTCCGTCGCAAGCTGAGTGAGCTTGACTCGCTTCCCCAGCAGACGACTCTGCAACGGGCCATCGTCGCGCACATCCGAGCCGGACGAGCCTGGAGGTTCCGCACCGGCTGGCTCGAGCTCTGACCGGCCAGCTGCGGTCCACCAAACCGTCCGCCGTCTCACATGCGTTCCGGTGCTGAGACGCCGAGCAGGTCGAGGCCGTTGGCGAGGACCTGACGTGTGGCGGCGACGAGCAGAAGGCGGGCGGCGTGCAAGGGCGCCGGTTCTTCGGCAGCGGACGGGAGGACGCGACATTCGTCGTAGAACTTGTGGAACGACGCCGCGGTGTCCTCCAGATACCGGGCGATTCGATGGGGCTCTCGCAGCTCGCCGGCCTGGCTCACGACTCGTGGGAAGTCGGCGAGTGCGCGCAGCAGGTCGCCTTCGCGAGGGTCGCTGAGAAGCGCCGGCTCGAAGTCGGCGCTCGCTGGCTCGAGCCCGAGGTCGGCCGCGTTTCGCAGGATCGACGCCAGGCGGGCGTGTGCGTACTGCACGTAGAAGACCGGGTTGTCCTGTGTCCGGCTGGCCCAAAGATCAAGGTCGAGGTCGATCGTCGCGTCCATCGAGTAGCGCACGAGCGCATACCGCGCGGCGTCGACGCCAACCGCGTCAACCAGATCGTGCATGGTGAGCACGGTGCCTGCCCGCTTCGACATGCGTACGGGCTGGCCATCGCGTACGAGGTTGACCATCTGCCCGATCAGGATCTCGAGATTGACGTGCGGCTCGTCGCCGAACGCGGCGCACATCGCCATCATGCGTCCGATGTAGCCGTGGTGGTCTGCGCCGAGCAGGATGATGCACCGGTCGAAGCCCCGCTTCCGCTTGTCGAGGTAGTACGCGAGGTCACCACTGATGTAGGCGGGCGCGCCCGTCGACCGGATGAGAACCCGGTCCTTGTCGTCGCCGTACTGCGAGCTCCGTAGCCAGAGCGCACCGTCCCTCTCGTAGGTCTGACCGAGCTCGGTGAGCCGGTCGATCGCACGCTGGACGGCTCCCGACTCGTGGAGGGAGGCCTCGTGGAAGTAGACGTCGAAGTCGACCCCGAACTCGTGCAGGCTGCGTTTGATCTCGTCGAACATCAAGGCGACGCCGTGCCGCCGCGACGTCTCCTGGGCCCGGGCCTCGGGCAAGGACAAGACGTCGGGATTCGCCTCGACGACCCGCGCGGCGATCTCGTCGATGTAGGAGCCCACGTAGTCGTCCGGCGACGGCTCCTGACCGCGCGCTCGGGCAACCAACGAGCGGGCGAACCGGTCGATCTGGGCACCGTGGTCGTTGAAGTAGTACTCCCTCACGACCTCGGCGCCGTTGGCGGCGAGGATCCGAGCCAAGCTGTCACCGACCGCGGCCCACCGGGTGGACGCAAGCGTGACCGGACCAGTCGGGTTCGCCGACACGAACTCGAGGTTGATCCTCGTGCCGCTCAGCCGGTCGCTGCGTCCGTACGCCGCGCCAGCCTTCACGATGTCGGCGGCGAGCATTCCCTGCGCCTCCGGAGCGACCCGGACGTTGACGAACCCGGGTCCCGCGACCTCGGCGGAGGCGATGCCCGGGATGGCGGCGAGCCGGGTCGCGATCAGATCGGCGACCTCGCGCGGTGGCCGACCGGCCGGCTTGGCGAGCTGCATGGCGACGTTCGTGGCGTAGTCACCGAGCTGCTTGAGCTTCGGTCGCTCGACTCGAACGCTCGACGGCACAGGGCCGGGCAGAACGAGGTCGCCATCGGCTACGGCGACCTCGAGCGCGGCAACGATGGCGTCAGAAAGCTGTTCGGGCGTCACCGGACAAATGTAAACGCTCGGTCTGGGGGGGCCGCCCGGTGAGGGGCACACCGCTTCCGGCCCTCAGTCGTCAAATACAAAGCCGGCACCCTCGGCTCGTCTGATCACGTCACGCACCGCATCGCCGTTGGCGAGCAGAGGCTCGAGCAGGGACTGTAGCGCAACGAGGTCGTCCTTCTCGCCCCTCGCGCAGAACATGCCAGCCTCCGAGTCCATCTCGAGCTGCTCGAAGAGATCGCCTCCGACGAACTCGGCAATGCCCTCCCAGAAGTAGCCGTTTGGCTCATGGCCTGCATCGGCAATCGCGGCATCAGCCGGAAGCTCACCGCAGGCGAACGTGAGCGAGTACTCGCCGTCGATGTCCTGAATCTCGGAGTAGGCCATGGCCGAACCCTAGGGGCGGGGCGACCACCATCGACCAGTGCGGTGAGTCCGCAGCCCTCGCTCGAGCTTCGGCTATCCGGCGGTCATAGCTCGGCGTCTCATGGCACGCGGAGGGTGACCCGACGATGACGCACCGAGCACGATGATGGGCAGCCTCGACTGCCACCACCGCCTAAATGTTATTTTCCTATTTTTCCTGTCCGGAAGCGGCCTTCGGCATTGTGTGCGGGCTGCGTCGTCGCGTCTCTTGTGTCCTCATGAGACGCCTTTTCCTGGTTGGCGCCGTGACTGCCGTAGCGGCCTTGCCCGCCATCGCCACCACCGTTCACGCGTCGCCCTCGATGGGCGCGACGACCACCGCGAAGGTCGGCGCCGCGACGAACGTCGGTACCTCCACAAGCCGTGGCTCCTCGACCGGCATGGTCACCTTCGCCCTCACGAAGGCGGACGACCCAAGCCCGAGACGGCCGTTCACCCTCCGGCTGCATTGCGGCTCCTCGACGGTCGCGACGGCCACGCTGGTCGACCCGAGCCGGCGGACGCTGACTCGGGTGCACAAGGCCGTTGGGCGCACCTGCACGGTCCGGCACGAGACGAGGCGGATCCCCAAGCGGGTCGACGAGATCGCCTACACGATCCGTCGCGGCGCGGACGTCCTGGCCCGGCGCACGCTCTACTCCCGTGACGGGCGTGGCACGTCGACCGACTTCGTGGTCCCTGAAGGTGCCACCCGCATCGAGCTCGCGGTCGAGTCGTTGCCCAAGGGCCAGGTCGGCGTGCCGGTTCGGGCCATGGCGTTCAACATCTGGCGTGGTGGACTCCTGTCGGGCGCGCCAGGCGGTGCCGAGAACCGCGAGCAGCTCATCGAGTTCCTGCGCGCGGAAGACCCCGACATCCTGTTCCTCGTCGAGGTCGAGGGGTCCGGTGAAGAGATCCTCGAAGGGCTGAACGCCGGACGCCCCGGCACCTACAACGGGCTCATGGTCACGCGAGAACCAGGCCAGGCGGAGGGCGAGGACCGCCTCTGGCTCTACACCACGTTCGACATCGACAAGGTCTACCCGGTGCGCAGCGGCGGGGACCTGACGTCGTTCAACTTCGGTGGCGCCCGGCTCGAGCTGCCGAACGGCACGTTCGTGAACGCGTTCTCCACGTGGCTCTACCACGCGCCCAGCGCCATCGACCGGCTGAACCAGTCAGCGCTCGAGACCAGGCTCGGCATCCCTCGCACCTACACCGACCAGCAGATCGTCGACACCGACCGCTCCCGGAGGCTGGGCATGGCGACGACGCTGCTGCAGCAGCGGCTGGCGGAGTACGTCGGCGACGACCCCTCACCGATCATCCTGGGAGGCGACTTCAACACCTTGTCGCACCTGGACTGGAGCGAGCGGTACGCCGACGTTCCCGGGCACGAAGGACTCGGGCTCGACTGGCCCGTGACGAGGCTGTTCAGCGAGGAGGGCTTCACCGACGTCTATCGCTACGCCCTTCCCGACGCGTCCCGCTACACCGGCGAGACGTGGAGTCCGGCGCTCGGCTTCGGCTATGCGCCGCTGCGCGTCGACTACGTCATGACACGCGGCGACGACGTGCGGGTGCTCGGTGCCCACACGGAGCGGCGGCGGCTGCCCCGGCACCGGGGGACGCCCCTGGACCAGATGTACCCGTTCTACTCCGACCACGCGGCGGTCGTCACCGACCTGCTGATCCGTGGCGCCGGGCCAGGACCCGTTCGGGAGGCGGAGTACGACACGGCACGCCCTGCCCCACAGTGGCCGGACGAGCCACCGGGGACGCCAGTCCCGCCGGCCGAGCTCAGCGCGACCGCGAGCAGCGAGAACGCAGGCTACGAGGCCTGGCGTGCGATCGACGGGGACTACATCACGATGTGGCACTCGGCGTGGGAGCCGGTCAAGGTCGAGAACCCGCACGACATCACGATCGACCTCGGCAGAGTGCGGACCCTCACGGCGCTGCGGTACCAGCCGCGCATCGTGAGCGTCGGCAACGGGATCATCGTCCGCGCGGTCCTGCAGGCGAGCACGGACGGCGTGACCTGGGAGGACGTCACGACCGTGACGTGGGAGCGCAACTTCTACCCCAAGGACGTCGAGTTGCACGGCCTCCGGGCGCGATACCTGCGGCTCCACGTGCTGAACGGATCGGACGGCTTCTCCTCTGCCGCCGAGATCATCCCCTTCGAACGGAGGTGACAGCGTGACGTCCGAGCTCGACCTGTCCGGGCGCTGGAGGTTCCGACTCGACCCGGACGGCATCGGTCGCGCCGCGGGTTGGTGGCGGGAGACGCTTCCCGACCCGATCGAGCTTCCCGGCTCGCTCCAAGCCCAGGGGTACGGCGAGGAGGTCACGGCCGAGACCCGCTGGATGGCGAGCCGGGGCGAGACACCCTCCCGGTTCCCGGCCTGGGAAACCCATCCGATGTACGCGAGGTATCGCGAGCCCGGCCACGTGACGTTCCCGTACTGGCTCCAACCGCGCCGGCACTACGTCGGTGAGGCGTGGTACCAGCGGGACATCTCGATCCCCGACTCCTGGCGCGGCCGCCGCGTCGTCCTCGTTCTCGAACGCTGTCACTGGACGAGCCGGGTCTGGGTCGACGATCGGGAGGTGGGGACCGGCGAGAGTCTGAGCACGCCGCACACCTTCGACCTCACCGGTCTCGAGCCCGGGACCCGTCGACTCACCATCTGCGTCGACAACCGGCTCGCGTACCCGATCGGGATCGACTCGAGCAGCGTCACCGACCACACCCAGACCGCGTGGAACGGAATCGTCGGGAGGATCGCACTCGAGGCGACCGATCTCATCTGGCTGGCCGACGTGCAGGTCCACGCCGCTCCGAAGAACGTGGGCTTCATGGTCGAGGTCGGCAACGCGACGGGACGGTCCGCGACCGGCACCCTCACGGTGTCGTTCGGCGGTGGAACGCTCGACACTGATGCGGCTGACGACAGCGAGGACACTGCCGCGAGCGAGGCCGGGCCGGTGTCCCGCGAGGTCGAGGTCGCGGTCGGGGCAGAGGGCACGACCAGGGTCTCGGTAGACCTTTCGCTCCCGACAAGGCCGCGCCAGTGGGACGAGTTCAGTCCTGCGCTCCACGACATCGAGGTGCGGCTGGAGGTCGTCGAGGAGGGCGACGGCGATGCCAACGAGCCGGACCATACGCCGGGCGATACAACCTCCGGCCGCACAACACCGACGTCCGCGTCCACGACCTCCGAGGCCACGGTGCCGCCTTCGTGTGCTCACACCTCGACCTGGCGGGGACGCGTCGGGATTCGTGAGTTCGCGGCGCACGGCACGCGGTTCGCGGTCAACGGGCGGCCGGCATTCCTCCGCGGAACCGTGGAGTGCTGCGTCTTCCCGCGGCACGGCTACCCAGCCACCGACCTCGCCACGTGGCGCGAGATCATGGCGAAGGTCCGCGAGTACGGTCTCAACCACGTGCGCTTCCACTCGTGGTGCCCGCCGGAGGCGGCGTTCCAGGCGGCCGACGAGGCGGGTGTCTACCTGCACGCGGAGTGCCCGCTCTGGGCGACTGCGGACGACCCAGGGCTGCAGGAGTACCTGCGTCGCGAGGCCGAGCGGATCCTCCGCGCCTACGGCAACCATCCGTCGTTCGTGATGTTCGGTCTCGGCAACGAGTCGTACGCGGACAAGGCGTACCTGCAGCCGCTGCTGGAGAGCTGGAAACGTGACCGACGCAGGCTCTACACCGGACCCGCCAACGACAACCAGAGCCTCATCGAGGCGTACGACTACTACATCGCGGTCCACCTCGAGGGTGAACGGGTGCGGACGCAGATGGGGTGGCCACCCGCACCGTTCGACAGCTGGTCCGTATCCCGTCCGCCGTCTACCACGTCGGACTACCGGGCGGCGGTCGGCTCCTATCCCAAGCCACTCGTCTCGCACGAGGTCGGCCAGCGGTGCGCCTATCCCGATCCGGCGTGGGCGGCGGCGTACGACGGGTCTCTTCGCCCGGGCTACCTGGAGATCGCCCGAGACCAGCTCGCCGCGCACGGTCTTGCCGACCAGGTTGCCGACTTCGTGCGTGCCTCAGGGGAGTGGCAGGTCGAGCAGTACAAGGAAGAGATCGAGGCGGCGCTCCGCACGCCGGGCTTCGGTGGCTTCCAGCTCTTGCAGCTCAACGACTTCCCCGGCCAGGGCACGGCGTTGGTCGGTGTCCTCGATGCGTTCTGGAAGGAGAAGGGGTACGTCACGGCGGCGCGGTGGCGGGAGTTCTGCGACGCCACCGTCCCCCTCGTCCGCATGCCGAAGCGGGTGTGGACCGACGGGGAAACCCTGCACGCGGACGTCGAGGTGGCGCACTTCGGACCGGCACCGCTTCCGCCCGGGCGCGCTCGCTACGAGGTGCGGGGGCCCGACGGCGGCGTCGTCGTCACCGGCGAGGTCAGCCACGGACAGCTGGAGACGGGTGAGCTCCACCGGCTCGGGGATCTCGCCGTTCCACTCGCAGGCCTCGACCAGCCAGCGACCTACGAGCTGGTCGTCGACGTCGACGGTCACCGCAACCGCTGGCACTTCTGGGTGTATCCCCGCACGCTCCCGCCAGCACCGGCGGACGTCCTCGTCGCTCGCCGCCTTGACGACGAGACGCTCTCGCGCCTGGAGGCGGGTGCGTCAGTCCTGCTCCTGCCGCATGAGGCCCTTCCGCCTGACGCGTCGCCGCGGCACGGGCAGTGCTTCACGAGCTCGTTCTGGAATGCGCCCTGGACCGACGGCGGGTCGACCGAGACGCTCGGGATCCTCGTCGCCACCGACCATCCGGCACTCGCCGCCTTCCCGACCGCTCGCCATACGACGTGGCAGTGGCACGAGCTGCTGACGCACACCCGGCCGCTCCTGCTCGAGGGCTGGGGTGTCGCCGAGCCCTGGCCACGAGGTGACCGTCCCGTCGTGGCAGCGATCGACGACTGGAACACGAACCGCCGACTGGCGCTCGTGGTCGAGGCCCGGGTGGGTCGCGGGCGGGTCCTCGTCGCGGCCTTGGACCTCACGACCGACCTCGACCGCCGGGTGGTCGCCCGCCAACTGCGGCACAGCCTGCTCCGCTACCTGAGCAGCGAGCCCTCGGAAGCGAAGGTCACCGTGACCGCGGAGCAGCTCCGGGCGCTGCTTCAGCGCTGGGCCGAAACCACGGCTGTGTGACGGGACGAGCATGCTCTCCACGCCTGCATCGTGGCGTGTGGGCGTGGACGAGCAACGCGCGCTTGACAGCTCGTACAGCAGCCACTCAGCCACCGTGCAGCAGACGACCTGCCAGGCTGCCATTCGTTGGTGCCCACTGGCCGGCTGCGGTCGCGTGCCGGCAGAACCGGTGTCACTACGACGGTCGACGTGCATCGTGGACTACAGCACACTTCCATACCAGTTCGGTCTTCTCATGCCCAACCCAGTGATCGAGCCCAATGACCAGGCGCGGCGGGTCTTCGCCACCCACGGCCTGTGCCGGCACCTCCTGTGGCGAGTGCACACCCATCGACGTCGCCCCACATCCACGCGTCGGCGATCCCTTGCTGCGCGGGCCGTGACAGTCGGGCTCACCGTGCTCGCGGTTGCTGCCACGACCGCTGCGCTTCCTGCTCGCGACGATCACTCCGCGTCAAGCACAGCTCCGACTTCTTCGGGCGCCGCACCGACTTCTGGCGAGCTCGAGCAGACCGGCCCTGACCAACAGCGCTGGTCGAGCGTTCCGGGTAGCCGGATCGTGCTCAACCCGTACGACTTCAACTCCCCGCTGACGCCGGTCCAGCAAAGCACGGGACCGCAGCTACCGCTCAGCGCTGGCTACTACGCAGCCGACGAAGCCAACGTCGCTCGCGACATCGTGGAGGTCTACCAACGACCTGCCGGCGATCCACCGCCGCCTGACATCGACGTCGGATTCCATGACGACTTCGTCACGCTCGACCCTGCGTGGGTACCTGAGCCGGGTGTGGAGCCCACGACGGTCGATGAGGCGCTGCATCTCCACCTCGCCGCCGACGCCCCGAACGCCTGGGGCGCCTTGAGCCGAGAGGTCACACTCGACGTCGACACCCATCAGCAGGTGCAGATCACGGTGACGAGTGCCGAAGCCGCGTGGGCGTTGAAGGTCAACGATGGGACGCAGCCGGTCGACACGACGCTGCAGGGTGACACCCATCAGGTGGGCACGTTCACCTACGACCTGGCCGCCGCAACGGGCTGGACGGGAACGAAGACGTTCCAGCTCAAGCTCTTCGCCGTGGGACGCGGCGCGACGCTGGTCGTGGACGATGTGCGGATCCAGTCCGAACCGGTGCCGTGGCTGCAGTCCGCCGAGTCGTTCACGACGAGCTGGCTGCCGCACAGCCTGCCGTTCGACGCGTCGTACGCCAACGGCTCCCACCTCACTGGTCAGGACGTCTTCTACGACAAGCAGAGCGTCATCCGGGAGCTCACGTTTGCCGGTCTGCCGGCCGACGGATCGGCGATCCAGATTGCGGGAGCGTACTCAGGCGCGGTGAGCTTCGACAGCGCTCGACGTACGGTGACGATCTCCCATGCCACCTACCGCTACGCGATTGCGGTCCCGGCAGCCGAGGCTCGGATCGACTACTACGCCAGCCGAAACGACCTCATCGCGGGCGGACCGACCGTGCCCGAGCCTTCACCTACCGGCTTCTGGGCGCTGACCATCACACCGGATGCGAAGACGTTCACGACGCAAGTCGGCGTGGGCTTTGCCGCCGCAGCAGAACCCGTCGAGGCGGCTGCTCGGCGGGCCCGCGAGGCGGCACGTGCCCGGCCCGGGAGCGCGTCGGCGCGGTGGGAGCGGTTCTGGGACAACCAGCTCGCCACCGTGCCGCACCCGCAGGACTACACGATCCGAGCCGTGAACGACAAAGGCGTGACAGCGGCGCAGGTGCGGGCGGCGTACTACCGCGCCTGGGTCTTCCTGCTCGCCGACGTCCTCCCGCCCGAACCCGAGGTTGGCTACGCCTATCCGCAACTCGCCACCGGAAAACCGTCGATGTGGAACTACGGAGCCGAAGGCGCTCGGGCGTCGGCGTCGTGGGACGCCTTGATGGGTATGCAGTACCTGGCGTACGTCGATCCCACGACGGCCTGGCGTGCCTTCACCGGGCTCATGACGCTGGTGGACGACGACGGCATGCTGGGTGGTGAAAGCCTGCCGAGTCGGAAGGCCCAGACGGCATGGATCCTCTACGTCCTGACCGGCGACAAGGCGCGGCTGCAGGCGATCTATCCGGCATTGCGTCGGCACCTGCTGTGGGCACGGGAGAACCCACGCTGGATCTTCGGTGACCATGACGACCCGAACGAGCGAGACGCGGAGTTCGTCGTGTCGCTGCTCGTGGACTTCGGGTACGCGAAACGGATCGCTGCGACGTTGCAGAAACCGAACGAGGTGGCGTTCTGGCAGAACCAGTACGACACGTTCTTCGACGACTATCTGCGGTGGTTCTGGGAGACTCCGACGTCCGAACCACGGCAGTACTACTTCCTCGACACCGGCCAGGAAAGCCCAGGGAACACCTTGTGGGTCACGACCGGCCTGCATCTTCCGACGATCAGCGGGGACTACCGTGCCGGTCTGCTGAGCCGGTTCCACAACACGTACGACCCGGCAGCGAACCTCGCGGGCTTCGGGTTTCCGAACATCAAAGCACCCGACGTCACGTACACGACGTACGGCCTTCTGGAGCAGGGGTTGCCTGAAGAAGCGACCGGCCTTACCGAGATCGTCCTGCGCGACATGGTGCGTGCCGGTGAGTACGCCGAGGTCTACCAACCCGGACCGGAGGGCCCTGAGGGCAAGGGTGTACGCCCGTCGCTCTTCGGCGCCGTCAACGTCATCGACTCGGTGTGGTTGCGCAACGGCTACCGGATGGATGCCGGTGACCCACGGTTCGTCCTGCTGGACGTGTCCGGCAGCGAGCAAGAAGGGATCGACGGTCTGCGGCTGCAGGGTCGCACGTTGCACGTTCGCGCAGATGCTGAGCGCGAGCAGGTCGTGCTGTCCGGCAGTCTCATCCGTGGTCGGCCGGAATGCAGGGTCGTGTCCACGCCGATCGGAACGACCGTACCGCTGCCCGCCGGATGCGCCACGGTGGACTGGTGACGCGCATCGGGAATGGGTGAGGTGGACATGCGAAGGACTGAAGGACCATGACGATCACAGCAGCTGAGTTCCTCGACCAACACGCCGATCTGCTTCCAACCGAAGATGACGTGGCCTTCTACCGGGAGCACGGCTACTGGATCTCGCGGCCGATCCTTCCGCCGTCCGTCCTCGACGCCGCCGAGCGCGGGATGGAGCGCTTCTATGCCGGCGACTACGACCGACGGTTGCCTGACGGGAGTCTGCCGGACGGCTGGCGGCCGGAGCACGGCAACGTGCTGCGGAAGAACGACTACTCCTCACTTCTCGTGGACGAGCTCGCCTCGTTGGTGCGGCATCCGTTGATCGCTGCATGCGCGGCCAAGCTGTGCGGTGCTCGCGAGATCCGGCTCTGGCACGATCAGCTGCTCTACAAGCCGAGCGAGAAGATCCTGCCTGAGTCGGGAAAGGTCAACGTCGGTTGGCACACCGACCGGCAGTACTGGCGCGTGTGCTCGAGCACGCAGATGCTGACCGCGTGGGTGCCGTTCCACGATGTCGGTGAGCGGGAGGGCTCGGTGTCGTTCGTCGTGGGCAGTCATCTGTGGGAGGACGACGTCGTGCTCGACTTCTTCAACCCCGATCTGTCCACGCTCGACACTGTACGCGCCACCCATGACGTGGAGGTTGTCGTCGCCGAGATCCCGCGCGGAGCGATGAGCTTCCATCACTGCCGTACCGTGCACGGCAGCGGCCCGAACACGAGCGACCAGCCGCGGCGGTCGATGGCGATCCACATGCAGCCCGGGGACAACCACCACGTCCGGGACGGGCTGCCCGACGAGATCGCCTTTCACCCGAACGACAGATACGTCCGGCGCACCAGCGACGGCCGCCCCGACTACACCGACCCAGCGGTGTGTCCCCGACTCTGGCCACCGGTTGCGTGATGGCAGCTGGGCGCCATGCGCGTGGCGCCCCGAGCCGCACAGTGGTCGGCGACCAACACTCCTCGCCGCCCCAGTGTGCCATGACGGACGGCTTTGCCCCGCCCAGTCACCGTTCTCCAGCTCATCGAGTCACCCGAGAAACGGCTGAACAGCCACCAGCGATCCGGCGTAGTTGATGGCGAGGATCGCCGTTCAGCCGTCGCCCTCGTCGAGGCGCCACGGCTTGGTCGGCGCTGACATGAGGAGACATTCATGAGGAAATCGGTCAATCTGCTGGGATCGCTCGCCGCCCTCGCGGTGCTCACAGCAGCATGCGCCGGCACCGATACCACCACCGACACCACGAGTGATGCGGCGAGCAGCCAGGAGGGGATCACCGTCATGTCGCCGAAAGACGGCGCATCGGTGTCGGTGCCGTTCACCTTGAGGTTCGACGCCGGCGACATCGGCCCGGAGGAGACCGGGAAGGATCACGTTCACGTCTTCGTCGACGGTCAGGAGAACGACTACCAGGTCGTGACCGAGAACCAGTTCAAGATCGACGGCCTCTCCGAAGGAGAGCACACGATCACCATCACGAAGCAGCACGCCGACCATTCGCCCACTGGCGAGGAGGCCGAGCTCACCGTCAATGTGACGAACGGGTCGGTCGACACCTCCGGTGGTGGTACGAACGAGCGTCCGGACTATGGCTACTGAGCCCAGGACCGACAAGCAGGTCCACCACGTCGCGCACGACGTGCGAACGCGGCACGGGACCACGCGATCGGACACGGTCGAGCGCTACAACCGGCGAACGCGCTGGTTCCACGCCGCCACCTACGTCAGCGTGCTGCTCCTGCTGGGCACGGGCTGGTGGTTGCTGCTCGGCAACGAAGGAGATCCGAGTCCGCTCTCGAGACTTCTGGGCACACCCGACACCGTTCTTCACACCAACGTGGGATGGTTCTTCGGAGCGCTTGTCGTCGTGGGCTTGGTGATCGGCGCTCGCGCAGTCCGTACCTTCGTCGTCGAGTCGCTTCGGGTCGACAAGACGGACCGACGCTGGTTGCTGGGCTGGCCGCGTGCGATCGTCACCGGACGGTTCCCACGACACGAGGGCCACTTCGACCCGGGGCAACGAGTGCTCAACGTCGTCTTGACGCTCGGGCTCCTGGTGGTGGTCGTCAGCGGCCTTGGCATGGCCTGGCTCTCGGGTGGGCCGGCCTTCGCGGTGCTCGTTCGGCTTCACAAGTGGAGCACCTATCTCGTGACACCACTGCTCATCGGGCACATCGTCGTCGCTGCCGGACTACTCCCCGGGTATCGCGGCGTCTGGCGATCGATGCACCTCGGCGGCCGGCTGCCGGCTCGCGTGGCTCGTCGTCTCTGGCCGGCGTGGTACGACCGCGCGACACGTGCAGATTCGCGCGATTGACAAGCCCTACGCGTCGTCCACGTCGGCAGGTCGCGCGTCACGCCGGAAGCTGCTCCGGTGTCACAGACGTTCTGGAAGCGCAGGCCTGGTAGAACGCCTGACATGCGGCGACGTTCTCCCACGCGTCGTCGACCGTTCCGATCGGGTCGGCCTCTCCACGAACGGCAGCGAGGATGTCGTCGATGTCGTCGGCCTGGGTCGACAACGCTGGCAGCTGGGTCCAGCCTCCATATCGTGGGTCGGTCACCGACAGGCGACCGGTCGCGCTGTCGTACGTAACCGCAAGGTCGGTCCCCACAATGCCCATAGACGTACGGAAAAAGCCCGTAGGCGCGGTCCAGGTGTCCTCGACGGTCGCCACGACACCGTTTGAGAAGTCGACCGTCGCGTGCCCGTAGTCTTCGAGGGGAAGGTCGGGGTACTTGAGGTTGGCGATCCGCCCGGTGATCGACGTGACGTGCGCGTCGAAAAGCCACCGCATGAGGTCGATGTGGTAGATGCTGTGGTCGATCCAGCCGCCACCGGGCGCGCGGTCGGGGTCAGCGAACCAACCGGGGTCGGTCGCCCCTGGCCACGCCTGTGGCAGTGGAGACCACAGGGCGAAGCTCGCCGTGAGGAACTCGCCGAACCGTCCGTCGTCTCGCCACTGACGCAACCGCTGGTGCAGTGCTGACCTGCGGGAGCGACATTCTGCCGGGATGAACACCACGCCGGCCTTGCGTACCGCGTCGCGGATCCGTGTCGCCTCCTCGACCGTGCGGGCGATCGGCTTGATGGACAGGATGTGCTTGCCGGCTTCGGCTGCGGCGATGCAGGTGGCAGGATTCGTGTCTGTACTCGCGAATGCCGCGATCAGGTCGACGGACTGGTCAGCGAGCACCTCGTCGGCGTTCGTCGTCACCTTCGCCACCTTCACCCTGGCGGCCACTTCCTGGGCCCTCGTGAGGTCGGCGTCGACGATCGCGACAAGCTTTGCGTCAGGCCGGCCAGCGAGGGCGCGCGCCAACGGAATCGCGGTGTACCAGTGGTCCAGGCCTACGATCGCGACGCGTACGGGCGTAGTCGGCATGCTTCCTTTCCCTTCACGTACGGCCGGCCTTGATGTGAGCCAGCTGGACGATCGGCCGCTGTGCGGCCGCCCACGAGGAGATGGTCATACCCGTCCAGGATCGTCGGCGAGTGCGCGGAAACGTTCTCGAGGATTGTCGACCAACTTACGTTCGGTGAGGTCGAGCAACCCACAGATCGCCGTCAACTCTGCCGCAAGCGTGCCGTCCGGCATGAGGAAGCGCTGCAGCAGCCGGAACGTCTTTCCGTCCGTCCAGCTCAGCTCGCATGTCACGGCAACCTGATCGCCACCGCGCAGCTCACGGCGGAACCGGATCGTGGTCTCCAAGGTGGCCGGGCCGACACCGGACGCCAGAAGCTTGTCCTGCGTGATCCCCAACGCACGAAGGAACTCCCAGCGTGCGTGTTCGGCGTAGTGCAGGTACTCGGCCTGGTTGAGGTGTCCCTGGGTATCCAGCTCGTACCCTCTGACAGCGATCGTGACAGCGAACGGCTCGGTCATGACACCCATCATGGCAGGCGACGCGAGCACGACCACCCCGGTTGCCGGCTGGTTCCGGGCAGTCGTGTCTGTCCCGGTTGGACGTCCGCTCGCGGTCGGGCTGCTGTGGAGTAGACAGGCAAACGACTGGTACGCATCGCAGCGCTCGACGCACCAGGGTGTCTAGTCGCACAGACGACGATCAGTCGTCCGCGCCAGCATGCGAGCGAGTGCGGGCGCCAGGGTGGGGAGTGTCCGCATCGCCGACGCGCGCCCGTGTCGGATCAGGTGGTCGTGGGTGCGCAGCGTCTCACGAACCCTCGCGAGCGCCAAAGGCAACGGTTCAGGCGTCGGTGTCCTGGTCATCGTCCATGGGGTAGAGGCTTGCGCCGCCATCGGCGACCAGGACAGATCCGGTCATGTAGCTCGCGAGCGGGCTCAGCATGAACAAGAAGACGTCAGCGACCGAATCGGGTGGCTGCAGATAGCCCAGCGGGATCGCCTTACGCGCGCGGGCTCGGTACTGCGGCTCGGTGTCCCACTGTCGTTGCGCCATGCCAGCAGCGACGATTCCGGGGGCGACGGCGTTCGCGCGGATCCGATAGGGGGCAAGCTCTCGGGCGAAACCGCGGGCCAGAGCCTTCATCGCCGCCTTGCTCGCGTTGTACGGCGTGATCTCCGGCCAGGGAACGTCCTGTACCCATGACGTGGTGAAGAGCAGCAGGCCGGGAGTGCCTTGTTGGATCCACCGCTTGCTTGCGGCACGCGCCAAAAGGAACGCCGCCCGAACGTTGACGTCGAGGATCTTGTCGAACACGGGGAGCGGGAAGTCCTGCACGGGATGGGCCTCGTTGACTCCGGCATGACAGCAGACCGAGTCGGGGATCGACCCCAGCAGCTCGCCGGCCTGGTCGAGGAGTCGTTCGACCTCGGCCTCGTCGGTGAGGTCGGCCTGCACGTACGACAGGCCGGGGGTCCACGCCTCGGCACCAAGCGCGGCGCGGGCTTCGTCGTCCGGCACGATGTCGTTCACGAGGACGGATGCGCCATGGTCGCGAAGCCGGCCGACGATCGCCCGTCCGAGAGCGCCGGCGCCTCCGGAGATGAGGATTCGCCTGCCGGAAAGGTCGAGCGGATCACGTCTGTCGTTCACGCGCTGGGCCTCCTTCGTGAGCGCGGCATCCCGCGGCTTCGTACCTCCAGACCCCCGCATGCCTCGGGAGCATACAAAAAACCTACGTAACGTGGTCGTTGTGAAAAGAGCGGTGCGGGATGGCATGCCATTCCGCAGCTAGCCTCGCGCTCCGCATCCGGCAGGAGAAGTCGTGGCATGCCGGGGCGGCTCCGCTCTGCGATCGGCCGGACCAGCCAACAGAGCCGGAAAAGCCGTCGTCACCTGGCCACTTCCGGCCCAGTCGTCTGGATATCGCGACCTTGCACCATGACTGCTGTTGACGCGGCATCACCACGTGATCAGAATTCCCGGCATGCCAGCGGCATGCACATAGCCACCCGACGCCAGTCTCATCCAACGCGGCAAGAGGCGCACCCGCAGGCGACACGGCAGCTCACACGTACCCATCGAGAGTCGACCCGGTCCGCAACGACCGCGAAGGAGCCAGGATGACCAGAGAGACCTCCCCTCAGCACCCTGCGGCGTTCAGCCGTCGCGGCTTTGTCACATCCAGCGCGCTTGTCGGTGGTGCTGCTCTGCTAGGAGCGGACCCGCTGTCGCCTGGGCGGGCGCGGGCGGCAACCCGCCCTCATGCAGCGGCAGCCCGCACGATTCCCGCTTTCCCGGGTGCCTTCGGCGGCGGTATGTACGCGACGGGAGGCCGTGGCGGCGAGGTGTACGAGGTGACCACGCTCGCCGACTCCGGTCCCGGATCGCTGCGCGACGCCGTCTCCAAGGACAACCGCACGATCGTCTTCCGAGTCTCCGGGAACATCTACCTGGAGGGTGGGCTCGACATCACGGGCTCGAACCTCACGATCGCCGGCCAGACGGCTCCCGGTGACGGCATCTGCGTCGTGGGCAACGAGACCACCATCATCGGCAGCAACGTCATCATCCGCTACCTGCGGTTCCGCGGCACTGACATGCTCGGCACCCCCATCGACACCTTCAAAGGCGAGGGCGTGTCCGACGTGATCATCGACCATTGCTCGATCAGCTGGGGCGTCGACGAGTGCTTCTCCGTGTACGGGAACCGGAACGTCACCGTGCAGTGGTGTCTCATCGCCGAAGGTCTCGCGATGTCGGCGCACGAGAAGGGACGGCACGGATACGGCGGGATCTGGGGTGGCGACAACGTCACCTACCACCACAACCTGCTGATCCACCAGGGCGGACGCAACCCACGCTTCGGTTTCGTGGAGGATGTCGATTTGCGTGTCGACCACCGCTACAACGTCATCTACAACTACGGGTTCACGTCCTGCTACGGCGGTGAGTGGTCCAACGGCATCAACATCGTGGGCAACTACTACAAACCCGGGCCGGACACGCTGGAGGACACGGGACCGGTCATCGTCGCGCCGGGCCGGATCGGGCGCTGGTACGTCGCCGACAACGTCGTCGAAGGCCATCCGGACGTCACCGAGGACAACGTCCGGGGAATCGACTATCCGGTCGGCGGGATCACGTTGCTGGACGAGCCGGACCGGTTCCCCAACGAGCTTCCCGCGCAGACCGCGGAGGAGGCGTTCGAGGAGGTGCTGGCGAACGTCGGCGCCATCCTGCCCCGTCGCGACTCGGTCGACGCCCGGCTCATCGCTGACGTGCGGAACGGCACCGGCCGGATAATCAACTCTCAGACGGAGGTCGGTGGTGTGCCGCCCTTGGCCTCGACGCCTGCGCCGGTCGACTCCGACCACGACGGGATGCCGGACGACTGGGAGATCGAGCACGGCCTCGACCCGAACGATCCCTCCGACGCCAACGAGGTGCGAGGCGGCAACCGCGGATACACCAACCTCGAGGTCTACTTGAACTCGATCAAGCCACTAGGTAAGGGCAATCCGACGGTCCGCTTCGTCACGCCGAAGCTCAACCAGGTGTTCGCTTCGAGGGCCACGACGCAAGACATCACGCTCGAGGTGGAGGCACAGGCGGCTGAAGGCGAGTCCATCGCCAAGGTGGACTTCTATGCCAACGAGACGCTGGTGGGCACCGCCACCGAGGCCCCCTTCCGCGTGGTCTGGTCGGACGTCTCGGATGGTACGTACTACCTGACCGCGCGGGCCACGGACAGCCTCGGCACGTCGACGTCGTCGACCTGCACACCCGTGCACGTCAACCGCACGACGTCATTGCCATCGCCCTGGAAGAGCCGAGACATCGGGGACGTCCCGATTCCGGGTTCGGCGGCCTTGGTGAACAACGTCTTCACGGTGAAGGGCTCCGGGAAGATCCGTGGCCGAAAGGACGCGTTCCACTTCGTCTACCAGCCGATCGACGCGCCAGCGAACGACACGGTGGAGATCTTCGCCCGGATCGACCACCTGAGCCGCGTCTACCAGGACGTCTTCGCCGGCTTGATGATTCGGGAGAAGCTGGATCCGGACTCGCCCTACATGGCCGCGGGACTCGTCTGGGGCGAAGGCGGGCTCAAGGGTCACGTCACCCGGATCGCCGCGTCGGGCACCGAGCCCAGCATCAGCCCGTATCCCTGGGACGACGAGACGCTCGACGACCGGCCCTACTACATCAGGCTGACCAAGCGGGGAACGGAGTTCGAGGCGTTCCTGTCCAGCGACTCGTTGCAGTGGACCCGCATCGGCTACGAGCGGATCGACATGGCGGACCGGGTCTTCATCGGCCTTGCGGTCGACGGCAACAAGGAAGCCAACCAGATCGCCAACTACACGACGGCCCGGTTCAGCTTGGTGCGGGTCAACCAGTGAGAAGCTCGTCGAAAGGGTAGACGCGAGATGAACAGCACATTCCTTCGAGGGATGCTGGCCACGGTGAGCACGCTGGCGTTGCTCGCGTGGGCGCCGGGTGCGTCGTCGGGCCAGTCGTCGGCTACGAGTGCGGCGGACGACTGTGACGGCGTGAGCGTTCCCAACCGCTACGACATTCCCTTCTGTGTAGAAGACGACGAGGTCTTCATCTTCGCGGCCAACTACAAGCCGTTCGAAGCCACCGTGGATGAGGAGACCCGCACCGCCGACCACGTCTTCAACACCGTGATCGGGGACAAGCTGCGGCAGGCGTTCCCCGACGTGAAGATCAAGTACGCCACCTGGGACTACCCGGTGCGTTACGACGAGCTGGAGGCGGCCGGCGTCGTACCCGACATCATCATCGACAACCCACGCAACCGGATCGACCGCGATCTCGAGCCTCGTGGCTGGGTGCAGGACCTGACACCCATGATCGAGCAGCATGACCTGGATCTCGGCCAGCTGAACCAGGCAGCGGTCGAGTTGGTGAAGTCGCGGTCCGATGGCGGGATCTACGGGATTCCGCTCTTCATCGACGACTATGTCCTCTACTACAACAAGAAGATCTTCGACCGTTTCGGGATCAAGTATCCGAAGCCGGGGATGACGTACGACGAGGCCTACCGACTGGCGAAGAAGCTCACGCGCCAGGACGGCCTGGATGCGTACAAGGGCTACATGCAGCACCCCGACACCTACCTCGAGTTCAACCAGCTCGGGCTGTATCCGTTCCTGCCGACGGACAGTGAAGAGCCCGCTCCCGATGAGGTCGAGGTCGACATCACGACGCCCGGGTGGAACCGTCTGGGCGAGAACATGGACCGGTTCCTCGCCATCCCGCGCAACACCTTCACGTCGGTCAACGACTTCGTGAAGGCCGACATGAGCCGGCCGGGACACGTCGCGATGGCTGTCGACACGCTGAGCAAGCTGCCCATCTACGCAGGCAACCCGCTCTTCATCGACGACAGCGACGAAGAGGAGTACTCCGAGTGGTTGCAAAGCGTCGACGTAGGTGTGACGTCGGTGCCGGTGCTGCGGAAAGGATCGAACACGACCTACCAGCCCAACACGCTCGCCGCGTTCATCCCACCGCAGGCGAGACACCAGCAGCAGGCGTTCGAGATCGTGAAGTGGCTCGTGTCGGAGGAGGCTCAGGTCGAGTTCTCCAGGTACGCGATCAAAGCCGCGCTGGAAACGCCCGCCGTCGTCGAGAGCTTCGGAGACGGCGTGCCTGAGCTGGCTGGCATCGACACGTCGGGTGTGTACTGGGGATCCAACGCCGTGGTACGCAACTACGAGAACACGGAGTACTGGGACATCCCGATGTTCATGGTGTTCCGGCAGCACGTCTTGCGCGACGGGATGACGGTGGAGTCCTCGCTCATCGTCACCGAGACCGAGGACATCCCCGCATACATCAAGAGCAAGGCTGACGCAGGCCAGGACTGGTAGCGGCCAGGCCTACCAGCCCGTGCCGGCGTCGCCTCTTGGTCACGTGTGGACCCGTGGCCTCCTGGGTCCACACGTGACCACTTTCATGGGCGGGCACCATGAGGACAGCGTCGAGCGTTGACATAAGCCGTGCCCTTTTCGACGTGGTGAGAACGTGTCGTGGGCGCCAGATGTCTCACAGGCGACCGTTCTCATAGCTGCGCACTCAATCAGTCACGGGGATCCACACCCGCATCGCGCCATCACCGCGGTTCGCCCACTGGAAGTAGGGAATGGCCCGCAACACAACGGCCGAAGCGGTGGACTCGGGAGGCTGAGCGAAGTACGGCAGGCCGCGCCCGGCTGGCGCGTGGCGCTGAACGCCGTCGAGCTCGATCGGGACGGTCTCCCCGATACCGGGCAGCTCATGGCGTGGCAGCGTGCGCGGCTCGGCTTTCGCCACAACCGCGGCGTCGTCGAGGCTGGTATCGGCCGGCTGGTCGACGTCCTCAAGGCAGTAGACCAGCGGCCCGCGCTCGATGGCGACACAGCCACGAAGCGCGTCGATCCGGTGATGGGGCCGGGTGAGCCGAGCGGTGAGGTCCAGGCGAAGCGTGACCGTGTCGCCCGAACGCCAGGTGCGCCGCATCATGACATACCCCGGTTCACTCCCGGCGATCTGTCGGGTCTCGCCGGCGACGACCAGCTCTGCAGAGCGTGCCCACGTGGGGATGCGCAGACCGAGGGTCCAGGCTCGCTCGGGCGACTGACGCACCCTGATGGTGACCGCACCGTCCCATGGGTAGTCGGTCTCGACGTCCAGCTCCACCGTGCCGTGCTCGAGCTTCACCTGCACGGCGGCGTTGGCGAACTGCTGCAGATACACGGCATCGTCCGTGTGCGTCACGAGATAGTGCTCGAGCGACGCCATGAGGCGCGTCACGTTGGGCGGGCAGCAGGCCGACCAGAACCACGCGTCCCGCGTGCGTGGATCACCTACCGCTTCGGCATGGTCGGGGCGGCGCTGGAGCGGAACTCCCTTGAAGTACTGGCGTCCGTCCACCGACACCGAGGCGGCGAACGCGTTGTAGAGGGTTCGCTCGATGAGCTCGGCATACGCCGCCTCGCCCGTCGCCAGCAGGAGCCGCCAACTCCAGTGGATGCTGGCGAGCGCGGCGCAGGTCTCGTTGTACGACTGGTCGGGCGGGATCTCGTACCGCTCACCGAACGCCTCGCCGAGCTGTCGGGCACCGAGCCCGCCCGTGATCGCCGTGCGCGTGGCCACCATGTCCTGCCATCGGGTGATGGACGAGCTCAACAGGTCTGCGTCGCCGGTCTCGCATGCCACGTCGACGATCCCGGCCTCGAGATACAGTCCGCGTACGACGTGGCCGACGACACTCCGCATTGCGCGGACGGGCATGTGGTCCTGGAAGTAGGCCGGGCCGCGCCTGCCCTTGCCGACTTTGCCGTACCCACGGTCGTCGACCATCTTGGCCGCAAGGTCGAGGTATCGGGTGTTCCCGGTCTCGCGGAAGAGCTCGACCAGGGCAGTCTCCACCCCCGGATGGCCGTCGAGCCGGTCGAAACCTTCGTCGAGGAACACCTTGACCAGGTGGTCGGCGTTCCGGCACGCGATGTCGAGGAGAGCGTCCGTTCCCACGCTGCGGTGGACGGCAATTGCCGCCTGCATCAGGTGACCCGCGGTGTAGTGCTCGTGGCTGCCTTCCAGATGGACGAACCGCTCGTCCGGCCGCAGCACCTGGCAGTAGGAGTTGACGTATCCGTCGTCGCACTGCGCTCGGCCGACGAGCTCGGTCGCCTGGTGGACGAAGTCACGAAGCGCTGGGTCGTCGTGATGCGCGAGCTCCCACGCGAGACTTTCCACCACCTTGTGGACGTCGGAGTCCATGTAGGCAGGGCCGCGGTACTCGGTATGGCCGCGACGGCTGGCGTCGCCTGCAGCCAAGCGGAGATTGTCGAGGTTTCCCGCCTCTTCGAGTTTCGCGATCGCATGCGGAAGGCTTGCCGTGCGGTTGACGTACTGCCACTTCCCGAGCAGTCCACCGGTCAGTCGGACGTTCTCCGCCGGTCGCTGCACAACCGTCGCGCTCCTCGTGGGGGCGACAGGTCCAACGCGTGCCTTCATGAGTTTCCTTCGCTGGTTGGCGAGCTGCCCGCCGTGGAATGACCACGCGCGGCAGGGCTACGCCCGCCCTGGCGTGCCTCGGCACCAGCCGTGGCGACTCCGTCCGTGCCTCGCCTGGTCATTGCGGACGCACTACTCCTGCTCGCTGAGGCCGTACCGCGCTTGGTCACTGCAGCGCTACCGCGGCCAGTCGTCCTGGAGCGTTGCCGGACCAGCTCACGGAGCTCGTCCAGGATCACCGCGCGGGCGTAGTCCGACACGGTGTGGCTCGTATGCGTGTCGTCCTCGAGGACATCCCACGATCCGCCGCCGATGGCGGCGACGCGTCGCCTGACGTGTCCGGCATAGCTTCGGTGATAGAGGCCGGGAAAGCACACGGGGTCGTACGTATTGAGGATCTGAAGCTGCCGTCTTCCCGTGCCGGTGCTGCCCAACACGTAGAGATCGAGGTATCCGGCGAGGGTGTAGAAGCCGGGCAGGGCATCCTTGCGCTGCTCCCAGTCGCCGTGGTTGGGCTTGTGCGGCGGGAGCCCGCGCAGGAAGAAGGGCCAGGAGCCGGCCACCGGATAGCTGTGCGTCACCCGCGGATCGAGTGCGGCGTAGACCGTGGTGGCCCAGCCGCCACCGGAGAGCCCGATCATCGCGATCGGACCCTCGCCGAACTCTGCGTACGCATAATTGACCAGCAGCGCCAGAGGTTCGAGGAAGAACGTCAGCGCGGAGAACGCCGGCTTCTCGTAGTGGGCGAAGATCTCATGGCTCGTGACGTTGCCGGCGGCCTGCGAGGCGTTCCAGCCGAGCAGCGGCAGGTCCACCACAGCGACCACCCATCCGACGTCCAGCAGTGCCTGTGTGGTGTCAAGAAGCGGGCGGTCGTATGGCGCAGCGTGCGGATTGCCGTGACCGGTGTGGTAGATCGCCAACCTCTTGGGGTGGCGACCGCGCGGCCACGCCAGGTAGGACGTCGAGACCAGGCCGTGGGCAAGATGAGCTGTCACGCGGTCGTACCGTCTGCAGCGCAGCTCGGCAAGGTCGGCAGGAGTCGCCACGTCACGGTCCACATGAGGAAGTCCGGCGGGCAGCCCGTGGCCTTTCCAGACGTACGCGATGAGGCGCCGCCGGGTGGCCACGACGTCGCGCATCGAACGGACCGTGATGAACCGTTCGACGTCAACGGACATGACGCCGAGCCTAATCGGCATGCTGGTGGCATGCCAGGGATGCGACCGCGACTGGTCGGGGGATCAGTCCGTCCGGTGCGGACGGGGGCGGGACAAGAAGACGATGGTCTGGTCGCGCACGCGCAGGATGTGGCTCTCGAGCCGCTCCCGCGCGAGCGCCCGGTCACCGGCCTCGAGGGCCTCCACGATCCCG
This sequence comes from Actinopolymorphaceae bacterium, assembly GCA_036564245.1. Lineage (GTDB taxonomy): Bacteria > Actinomycetota > Actinomycetes > Propionibacteriales > Actinopolymorphaceae > Thermasporomyces. The sequence continues at coordinate 183,460 of DATCKU010000043.1, forward strand.
CGGTGCTCCTCGACGGCGGTGTTGAGCCGGGTCGGGGTGATCGGCACCTTCAAGCCGGCGCGAGTCACGTGGATGGACAGGTGGAGGTCGTCGTACATGGCCAGCAGCTTGGGGAAGCCGGCGAGCTTGACCAGGGCGCGGTGGAACCGGCCGTCGTTGTCCCGGAACTCGATGTAGCGCGTGGGGTCCTGCAGCGCCGCGTCGGCGAGCTCGGCCGCTTCGTCCACGAGCTCGCGCAGCAGCGCTGGCGGCTTCTCGTCCGGTCGCTCGGCGTAGAGCCGCAGGCTGTGCGACTCGATCATCAGCCGGAGCTCGAAGAGCTCGTAGATGCTGCTCAGTGAGGGTACGGCGACGGTGAAGCCGACGACCGGGTCGTACGAGAGTAGCCCGCGCTCGTAGAGCCGGCCGACCGCGCTGCGTACCGGGGTGCGGCTCATGCCGAGCCGGCGAGCGAACTCGCGAACCGGCACGGGTTGGCCGGGCTGCGGGTGCTCCTCGGTCAGCCAGGCGACGAGCGCCTTGTGCGCGCGGGTCTCGAGGCTGTCCTCGTCCTCGCTGGACTGGCCCCCCGCGTTACCCCGGGTCGGGGCGGCCGACCTGCGTGCTGCCATCGCTCCTCCATCTCGCAACGTATCGCACCGTCTCGCGCCAAACGTGCACCTCGGGGCCGGCTCGCACCGTCGCCGGTCGCGGCGTGCTCTGCTCGGTCCGTCGGTTGCGTCGCCGGGAGCCATGGTATGCCGCGGCCTGGTCGAGGGCTGCCTGGGCGCAGCCCTCGTGTGGCGTTCAGGGCGTGGAAGGTGCCG
>DATCKU010000044.1:0-22125 GCA_036564245.1 Actinopolymorphaceae bacterium
GGGATGGGACCCGGGGCAACCGCCGAGGCGGCGGAAGTGCTGGAGCTCGCCGCCGCGACGGTCGAGGACGACGCACCGCTGCAGAGACCGCGCGACGACCAGTACATCTTCGTCAAGGAGCTGGCGCGCGACAGCATGACCAACGGCAAGGTGGTGACCCGGAAGGACTGGACGCGGTTCAGCTACGACAAGGGCGTCGATCGCGACAACCGGTCGCCGCGGGACATCTGGGAGTTCAACGAGTCATTGCCGAACGACCCCGAGGCGGCGCTCGAGACGATCTACGCGGAGGTCAGGCGGATCTATGCCAACGAGCCTGACTGGGACAAGAACTGGGTCAAGGGTGACTGGCTGCACGATCGCGCCTTCTGGCTGTGCTCGGTGCTGCTCGGCGACGCAGACGGGCTGCCCGCGCAACCGGAGACCCAGGCCACGCTCTACCGGGCGATCGCGAGGATTCCGGGCGTCGAGGTCAGGACCGATGTCGAGGATCTCGCGGGCCGCAAGGGAGTCATGATCTACTACGAGTCCGGTCCAGCGGGAGCACTCGAGGCGCGGGGGATCATCCTCTCCTCGACGACGTACGAATATCTGGGCCACAAGTACTGGTCAGACCTGGGCCCCGACTTCGAACGCGCCGTGCTCGAGAGAAAGGTGGTCGACAAGCCCGGCAAGCCCAAGCCCTGCGTCGTCGACCGGGACACCGTCGAGCATCGGTGACACTCGATCCGCAACTCTCGATCCGCGTGGCCTGATAGCAGGTGGTGTCGGTAGGTGCTCGGGCCAGAGCATCTACCGGCCCGCATTCGGGCGTGTTCCGGTTTGCGGACGTGTGACTCGCCATGTGGACGCCGCCGGGGCGGCCTGCGCCGCTTGGCGCTCCGCCCAGATGAGCGGCTCGTCTGCTGCGACCTCGCCGATCCGCGCGTTTGAACCTTTGGCGCCGCCCTGACGAATAAGAGGAGAGCGGGTCCTGAAGGTGGCGCGCGTACCCGAGGTGACGGCAGGTTCGAGATGAGTGACGTCCGGGCGGCGGACCGACTGGAGAAGGATGCCGACGCGAGGACCAGAACGTTCCCGCGTGCCGGCTTTGCGCTCGCTGGGCTCGTCGAGCTCGGCGGGCTGGGCGGGTTGTCGGCCTATCCAGGGCTCGGAACGACCGGGTGGCTCACCGGCCTCGCCTTCACGGTCGGCGCTGGAGCGACGCTCGTCGCGACGTTCCGTCGGGCCGGCAAGCGTACGTTGACCCCGGCGGACTGGATCACCCTGCTGCGGCTCACCTTGATCGGCTGGGTGACCGCGATCGCGATCGACCGGATCGGGCAGACCGCTCCGCTGCTGATGGCAGTGATCGCAGCAGTGGCACTGGTGCTGGACGGGGTGGACGGCAAGGTCGCTCGGCGCACCGACACGGCGTCGGACTTCGGCGCCCGGTTCGACATGGAGGTCGACGCCGTCCTGCTTCTCGTCCTCAGCGTGTTCGTGTCGGTCCTGCTCGGTCCCTGGGTGCTCGCGATCGGTGGCATGCGGTACGCCTATGTCGTCGCGAGCTGGGGCCTGCCCTGGCTGCGGATCCCGCTGCCGCCGAAGTACATCCGGAAGGTCATCGCGGTCGTGCAGGGTGTCGTCCTCGTGGTGGCGAGCGTGGATCTTGTCCCGGCAGCTGTCGAAGTGGGTGCGCTGCTCGTTGCCCTCGGGCTGTTGAGCTGGTCGTTCGGGCGGGATGTGCTGTGGCAGTGGCGGCAGCGCCGGCGGGTTCCGGCGATCGGACCGGATCGCGCGACCGACTCCGCCCCAGACGACGGCCCGCAGGCTGGGGGTTCGGCCAAGTCCCGGGTCCTGGTGTGGGGGACGACCGCGCTGGCCGGACTGGTGGTCTTCGTCGGGCTGGTGCTGCCGAACAACCTCCTGCTCCTGCATCCGCAAGCGTTCGTGCGCATCCCGCTGGAGGCGGTCGTCGGAGCTGTCGTGCTCCTCGTCCTCCCACCACGGCCCAGGGTGGTGGTGGCGACTGTCGTCGGCGTGAGCCTGGCACTGGTCACCCTGCTGAAGCTGCTGGACATGGGTTTCCACGCCGTGCTGGGCAGGTCGTTCGACCCGGTCCTCGACTGGGTGCTCCTGCCCAATGCCGTGGAGTTCCTCTCAGGGTCGTTCGGTTGGGTTGGTGCCGTCGCGGGCGTCCTGGGCGCCGGCCTGCTCGCGATCGGACTTCCGGTCGTCATGGCGTTCTCGGTGGTGCGGCTCGCCAAACAGATGCGCGGGCATCGAAGGGTCGCGATCCAGGCAGCGCTCGTGGTGGGTGTCGCGTGGGTGCTTTGCCTGGCGCTCGGCGTGAAGGTGAGTGGGGCGCGCGTGGCGTCGACGGGGATATCGACATACGTCCGCGACCGCGTGGCCTGGATGTACGCGACTGTCCAGGACCAGCAGACGTTCGCCGCCGAGGTCGGCGTCGACGCCTTCGGCCACGTCCCGGGAGACCAGCTGCTCTCCGCGCTCCGCGGCAAGGACGTGATCTTCGCCTTCATCGAAAGCTACGGGCGGATCGCGATCGAGGACTCGCAGATGGCGCCCCTGGTCGATGCCGTGCTGGACGACGGCACCCGTCGGCTGCGCGAGGCTGGTTTCCAGACCCGCAGCGCGTTCCTCACCTCGCCGATCACGGGGGCGGGGAGCTGGCTTGCGCATTCCAGCTTCATGTCAGGCCTGTGGATCACGAACCAGCAGCGCTATCGCACGGTCATGCACAGGGAGCGGCTGACGCTGGTCGGCGCATTCCGCAGGACGAACCACTGGCGCACGGTCGGTGTCATGCCGGGGACCAGGCGGGCATGGCCAGAGGGGAGGTTCTACCGGTTCGACCAGGTCTACGACGCTCATGATCTCGGCTACCGGGGCCCGGAGTTCGGATGGTCACCGATCCCTGACCAGTACGCGCTGGCGGCGTTCGAGCGACTCGAGCACGGCCGAGCCGATCGCGAGCCGCTTGCCGTCGAGATCGTCCTGACCAGCAGTCACAGCCCATGGGTTCCGCTGCCGGAGATGGTCGGGTGGAACGAGCTCGGCGACGGCTCGATCTATCGAGCCATCCACAAGGCTGGAAAAGATCCCGAGTGGGTGTGGAAGGACGCCGATCGGGTGCGCGTCGAGTACGCCCGCGCCATTGCGTACTCGTTGCGCAGCCTCATCTCGTACGTCGAGGAGTACGGCGACGACGACACCGTCGTGGTCGTCCTCGGCGACCACCAGCCATCCCCGGTCGTCACCCGGAACGAGCGCAACCACGACGTGCCGATCTCGATCATCGCTCGTGACCCGGCCGTGCTGGACCGGATCGCCGACTGGGGGTGGCGGCCCGGTCTACGGCCCGACGCCCATGCACCGGCCTGGCGGATGGACAGCTTTCGTAACCGTTTCCTGACCGCGTACAGCCCGCATCTCACCGGCTGACGCAGATCTGCTCAATCCAGCAGGCCGATGCGACGAAGCGTCTGGCGTACGTCAGCTCGGGCATCGCGATCCAGTGTCGGAAGGGGTGCGCTCACCACACCGGTGCCGATGCCGAGCTCCGCGACCGCGGCTTTGAGCACGCTGAGCCAGAAGTACCGGCCGCAGAGGTCGACCAGCGCATCGAGACGGCTCTGCAGCGCGGCTACGGCGTCGCTGTCGCCCGCGGCGACGGCCTGAGACAGCGCCCGCATCGTGCCGGGGGCGATGTTCTCCAGACCCGAGACGTATCCGTCGATGCCGGACCTCCAGAACTTGCTCGCTTGCTTCTCCACGCTGCCTTGCAGCACCGTCCAACCGGTCTGGTCCCGCGACGTGAGCAGCCACGCGAAGAACTCCGTATCTTGCGAGGAGTCCTTGATCCCCACGATGTTCGGCTCGCCGGCGAGGGCGAGGACGGTCTCCCGATCCAGCGGATTGCCCGTGTGGCTGGGGATGTTGTACAGCACGACGGGGAGGTCGCAGGACGCGGCCACTGCGGCGAAGTGCCGGCGCAGCGCCGCGCTGTCGTGCTGGTAGTAGTACGGCGCGCAGACGGCGACGTAGGACGCGCCGGACGACTTCGCGCGGTCGATGCGTTCGACGACCCGCGCGGTGCCGGTGTCACCCACTCCGCAGACGAGAGGGAGCCGTCCGCCGAGCTGGTCGGCAACGACGGCAAGTGCCGTGTCGGCGACGGAGTCCTGCAAGATTGCGAGCTCGCCGGACGTGCCGAGGACCATGATGCCGTCGACGGCGCCCACGAGGCGTTCGACCTGTTGCCGCAGGGCAGGCTCGTCGACCTGCTCACGGTGATCCAGCGGTGTGACGATGGGGCAGAACACTCCTCGCGGGCCGCCGTTCGCAGGTTGCGTGTCGTTCATCGTCGTACCTCCGTCGAGGGTCGTGCCGCACGGCACCAGCCGACCGCAACTGCGTTGTTGCGGGTCCTTGTTGCGGCGATTGACATCGGAGCGCGATCACGTCGAGGCGGAGTGCTCGTATTCGTCCAGCCGAGTGCGGATGTCGCCGAAGTGCGCGCTCATGGCCTGACGGAGGCCCACGCCGGTGCGGAGGGCGTCGACGATCGCGCGGTGGTCTTCGGCGGCGTGCGACGGTTTGCCGAGTGCGGGGCCCAACCGATCGGACAGCACCCAGAAGATCTCGATCAACCCGGTGACGAGCTCGTTTCCCAGGACGCTGAACAGCTTGAGGTGGAAGGCTTTGTCCACCTCGGCCAGCGAATCGCCGGCGCGCTGGAGCCGATCCATCTCGTCGACCAGAGTGTCGAGCTCGTCGAGCACGCCCGGGTCGACGTGTTTCGCGACCGTCTCGATCAGTCCCTCTTCGAGCGTCTCGCGGACGACGAGCACGTCCTGCAGCGAGGCACCGTGAGCCGCGAGTCCGTACGGCAGCTGGTCGAGGATGGGTTGGAACGAGAACGCGGTCACGTAGAGGCCCTTGCCTTGCTTGGCTTCGATGACGCCCAGCGTCTGCAGGCTACGGGTGGCCTCCCGCAACGAGATCCTGCTGATACCGAGCTCTTTGGCCAACGCACCTTCCGAGGGCAAGGCGTCGCCCGGCCGCAGACCGTGGGTGTCGATGTACTCCCGTAGCCGTTGCTGGGCAAGCCGGAACTTGGACTCCACGGCGGCAGCCTAGCTCGCGTTCTCGAACGGAAGGTGCAGCACGAGCCGGCGCTTGCCAACCTCGCGACCAGAAGCGAGCCGGGAGATCTCGACGGCGGACAGCGCCCGGGTGTAGATCCGGACCTCATCGATCGAGCCGTGGAAGCGGTTGGCCCCGTCGACCCGTTGTCCGATGTGGATTCCGTGGATTCCGAACTCCTTGCCGATCGTCACCGAGCCGTACGGGCCGGAGAGGTTGCGTACGGCTACCTCCGTGCCGTCGATCCAGAGTGAGAAGCGCGCACCGTCTCGCCGCACGGCGACGTGATGCCATGCTCCGTCGTTGTAGCTGCCGCTGGACGCGATCGCACTGCCCCAGTCCAGATCCGTGCCGATCAGTGCCCGAATCCGGTTGGCCCGTGGCTCGGCGCGTAGCCAGACCTGCGGCGTCGTGTTGCTTCCCATGCGGTACGCCCAGATCAACGCGTGATCGCCGGTGGTGGCGGAGTAGCGGAACCACGCCGACCAGGTGAAGTCCCCGTTGCCCAGGTCGAGGGTGTCGGCGTACGGAACCTCCACCCAGTCGTCGACCCCGTCGAGGTCCAGCGCGTTGCCGACTCGACCAGCGCCGAGTCCGGCATCACCACGCACGTAGGCGATGTGCGTGTGTCGCGAGGCATCCTTCGTCGTCGGTCCAGGCTCTGGCGGGTCGGGAATGCCGGGTGGGTCGCCGTTCGGTGAGGCCAGGAACTCTTCGTCGAAGCGGATCCAGCGAATCGACTCGTACGCCCAGTCGACTCCGGCTTCGTACGCAAGACCGGTGAGCCGGTCGTCGATCCGTACCAGGTCCGAGTAGCCCGCCGGACCCCACCAGATCACCTTGCCTTCCTGCCAGGTCTGCCAGCTCTCGCCCCCGTCGTACGATGCGCGGATCGCCATCACCTCACGCGCGCCGGGATGCGCCGGCGCGGAGAAGAGCAGGCGGTCGTACGCGCTCAGCACGCTGGCCTGGACCATCGGCATCGACAGGTCATGCTGGGTGACGAACGGCGCGTCGAACGTCTCGCCGCCATCGCTGCTGACCGCGACGGCTCGGTTGCCTGGCTCCGGCGTCGAGCCTTGTTCCCTCGCGAGGACGAGGATCCTGCCATCGGGCAACTCGACGGCCGTGCTCTCGCCAGGCCGCAGGACGGTGTCCGGGCGCTCGTCTGTCGCACCGCGCTGCCAGGTGAGACCGCCGTCGTCGCTGTAGGCCAGCACGACCCCTCCGGGCTGGCCGGTTCCCGTGCCGTAGTAGCAGGGAACCACCAACCTGCCTGCATGCGGACCGTGGTGCAGCTGGATGCCGTGCACTGGTCCTGTGCCGTACCACCACAACCACTCGGGCTTGCTGATCTGGTCGCTGACGTCGACCGGGTCGGTCCACGTCAGGCCGTCGTCCTCGCTGTGTTGCAGGTACGGCACCCGATGGTTCGGATTGTCGCCGGGGTTGTACGTGCTGAGCAGTGAAATGCGTCCGGACTCGTAGTCGACGACGGGCGCCGGATTCCCCCTGGTGTGGCCGTTTCCCTCGATCAGCACCTGAAGCGGTCCCCAGGTCTTGCCGCCATCTGTGGAGCGACGCATCACGAGGTCGATGTCACCGGCGTCGCCACAGTCGTTCACCCGACCTTCGGCGAAGGCCAGCAAGGTGCCCGCTTTCGTACGGACGACGGCGGGAATTCGAAAACAGGAGTAGCCCAGCGTGCCGGACTCGAAGAGCATCTGCTCGTCGGCGTATCCCGGGCCGGTTGTCGTCAGCTTGGGTCGCCCGGCGTGTGCGGTTGCGGTCTCGGTGCTCAGCATGGTGAGGGAGAGGGCGGCGCATACTCCGAGGGTCGTGGCGAGGAATGAGCCGGGAGCGTGCCAGGGGAGCGTGCGCGCACCTGTCATCGTGGGGGTCTCCTTCGGGCCGCTCGTGCCTTAGAACTGGTCGAGGTCAGCGGACGTCGTACGTGATCAAAGCCATGGTCGTGGACCTGTAAGTTAGCTGATGTCTTACAGGTAGCCAACGATCACACGACCTGCTGTCAGGATCTGGCATCGAGAGGGAAATCAGGTCGCCGTTCGATCCTGGCCGTGGCGCAGCGAGCTCGCTCTCACCACCAGCTCGGGTTGGATGACGATCCGGCGCACCGGCAGAGGGTCGGCTGCTTCCGCGTGGTCGCGCACCAGGTCGACCGCGGTGCGCCCGAGGATGTGGCGCGGTCGGCGGACCGTCGTCAGGGGCACCGTGGCCGATGCCGCGAAGTCGATGTCGTCGTAACCCACGACTGCGATGTCGGCCGGAATGCGAATCCCCGGCCGGGCGGTCAACGCCTGCATGATGCCGATCGCGAGAGAGTCGTTGGCCGCGATGATTCCGTCGGGTCGGTCGCGCTGCGGGCGAGCAGCGATGGCGTCACCAACGGCCCGTCCGGCGGGAACGGTCCGCTCCTCCGTCGCGATCACCCTGAACGCGACGCCCGGGTGGTCCCGGACGGCCCGCTGCGCGCCCTCGATCCGCTCCGCGACCTGGCGGATGGTGTCAGGTCCGCCGACGAACGCGATGGACCGACAGCCCTGCTCGATGAGGTGGGTCACGGCCCGCTCGGCGCCGAAGACATCGTCGATACCGACAGAGGAGAACCGATCCGACGGGGCGTAGGCGTCGAGGAGCACTGTGGGAATCTTCCGGGCCGCGAGGAGGTCCAAGTCGGCCGGGCGCGTGCTGCCGGAGGCAAGGATCACCCCGCGAACTCGCTGCTGGACGAACATCTCGATGTACTCCGACTCCCGCACGGCGTCGCCACTGCTGCTGACCAGCACCATGAAGAGGCCAGCCTCCGCGGCCCGGCGTTCCACCGCCTGCGCGACCTCACCGGAGAACGGATTGCTGAGCTCCAGGGCGACGAAGGCGAGGATCTTGCTCTGGCCGGCACGAAGCTGACGCGCCGCCTCGTTGCGGACGTACCCGAGATCCTTGATGGCCTTGCGGATCCGTCTCGACGTCACCGGCGAGACGCGATGCGGGGTGTTGAGGTACTTCGAGACGGTCCCGACCGACACGTTTGCCCGCTGCGCAACCTCGCGGATGCTGACCACCGGCACCTCCTGACGCGGGTGTAACGATTCATTCCCTGCTCCGGTGCAACCGAGGTCGTGTGTGTCTGGACTCTCGCGAATCCGTAACCCCGCCGGACGCCCGGGTTCGCCGCTGTCCATCGTCGGACGTGGGAAGTCTACGGCGTTGACACCACCAACGCGCAGGGCGAGACTCGCTCTACGGAAGAGTGAAACGATACATTCCGCCGGCCACGCGGCTGCAAGCTGACGTCGACAGTCACGGTCATGCTCGAGGTCGGGCCGACGAAAGGATCGTGCCCTGACCAGCTGCCGTCAGGCATCTGGCAGAAGTGTCGTGTTGTGGCTGTTCGCTGCATTCACATCGTCTCGTCAGGGGGTCGGGAATGTTTCGGATCAGCGCGGCGCGGCCGGATCGACGAAGCAGCCGACCAGGTGCCAGCGTCGCCGTACGCGTCATCGGTGGTCTGGCCGTGCTGGCTCAGATCGCGGTCGCCTCGGCCTGTGCCACGCAAGATGGCGAGTCGTCCGATGCTGGCGGCAAGGTGACCATCACCTTGGAAGGTCCGAACCAGTGGAACGACAGCGGGTCGTCGTTCGGTAAACCGTGGGAGGACCTCGTGGCGGCCTTCGAGAAGGCCGAGCCAAACATCGAGGTCAAGACGGTCGTGCTGCCGTTGAACAGCTTCAGCCAGACGATCTCTACTCACCTGGCTGCAGGAACCGCGCCGGAACTGGTGTTCAACCAGGCGCCCCATCAGCCGTACATGGTCACGCCACTCGACGAGTATCTGAAAAAGCCCAACCCCTACATCACGGAAGGTCCGGGCAGCAAACGGTGGGTCGACGTCTTCCGCGAGCGCTACTACGGGATCGGCAACCCAGCGAGCCGCAATGCCGACGGCAAGGTCGAGTTCGTGCCGTTCAACCTGGTCGGCACCGGCCTGTTCTACAACAAGGATGCGTTCGCCGAGGCGGGCGTCGAGGCGCCCGTGAAGACGTTCGAGGATCTCATCGACGCGTGCGGCAAGCTCGAAGCCGCCGGCTACACGCCGTTGGCGATGGACCGCTCGGACCTCGGCCCAGGCTGGACGATGGCCACGATCAGCGGCATGTTGCTGGACAGCAAGGTCGACGAGCTGAACGTCTACACGGTGGAGGGCAAGCCGGGCAAGGCAGTTTCGTCGACCGGCAAGCCGGTCGTGACGGCGAAGTCGGTGGCGAGAGCCGTTCTCACCGGCGCGCTGAACACGAAGACGCCCGAGGTCGTCGAGGCGCACAAGCTCCTCAAGCGGATGTGGGATGCATGCGTCGACGAGAACTGGTCGGGCAACACCGAAGGTCTCAACGGTGCCGTCGTCGGCCTCCGTGACTTCGCGTCCGGCAGAGCGGCCATGGCGTGGGGCGTCAACTTCGGTGTGAGCGCCTTGCAGGACGTGAGCTTCTCGTTCTCCAGCATGCCGTTCCCGCAGATCACCAAGGAGTCCACGCCACTCGCCACCGGTGCTCCGGCTCGGTTCGGTGCGAGCGTCGGGGGGACGAGCTACATGATCCCGTCGACGGTGAAGGGCGAGAAGCTGGAGGCGGCGGTGAAGTTCCTGCAGTTCGTCAGCACGCCGAAACACATCCAGCCGTGGCTGCAGGCGACGGGTGGTATCTCCGCGGTGAAGGGTGCGAGTGGCGCGGCGGAGACCAAGGCGTTCGCCGAAGGGACCTGGGGAGAGTCGATTCCGCTCGCGATGCCCGGTGGCCCACCTGGGGTCACCGGGCTCAGCCTGTACGAAGGCTGGCTCCTCGGCACGAAGTCCCTGCCAGAACAACAACGCTACCTCCAGGACCTGTGGATCAAGGGGGCGCGGCAAGCTGTGAAGGACAACAAGTGGGACAACGAGCCCTGGGCGAAGCAGGACTAGCCGACCCTGGCCGCACGAGATGACATCGCGGGAGCACGTCCTGGACCGAGCCGAGGCGAAGGAGGGGGCATGCGAGCGAGGCGCCGCCGCTTCCCGTGGTATGCCTACGTGGCGCTGACGCCACTCTTCGCCGTGCTGGCGGTGTTCGCCTACTATCCCGCGGCGAGCGGGATCTGGCACTCGTTCTACGAGTGGCGACCGGGGTTCGAATCAAAGTTCGTGGGGCTCGACAACTACATCGCGATGGTCCACGACGACCTGTGGTGGCACTCGTTTCGCAACCTCGGCATCATCTTCATCTTCAGTGTGACCATCGCGTGGGCGATCCCCTTGCTCGCCGCCGAGCTCGTCATCAGTCTCGAGAGCAAGCGGGCACAGTTCGTGTTCCGTACCCTGCTCATCGCCCCGATGGCATTTCCCGGTGTGGTCACGGTGCTGTTGTGGGCGGCGATGTACGAGCCGAACAACGGTGTCATCAATCGGACCCTCACTGGCCTAGGTCTTGGTGCTCTGGCGCAGAACTGGGTCGGAGATCCGGATCTCGCGCTGCTGTCCTTGCTCTTCATCGGCTTCCCGTTCGTCGCCGGCCTGCCGTTCCTCGTGTTCCTCACCACGCTGCAGAACGTGCCGACCGAGGTCTTCGAGGCCGCGGCACTCGATGGCTGCGGCAGGCTTCGCCGGCTGGTCCAGATCGACCTTCCGCTCATGACCGGCCAGCTCAAACTGCTGGTCTTCCTCGCCACAATCAGTGTGCTGCAGTACGGCTTTGCAGCCTACCTCGTCACCGGTGGCGGCCCGGACAACGCGACGCAGGTCCCGGTGCTGCGGATGCTGGGAGTGGCTTTCCAGGGCGGTGACTGGGGATACGCGGCGGCGCTGTCCACGACGCTTTTCGTCCTGACGATCGCGGCGAGCATCGTCATCGTGCTCATACGCGGGAAGGACACGACGGATGTCCGTGCGCTCTGACGTGTCGCTCCCGGGAGTCGAGCGGAACGCCGGTTCCGACGCAGAACGGCCGCCTGTGGCGGGGCGGCGCTCCGGTGTGGCGTTACGACGCGGGCGACGTCGACTCCACCAGGCGTCGATCATGGCGACGCTCAGCGTGATCGTGTTCGTCGGGCTCTTCCCGTTCCTCTTCATGCTGGTCACGTCGTTCAAGACCAACCAGCAGTACTACGAGTCGTGGTGGCTCCCGACGCTCCCACTGCACGTGGAGAACTACGCCCGGGCCTGGGCGCAGGTCGAGCCGTACTTCGTCACGTCTTTGATCGTCGCGAGCGTGTCGATCGTGGGCTCGATCGGGTTGTGCTCGGTGGCGGCGTTCGTCTTCGCCCGCTACCGATTCCTCGGACGTAACCTCCTGTTCGGCTTGGTGGCCGCCCTCCTCATGGTGCCCGGCATCGCGAGCCTGATCCCGACCTTCGTCCTGATGCGTGACCTCGGACTGCTCAACACGAGGATCGTGCTGGCGATCCCCCACGTGGTGGGCGGTGCGGTGCTCGGCACCTTGCTGATGAAGACCTTCGTCGAGCAGCTTCCGCAGGAGCTGTTCGACGCTGCCCGGGTCGACGGTGCCGGTGGCCCGCGCATGTTCGCCTCGATCACGCTTCCCTTGTCCCTTCCGGTCATCGGGACCATCGCGCTGGTCACAGTGATCGGCGTGTGGAACGACTTCTTCTGGCCGCTTCTCACCGTCACGGACAACGAGCTGCGGACGGTCTCGGCCGGTCTGCAGTTCTTCCAAACGCAGAACGCCACGGAGTACGGTCCGCTGTTCGCCGGCTACGCGATCGCGAGCGTTCCACTCCTCCTGCTGTTCGTCTTCTTGTCCAAGTACTTCCTCGCCGGCCTGCAGGGAGGTCTTCCCGGCGCAGGCGGCAACAAGTGAGGTGGCCCATGCTGCTCGGAGCCGTGTTCCCCACATCCCACCCCCGGAGGTCGCTCATGCGGAGAAGGCTCGCTTCCCGGCTCTTGCTTGCCCTGGCCCTGACTGTCTCGTCGGTCCCGCTCGCGCTGGTGCTCGTCACCGGGCACGCAGGTGCGCAGACCACCGCGCCTGGCATCACGTCCGTGTCGGCCGGCGACGACACGATCGTCGTGACCGGACGGGTCGAGCCCGGCGCGACGGATGTGGCGATCTACGCGCTCGGAGCCGAGGCGGACCCGGAAAGCTATGCCGACGCCGCACCCACGGTGACTGCGACACCGGACACTGACGGTGCGTTCGTCGCGTCCATACCACGTCTGGATGCCGAGGGATGGGATCGGCTCTACGACCAGTACGTCGCGGTGGTGGGCTCGGGCGACACAGCCGAATTGGTCGGTGGACCGCGTTTCGTCGATCAGCTGGCCTTCACGCCGGAGCGCGACTTCGACTACCCGACGGCCCTGAGCAAGAAGGGCCTGCAGGTCGAGATGACCGACGACGCCGAGGAACTCGGAGTGCAGCACGCCGGAATCAACGTCCCGTTCAACTCCCTCATGCGGATCGGGCCGGGCGACGATCCGGCGCAGGTGATTCCGTTCGAGTCCAACGGCCGGACGTACTACTTCGACCGCAACGCGGTCACCCAACTCGACGCGCAGATCAAACCGCTCTCCGACAACGGCGTCCTCGTCAACCTGATCCTCATTCTCTACCGTGACGGCAACCCGCAGTCGGCATGGCCCGTGCTCCACCATCCCGACGCGAACCTCGACGCGGGAATCGTCTTCGCGTTCAACACCAAGACTGCCGAGGGCGTCGCGTACTTCACAGCCGCGATGGAGTTCCTGGCCGACCGCTACACCCGCGCCGACCAGAAGTACGGTCGGGCCGTCGGTTACATCGTCGGCAACGAGGTCGACGCCCAGTGGGTGTGGGCGAACTCCGGGGACATGGTCCTCGAGGACTTCCTGGGCTACTACGCGAAGGCCGTCCGCATCGCGTGGCTCGCGACCCAGAAGTACTGGAACGGTGCCCGGACCTACATCTCACTGACCCACTGCTGGACCACGGTCTGTGGAGCGAATCCTGATCCCGCGAACCCCACGCGGTTCTATCCCGGCAAGGACGTGATCGACCAGCTGAACGCGCTCACCAAACGAACCGGGGACGTGGGGTGGAACGTCGCGCACCACCCGTACCCTGAGGACCTTCGCAATCCAGCGTTCTGGAACGACCAGACCGCGACACCCGGCTTCGACACCCCGCGGATCACGTTCAAGAACATCGAGGTGCTGCCTGCGTATCTCGACCAGCCCGACCTCCACTACGGTGGCGCAAGCCGACGCATCATCTTGTCCGAGCAGGGTTGCAACACCCCGGACGCCAGCGAGGAGGCCGAGCGGCTGCAGGCGGCCTGTTACGCCTACGCGTACTACAAGATCCGGTTCCTCGACTCCATCGACGCGTTCATCCTGCATCGCCACGTCGACCACCAGCAGGAAGGCGGGCTGCGACTCGGCTTGTGGACGTGGGACGACGAGCGACCGGAGAGCGCGATGCCGGGACGGCACAAGGTGAGCTATGACGTGTTCGAGGGAATCGACACGTCCCGCTCCCTCGACGTGACGGAGTTCGCGAAACCCATCATCGGCATCGACGACTGGGCGGACGTCATCGAGGGATTCGATCCGTCGGCGTTGGCCCAACGCACCCCACCACGAGAACTCGCCACGCAGGTCGGCCCCCGTCCGGTGCGGGAACGGATCGTTTCGGACTTCGAGAAGGGCACCGACGGCTGGCGGCCGGCCGACAACGCGTACGCCGTGGAGCAGGCACAAGGCGGGGTCACGGGCAAGCGGTCGCTTCGGGTCCGGTTCGACAGCCCGGCACAGCTGCCGGCCTGGTCGCGCATTGCCAAGACCTGGAAAGGCACGGATGTCGTGTTCGACGAGCCGCAGGACGCACGCCGGATGCGGTGGCTGAACCTCGCCGTCCGAGTGCCGGAACCAGCGTCTGGAGAGCTGCAACCGGACAACCTCTTCTACGCCCGGGTCAACGTGTACGCAGAGGATGGCGATGTGGTCTATGGCCTGGCCAGGCTGGATCCCTTCCGTGGCTGGAACCGCCTCTCCGTCGATCTCTCCGACTGGCAGTCTCGGTCGGCGATCGCACGGGTGAAGGTCTGGGTCAGGGGTACGACGAACGACGACTGGAACGGGACCTTCGACCTCGACCACGTGTCGTTGTCACGTCAGATCGCGCCGCCGCCAGGCCCGCACAGCCTCGACGCCTCACGGTGACAGTTGACCGTGCACCCCGTGCCTGGAGGGGGACGGGGTGCACGGTCATCTGATTAGGTGGGAGCAGGAGGTGTAGGGATGTCCATCGACCAGCTCACCACCGGCACGATGCACGACGCTTTGCAGCGGGCAGCTGCCGACCATCTGATGCTCCATTTCTCCAAACAGCGGGTGGACGATCTGCTGGTCTTGGAGCGGGGCGAGGGGCCGTACGTGTACGACACCAAGGGCCGGCGCTACGTGGATGCGTTGTCGAGCCTCTTCTGCGCGCAGTTGGGGTATTCGTACGGCGACGAGATGGCGCAAGCCGCCACGGCCCAGCTCACGACGCTGCCGTTCAACACCAACTGGGCGACGGCGCATCCACCGGCCATCCAGCTGTCCGAGCGTGTGGCCGAGCTTGCGCCGGACGGCATGACCCGGGTGTTCTTCACAAGTGGCGGCTCGGAATCGGTGGAGGCGGCATGGAAGCTGGTTCGGGAGCACTATGTCGCGATCGGCCAACCGCAGCGTACGAAGGCGATCGCCCGCAAGGTCGCCTATCACGGCGTCACGTTGGGTGCGCTGGCCTTCACAGGTGTGCCCAGGCTCAAGGAGCCGTTCGGCACGCCGCCGATCGACGTCACGCACGTCTCGAACACCAACGCGTTCCGGGCGCCCGACGCTCACGATCCCGAAGCGTTCTGCGCGCGTTTGCTCGGCGAGCTCGAGCAGACGATCCTCGCGGCAGGACCCGACCAGGTAGCGCTGATCATCGCAGAGCCGGTTCAGAACGCCGGGGGATGCCTGGTCCCGCCACCTGGCTACTGGCGTGGACTGCGTGAGATCGCCGACCGTTACGGCATCCTGCTGATGGCCGACGAGGTCATCACCGGCTGCGGCCGGCTGGGGGAGTGGTTCGGGATCGCCCGGGAGGGCATCACACCGGATCTCGTGAGTCTTGCCAAGGGACTCACGTCGGCATA
This sequence comes from Actinopolymorphaceae bacterium, assembly GCA_036564245.1. Classification (GTDB taxonomy): domain Bacteria; phylum Actinomycetota; class Actinomycetes; order Propionibacteriales; family Actinopolymorphaceae; genus Thermasporomyces. The sequence continues at coordinate 15,322 of DATCKU010000044.1, forward strand.
CGCGCCGATGGGCGCGGTCGTCGCCACGGAGCGCGTCGTGGCGCCGCTGATCGAGACTGGGCGGATGTTCCGGCACGGGATCACGTTCGGGGGACACCCGGTGAGCGCCGCCATTGCGCTGCGGAACATCGAGATCTTCGAGCGGGACCGGGTGCTGGAGAACGTACGGACGCTGGAGAGCTACCTCGGTCAGCGCCTGAGGGAGCTTCTCGCGTTGCCCATCGTCGGTGACGTGCGTGGCGCTGGGTTCTTCTGGGCGATCGAACTCGTGAAGGACGAGGCGAACACCCGCTTCGAAGGCGCCGAGCGTGACCGGCTGCTGAAGGAGTTCCTGCCGCGGAAGCTGCTGGAGGCCGGCATCATCGCGCGTACGGATGACCGTGGCGACAGCATGCTGCATATCGCACCGCCCTTGATCTGCGACCGGCAGGTGCTCGACGAGATCGTGCAGGGACTGGGTGACGTGATCACCGACGCCGGGAGCTTCGTGCGTGGTCTAGCGAGGTGAGAGCACCAGCTGGGTGAGTGCACCCGCTTCTCCAACGGAGTCATCCGTCCTGTGAGGGTGACGCACATTTTGCGGGTATGAGACGTCGGTTCGGATGTGCCCGCTGGCCGGGACCATCCTCACCCACGCATCGAGCCCGGATCCGTACGGAGGTCCGATGAGCGAGTCAACCGGTGCCACCGACGTCCTGACCAGGATGGATGAACGCATCCCCACGTCGTTCTACTGGAAACTCACCCTGCTCGCGACGGTCGGTGGGTTCCTCTTCGGGTACGACACGGCCAACATCGGGTCGGTCCTCGGTTTTGTGCCGTACGAAATGAGTGATCTCGTCACCGGCTACCTCGTGGCCGGTGCGTCGCTCGGCGCGGCTGCGGGGGCACTCTCGGCCGGCCCGCTCACGGATCGATTCGGGCGCAAGTCGCTCCTCGTCGTCGATGCGGGCATCTACGCAGCCGGTGCGTTGCTGTCGGCCGTGGCGTGGAACGTCGGGACCTTGCTCGTCGCCCGTACGCTGATCGGGCTGGCCGTCGGCGCCGACTCGGCGATCGCGACCGCCTACATCGCAGAGTACGCGCCGCGGGGACGCCGTGGAGCCCTCAGCATGCTTCAGCAGTGGATGATCACCGTGGGCATCCTTGTCGCGTATCTCGTCGCTCTGCTCATCTTTCGCACCATGCCGCAACACGCATACGGCCTGGACTGGCGGTTGATCCTTGGGCTGGGTGCCGTCCCTGCCATCCTGGCGCTCGTGCTGCGGACGCGCATGCCGGAGTCGCCCCGCTGGCTGTTACGGCATGGCCGCTTCGACGATGCCCGGAAGGCGGTCGCCATGCTGGGCATCGAGGTTTCCGACGAGGAGATCCGGGCCCGGGCGCACGAGATCATCCACCCGGCAGGAGAGCCCGAGTCCACCGAGGCACAGCCGCTCCGGCGTGGTCGACACTGGACGCGCGGCGTTCAGCGGGCACTCATGGTTGTGGTGGTGTTCTTCATCTTCCAGCAGATCACCGGGATCAACGTACCGTTCTACTACGGCCCTGAGATCCTCGAGCCCTACTTCGGCGGTGGAGGCGAGTCGAGACTCGAGTCGACGACGACCGCCATCGAAGCCACCACGATCATGAGCGCGGTCAACGTGGCCGCGACGTACTTCGCGTTCCGGTTCATCGACCGCATCGGCCGCAGGTGGCTGGCGATGGGCGGCTTCGCCGGCATGGCGATCTCGATGCTGATCGGCGCCTTCGGCGACGGCATGCTGAGCGACGTCGCCAAGGTCCTCGTCGTGGTGACCGCGTTGAACCTGTTCATCGTGTCGTTCGCGGTGGGCGTCGGCGGAACCGGATGGCTGATCCAGGGCGAGGTCTTCCCCACGGCCGTACGTGGGAGTGCCGCGGCTCTCGGGGCGACCGCCGACTGGCTGGCGAACTTCGCCCTCATCCTGGTCTTCCCGCTGTGGGTCAGCGCGATCGGCCTGTCGTGGGTGATGGTGTGCTTTGCCGCACTGTGCGGTATGGCGGTCCTCTTCGTCGCGGCATATCTACCCGAGACCAAGGGACTGTCGGTGGAAGCGATCACGCGAGTGTTCGAGCGCGCCGCAGCGTCGGGAATCCTCATGCCATTCGTGAGATCCGCTGCGGCGAAGGAAGCCGACCATTAGCCCGACGAGCGCGCTTCCTCTCCCGGCCTGGCCAGACGTGGACGGTGACTCTTCACGCGGATGCGGCGTCGGACTACACACGCGGTGTGGCATCTGGGCAAAGCGCCAGCCTGTGGCGCGCATGGGAAGACGAACGACAGCGGCTGTGGAAGCGCCGCGGGTTTGTTGCGGCCAGCGGGCTCAGCGCCCTCGGGCTCGCCTTCGACATGCTACGGCCTAGCCTTGCGACGGCAGCGACCCCGAAGTTTCGGGCGTACCCCTTCAGCCTTGGCGTGGCTTCCGGCGATCCCTTGCCAGACTCCGTCGTGCTCTGGACCCGGCTCGCACCCGAACCACTGGAGAACTTCGGCGGAATGGACGCTGTCAGGGTGCCCGTACAGTGGCAGGTCGCCGAGGATCCCAAGTTCCGCAGGGTCGTGCGGTCCGGCAGCACCCTTGCGTTGCCTGAATACGTGCACTCGGTCCACGTCGACGTGCGTGGCCTGAAACCGGGTCGTCCGTACTACTACCGCTTCCGGTGCGGCGGTGAGATCTCGGCGGTCGGGCGGACGAGGACCGCACCGGCACCGTCCACCGACCTCTCGGCTTTGAGGTTCGCCATCGTCTCCTGCCAGGCCTGGTTCGACGGCTTCTACACCGCCTACCGTCACCTGGCCGAGGAAGACCTCGACGTGGTTCTCCACTTGGGCGACTACCTCTACGAATACAGCGTACGAACCAATGGCGGCAGGCCGGGCGTCTCGCTGCCGGAGAAGTTCGAACGTGTCACGACATTGCTGAACGACTACCGTGACCGTTACGCGCTCTACAAGCTCGATCCCGACATCCAAGCGGCGCATGCCGCCTTCCCCTGGATCGTCACCTGGGACGACCACGAGGTCGTCAACAACTACGCCGACGAGAACCATCCCAGTATGCCGCCGGAGGACTTCCTGGTGCGCCGGGCGAACGCGTACCGAGCGTTCTGGGAGCACATGCCGGTACGCAACCCGCCGACTGGACCCGACATGGGCCTGTATCGGCGCTTCAGCTTCGGTCGGCTCGTGGAGTTCAACGTGCTCGACACTCGGCAGTACCGCGACGACCAGGCCTGCGGCGACGGCCTTCGTACCGACTGTGAGGAGCGTCTGGATCCGCAGCGCACGCTTCTCGGTCCCGATCAGGAGAATTGGCTCCTGGACGGACTCGCGAGCTCCACCGCGCGGTGGAACGTGCTGGCGCAGCAGATCATGATGGCGCAGCTGGACTTCACCCTCGAGCCTGGCCAGGCGTTCAGCATGGACCTGTGGGACGGATACAAGCCGGCCCGCGACCGGATCGTGTCTGCTCTCATCGAGCACAACGTGTCCAACCCTGTCGTGCTTTCCGGTGACATCCACCGAAGCATGGCGGCCGAGATCAAGGCCCGCTTCGACGACCCGGACTCACCGGTGGTTGGCACCGAGTTCATCGGCACGTCCATCAGCTCGGGGATGGACGGAGCGGACCGGGACGAGTTCGCAGAGCCATTCCTCGCCAACCCTCACGTGAAGTTCTACAACGCACAGCGCGGGTACGTGCAATTCACGGTGATGCCCGAGCGTTTGCAGGCCGACTATCGAGTCGTGCCGTACGTACGCGAGCCGGGGGCGCAGATCACGACGCGGGCGAGTTTCGTCACCGAGGACGGCAAACCCGGCTTGATCCAGGTCGCGGACAACCCGCCGATCGGCCGGCTCTTCTCCGCGCAGATCCCGCCACCGGAACAGCCCGTGACGCCGTACGAGTAGTCAGGACGCTTGCATGGTTGCGATTCGATGGTTGCTCCAGGGTCTGGTCGTCCTCGCCGTCCTGGCGAGCGCGATGTCCGCTTCGGCAAGCCCGACTCGGGGCCGCCCGGGCGTCGGTTCGAACGACCTCACCCTGTCGGCGAGTCCGTCGTCGCTGCAGGTGCTTGCTGCGCCGTGTGGTGCGAGGACGATCGACGTGGGCGTACGGAACGAGGGGAGCGAGCCCGTCTACGGCGACGTCGTGCTCACTCCCGAATCCCCGCTCACCGTGTCGCCCGATCTCATCTCGAGCTACTTCCCGCCGGGATACGAGCTTGTCGTGCCCGTCTCGGTCAGAGCGCCGGCTGGGTCCGCTGAGGGCGAGTACGAGGTCAGGCTGCGCGCCGGGCGTACCGGCAAGGGAGACGAGCTCGTGATCCCGGTCACTGTGACGACGCCACCCGACGGTCCCGACGCGAACCTCGCGCTGGCTGCGTCGGTCTCGGCGTCGTCGACCCATGGGAACTTCGCAGCATGTGGGGCGATCGACGGCAACCGCAACCAGGACGACTGGGACGTCCTCACCGGGTGGAACGACGGCACGCCGGAGGTGTTCCCGGACTGGTTGGCGGTGACGTTCCCCCAGCCGGAGCAGGTGAGCCGCGTCGACCTGTACACGCTCGACTCGACGCGCTATCCCGGATCCCGTTACGGTCTTCGAGACTTCGACGTGCAGGTGCTGGAGTCGGATGGCAGCTGGCGAACCGTCGCCAGCGTTCGCGACAACACCGTGGGCTTGGTGAGTTCCACGTTCGATCCCGTCAGCACGACGTCCGTACGCGTCCTCGCTCTCGCCTCCAACGACGCGCGCTACTCCAGGATCGTCGAGCTGGAGGTCTACCGCGAGTAGCGCCAGGCGAGAGAACCGATCGGTGCTCTGGGTCAGGCCGTCAGCTCGGGCAACGAGTCGTTCGGCGCTTCGTCGTGGCGCCTCGACCTCTTCAGGCGAGAAGAGGTTCTCGCGGACGAGGTCGGAACGGATAGCTGTCAGGGAATGCGGGCCTGTCGGTCGCGTGGTTCTCCGTGCCACGTGGAAACGACTAGATGCGCCACGTGAAAACGACTAGATGCGCTCGGCGGTCGCGAGGTTGACCTCGAACTCCACTTCCACGACGTCGCGTAGCCGCAGGGCTCCGAGAAACGCGGAGTACGGCTTGATGCCATAGGCCGACTGGACGATCTCGGCACTGCCTTGGAACACATCGGGCCTGGTCTCACGTCCGCGCAGCTCAACTGGTGCCGAAGTGCCACGGATCGTCAGCGTCCCGAAGATCGTCCCCGAGAGGGTGCCACCATCCTGGACAGACTCGATGCGGCTCGACTCGAAGGTCGCCGTGGGATGACGGTCGACCTCGAGGATCCGTCGAGCGGTGGAGACGATCTCCTCGCGATCACGGTCGGTCAGCGGCTTGACGCCACCGGTGCCCTCGAGGACCTTCAGGGAGGCCATCTGGATTTCTGCCCGTACGGTCGCGTCGGCGGGATTGTCGTTGGGCAGGTCGACCTCCGCCGACCAGTCGGTTACCACGATCGTGAGGTCGTGACCAACCTTCGATGCAACACCTTGGCGGCGGGTGTGTAACAACAATTGACCGCTGGATGGTCCGAGCCGCATCCGACCGGGCGCGAGTGCCATACGACGTGACGGTACGGCTGTCGGCGATCGAGGTCCAAGCGTTCGGCGAAATTCGGACCCTGGTCGCCCGGCAGCGACGCGGTCGAGGCGCTTTTGGTCAACGGGCAGCCCGGTTGCCTTGGCGTAGACCCGCAAGCCGGGGCACAGGGCATCAAGGTCCAGTGCTCGGGCCGAGTGGCAATGGACGTGCGTCTCGAGCGATGGCGTCACACTGCCCGACGATCTGACGGAGCCTCCGAACTCGGCCTTCTACGACCTCAAAGTCGTTGGGCGGAAACTCTCCTGCTTCTCTTCGGGATGTTCGCGACTCGCCCTCTGACCGTTAGCTGGGGGGCGTGCGCGTGTCTCCTTTGTTTTCACGGGTTTTCGCCTTGATCACCAGCCGGCCCAGTCGATAGAATATGTGTTCGATACCGGTCACGCTCGCGGGGAGGACTCAGTGACCCGGCTTCACGACACCGGCACACTCGATGCCGACACCTCCGACGTTGACGTACACAACGTCGAGGCGTTGGAGGTGGAGCTACTCGATTCTGAGGCGTCTGGTTCGGGTCTGGTGGCTTCGCCCCTGCTCGATCCTGGTGCATCCGATCCCGACGTATGTGCTTCGCCCGTGCTTCGGGGCCGAGACCGGAACCAGGACCGGAATCGGGGGCCGAGACGGTAATCGAGCCCGAGACCGGAACCGTGACTGCGGCAAGGGCTGGGGTTGTGGCTGGGGGCACCAGCGGCGGTGGTGGTTTGGGTGTGGGTCCGGGGTGGGTGAGAGTGGCCGACCTGCTGCGGGAGCAGGCGATGCTCGGCAGACTCGCCGACGCAAACCGGTTGGGGCCAGGTGAGCTGAACGGGTTCGGGCCCATCCCCGCCAGAGTCATCAACCAACTGGCCCGGGCCGCCGACACCGGGTTCAGCTACTGCATGAGTATCACCGACGCCGGCCGGGTCATCTTCCACAACCGGCTCGGCTACCGGCCCACCACCAAGACCCGCCGATACCTGCAGGCCAAAGACCGCACCTGCCGCCACCCCGGCTGCAACCAGCCCGCCAGCCGATGCGACCTGGACCACATGGTCGAACACCGCCACGGCGGACCCACCTGCCCCTGCAACCTCACCACACTCTGCAGACGCCACCACACCGCCAAACACCAAGACCACTGGTGGTGGACCCAACCCCAACCCGGCACCTACA
>DATCKU010000045.1:0-7253 GCA_036564245.1 Actinopolymorphaceae bacterium
TGCGGGCTGCCGGGGCTTTCGACCTCGACCCGGAACGTGCGGCCGCCGGGCTTCTGGCGCTCGTCGACGGACTTGGCCTGCAACTCCTGTCGCGGCAGCTCGCCGAGGAGGAAGCGGTCGCCGCACTCGACGCCCAGCTCGAGCTGCTCTTCGGTCGGTCCTAGAAGGAGGTACGGCAGAGCCGCGGTCCCGGCGGCTCAGAACCTGATGCTCAGCGCGATCGCGGGTTCAGACCAGCACCGTTTCCTTCTCCTCGACGTCTCCAGCTTGGCGCGCCGGCTCGTCGCCGGTCTGCGGCTCGGATTGCCGTAGCGAGGGCACCTCGGGCTCGTTCGCGATGGCGAGCAGGACGTCGCGGTGGCACGGCTGGTCCAGCGGACACCAGTCCGCCAGGTCACGGCCAGCCAGTTCCGCGCGCGCCCGCTCGATGTAGCCGGGGGTCATGCGTACGAACAGCTCGAACAATTCGACCGCGACAGCCGGATCAGGCACGACCGCGTGGCCTTTGTAGCCGGTGAACGGCGGCGGAATGGGCTTACCCACCTTGAACGGGTTGCCCCATGGAGTGGAACGGTCCACGATGACCGCGTCCGGATGTTGAGGGCGCCACCTGCGTTTGCGGGTCATCTGCACCCCGCGTGGGCACCGGTTCCCTTGCTCTGGCTGCTGACTAGTCACTCATGCCCCCTTCCAACGACTCAGCCAGGTCAAACGTGCAGCGTGGACGAGCCTGGGGGTCAGCTCTCACCGCCACTCTCGTCGTGACCCTCCCCGCGACGGGAGGGACGTTCCGGCCGACGGCCTCGCATGATGAGGATCGCGCCGAGCGTCGCGGCGGCAGGGAGGATCCCTAGTCCCAACGGTTGCAGGAGGACCAGCACACCGGCGATCACCGCCCCACCGAGCAAGGCGAGCACCTCGAGGTACTCCCTGCGCATCGTGGCGCGTGCGCCTCTCGTGGCGACGTGCGCCACCAGCCGGGCGAGCGTGCCAGTGAGGTACGTCGTGGCCGCGCCGGGAACCCTGATCGTGTTGACGGCCGCCGTCTGGACGCCCATGGCCCATCCGAGGAGCACGACCATCAGGTGGCTGACACCGGGGGCCGGCTCGGCTCTGGTCACGATCCAAATCGCGAGGGCGCCGAGCTGTGACACCAAGCCGAGGCCCAGCACGGTGGTGACGGGTGACGGCCACGGGTCGTCGACGCTGACTCGTACCGGCCGTAAGAGGCGGGCGGTGACGAAGACGCCGCCCGCGAACGCCGCGAGCGCGACTACCGGCCGCGCGACGGCCTGTGAGTCACCCGATCCGGCACCGAGGCCGAGGAGAACGAGGTTGCCGGTCATGACGCTCGTGAAGACGTGGGTCAACGTGGCGAGGCTGAAGACGTCGCTCGCACCGGATCCCGCCGCCAGGACCACGAGCGCAGCCGAGATTCGCCGCGACGAGACGCGCTGGCGACGGGGTCGACAGGAGGCCACGCGATCTCACCTTTCCGGCATCGGAACCGCTGAATCCGGCCGAGGCCCGTCGGCTGAGTTCGAACGAAACCGCGACGTCGAACTCGCCCGAAGCACGGGTCGCCACGAGCTCTCGACCGGCCCTCCCGGCACCCCGTTCACTGTCCGACCGGAGCCCGGAAGAACGCACCACCTGGACTGGCCAGCCCAGGCCGGCACCACTCGGCATAAGGCGTGCGAGGTGTGGCAAACTGTGCGCACGATCTTGCTGGAGGCCCAATGGACAGATCTGCAGCGATCCCATCCAGTGTCGATCCGACGAAGCCGAGTGCCGGGCGGATCTACGACCACCTCCTTGGCGGCACTGAGTACCTCGAGGTAGACCGCCGGGCAGCCGAGGCGATCCGCAAGACGGCACCCGAGGTCGAAGACGCCGTGTGGGCCAACCGCGGGTTTCTCCAGCGCTCGGCCCGCTGGCTCGCCGAGACGGCCGGCATTCGCCAGTTCATCGACATCGGCGCCGGCCTGCCCACTCGCAACAACACCCACGAGGCGGCCCAGGCTGTTGCGCCCGACGCACGTGTTGTCTACGTCGACAACGACCCGACCATCCTGGAGCACTCCCGCGCCCTGCTCGCCAACGCCCGCAACACCGCGTTCATCAACGGTGACCTGCGTGATCCCGACGGGATCCTCAACCACCCGGAGGTCCGCCAGCTCATCGACTTCAGCCAGCCGGTCGGCCTCATGCTCGCCGCTGTCGTGCACTTCCTCCCCGACGAGGAGGATCCGTGGGGCGTCGTCCAGCGCTACGTCGAGGCGCTGCCCTCGGGAAGCTACCTTGCGCTCTCGCACGCCACGTCGACGCGGACCAACCCCAACGTGATCGCGCGGGCCAACGAGCTCTACGCCAACGCGACGGAGAAGCCCTACTTCCGGCCCGAGGAGGACATCGCACGGTTCTTCGAAGGCCTGGAGATCGTGCCGCCCTACCCCGACGCACCGGCAGAGCTCACGTACGTCGGGCTGTGGGGGGCAGAGGACCCCGAAGCCGCCGACACCGACGACTCCCGGTGGCTCTTCTGCGCGGTTGCCCGCAAGCCCTGAGGGCAGCCGCGAGACTCACGACCGGTCGGCGGGACCTGAGGGCACCGCGCCGTACCAGTACGTCGTCGACCCGTAGACGGCCGGCCAGGTGTCGTCGCCACCGTGCTCGATACCAAAGCGGATGCTGGACGTGAACTGAATCGCGTCACCGATGAGGAGCCGGTACGCCGAGGTGCAGGAATAGTCGCACCCCATGTCCTGGATCTCGTAACCCGGCGCACCGTTCATCGGGTTGGAGAACGTACCGGTGCGGAAGTACCAACCGCCTTCGTAGAAGTCCTCGGTCCCCGTACCGTGCAGCGATGGCGTGGCTTCCCCGTCGACCCACACCCGTTCGTCGCCTTCGAGATAGTTCCGCGAGCCAATGCTCGCCGGATTGGGCTCACCGAGCATGGTGTGCGAGACACCCACGACCTTCCCCGCGCCTTCGACGTCGAGGAAGGTCCAGTCCTCGCCGTCCACGGTGTGACCTCGCTCAGACGTCGCATGGAAGCGGCCGAGTCCTTTCGGTCCGCCACGCCGCCAGGCGACCGACCCCTCGGCGAGGGCGACGGTCTCGTCGGAGCCGTTGACCAGCTCGACGGTCGCCGACCGCTCGAACGGCATGGGCCACCAGGACGTGTACCAGCCGTCAGGTGAGGGGTCGACGGCGAGGAGCAACGACGTTACGGCGTACTCACCGAGGCCTGTGCCGAAGAACTCGCCGAGTGGCGCGTCGACGGTGGTCTCGCCGTCGAACGTGATGCGCAAGCGGAGCTTCTCGAGCAGCTCGTCGCTGCGGGCGATCGCCTGCCGGTCTCCGGTCGGTGGGTACGCTGCCCATCGCCGGCCCTGCCACTGCTCACCGACGATGCGGTAGCCGTGCGCCTCCTCGCTCGCCGTCGCGTCCGGCCCCACGTCGAGCGTGTCGGTCCGTACGTACTCACCGCCGACCTTGGAGTCCACCCAGTAGCGGAACTCCTCGAAGCCGCCGAGGATCGAGTTGCTCCAGACGTTCCGGATCACAAGCTGCGACTTGTCGCGGGTCAGCTCGGGAGGAATGAGCGCCACCGCGTCGGACCATTCGTTGCCCGCCTTGCCGGGGAACGTGCTCCAGCCACTCACCGGCACACCATCGACGAAGACGGCGACGACCTGCGTGGCCGCCCAGAACGTGTCGAGCCGCCGGGTCAGGCGTACGCCGTCGTTGGCAGGGTCGATGGCCACGGTGAACTCGCTGCTCCCGCCCGCGTGGAAGGCGCGCCCGTCGTCGACGAAGGTCGGACGCACGGTTGGGCCGACGATCTCCGGGATGCGCACCTTGAGCTCCCGGATCGCGCCGCGCCCTCGCAGGGACGCGACCTGCATGCTCGCGCCCGGAGCGAGCTCTGCCTCAGCGCGGACCGTACGGGCATTGCGGTAGGGCGGCGCTGGATCGGCCCTGCCCGCGCGGCGAAGCATGGCGATGACATCCTCCGCGCGGTCGGTCGGGTCGAACGTCCGTACGCCCGCGGCGTCGGCGAACGTCCGGTAGGTCACGTGGTAGAAGAGGAAGCTGGTCGCCTCGACCGTGACCCGCATCGACGTACGGAACGGCATCGGCACCTTGATGTAGACGCCGCCCGAGCTCTGGTGGGTGTTCGCCACCAACGGCCAGACGAAGGGTGCCCCGAGGCTGCCGTTCACGAGGTCTTGCACCGGCTCTTCGATGATCCGCTGCCCGTCGAGCTCCACGATGAGGGTGCCGAGTACGGACGCGTCGTCACTGGCGATCAGACCGAGGTGGGTGAGCCAGATGCTCTGGATCTCACCAGCGCCCGTGTGTTCGGCGATCACGCAGCCGTCCTCAGTGATCCGGACGCACTCGCCGGTCCCGTCACCCGCGACGGCATCGTCATTGCCACCGTCGCGGTCGTAGCTCGACGTCTGGACGGTACGGACACCCGACGCGAGTTTCGGGAGAAGGTCCAACCTGCGATAGACGTCCCAGCCGATCGGCCCTTTGGCCTGCTCCACGGTGTTCGACGCCCTGTCGACCGTCGTCTCAGCAGCGGGCCGGTCAGCTGTCAGCGAAAGGCCGCTCGCAGGTGGCACGGCGAGCACCCACACGAGGCTTGCCATGCCGAGCAGCAAAGCCGCGCGGAACGCCCGGACGCCGACACGACCACGCAGCCTGAACGAGGGACGGCCCATCGCTGCCTCCTTCCGGAGCGCCGGCAGGGTGGCTCGTGGCCGCACGGGTAGCAGCATGTCCACTAGTATTCCAGTGATCGATCGTACCGCCTCGGGTCGCCGTTGCGGTCCGTGACGTTGGTCCGGGTTGGTCTGGCGTTCAGTCACGGAAGTCATGGCCGCGGGCCGGAAGCCCGGAGTGGCTGACGTGTGCGCTCACCGGAGCAGGAGCGGCAACAGCACCAGCGCCGTGAGATCGAGGAGGAAGTGCATCAGCACCGGAGCAACCAGACTCTGCCGCCAGACGTAGACCAGCGCGAAGACCAAACCTGTCGCCGCGACGGTGAGCACTCCGGCGCTGCCTTCGTAGCCGTGGCCGACCGCGAAGACGAGCGTGGAGAACACCACCGCCCAGGCGCGGCTTCCCAGGATGTTCCTGATCCGCAGGATCAGGTAGCCACGGAAGATCGTCTCCTCGGCTACCGCAACAACGGCGACAAGCAGCAGCGAGAGAAGGATCTCGGCAAGGGTGGGTGCAGGTACGAGGCTTGGTGCGGGAGCCCGCGGTCCGGAGAATCCCACCTCACGCAGGACGCTTTCCAGCGCCTGAGCGCCGACAAGCACGAACGCCGAGAGGACGACGCCTAGCGCGATCTCCCGCCAGGCCGTACGAGACGTCCAGCCGATCGCTGCGAGCGGCTCATGCCCCCTCGAGCAGAAGAGCAGGATCAAGGCGACCAGACCCGCGTCCCGAAGGATCGTGGACGCGGCGACCACGGGGAACGGAACCATGCCCTGCCGCACTGCGGCGAACGACAGTGCCAAGGAGGGCACGATCAGGAGAAGGAAGACACCCAGTTCCAGCGCCTCCTGACGCCGTGTGAGCATCCCGGCAGATTTCTCCGTTTCCTCGCGCATAGCATCTGCCTACCCGCTACAGCGCTCCCCTTTGGTGACAGCACCCGCCTGGCCGGCGTGCGAGGGTGACGACGGAAACGGATGACTACGACATGCATGAAGCCGGCTGGTTGTCTCGGCAGTCGCGAGAGTGCCTGCCTTGGTTGGTCAAGAAGCAGGATGGGTGACCCGCTGGATCGGCGTACACGGTGACCCGAATGTGGATTGCGCCCAGCTCTTCGGCACGCTTCATTGCGGCCTTGCCGGCTGGCGTCTGGTAGTGCGGACGTTCGTCGTCGACGGTGAACCGGTAGTCCACATGCAGTTGTGCGGGACAGGCTGGGTTGCCAACGAGGCGCTGGGAACTGGGCATGCTGAAACGCCACGTTAGGGAATTCGTCGTCACCCAGGTCGACCACGACGCGCTCGGGTGAGTCTTCGAGCCGCTTCTCCGCGCCGATGAAGCCTTCGTAGAAACTCGCCAGCGAACGCGGACTGAAGCAGTCGTAGACCAGGCGGCCCACCGTCGTTCCCCTCGCCGCCTTGGGTGGATCGCGGTAGAGGCAGAACGGGTGTCCAGCGGGATCGGCATCGATTCGATATCCGGCATTGTCTTGGAGCAAGGTCCCGCCTGCGGTGGTGACGAGCGCGTCGGCCTCGTCCAGATCTGACACAGCGACGTCGAGGTGGACCTGCTGTGGGTACTCGGGGTCCGGCCAGCGCGGCCATATGACAACGCTCACACCACCTGGTGTGGCTGAGCACTAGGCAGGACATTGAACGCGCGTATAGCATCATGAACATGCGTTCAACGATCACTGCGGCGGAGGACCTCACAGCGAAGGCGCGGATTCGAGACGCGGCCATCCGCCGCTACGCCTCCGACGGCATGGACGCACCGCTGCGCGCCATCGCCGCCGACGCCGGAGTGAGCCCCGGCCTGATCATGCACCACTTCGGCTCCCGTGCCGGGCTGCGTCAGGCCTGCGACGAGTACGTCCTCGAACAGATCCGAGTCAGCAAGTCGTCGCTCATCGGCGCTCAGCATCCGCCAGGAGCCCTGCTGAGTCAGTTGGCCCAGACGGAGCAGTACGCCCCGTTGGTGGGATACGTGCTGCGCTGCCTGCAAGCCGGCGGGAAGCTCGCCAGTGACTTCGTGGAGCAGATGGTCGCCGACGCCATCGGCTACATCGAGGATGGCGTACGTGCCGGTGTGATCCGACCCAGCCGTGACCCCGAGGGTCGCGCTCGCGTGCTGGTGGAGATGGCCGTGGGAGGGTTGCTCCTCCATCTGCTCGGACGTCAGGAGCACCTCGACCTTGACGAGCTTCCCGCCTGGTTCCGCTCGTACACCGAACGATTCATGCTTCCCATGCTCGAACTGTTCACCGAGCCACTGTTCACCGACAGCTCGTTCCTCGACACCTACCTCGCGGCCCGCCAGCGGTCAGACACGTGACGACGGGTCAGAGAACCACATCGACGACGGACGGAGCGCCCTATGGCAAGTCTCGCGATTGAGACGCACAACCTCACCAAGTCCTACGGCACCACCCGGGCCTTGGACGGCCTCTCGCTAAGAGTCGAAACCGGCCAGGTCGCGGGGTTCCTCGGCCCCAACGGAGCCGGCAAGTCCAC
>DATCKU010000046.1:0-7851 GCA_036564245.1 Actinopolymorphaceae bacterium
GCTCCGCCAGGCGCCGGACGGCTGGATCGTCAACATCAGCTCGATCGCCGGCACCCGCCAGACCGGCAGCTCGCTGCCCTACGCGGTGTCCAAGGCCGCCGTCGACCACCTGACCTCGATCCTGGCCAAGCACTGCGGCGGGGAGGTGCGGGTCAACGCCGTCGCGCCCGGCCTGGTCGACACGCCGTGGACCGCCGACTGGGGCGACCTCAAGGAGGGGGTGAAGGCCATCGCGCCCCTCCACCGGGTGGCGACGCCCGAGGACGTGGCCGACGCCTGCATGGCGCTGATCTCGAGTCGCTACGTGACCGGCCAGTCCCTCCTCGTCGACGGCGGCCTCAGCCTGGTGATCTGACGGCGCGGGCAGCGTCGATGCAGGCGGGGGCGCGTGTCACAGCAGTGGTGTACCTATGGGGCGGCGTGCGTTTCCCGCACCCGGGGCGTCCGATCGCGACACGAGCTGGAGGCAGGGCGGACGATGGCCGCAACCAGGGATTTCAGTGCGCTGGTGCGGGTGGTCGATGAGCACGAGCACCAGCGCCTGACGAGGCATCTCGCCGAAGGCCTCATCGAGCACCTCGATCCGGCGGACCTCGCCAAAGCCCTCAGGCAAGCGAACACACGCGTCCGCCGCGATCTCCTGCAGCACGCCGGGCTCCCCTACAGGCAGCCCCCGCCGCCCACCCTGTGCCGGCAGCTCATCGACAAGGTCAAGGCGCCCGAGGCGTGTCCGACGTTGCACCCGATGCTGTGCCGAGCGATCGGGAGCGCCTACGAGCGCCGCCTGCACAAGCTGGTCGAGGGTACGGACCTCGACGGAGCCTCCGACGATCCGGATGCGTTCCGCCGAGAGATCGCACACCGCGTCGAGGACATCCCGCCAGTGATCCTTGCGTACGCCGTCCTCGACTGGCTCACGCGACATCGCCACAAGCCGACGTCTCCCCAGGTTCTCGCGCTCATCCACCTCGTGCAGGTGAGCGCACCCTTCGCCACCTCCGACGGGGGGACGCGTGATCTCGAGGACCTGATCGCCGAGGCGATGGCGGCAGCGCGAGATGACGCTGGTCTCGCGATGGCCCGCCACCTCATCGCCAGCGTCAGCGAACGGTGGCCGCAAGCGTCGGCCGCACTGGCACGGGTGAGCGCGTTCGCTTCCGAATCAACCGAACCCTCGCTGCTCCTGCCGATCGGCGACGACCTACGTGGCCTGGTCATCGAGCTCGAGCGTCAACGCCGAATGGTGGCGGCGATCACAGCTCTCGAGGAACAGGAGGACGGCGGCCACGTCACGCTCGTCGACGTCCGATCGCTGGTGGCGGAGCTGGAAGCGGCGGAGAGGAGCGCCAGAGCCCTCGACGAGATCCTTCGGCTGGACGGGCCGGACGACATTGCGGCTGAACTGGCCGAGATCAAGGCGGCCGCCCGCGAGGCACGCACGAACCACGGTGCAGCGAGTGACGGCCTCTGCGCCCTTCTCTCGGTCGTGAAGGGCGAGAGCGCCGCACCCTACGACGACATCGCGACCTTCATCGCCGAGTTCCCTGACATGCGGGCCGTGGTGAACGCCGCGCTGAAGGGCGAGGTCGCGGTGCGCGCCGAGGAAGGAACGGAGACCGGCACGCACGTCGCGGACGACCCGCATGCGCCCATCGAGTCGGCCGAGGATGCGGCCTCTGCCAAGGTGACAGAGGACGCCGCTGACGACGACGGATCCGCCACGACGTCCTCCGACGACGGCGACCCGTCCACAAGTGAACCGACGGCGACCTCGACGCCGGACACCAGCGACGAGCCACGTCGGTCGACGAGCGCACCAGACGACGACGCGGTGGACTCAACCCACGACGAACCGGATACCGGGACGTCACAGAGCGGTCCGGCCCCCGCCGAAGAAGCAGATCCGGCATCCGCGACGGATGTGAGAGGCGACCTCGAACCGGTCGAGACACCGAGCGCGGCGGAGACCGGCGATGAAGCCGACGACGATCCCGCCGACGGCGACGTCGACGAGCGGCTCGACACGGCGCTTGCGCGCGCGCTGGAGGACGGCCGGTTCGGTCTCGCCGCCCACATCGCCGAGGCGCAGGGCGAGCTCGACCGTGCCACCGCCTTCCGTTTGGCTGCCCTGGCCACGGAGGCACGTGCTGCCGCCGGGCCGTGCGCAACCCGGTTCAAGGAGCTGCTCGATGACGCCGAGGTCCCTCCGGACCCGGCGTCCCGCCTCGTGCTGCTCCCGGCTGCTCTCCGCATGGCGCTCGTGGCGCCCTACAGCGGCTCGGCAGCACTCGCCGCTCGCCTCTCGTCCACGTTGCCCGAGCTGCAGCCGCTGATCGACGCCACGCTCCGGGCGTCCCAGCAGGGCGTCGCGCTGATCGACGACGTGCTCACCGTCGCGGCCGACCTCGACCAGGCGGCTCGGGCCGTCGATGAGGCTACCGAGGCGATCCGCGCCCATCTGGCCACCGCGGGGGCCCGCACGATCAAGTACCAGCGGGCCACCGACGTGTGGAAGACGCTCATCGGCAACGGGGGCATCCTCCGCGACTACCTCACACCCGCGCTCACGTCGCACGCGTCGGACGAGGAGCGTCTCGACATCGCCAAGCGGATGCGCGACCAGGCAGCCGAGCTCAGCACCGCGAAGAGGCGCGATGCGGAGATCGCGAATGCCGACACCAGCAAGAAGCGCAAGGCGATCCACTCTGGAGCCGCGGCGAAGCTCACCGAGTACTGGGACGAGACGGTGCAGCTCGGCGTCACCTGGGCCGACGCGGTGATCGCTGCTGACCGTGCCCGGAGCGTAGGTGAGGGCTCCTGGCAGCAGCGCGAGATCGACGCACTCCGGAGAGCACACGACCAGACGCGCGGCGCTGTCGCGGCGTCGTTGGACGAGATCGGTCACGGCGATCCCCTGCTCCGAGGGGCGGTCTGCGCCGCGCGGCACCTGCTCGACTCCGTCAAGGACCTGCTCTCCGGTGTCCGACCGGACGGCGGTGAGCCGGCCCCGGACCGCGTGCTCAACGCCGACCTCCTCGCAGCAGCCCCCTTCCGCTTGAACGACGACTTCACGATCGGGCGCGTCGTGGCCGAGTCGGTGGCCGACGACCTCGATGACGTGGCGAGTCGCTCGTTCACCGACGGACTGTTGAGCGGCTTCGACCGCCGCACGGAGCTCCACGACCACGTCGGCACGGCCCTCGTCATCCAGGTGCTCCGGGAGGCCGGCCACCCAGAGGTCGAGGCACTCGACGACCGCCGCACAGAAGCGCTGGTCGCCGCCCGTCACGTCGTCGCCGAGCGCTGGTCGGCGGCGCGTGACCGCCTCGAGTCCGACCGTCGGCTGGGCTTCCTCGACGAGACCCGCTGGCGACTCCTGACCGCGAAGCTCGAGGACCACGATCCCACCGACCGCGAGGACCTGGATCGGGTCGACGACGCCGTCCAGGAGGTCTTCGTCGCCCTCGAGGAGAACCGGCGCGAGACGCTCGCCGAGTTCCGGGACCACCTCGACTCGTTGGCAGACGATCCGACCATCGCCACCGTCCGCGAGAAGGTGCTCGCTCGCGTCGAGGCGGGCGACCTGGCGACCGCGTGGGAGTACCTGTCACTTGCCCGCGAGGGCAGCGACATCCCCGAGAGCGTCGAGGAAGCCCGTCCCGCCGAGTTCCTCGCTCCGCGGCTCGACGACGCGCTCAGCGGGATCAACCTCGCGGCCAGCTCCACCCGCCAGACCGTCAGGCGTCGTGCACGGCTCGGCCCGCTCGACTTCGCCAGCTTGGACGACGACGCGGCCGAGACGGTGATCTCCGGCCTTCGGGCGTGGCGCGACATCAGCCGCGAGGACGACCTCGCGTCGGTCGACTGGGAGCAGGTGCTCCCGCCGGTCCTCCGAGTTCTCGGGATGTCCGCGGCGAGGATCCGGCCAGCCGCCGAGAACCGCCCCAACGTCAGGAACCACCAGTGGATCGACCTCGTCTCCGTCGAGGTCGACGGCGATCCCCTGGTGCCGACCTTCGCGCCGGAGCCAGGCGGTCACACCGTGTGGAAGGTCCTGGTCAACAGTGGTCCGCCTGACACCGTCGAAACGTACCTGGCTCGGGCGCGGATCGGTGAGCCGGTCTTCCTCCTCCACCTGCGCCCGCTGGGCTCCAAGGGCCGGGCGAAGCTGGCCAGGACGTTCCGGGAGAACCGTCGAGCGGTGGCGATCATCGACAGCAACGTCATGGCGTGGGTCGCGGCCACGGGCCCCGGCGACTACGAGCGGACGATGCAGGCGGTGCTGCCCTTCGTCACCGCCAACCCGTACATGCCGGATGCGTACGGGCTCGTGCCGGAGTCGATGTTCTACGGCCGTACCGCCGAGCTCGATCGCATCGTGCGCCAGCATGGCGGGACCTCGTACGTCTACGGTGGCCGCCAGCTCGGCAAGTCCGCTCTGCTCCGCCACGCGAAGCGGGTCTTCGAGCGGGACCCCGATCACGTCGCGATCTACATCGACCTCAAGGCGAAGCAGGTAGGACGACCGCGGCCGGCTGACGCCGTCTGGGAGGAGCTCTGGACCGCCCTCGTCGCAGAGGGGATCGCAGAGGGCGAGGCACCGCGACGACTGGCGCCGAGCGTGACGACCGCGATCACGACCTGGCTCGGCGGCGATCCCGGCCGGCGGCTCCTCGTCCTGCTCGACGAGTGCGACCACTTCATCGAGGCCGACAGCAAGGGCGACCTGGCCGTGTCGGCCAGCCTCAAGGGCCTGATGGAGGAGACGCAGAGGCGGTGCAAGATCGTGTTCGCCGGCCTCCACACCGTCCAGCGCTTCTCGACGGTGGCGCGCAGCGTGTCCAACACACCGCTGGCCCACCTCGGTGAGCCCTTGGCCATCGGCCCCCTCGACGGACGACACGCCGCCGAGCTGGTGACGCGCCCGCTGAACGCCCTCGGATACCGGTTCGAGTCCTTCGAGCTGGTCAACCGGATCCTGGCCCACACCAACCGCCAACCGGCACTGCTGGTGATCTTCATGCACCACCTGCTCGAACGACTCAACGACCGGAGGCGGTGGCGCAACGATCTCCCCACGATCGTCACGGGCGAGGACGTCGATTCGACCTGGGCGGATCCCACGGTCACGGCAGCGATCCGGGAACGGGTGTCGCTGACGCTGCGGCTGGACCCGGCCTTCCACGTCATCGCCCACGTCGTCGCGTACAACCACCACCTCCACGGCCACTCGTACCTGACGCCCGCGACGGAGCTGCGCGACGACTGCGCGGAGTACTGGCCTGCAGGCTTCTCCAAGATGCAGATGACCGACTTCATGCTCGTCGCCGACGAGATGATCGGTCTCGGCGTCCTTGCCAAGGACGGCAACAGCTACATGCTCCGCAGCCCGAACGTCGCCCGGCTCCTGGGTTCGCGGGAGGACATCGAGCAGGTCCTGCTCGACGCCACGGACCTCGAGCCGGCTGACACCTTCGAACCCAGCAGGTGGCGGCGGGATCTGACGACGATCACGAACGGACGTCGCTCACGGCCCGTGCGGGCGCCTCTCACCGACGCACAGCTGGCGGACATCGTGTCCAACGCCACGCAGGCACACGTCGTCGTCGCCACGAAGGCCACGGGCGCCGACAGGGTGGACGACGCGATCCAGTCCGCTTGCAGCGCTCGTACCGTCCACAGACTTCGCGAGGCCTCGGACCCGAACATCACCTCGTACCTCCGCCCCCTGGGCGACGGCCGCCACCGCGTGACCGTCGTCCGGGTGACGGGGTCGGCGGCCGAGGTCGCATGGGACACGCTGCAGAGAGCGCTGGACGCCGTCGACCCGGGCCGTCGGCACAACCCGCAGGCAGGCACGTTCGAGGTCATCTTCCTCGCCGACCCGGTCGTCGATGGAACGTTCATCCGCCGCATCTTCACCTCCGGCGAGTCCCGTCGAGTGCCGATCAGCGCCGCGGGGCTCTGGTCGGCGGAGGCCATCGCCAACTTCGGCCGGGACGCTGCGCTCCCGTTCGACTCCCACGAGAGCGCTCGTCGCGTGCTCGAGGCGACGGGAGGATGGGACGTCCTCGTCACGGCGGTGGCACAGGCCTGTGCCGACGGATCGTCGCTGAACGCGGCACTCGACCAAGTGGACATCTCGCAGCTGGCGGCCTCCATCGATCTCCGAAGCGATCAACGCCTCAAGCTCGCTTACGAGAGAGCGGCCTTGGTCCTCGACGACGGGGACGAGCCGGCCGAGGAGCTGGCAGAGGTCTTGGCCGACGACCTCGGCCCGGGCCGCTACGCGGCTGACGGCGACCCGCTGACCGTGGCCAGGGCACTGGTCGACCAGATGGTCCTGACCGGTCTCCTCGTCGATGTCGGCGATGCGCGCGTGCGTGCCGAGCCGGTCGCCAGGGCCGCCCTCGTTCCGTCCGTATGAGGTTGACGGTCTGGGACCTCCCCGGTCCGCGCCGGTGGTTGGATCGCGCCCTGGCGAACGTGGCCGACGGACGACCGCTCATCGTCGTCAGCCCGGATCCCGACCGCCCGACGAATCTGGGTGGGCATCTGACGACCGAACTCGAGGAACGTCTGGGGTGCGACGTCGAGGTCGTCGACCCGTCCCTCGCCGAGCATCACGAACCCTCGAAGCTCGGTGTCGCCGTTGCCGATGCGATCGGCCTGGACCGACCACGCGGCACCCGGTTCGGAGCCGATGCGTTCGCCTCCCACCCCGATCTCCAGGACGTCGTCTGTGTGATCGACGCCCGGGGATCGCAAACCGCGGTCGTCCAGCGCTGGGTGGGGTTCACCGCCGCGGTCGCGGACGCCGCGCAAGCGCTACCGCCACACGAGCGTGCACGGCTCGTGCTCCTGGTCGACGGGTGCGCGACACCCGTCGTACCCCCGCAGGACTCGAACCTCTCTGTCTCGTGGTGGTGGGGGGTCTTGAGCCCGCTCGACGTCTCGGTCTACATCCACGACCTCGGACTCGGAGCGACGACAGCAGCCGAGGTGGTCGAGGTCGGGCGGTGGGACCTCGAGCTCGTCGACGAGCTCGCGACCTCACGGATGCGGACGGTCGATCGGCTCACGGACAGTCTGCCATCCGAGATCGACCGCGGCCTGCACGGCACCCGCGCCCCGGAAACGCCGAGATCGGTCCATGGCGCGTGGGCCGCCGGACTTGTCGAGTCGTGGGACGGCTGCCTCGATCTCCATGTGTCGTTGGCCGGCGACCTCGAACGCCGCATCTGGATCGCGCAGATCAGGACCGTCTTCCCATGGCTCGAACGGCTGCGCCTGGAGATGGTCGAGCGCGTCACCACAGCCGCAGTGCAGGCGGGCATCCCTCCCGCTGGCGTCGCCGAGCTCGAGCTGTCGCGCCTCAAGGGCTGGTTGCACGACAACCGGGTGTTCCTTCCTCGCAAGGACTACCGCCTCCTCTGCCAGGCGGTGCGTGCCCGGCACAACTTGGCCCACCTGGATCCCTTGTCCGCCACGGACATCAGCGAGCTGGAGCAGATGGCGGTCTCGGCCGCGATCCGGGCGCGCCTGCGCTGACACGAAGGGTTGTCAAGTCGTTATCCCATCTGTCGTCAAGTTCACCTAACGAGTACTGTCTGCACCCATGCGCAGAACCGAGATGTGGCGGGCGACGCGGCTCGTCGTGGCGGCGCTGGTGGCGCTCGCCGCCCTGGCCGCGTGCGGCAGCGACGACGACACGGCCGAGGGCTCCGAGGACGGCGACCGCGCCGAGCAGCAGGAGGGCTACCCGGTCACGATCGAGCACGCGGCCGGGGAGACGACCATCGAGCAGCGCCCCGAGCGGATCGTCACCCTCAACCAGCAGTGGACCGACGC
>DATCKU010000047.1:0-53831 GCA_036564245.1 Actinopolymorphaceae bacterium
TGCTCCAGGCGGTGGGCTCGGCCGAGGACCCGGCCTCCGGTGGGCGGCAGATGCCGGCCCACTGGGGTGACGCCGCCCGGCACATCGTCACCCAGTCGAGCCCCACCGGCAGCCAGTGCATCCCGGCCGTCGGCTGCGCCGAGGCCGGCCGCTACATCGTGCGCCGGCCCCAGCTCGGGCTGACCGCCCACGGCGACGAGATCACCTACGTCAGCCTGGGCGAGGGCGCCACCTCGGAGGGCGAGTTCTGGGAGAGCCTGAACACCGCCTGCACCGAGCACCTGCCGGTGCTCTACGTCGTGGCCGACAACGGCTTCGCCATCTCGGTCCCGGCCTCCGAGCAGGCCCCCGCGCCCATCAGCGAGCTGGTGCGCGGGTTCGCCGGCCTGCACGTCTGGTCGATCGACGGCACCGACTACCTCACCGTGCGCGAGACCGCGAAGGAGGTGGTCAGCAAGGTCCGGGCCGGCGTCGGCCCCGCGCTCATCCACGCCCGGGTGACCCGCCCCTACTCGCACTCGGCCGCCGACACCCAGAGCAAGTACCGGCTCCCGCAGGAGCTCGAGTGGGAGACGCTGCACGACCCCATCGACAACCTCGAGCGCACGCTCGTCGAGGGCGGGATCATCACCCGGGACGAGGCCCAGGAGATCCGGGCCGAGGCCAAGCGCATCGTGGCCGACGCGGCCAAGAAGGCGCTCGCCGCCGCCCGCCCCGACCCCTCGACCGTCCTCGACCACGTCGTCGCCCTGCCCGACATCCCCGACCCGGGCGAGGCCCCGCCGGCGAAGGAGGGCGACGAGCTGGTGGCCATGGGCGAGGCGATCCGCCGGACCCTGCACGAGGTCATGGCGGCCGACGAGCGGGTGCGGGTGTTCGGCGAGGACGTCGCCGACGCCCGCGAGGCGATCCTCGCCGACGTCGAGGGCAAGGGCGGCGTGTTCGGCACGACCCACGGCCTGCAGCGCAGCTTCGGCCGGGCCCGCTGCTACAACACGCCGCTCGCCGAGGCCAACATCATCGGGCGGGCCGTCGGCCAGGCCATCCGGGGCCTGCGCCCCGCGCCCGAGATCCAGTTCTTCGACTACATCTGGCCCGCCATGCAGCAGATCCGCAGCGAGGCGGCCACGATCCGGTGGCGGTCGAACGGGGCGTTCACCTGCCCGACCGTCATCCGGGTGCCGATCGGCGGCTACCTCCAGGGCGGGGCGATCTGGCACAGCCAGTCGGGCGAGTCGATCTTCACCCACGTCCCCGGCCTGCTGGTCGCGTTCCCGTCCCGGGCCAGCGACGCCGCGGGGCTGCTGCGGGCGGCGTTCCGGTGCGACGACCCGGTGCTGTTCCTCGAGCACAAGCACCTGCTGCGCCAGCCCTACACCCGGGACCCGTTCCCGCCGGCCGACCACGTCATCCCCTTCGGCCGGGGCCGCTACGTCACCCGCGGCACCGACCTGACCATCGTCACGTGGGGGGCGACGGTCGAGCGGTCGCGGCAGGCGGCCGAGCAGCTGGCCCAGGAGGGCGCGTCGGTCGAGATCATCGACCTGCGGACGCTCGTCCCCTGGGACAAGGAGATGGTGGCCGAGTCCGTCGAGCGCACCTCCCGCCTGCTCGTCGTGCACGAGGACGTGCTGCGCTCGGGCTTCGGCGCCGAGATCGTGGCCTGGGCCGCCGACCAGACGTTCTGGGACCTCGACGCCCCGATCGGGCGGGTCGGCGCCAAGGAGTGCCACGTCGCCTACGCACCCGAGCTCGAGCGGGCGATCCTGCCGCAGGCCGAGGACATCGCCGCGGCGGCGCGGCAGCTGCTGGCGGCCTGAGCGGCGACCGGGCGCGCCGACGCCCCGCCGGCCGGGCGGCGGGGCGTCGGCTAGAACGTCGGTGTCCGGGGAACTCGTGGGGGAGGGCTCAGCCCTCGACGATGGACGACACGTCGTCGCGGTCGACCAGCCGGCCGAGGACGCCTGCCATCACGATCACCAGCGCGATCGCTGCCAGCCCGTACCAGAGGATGTCGCTCATGGGTTCTGCACCTCGCTCCTGGCCCGCCAACGGGCGATCTCCGACCCGGCGATCGCCGGGCCACGCTGCTCGTCCGGGGAGGGAGAGGCAGCGTGGGGTGGATCATTACCCGGTCGGGCGGCCGAGTGTGCGTCGGGTGTGCGACAGTTCCATGACGATGCGCGTCCCGCCGAGCGCGGTGTGTGACTGATGTCCCAGGGAGGGCCGGTCCGCCGCCCGTCGCCGCTCGCGGTGCTCCTCGTCTTCCTGGGCGCCTGCCTGGCGCCGGTCGTCATGCTGCTCGTCACCGGGCTCACCGGCGGGCCCCGCACCGACCGGGTGCGGACGGCGGACGGCGGGGGCGGCGACGAGCGGGCCGGCCTCGAGATCGTGCCCGACGGCGAGGCGGAGTCCGCGCCGTCCACCACGACGGCCACGGCGCCGGAGCCGGTCACCCCCACGCCGGCGGAGACGACCGCCGCCCCCACGACGGCGGCCCCGCCGTCGACCGTCGTGCCGACCACGGCCGTGGCGCCCGCGCCACCGCCGCCCCCGGCGCCGACGACGACCACCCGCCCGCCGGCGGCCTCGCCCGCCGACCGGGTGGTCGAGCTGGTCAACGCGGCCCGGGCCGAGGCCGGCTGCGGGCCGCTGGCGACCGACGAGCGGCTGGCCCGGGCCGCCCAGGGCCACGCCGACGACATGGCCGCGCAGGGCTGCTTCTCGCACACGTCGCTCGACGGGCGCAGCTTCGCCGACCGGGTGCGCGACGCAGGTCACCCCCGCCCGGGCGGCGAGAACATCGCCCAGGGCCAGCGCA
Source organism: Actinopolymorphaceae bacterium (assembly GCA_036564245.1). Classification (GTDB taxonomy): domain Bacteria; phylum Actinomycetota; class Actinomycetes; order Propionibacteriales; family Actinopolymorphaceae; genus Thermasporomyces. The sequence continues at coordinate 2,822 of DATCKU010000047.1, forward strand.
GCGCCGAGGAGGTCCACGAGGCCTGGATGGGCTCACCCGCCCACCGGGACAACATCCTGAACTGCGACTTCACCGCCATCGGCGTGGGCGTGAACACGGGCGCGTGGACCTGGGTCCAGGACTTCGGGTACTGACCGCGGCCGCCCCGGCGGCTCAGGGCAGGGGCAGGGTCCGGCGCTGCTCGTCGAGGACGAAGACCGTCTGGGTCGAGCGCACGTGGGTGGCGCCGTGGAGGCGCTCGAGGATGACGTCGCGCAGCTCCTCGATCGACGAGGCCCGCACCAGGGCCACCATGTCGAAGCCGCCGCTGGTGAAGGCCAGGTACTCGACGCCGGGCAGGTGGAGCAGCTCGTCGCGGGCGGCCCGCCACTCGTTCTGCTCGACGTTGACCAGGATCAGCGCGGCGAGGCCGTAGCCGACCCGGGCCGGGTCGACGACGGCGGTGAAGCCGGTGATGACGCCCTCGCTGCGCAGGCGGTCGAGGCGGGCGTAGGCGGTCGCCCGGCTGACGCCCACGCGGGCGGCGAGCTCGTTGACCGACATGCGCCCGTCCTCGGTGAGGCAGGCGACGATCCGTCGGTCGACGTCGTCGAGGTCGGTGGCCGGCGCCGCGGCCCGACGGCGGGGATGGCTGGACATCATGACCTCTCGTGACGGTCAGGGCAGAGATCCATCCGCACAGTACCCCTCGTCGTGGCGAAGCGTCTGAACTTTTCGGGAAGCGATTGAACACCCTGGCCGCCGGGTGGACGATGCCGGCATGGTGCGCACGGATGCCGACCGGGCGGCCACCTTCGAGCTGCCCGAAGACCACCCCGGGTTCTCCGACCCGGAGTACCGGGCCCGCCGGGCGGCCATCGCCGAGGTCGGGCGCCGCCACCGCCGGGGGGACCCCATCGAGGACGTCGAGTACACCCCGGAGGAGGACGCCGTCTGGCGGACGGTGTCCCACGAGCTGGCCCGCAAGCACGAACGGTACGCCTGCCGCGCCTACCTGGAGGGCGCGGCCGCGGTGACGCTGCCCACCGAGCGGGTGCCGCAGCTGCGGGAGGTCGACGCGACCGTCCACGCGCTCACCGGGTTCCACATCGAGCCCGTGCCCGGCCTCGTCCCGACCCGCGAGTTCTACGGCGCCCTGGCGGACCGGGTGTTCCTCTCGACCCAGTACATCCGCCACCACTCGGTGCCCTTCTACACACCCGAGCCCGACATCGTCCACGAGATCATCGGGCACGCCAACATGCTCGGGAACCCGGTCTTCGCCGACCTCTACGAGGCGGCCGGCGCGGCGTCCCGGCGGGCCGAGACCGACGAGGCGCTCGACTTCTTCTCCCGGGTGTTCTGGTTCACCCTCGAGTTCGGCGTCGTGCGGGAGGACGGCGAGCTCAAGGCCTACGGCGCCGGGCTGCTGTCGTCCTACGGCGAGATCGAGGTGTTCCGCGACGCCGACATCCGGCCCTGGGACATCCGGGCCATGGGCACGCAGGACTACGACATCACCCGCTACCAGCCGATCCTCTTCGCCGCCGAGTCGTTCGACCGGATGGTCGACGACCTCGGTAGCTTCTTCGAGGGCTACGACGACGAGGACCACCGGCGGCGCCTCGCCGCCGCCTGACGGGGCGCCCTTGCGCGCGCCCGGCCGGCGCGAGCAGCCTGGCCGGCCGTGACGGGCCGCGCCCACCACCCCCCGACCGGTCCGTCGACGGTCGACGAGCTGATCGCCGCCAACGCCGCGTTCGCCGCCGCCTTCGACCCGGCCAGCCCCGGCTGCGACCTGTCGTCGCCCCGGCCGACCCGGCGGGCCGCGGTCGTGGCCTGCATGGACGCCCGCCTCGACCTGTTCGCCGCCCTGGGCCTGGCGCTCGGCGAGGTGCACCTCATCCGCAACGCCGGCGGCATCGTCACCGACGACGTCCTGCGGTCGCTCGCGCTGTCGCAGCGCAAGCTCGGCACCCGCGAGGTGCTCGTCGTCCACCACACCGACTGCGGCCTGCACGGCCTCGACGACGAGGCGCTGGCCGACGAGGTCGAGGCCGAGACCGGCGAGCGGCCGCCGTTCGCCTTCGGCGGCTTCGACGACCTCGACGCCTCGGTGCGGGCCTCGGTCGCCCGGGTGCGGGCGGCCACCTACCTGCCCCACCGCGAGGTCGTCCGGGGCGCCGTCTACGACGTCAGGACCGGGCGGCTGCGGGAGGTGCGCTGACCGGGCCGGCGCCGGCCAGCGCCTGGGCGACGACCTGGCAGGGGTGGACGACGTCGACCCCGGCGGCGGCGAGGTGGAGCGCGCAGCCGGGGTTGGCCGAGGCCACCACCGGCGCGCCGCTGCGGGCGATGGCCGCCAGCTTCCGGTCCCGCACCGCCCCGGCCAGCTCGGGCTCGACCACGGCGTAGGCGCCGCCGGCCCCGCAGCACAGGCCCTCGTCGTCCAGCTCGACGAGGTCGGCGAACGGCGCCAGCACCACCCGCACCGCCCCGTGGGCCCGCTGGACGTGGCGCAGGTGGCAGGGGTCCTGGACGGCCACCCGGGGGCGGCCCGCCGTCCGGTCCACCCGAGGGCCCGCCGCGGCGGCGACCAGGCGGTCGACCCGCTCGGCCAGCCACTCGTGCACGTCGCGGACCCGGGCGGCGAAGGCCGCCGCCTCCGGCGTGCCCAGCAGCCGGCCGTAGTCGCGCAGCGCGGCGCCGCACCCGGCCGAGTCGACGAGGATCGGCGCCTCGCCCGGGAGCGCGGCCATCGTCCGGTGGGCGAGGGCCCGGGCGTCCTCCTCCAGACCCGCGTGCAGCGCCAGCGCGCCGCAGCACGCGGCACCGGGGCCGGGGAGGGCGACCCGTCCGCCGGCCGCCTCGACGACCCGCTGCACGTCGCGGTGGACGTCCCGCATCCAGGCGTCCATGACGCAGCCGGTGAACAGCCACACGTCCCGGTCCGGGTCCTCGCCGCTCCCCGAGGGCCGCAGGCGGGGGCGCCGGACGGGCAGGCGGTCGGGCAGGCCGAGCCGCCGGGCGGCGCGGCGGGGCAGCAGCCGCAGCCGCTGGGCGATCGCCAGCAGCGACGAGCCGGCGAGCAGGAGCCGGTGCCGGGGGAGCAGGCCCAGGCCCACCCGCAGCGGCCACGGCGGCGGCGCCGGCCCGGCGGCCAGGGCGGCCCGGGCCGGCTCGATCAGGCGGCCGAAGGGCACGCCCGAGGGGCACGCCGTCTCGCAGCCCCGGCACTGCACGCAGGTGGCCAGCGAGCGGACGAAGGACGGGTCGGCGGGCCGGCCCTCCCACTGCACCTGGCGCATGGCGGCCACCCGGCCCCGGGGCGAGAGGGCCTCCTCGCCCGTCACCCGGTAGGTGGGGCAGTGGGGCAGGCACAGCCCGCAGGACACGCAGGTGGCCAGCTCGTCGTCGTCGACGCCCAGGTGCATCAGCCCCCGCCCTCCGCGGCGGCGAGCCGGGTGCCGGCCAGCGGCGACCGGCTCGGGGCGAGGCGGTTCGTGGGGTCGAAGAGCGCCTTGGTCCGCTCGTGCAGGCGCACGACCGCCGGGTCGACGGCCCGGGGCGGCGGGGGGACCGAGGCGTGGACCACGCCGACGCCCACCTCGGCGACGAACGCGCCGAGGCCGCCGGCGGCGGCGAGCCGGTAGACCTCGGCCGGGCGCACCGACCAGCGGTGGGGCGGCAGGGGTGGCGGGCCCGGCGCGTCGGGCAGCCCGGCCAGGCGGGCCTGGTCCTCGACGTCGGCCGGGTGCCCCTCGAGCAGCGCCCAGGTCGTCGTGCCGTCCCACAGCACGGCCGAGGGCCGGTGCAGGCGGCGCAGCAGGGCGGCCGGGTCGACCTCGCCGGCCACCCAGCGGGACGCGGCCGGCGCCGGGCGGGTGCGCAGCACCACCTCGGCCAGCAGGCCGAGGGTTCCCAGCGAGCCGACCATGAGCCGGCACAGGTCGAAGCCGGAGACGTTCTTCACCGTCGGGCCCCCGGCGGCCACGACCGTGCCGTCGGCCGACACGTAGCGGACCTGCAGCACGGCGTCCCGCACCGGGCCCCAGCCCAGCCGGCGGACGTCGCTGCGCCCGACGGCGAGCACGCCGCCCACGGTGGCGCCCGGGCGGGACGGGAGGGCGACGGCCTGGCCCACCTCGGCCAGCGCCGCGGCCAGCTCGTCGACGGTCGTGCCGGCCCGGACCCGCACGGTCATGTCGGCCGCCTCGACGGCGACGATGCCCGCCGGTGCCCGCACCTCGCGCACCTCGACGTCGGGGTCGAGCGGTCCGCCGACGTCCCACTCGGTGCGGCCGCCGACCGCCACCACCGCGCCGGCCTCCGGCGGGCCCACCTCGGCGGCGAAGGCGGCGACCGGGTCGGTCACACCCAGACCCCCTCGGGCACCGACTGGAGGTCGCCGCAGCGGCTGCCGGCCGGCAGCACCTTGGTCGGGTTGGCCACGCCGTCGGGGTCGAAGGCCTCGCGCAGCCGGGCCTGGGCGTCGAGGTCGACCGGCGAGAACAGCAGCGGCATGAGGTCGCGCTTCTCCAGGCCGATGCCGTGCTCGCCGGAGAGCACGCCGCCCGCCGCGATCGACACCCGCACGATCTCCTCGCCGGCGGCGTGGACCCGGTCCATCACCCCCGGGGTGCGGGCGTCGAAGAGCAGCAGCGGGTGCAGGTTGCCGTCGCCGGCGTGGAAGACGTTCATGACCGCCAGGCCGTGGCGCTCGGCGATGGCGTAGACCTCGCGGAGCACCTCGACCAGCCGGGTCCGGGGCACGACCGTGTCGTGGAGGTAGTAGTTGGGCGCCACCCGGGCCACCGCCCCGAAGGCCGCCTTGCGGCCCTTCCACAGCAGCGCCCGCTCGGCGTCGTCGGCCGCCACCCGCACGGTGCGGGCGCCGTGGGACCGCCCGATCCGGCCCACCCGCTCGACCGCGTCGGCCAGCCCGGCCGGCAGCCCGTCCAGCTCGACGAGCAGCACCGCGGCGGCGTCGGTGGGGTAGCCGGCGTGGGCGAACTCCTCGGCGGCCCGGGTGATGGGCTGGTCCATCATCTCCAGGGCGGCCGGCAGCAGGCCGTCGGCGATGATCCCGCTCACCGTCTCGGCCGCCGCCTCGACGGTCGGGAAGTCGAGCAGCAGCGTCGCCACCGCCGGCGGGTCCGGCGTCAGCCGCACGGCGATGCGGGTGGCGATGCCGAGCGTCCCCTCGCTGCCGACGAACGCGCCCCGCAGGTCGAGCCCGGGCGGCTCGGGGTCGAGGCCGCCGAGCACGGTCACCTCGCCGTCGGGCAGGACGACCTCGACGGCCAGGACGTGGGCGCTGGTGACGCCGTAGGCCAGGCAGTGGGGGCCGCCGGAGTTGTTGGCCACGTTGCCGCCGATCGTGCAGGCCTGCTGGCTGGAGGGGTCGGGCGCGAAGTGCAGGCCGTGGCGCGCCAGCGCCCGGGTGAGGTCGAGGTTGACGACGCCGGGCTGGACCCAGGCGACCCGCTCGTCGACGTCGACCTCCAGGATGCGGTCCATCTTCGTCGTGACGATCACGACCGGGTCGCCGACCGGCACCGCGCCGCCGGCCAGGCCGGTGCCCGAGCCCCGGGCGACGAAGGGGCGCCCGTGGCGGCGGGCGATCCGCACCGCCGCGGCCACCTCGTCGGTGTCGAGCGGGAAGCAGGCGACGGCCGCCGAGCCCCGGAGCACCGACGCGTCCCGCCCGTAGAGGTCGAGCTCGACGGCGCCGGTGCGCACCCGGTCGGGCGCGAGGGCGGCCGCCAGGTCGGCCACCAGGGCCTCGTGCGCCACCGTGGGCTGCGACGCGCTCACGAGGGCAGTCTGCCCCACGGACCGCGTCCGCTCAGCCCGACCGGCGCGAAATCCCCTCGACCGCCGGCGGCGGGCCCCGCTACCCCGGTGCCCATGACGGTCGCCTCCACCCGTCTCCTCGTCCGGCCGGTCGACGATCCCACGTCGCCCGACCTCGACGCGCTCCTGGCCGTGCGCCGCAGCCACGACGCCGAGGCCTGGCCCGGCGACCCGCCGATCCCCCGGGCGGAGCTGGCCGGCGAGCTGTACGACCCCGGCGCGCACCACGCCGTGCGGTCGTGGTTGGCCACGCTGGGCGGCGAGCCGGTCGGCGCCGCCTTCCTCCGGCGGGAGCTCGACGGCGCCAACGACGCCACCGTCCGCCTCGAGGTCCTGGTCGTGCCCACCCACCGGCGCCGGGGCATCGGGCGGCAGCTCGCGGCCGCCGCCCTCCGGGAGGGCGACGGGCGCCCGACCCGCTCGGTCGTCGGCTGGCCCATGGACGAGGCCGGCACGGCGTTCTGCGCCGCGCTCGGCATGACCGCGCGCCAGCGCGACGTCTGCAGCCGGCTACGGGTCGCCGACCTCGACCCCGAGCAGCAGCGGGCCTGGATCGAGGAGGCGCCCGCCCGCCGGGCCGGCTACCGGACGGTCGGCTGGGTCGGGGAGGTGCCCGACGAGTGGCTGGAGCCGCTGGCCCGGGCCTTCGACGCCATGTCGGACGCCCCCCTGGGCGACGTCGAGTGGCGGATCCCGCCGATCGACGGCGCCCGGGTGCGGGAGGACGTCCGGGCCTGGGACGCCCAGGGCTACGACGTCGCGCACACGCTCGCCCTCGCGCCCGACGGGTCGCCGGCGGGCGCGACGGCGCTGGCGGTGTCCCGGCTCCGCCCGGCGATCGGCCGCCAGTCGGACACCGGCGTGCTGCGCGACCACCGCGGCCTCGGCCTCGGCCGGTGGCTCAAGGCCGAGAACCTGCGCCGGGCGCTGGCCCACCAGCCGGCGATGGAGGTCGTCGAGACGTTCAACGCCGGCAGCAACCCGCACATGCTGGCGATCAACGTCGACATGGGCTTCCGCCCGGTGCGGACGTTCGAGACCTGGCAGGCCGACCTGGGCGACGTGCTCGCGGCCCTGGGCGGTCAGCCGGCGGCGAGCAGCCGGTAGTCGGGGTTCAGGATCGCCAGCCGGTCCTTGTGCACGCCGGCCGTGCCGGTGAGCTCGACGCGCGCCCCGGGGCGCACCCCGCCCAGCTCCCGCCGGCCGAGGAACACGGCGAGCAGCGACCCGGTGCCGTCGTCGACGACGCACTCCAGCGTCGGCGCGTCGCGCCGGGGTGCCACCCGCAGCACCTTGACCGTGCCCCGCACCCGCACCCGGTCGCGCCAGCGCACCTCCCCGATGGGGGTGACGCCGGCCGTGTCGTCGCGGGGTGGCCGGTCGGGCCGCCGGGCGGCCGTGGTCAGCCGCCCCCGGCGGGGCGGGGGCGGCAGGTGGCGGGCCTCGTCGGCCACCCAGGCGTCGAAGTGGAACGGCACCGAGGTGACGTTGGCGTGCGGCAGGCGCGACACCTCGGCGGCGATGTCGTCGGCCGTCCGGTCGTGGAGGATGCGCCGCCACAGGCCGTTGTACTTGCGGTCGGGCAGCAGGACCGACACCTCGGTCTCGCCGTCCGACAGCTCGTGGGCCACGAGCTCGACCGCCGCCCGGGTCAGGCGCCGGTCGGGGCAGGCGACGAGGTCGAGCGGCACCCGGGCCAGGCCCAGGCGCCGCCAGTCGGCCGCCAGGCGCTCGGCGGCCGCGTCGTCGACGACGAAGTGCACCGCCCGCAGGTCGTCGGGGGTGAGGGTGCGGGCGTACTGGATGGCCCGGGCGGCCGCCATGTCGAGCCGGTCGACCATGACCAGCACGACGTGGCGCCGCAGGATCGGCGCGCCGACCGCCGCCGGCACGTCGGTCTCCAGCGCCGCCCGCTCCCGCTCGTACTGCCGGTTGAGCCGCAGCAGCACGACGACCGCGGCCGGCATGACCGGCAGGACCACCCAGGCGTCGTCGAAGCGGGTGGCGAGGACGATGAGCACGATCGACGCCGACAGCACGGCGCCGACGCCGTTGGCGGCCACGCCCCGCACCCAGCCCCGGGCGCGCCGGCGCAGGTGGTGGCGGGTCATGCCGGCCTGCGACAGCGTGAAGCCGGTGAACACCGCGATGGCGTAGACGGGGATCAGCCGGGTGACGGCCGCGCCGCTGAGCACGACCAGCACGGCGGCGGCGCCGGCCAGGGTGAGGATGCCGTTGGAGAACACCAGCCGGTGGCCCCGCTTGGTGAGCTGGCGGGGGAGGAAGCTGTCGCCCGCCTGCAGGCTGGCCAGCCGGGGGAAGTCGGCGAAGCCGGTGTTCGCCGCCAGCACGAGGATGAGCATGGTGGCGAGGTTGAGGACGTCCGAGAGGACCGCACCGACGGGACCGTCGCCGTAGACGGCCTCGCCGATCTGGGCCAGGACGGTGGGCGTGCCGTCCTCGTAGGGGCCGACCCGGACCTTCGAGGCCAGGAACGACAGCCCGAGGAACATGACCCCGAGGCCGGTGCCCATGACGACCAGCGTCTGGCGGGCGTTGCGCCACTCCGGCCTGCGGAAGGCGGGCACGCCGTTGGAGATCGCCTCGACGCCGGTCACCGCCGAGCCGCCGGACGCGAACGCCTTCATCACGACGAAGGCCGATGCGCCGGCCAGCAGCCCACCGCCCTCCTCGCCCCAGGGCACCATGCCGTCGAGCTCGACGCCCACCTCCGGCAGGTCGCCGGCCAGGTAGCGGGCCAGCCCGAGGCCGAGCAGCGCGGCCATGTTGGCCATGAAGAAGTAGGTGGGCGCGGCGAAGATGCGGCCCGACTCCCGCACGCCCCGCAGGTTCCCGTAGGCGATGAGGGCGACGAAGGCCAGCGACAGCGGCACCCGCCAGGGGGCGAGGGCCGGGACCGTCGAGGTCAGCGCCGCGCTGCCGGCCGACACCGACACCGCCACGGTGAGGACGTAGCCGATCAGCAGCGCGGCCCCGGCCACCTGGGCCGGCACGAGGCCGAAGTTGTCCCGGGTGACCAGGTAGGCGCCGCCGGCCGAGGGGTACTCCTTGATCGTCTCCCGGTAGCTGACGATGAGCAGGGCGAGCACGACGAGGATCGCCCCGGTGATCGGCACGACGAGGGCGAAGGCGCCGACGCCCACCACCGGGACGAGCACGTGCAGGATCTCCTCGGTGGCGTAGGCCGACGACGACAGGTTGTCGCTGGCGAACACGGCCAGGGCGGTCGGCTTGCCGAGGCGCTCGTGCTCGAGCTGGTCGGAGTGCAGGGGCGGGCCGAGCAGCCGGCGCTTCAGCCGGTCGGTGAGCCGGTCGGGCGGCAGGGGGACGGCGGGCTGCGACCGGTCGGGAGCAGGGGGTTCGTAGGACGCCGGGCGCCTGGTCGGGGCGCCGGGCTCGGAGGAGGGGGGTGCCTCCGTCGACACGAGCGCAGCCTACGGCCACGCCCGCCGCCGGGTGCACTCGCCAGCGGTGCGCCCGGCGGCGGGCGGGCTCAGGCCGCGGTCGCCTGGGGCTCGGCCGGCTCCAGCGCCAGCTCGAGCACCTGGGCCACGTCGTCGACCGGGTGGAAGGTCATCTCCCGCCGGACCGCCTCGGGGACGTCCTCGAGGTCGGGCTCGTTGCGCAGCGGCAGGATGACCTCGCGCAGGCCGGCCCGGTGGGCGGCCAGCACCTTCTGCTTCACCCCGCCGATGGGCAGCACCCGGCCCGACAGCGTGACCTCGCCGGTCATCGCCACCGTCGACCGCACGAGCTGGCCCCGCAGCAGGCTGACCAGCGCCGTGGTCATGGTGATGCCGGCCGACGGGCCGTCCTTGGGGATGGCCCCGGCGGGGAAGTGGACGTGGAACCGCTTGCCCTCGAGCTGCGACCGGTCGATGCCGAGCTCCTCGGCCCGGGACCGCACGTACGACAGCGCGATCTGGGCCGACTCCTTCATGACGTCGCCGAGCTGGCCGGTGACGGTCATGCCGGGCTCGCCCGGCATCGAGGTGGCCTCGACGAACAGCACGTCGCCGCCGACGCCCGTGACGGCGAGGCCGGTGGCCACGCCGGGCACGGAGGTGCGGTCGGCCGCCTCGTCGTGGAACCGGCGCCGCTTCAGGTACCGGCGCACGTCCCCGGCGTCGACGACGATCGGCGTCTCGGCGCCCTGGGCCACCTCGGTGGCCACCTTGCGCAGGACCTTGCCGATCTCGCGCTCCAGGTTCCGCACGCCGGCCTCCCGGGTGTAACCGTCGACGATCTCGCCGAACGCCGCGTCGGTGATCTCGACCTCCCCGGGACGCAGGCCGTGCCGCTCCCGCTGCCGCGGGAACAGGTGGTCACGGGCGATGGCGACCTTCTCGTCGTGCGTGTAGCCGTCGAGCCGGATGACCTCCATCCGGTCGAGCAGCGGCGGCGGGATGGCCTCGAGCATGTTGGCCGTGGCCAGGAACAGCACGTCCGACAGGTCGAGCTCGACCTCCAGGTAGTGGTCGCGGAACGTGTGGTTCTGCGCCGGGTCGAGCACCTCCAGCAGGGCCGCTGCCGGGTCGCCTCGGAAGTCGCTCCCCACCTTGTCGACCTCGTCCAGCAGGATGACCGGGTTCATCGAGCCGGCCTCCTTGATCGCACGGACGATGCGGCCGGGCATCGCTCCGACGTACGTGCGCCGGTGGCCTCGGATCTCGGCCTCGTCGCGTACGCCGCCGAGCGCCACGCGGGCGAACTTCCGTCCGAGCGCACGCGCGACCGACTCACCGAGCGAGGTCTTCCCGACGCCTGGCGGGCCGACCAGCGCGAGCACGGCGCCGGACCCGCGACCGCCGACCGCGTGCAGGCCGCGGCTGATCCGACGGCTGCGTACCGCCAGGTACTCGACGATCCGTTCCTTCACGTCGTCGAGCCCGGAGTGGTCGGCGTCGAGAACCTCGCGGGCTTTGGTGATGTCTGTGGTGTCGTGGGTCCGGACGTTCCACGGAAGGTCGAGGATGGTGTCGAGCCAGGTACGGATCCAGCCGACCTCGGGCGACTGCTCCGACGTACGCTCCAGCTTGTCGACCTCGCGCAGCGCCGCCTCGCGCACCTTCTCGGGCAGGTCGGCCGCCTCGATGCGGCTGCGGTAGTCGTCGGCACCTTCCGGGTCGGACTCGCCCAGCTCCTTGCGGATCGCGGCGAGCTGCTGGCGCAAGACGTACTCCCGCTGCGACTTCTCCATGGTGTCGCGGACGTCTTCGCGGATCTTCTCGGTGACCTCGAGCTCGGTGAGGTGCGCCCGCGCCCACTCGACCAGCATCCGCAGTCGTTCCTTGGTGTCGGGCGTCTCGAGCAGTTGGACCTTCTTGGCGTTCTCGATCCACGACGCGTAGCCCGCGGCGTCGGCCAGCTCACTCGGATCGTTGATCCGCTGGATCGCGTCCACCACCTGCCAGGCGTTCCGGTGCGTGAGGATGGAGATCAGGATCGACTTGAACTCCCGGGCGAGCTCGTAGGTTTCGTCGTCCGGAGCCGGGACGTCGAGCACCTCGGCCTCGACCCAGAGGGCCGCGCCTGGACCGTTCACGCCGACGCCGATGCGCGCCCGTCCGGTGGCTCGGAGCGCAACCGCTGGCTCGCCGGTCGGCAGCCGACCGACCTGGGTGATCTCGGCGATCGCTCCGACCGCGCCGTACTTGCCGTCGAGGCGCGGCACGATGAGGACCCGTGCCGGGCGTTCTGTGGTGTCCCCTTCGCTCCACGTCGACCGGATGCCAGGCGGGGTCACCCGAGACGGTCGGCGTGCCCCGTTCTCGCCCTCGGCGGCCTGGTGGTCGCGGGCAGCAAGGCGTGCGGCATCGATCGCTGCCTGGCGCTCGCTGTCGAGCTCGACCGGGACCACCATGCCGGGCAGCACAACCGAGTCGGTCAGGAAGAGCAAGGGGAGCGTCAGTGTCGTCATGCCTACCGAAACGATTACACGCTTACAGACATTCCCGGGAAGCGATCCCGATACGAGGTTGTCCCCAGGGGCTGGTTGAGGCGGAGTTGTCCACAGATCTTGGAAGAACCGAGCCCGACCTACTTGTCCGGATTACCGTTTTTGCCAAGCGTCATCGTTCCCCTTGCGACGATGACGGCGAGCCGGCGGTCGTCCCCCATTTCGCCGGTGAGCAGCACGCGCAGGCGTGCCATCGGTGTGGGGAGGGGTCCCCTCGCAGCCCTTCCCCACACCTAGGGGTCGGGGCTCGGCTGAGTAGACATTGAGTATTCGTACGGATGTCTCGGGCCCGGCGATGCGGGAACCCTTGGCGCCATGCGTTTGGAGCGTCGTGACACTGCGGCACCTCAGCTTGCGACCCTTGATGAGGGCGGCCGCACCCGATCCGGTGGGGGCAGGCACAAGTCGACCGAGAGGCCATCCGTTCGGGTGTCCGGGTCGGCCACAGGCGGGCGCCGTCGTGTCACCGGGCACGGCATGCTGTGGAGCACCGCGTTCACGCTAGGCGCCTACGTCGCCGCGCTGCTCGTGACGGTCATCTGGATCTGGCCGCCGGATCGTGACGATCTGCTGATCGGCTTCATGTCCGCACCTTTCGCGGCGTTGGCGACCGGCGCGGGCTGGCTCATCGTCTGGCTTCTCCAGCTGGGTCCGGCGCGCCGGTGGGCCGGTGCCGTCCAGGGGGCGTGTGCTGGGGCGATCGTCCTGGTCGTCGCGCTCGCCGTGTTCACCCAGCTGCGGTGATTGCCGTGGTCACGCAGCGTCGACGATCACGGGTACGAAGGTTCCATGTGGACGCCTGGTCAGGCAGCCGAGATGCGGTACATCACGGTGCCGTGCGGAGGGACGCGCGCGCTGATCTCCTTGCTGCGTTCGGTCTCGGTGTGCGACCACACGTCGCGGACTGCGTACCGACCGGAAGGCTCCAGGCCCAGATCCGAGAACGTCACCGACATGTCTTCCTCGGCCTCGGTCTCGTTGAAGAGCGCCACGGCGCGTCCACCGTCAGCGAGACGCTTGACCAAGGCATGGAGTCCTGCGTACGAACGCACCACCCGGGCCTGCTCACCCAGCGGGTCCTGGTTGATCGCGATCACCTCACGGTTCAGCAGGATCTGCATGGTGGCCGACGTCACGCGCCGTAGGTCGGTGCCGATGAGCAGCGGCGCGGCCATGATCGCCCACAAGCTGAAGTGGCTGCGGTACTCGACGTCGGTCATGCCGCCGTTGCCGACCTCGAGCATGTCGGGGTCGTTCCAGTGACCGGGCCCTGCGTAGTCGGCGAGCGCCATGTTGCGCTTGGCGATCTCCAGCATGCTCTCCCAGCTGTCAGAGATGTCGCCGGTGGTACGCCAGAGGTGGCCGACACCCTTCGCCCAGGTCCACGGCTTGTTCTGTCCCCACTCGCAGATGCTGTAGACGATCGGGCGGCCGGTGCGCAGGAGGGCGTCGCGCATGGCCGTGTAGCGCTGCACGGCGTCCCGACCCTGGTTGTGGCAGTTGTCGTACTTGAGGTAGTCGACGCCGTACGACGCGAACAAGGCGGCGTCTTGCTCCTCGTGGTCGAGCGTACCGGGAAAGCCGATCGGGCTGCACGTGTGCGTGCCGGCACTGGTGTAGATGCCGAACTTCAAGCCCTTGTCGTGGACGTAGTCGGCGACGGCCTTGATGCCGTTCGGGAACCGCTCCCGGTTGGGTTGCAGGTTGCCGTCGGTGTCCCGCTCAGGTGCCGCCCAGCAGTCGTCGAGGTTGACGTAGCGGTAGCCCGCTTCGGCCAGGCCGGAGGAGATGAAGAAGTCGGCGGTCGCGAGCACCAGCTCTTCGTTGAACTCGGGCCGGTCCTGGGTGGTGTTCCAGTTGTTCCACCCCATGGGCGGCGTCGGCGCGAGGCTGAGGTCGAGGCCTGGGGTGTCGGTCTCTGCAGCGGATGTCGTCGGCGATGTGGGCGCCGTGCTCTCGTCGGGCATGGCCGCAAGCTAGGAGTCGTCCGGGGAGAGGGTCAACCGATCGTCCCGAGCCGGCCTGTGTGCTCCCTCACCTACAGCAATCCCAATGACCAGGCGTGGCGGGTCGGCACCGCCCTCGGCAGGTGCCGGCACCCATTGTTGCTAGCAGACGCTCGCTCTCTGTGATCGAAGAATTCCACTGGCGTATCCTGAGGTGGGCTGTAAGACTTGCGGTACGTCGCATTCGGGAGGAAGCTTCGTGGCTGGGAACCCAGCTCCGCCGTCATCGCAATCCAGCTCGGCCACCTTGAGTCCGCTGCCTCCGTCATCGCCCAAGTCCGGCCGAGGCTATTACTGGACCACTGTCCTGTGCGCGATCCTTCTCGCGATCGCCGTCACCATCGTGGGCCTGGACTTCTACCGGATCCCCGGCATCGACCCGGTCCGCGCGTGGGGTTGGCACTTCGCCATCTCGCTTCTCATCCTCACGCCGGCCGTGATCACCATCTGGGCTATGAGCTGCGGCGTCGTCGCCATCCTGCGGTCCCTCGGTGCCAGGCGATGGCACGGTCTCGCCCAAGCAGTGCCCGCGGTGGCCGTCGTGCTGACGCTCCTCTACTTCCTCGTACGCTGGCTCTTCTCCGGGCCCGACGTCGCCTAGTTGTCGCTCGGATCCGCGCGTTCCGACCAGGCTCTCCGTTCGAGCCTCAGACAACTTCGTACAGCGCAGGCAGGGTGCGCTCCCACGCCTCACGCAGTTCGCTCAGCGGGATCTCGAACAACGGCCTGAGCGTGCTGTCCTCGATCACGAGGCGCCCGCCGGTGCGTTCCGATGCCCCGGCTTCCTGAGGCCCGCCGGTCTCCTCGTCCGAGGGCAGAACGACGCCGAGTCTCGTGGTCGGCACGCCGTGGTGGACGCACAGGGCAACGAAGTCGGCTTCGCTCTCAGGACGTACGCCGACGATCGCGCGCGCCGACGACTCGCTGAAGAGTGCCACGAACGGGTCCAGGCCTGCAGGCAGCGACACCCTGGCACCCAGGTCGTGAGCGAGGCACGCCTCCACCAGTGCCTGGGCGAGGCCGCCGTCGGCGAGATCGTGGGCCGCTTCGACCAGCTCGTCACGAGCGGCGGTCACGAGCACCTCGGCCAACGCCCGTTCGGCGTCGAGATCCACCTCCGGAGGCAGCCCACCGAGGTGGCCGTGCACGACGTGCGCCCACTCCGACCCACCGAACTCCTCGCGAGTGGTGCCGAGCAGGTAGATCACGGTGCCGGGCGTGCGCCAGCCCCGGCGTACCCGCTTGTAGACGTTGTCGATCACGCCGAGCACCCCCACCACGGGAGTGGGCAGGATCGCCCGGTCCCCGGTCTGGTTGTAGAAGCTGACGTTGCCCCCTGTCACCGGCAGGCCGAGCCGGCGGCAGGCGTCAGCGAGTCCCTGCGTGGCCTGCTCGAACTGCCACATCACCCCGGGATCCTCTGGCGAGCCGAAGTTGAGGCAGTTCGTGACGGCGAGCGGGCGAGCTCCGGTGACGGCGACGTTGCGGTACGCCTCGGCGAGTGCCAGCTGCGTTCCGACGTACGGATCGAGCTTGACGAAGCGGCCGTTGCAGTCGGTCGCGACCGCCACGCCGAGCGCCTCTTCTGCCGTGCCATCGGCCGGCGACGCGTGCTTTCCTCGCGCGGGCTCCAGGATGCGCAACATGCCGGCGTCCTCGGGCTGTGCGAGCACCGTGTTGCCGCGGACGTACCGGTCGTACTGGTTGGTCACCCACGACCTGTCGCAGAGGTTCGGCGAGCTCGCGAGTCTGAGCAGTGTGGCGCGAAGCTCGCCAGGGGAGTCCGGGCGTGGGAGCTGGTCGGGAGTGTCCGCCTGCAGCGCGTCCTGTGAGTCCGGCCGTGCGATCGGGCGGTGGTAGACCGGCCCTTGGTGGGCGACGGTCCGGGGCGGGACGTCCACGACGATCTCGCCCTGCCATTCCACGGTGAGCCTTCCGGACGCGTCCACCTCACCGATGACCGTGGCCGGCACATCCCACTTGGCACAGATCTGCATGAACCGCTCGACGTCGGCCGGTTCGACGATCGCCATCATGCGTTCCTGCGACTCGCTCATCAGGATCTCTTCCGGAGCGAGCGACGCGTCACGCAGCGGCACCCGGTCGAGCCAGATCCGCATGCCGCCCTCGCCAGCCGAGGCGAGCTCGGTCGTGGCGCACGAGAGGCCGGCACCGCCGAGATCCTGGATACCGACCACGATGCCGGCGGCGAACAGCTCGAGCGTGCACTCGATCAGTAGCTTCTCCATGAACGGGTCGCCGACCTGGACGCTCGGCCGCTTCGCCGGAGGTCTGCGGCTCGTCCCGGTGCCCTGTCCGGTCGAGTCGTCGGGCTCGGCGTCGAAGCTTTCGCTGGCCAGCACCGACACCCCACCGATCCCGTCGCCGCCGGTCTTCGCGCCGTAGAGGATCACCTGGTTGCCGACGCCTGAGGCCTTGGCGAGGTGGAGGTCTTCGTGCCGGAGTACGCCGACGCACAGCGCGTTGACCAGCGGGTTTCCCGCGTACGACGGGTCGAAGACCAGCTCACCGCCGATGTTGGGCAAGCCGAGGCAGTTGCCGTAGCCACCGATGCCGGCGACCACCCCCGGCAGGACGCGATGCGTGTCGGGTGCGTCGGCGGGTCCGAACCGGAGGCTGTCCATCACCGCCACGGGGCGGGCCCCCATCGCCAGGACGTCGCGGACGATCCCGCCGACACCGGTGGCGGCGCCCTGGTACGGCTCGACGTAGCTTGGGTGGTTGTGTGACTCGATCTTGAACGTCACGGCATAGCCGTGCCCGATGTCGACGACTCCGGCGTTCTCCCCGATACCGGCAAGAAGCTTGCCGATGTGGGTCTCGGCCGGCAGCTCCGAGAACTTGCGCAGATGCACCTTGCTCGATTTGTAGGAGCAGTGCTCGCTCCACATGACCGAGTACATCGCCAGCTCGCAGCTGGTCGGGCGGCGGCCGAGGATCTCGCGAATTCGGGCGTACTCGTCATCTTTCAGACCGAGTTCGCGATAGGGCTGCGGTGTGTCGGGGTTGGCAGCGGCGTACTTCACGGTGTCGAGCACGAGCCCAACGCTAGTCAGCGCGAGGTCGTACGGACGTCGCGGGTACGCAGGACGCGGCCGATTTCGAGCTCCTGATCGGCCAGCGTGGCGTGGCTTTGCTGACGAGGCAGGGCGAAGGTGATCGAGGACTGGGTTCTGCTGCCTCACAGCGCGCGGTCCGGATCGCCCGGTCGATCGCCTCCCACCAATCTCCGTGTGGGCTGCTCGCGCCTGTCGACGACCGAGATCGCCGCGGTGACGGCGTTGTAGAGGAACAGTCCCAGGAGGAGGGCGAGGCTGATCCAGAACCCGTGGCGGGTCTTCACGAGCCCGGCCACGCCACCCGCGGTCTCGCCGAACGAGGTGTTCTGCTCGAGATGACTGATGATCCGCTCACGGACGAGGAACTGGTTGAGGATCAGGAGCAGGGCCGCTTCGGCGGCCACGATCGCCCACATCAGGGAGGTCATTCTCGGGAGGACGACGAGGAGCGCGCCGATGACGAGCACGACCACTGTCAGCACGGCGAGCGGCTGCGGAGACATCGTGTCGTCGCCAGCGGCGACGTCGCCCGGCCGCATCCCGACGTACTCCGGCTTCCCACCGACCACCATGTCCCAGCCGCTGTAGTCGGCGCGGATGGTGCCCTTGGGTCCCTCACATGACACGGCGATGAACGGGAACCCCAGGCACGCGAGGACGAGTAGGAGCACCGCTGGGTTGAGGAGCAGCGTGGCGCGGTGCCTGCTTCTCATGATCGCTCCTGCGGGCCGTGGAAGGGGGCCCAATTCTTCTGAAGTCGTGTGGGTATGCGCAAGTGAAGGTGGCAAACCGGTCGCGGGGCGTGAAGCGCGCGACGATCGGGTCGGATCGACACCGATCTCTCAGGGGAGGGTGACGAGCCGCCGCAGCACGGACGTGAAGAAGCCGAGCCCGTCGGTGCTCGGGCCACACAGCGGGTCGACCGCGTGCTCGGGATGCGGCATCAGCCCCACGACGTTGCCTGCCTCGTTGCAGATGCCGGCGATGTCGCGGTAGGAGCCGTTGGGGTTGTCTCCGACGTACCGCACCACGACCTGTCCGTTCGCCTCCAGACGGTCGAGAGTGGCGGAGTCTGCGACGTACCCGCCCTCACCGTTCTTGATCGGGATCACGATCCGCTGGCCAGGCGAGTAGGCAGACGTCCAGACGGTCTCGGCGTTGTCGATCCGCAGCGGTTGGTCGCGGCAGACGAACGTCCGCCGGTTGTTGCGTACCAACGCTCCTGGCAACAGGTGGGACTCGCAGAGGATCTGGAAGCCGTTGCAGATGCCCAAGACCGGAAGACCGTCCTGAGCGGCCTCGATGACGGCCGTCATGATCGGTGCGAACCTGGCGATGGCGCCACAGCGCAGGTAGTCGCCGTACGAGAACCCGCCCGGCAAGATCACCGCGTCCACGCCGCCGAGATCGGTGTCGCGATGCCAGAGCGGCACGGCCTCGGCTCCGGCGATCTCCACCGCTCGGGCGGCGTCCTGATCGTCGAGCGAGCCCGGGAACGTGATCACACCGATCCGCGGGTGGACCTCCTCACCTCCGGTCATGGCGCGCTCTCCACGGTCGGTATGCGGCAGGCCGTCATGGTCACGTGGTCTCGGGTACGGGAGCGGTCTCGACGCGGACGGTGAAGTCCTCGATCACGGTGTTGGCGAGCAGCGTCTCGGCCGCGCGTCGGAGTTCGGCGAGCCGTTCCTCGGTGAGATCACCTTCGACCTCGAGCTCGAACCGCTTGCCTTGCCGCACGTCGGAGATGCCGGCGAAGCCGAGCCTGCGCAGCGCGCCGGCAACCGCCTGACCCTGCGGGTCGAGGATCTCCGGCTTCGGCATGACGTCGACGACCACCTTTGCCACAGGCGCCAGCGTATCGAGAGGCGCCACCTCATCGGGCGAGTGGTAGCGGCGCCGGGTGCCGGCACGTGCCGTGGCGGGCGAGCGGTCGCCACGCCTGGTCATTGTGAGGGGGTGTCGCGCTGCGCCTGGTCATTGTGAGGGGGGCCAGGGGTTGCCGGTCAGGCGTTCGTACGCCTCGATGTAGCGTGCGCGAGTGGCCTCGACGACATTGGGCGGGAGCTCTGGCGCGGGAGGCTCCTTGTTCCAACCGCTCGATGCCACCCAGTCACGTACGTACTGTTTGTCGAACCCGACCTGCGGCCGCCCAGGCTCCCACGACGCGGCAGGCCAGAAGCGAGACGAGTCCGGTGTCAGCACCTCGTCGCCCAGCACCAGTTCCCGGTGCGGGCCGAAACCGAACTCGAGCTTCGTGTCGGCGATGATGATCCCGCGT
This sequence comes from Actinopolymorphaceae bacterium, assembly GCA_036564245.1. Classification (GTDB taxonomy): domain Bacteria; phylum Actinomycetota; class Actinomycetes; order Propionibacteriales; family Actinopolymorphaceae; genus Thermasporomyces. The sequence goes on from DATCKU010000047.1 coordinate 22,004, forward strand.
TCGGCGGCGAGCTCGGCGCCACGCTGGTAGATCGTGAGCGTGAGTCGGCGCAGCTCGGCGGCGGTTTCCGCGCCGACCTTCGCGACCACCTCGTCGTACGTCATGGGCGTGTCGTGCCCACCCGCCTGCGCCTTGATCGTGGGCGTGAAGATCGGCTCAGGAAGCTTGGAGCCTTCGACCAGCCCGGGCGGGAGCGGTATGCCGCAAATCGCGCCAGTCCTTTCGTACTCCGTGAGCCCGGAACCGGTGAGATAGCCCCGCGCGATGCACTCGATCGGCAGCATCTCCAGCCTTCGGCAGCGGATCGCGCGGCCGCGGAAGACGGGTGGGACGTCGGTCGCCGAGATCACGTGGTTGGGCACGAGATCGGCCAGCTGCTCGAACCACCAGAGCGACAACGCGGTGAGGATCTTGCCTTTGTCCGGTATGGGTGTGGGCAGCACGGTGTCGAAGGCCGAGATCCGGTCCGAAGCCACCAGGATCAGATCGCCGCGGTCTTCGTAGATGTCGCGGACCTTGCCGGAATAGACATGCGGCAAGCCGAAGGAAGGCCGGCAATCATCGTCGTGGTGGGGCGCCTGCGCGGTCATGCCTCGATCCTTCCAGAGCGGCCTTTGTCGGCAACAGGCCCCCGACGCGGGAATCGCTGTCGATGCGGGTGCCCCGCTCAGGTGCTCGCAGTCAGGCCCACCTCGTCGCGCCACGCCGCATGCCGGGCACGGAGGCGTTCCACGATGTCGGGGTGGTCGGCGGAGAGATCGGTGGTCTCGGCGATGTCGTTCGCGAGGTTGGTGAGCCGCTCGCCGACCCCGATGTCGGTGTGCTCGGTACGGCGGAGCGCGTCCGCGTGCCGTCCTGGGTCGGCGTGGTGCAGCTTCCAGTCGCCCTCGCGTACCGCCCACTGGAATCCGCAGTCCCAGTGCAGAGCCGCGTGGCCGGTGGAGGAGGGATCGCCACGCCAGGCGGAGAGCTGGTCGAGGCCGTCGGAATGCTCCCAGCTCTCGGGTGGAGCTCCAGCTGCCGAGAGCAGGCTGGGATAGAGGTCCAGTGTGCTCGTCAACGCGTCGGTGGTCCGTCCGCCCGTGATGCCGCCGGCTCGCCAGCGCACGAGGAAAGGCACGCGGATCCCGCCCTCCCACAAGGTGTACTTCGTCCCCCGCAAGGGCGTGTTGACACCGAAGTTGCACGTCGAGCCGCCGTTGTCGGTCGTGTAGACGACGATGGTGTTGTCGGCGATTCCTCGTCGGTCCAGCTCGTCGAGGAGTCGGCCGATCTCGGCGTCCATCAACTCCAGCTGCGCAAGGTAGTAGGCGCGTCCGTTCGGAAGGTTGGGCCAGATCGCGCCGTCGTACCAGTCGACGTACGACGACAGCGTGGGGTCCCAGTCGTCGTACTTCTCAAGACCGCGTTTGGCAAGCTCCTCGTCCGGCAGCTGGAAGCAGAAGTTGTGCACGGCGTTGAACGCCAGCATCAGGAAGAAGGGGCGGTCGTCCTGGCGGGCGATGAAGTCGCGTGCCCGTCTGCCGAGTTCCGCCGTGAGGAATCCTTCGAGCTCGCATTCGGTGTCGCCTTCCAGCATGGGCTGCACCGCCATGCGCCACGACGCCTCCGGTCCGTAACGTTCGACGGCGGCCTGTGAGTGATGCAGGTAGTTGAGCCGCCCCATCTGCTTGCCGGCGAGTCCGTAGAACGTTTCCTGGAAGCCGTGGTGCGGCGGGCAGGCCCGGTCGCCGCGGTCCTCTCGACCGTAGTGCACCTTGCCGAAGTACGCCGTCGTGTAGTCGAGGTCGCGAAACCTCTCAGCCAACGAGGGAAGGTGATTCGGGAAGCTGCTGCTGTCGAACCACTGGGCGCCCCACCGCTGCTGGTACTGCCCGGAGATCAGCCCTGCACGCGAAGGGCTGCAGATGGGTGCGGTGACGTACGCCTGCGTAGCCGAGACACCCTCTGCGGCAAGCCGGTCAAGCGCAGGCGTGCAGACATCTGGATCGAGTCCCAACGCACTGCGATCGGCGTACCCGTGGTCGTCTGACACGATGAGGACGACGTTCGGTCGGCTCTGCGTCGAAGCTCCTGCCATGAGAAGGATCCTCGCCGCTCGCGTGCTCACCTTCCACTGCTGCTGACCAGAGTGGCTGGTTGTGGCCGACCAGCAGGCGAAGGAGTTGGGTGAGTGCGGCTGCCGGTGTTCGCGTCGTCGCGACCAGCCCTGACGTGGCACCCTGACGTGTCGTCACAATGCCGAGCTCCAGCGGGCTCACAACGGCCGGTTGGGCAGCGTGGCCACGGCCTGCGGCGCCGGAAACAGGTGGTGCATGGTCTTCCGTACGGTGGTGTATGTGGCGCCGCCCCAGAATGGTGCGGATCGCGGTACCGAGACGAGACCTGTAGACAACTCCACCAACACCGACCGGCTCACCGTGCCGAACCTCGTGGACGGTTTGCGGAAGGCGACGGTCCTGGCTTGGTGGTCGGCGGAGTTCGCGATCACGGCCGCGATGACCATGACGCTGCTGGTCCACCCGCGGTGGGGCACGTCCAGCATCTGGGAGAACGCCACCGAGTGTCGCGTGAAGTCCTCCATCAGGAACGCCGTCGCGGCGTCGACGGTGGTGATGGTGACGCAGTACCGGTAACGACCCGATCGCCTGCTGCTCGTGCAGCTCGGCAACGGTCGCCGTCACAGGGCCGACGGGCGTGCGGTAGATCTTCGCTCCCGCCAGGTGCAACTGGTTGTGGACCGTCGTGAGGTATTCCGGCATCGTCGCCATGATCGTCATCATCGACCAGTCGCCGGGAAAGAGGTCACGACCCGGGCCGAACAGATCGAGGGCTTGGCCCGGGCGTGTCGGGTAGTCGAGTGACACGAATCAGTCGAGCACGCAAGACGACCGTTCCCGACCGTGCTCTTCGACCCCGACGGGGAGCAGCGACGCAATACCGGTGGAGAGTGCCGGCCGTCGCGCTTGAGCGTCGCCGTGTGCCTCACGGCCTCACAGGATGGGTTCCGGCGTGTACGAAGCCGCGTCAGGATGCTGGGCCACGACTTGCTGGACCTTGCGTACCACCTCCGCGACCTGCGCGGGCGCAGCGCCGGTGAAGGTCAAGGGCGCGTCCAGGATGCCGGCGAGCTCGCTACTGGAGAGCGGCAGACGGTCGTCGGCAGCGAGTCGGTCCAGAAGGTCGTTGTGCTCCTGGCCCTTTTCCCGCATGGCCAACCCGACCGCGACCGCGTGCTCGCGGATGATCTCGTGGGCGGTTTCCCGACCGACGCCCTTGCGAACGGCGGCCAGCATGATCTTGGTGGTCGCGAGGAAGGGCAGGTACCGGTCGAGCTCACGTTGGATGACCGCCGGGAACGGTCCGAACTCGTCGAGCACGGTGAGGAACGTTTCGAACAATCCGTCGGTGGCGAAGAACGCATCCGGCAAGGCGACCCGGCGCACAACCGAGCAGGAAACGTCGCCCTCGTTCCACTGATCGCCCGCCAGCTCGCTGACCATGGAGAGGTACCCGCGCACGACGACGGCGAGCCCGTTGACGCGTTCGCACGAGCGGGTGTTCATCTTGTGCGGCATGGCGGACGAGCCGACCTGACCGGGCTGGAAGCCTTCGGTAACGAGCTCGTGTCCTGCCATCAACCGGATCGTCGTGGCCAGGTTGGAGGGCCCTGCGGTGGCCTGGACGAGCGTGGACAGCGCCTCGAAGTCGAGCGAGCGCGGGTAGACCTGGCCGACGCTGGTGAGGATCCGCTCGAAACCGAGGTGCGTGGCGATCCGGCGTTCGAGCTCGGCAAGCTTGGCGATGTCGCCACCCAGCAGGTCGAGCTGGTCCTGTGCGGTTCCGACCGGACCTTTCAGCCCGCGTAGTGGATAGCGGGTGAGCAGGCTCTGGATCCGTTCGTAGGCGATCAGCAACTCGTCGGCTACTGTCGCGAACCGCTTGCCCAACGTGGTCGCCTGGGCTGCGACGTTGTGGCTACGGCCGGCGATCACGAGCTCGGCGTAGTCGCTGGCGCGGGCGGCGAGGCGGGCCAGCGCGGCGACGATCCGGTCCCGGACGAGGGCGAGCGACTCACGGATCTGCAGCTGCTCGACATTCTCGGTCAGGTCGCGGCTGGTCATGCCCTTGTGGATGTGTTCCTGACCGGCCAGCGCGCAGAACTCCTCGATCCGCGCCTTCACGTCGTGTCGGGTTCGCCGCTCGCGTTCGCGGATCGACTCGAGGTCGACGTCCTCGACGACGCGTTCGTACGCCTCGATGACACCTTCTGGCACGTCGATGCCGAGATCACGCTGCGCGCGGAGCACCGCGATCCACAGCCGGCGCTCCAGGACGATCTTGTGACGGGGCGACCACAGGTCCACCATGGGCGCCGAGGCGTAGCGGGTGGCGAGGACGTTGGGGATGGGCTGCGTCACCTGGACATTCTCGCAGGCTCACGTCCATTCCCTGCATGCCGCCCATGATCCGCGCATGCCTGTGGCGAGAGCGGCGAAACCCTTCCAGACATGGTCATTTTGCGGACGACGATGGCAAGGCTGGGTTGCGTCCCACGTAGGCTTGCAAGCCATGACAAGACCCATACGTATCGGCGTTCAGATCCAGCCGCAGCATGCCGACTACGCCCAGATCCGCGATGCAGTCGCGCGAGCCGAGGACATGGGCGTCGACATCATCTACAACTGGGACCACTTCTTCCCGCTGTACGGCGATCCCGACGGAAAACATTTCGAGTGTTGGACCATGCTCGGAGCCTGGGCGGAGGCGACGTCTCGGGTCGAGTTCGGCGCCCTGGTGACCTGCAACAGCTACCGCAACCCCGAGCTTCTCGCCGACATGGCGCGCACCGTCGACCACATCAGCGGCGGTCGGCTCATCCTCGGAATCGGCGCCGGTTGGTTCGAACGCGACTACAACGAGTACGGCTACGAGTTCGGCACCCCGGGCACCCGGCTGGCCGACCTGAAAGAAGCGCTGCCGCGGATCAAGTCCCGTTGGCGCAAGCTGAACCCGCCGCCAACCCGTGACATCCCGGTCCTGATCGGTGGTGGTGGCGAGCGCAAGACGCTGCGTTACACCGCGGAGTACGCCGACATCTGGCACGGGTTCGGCGACGCTGCGACCCTGCAGCACAAATGCAAGGTGCTCGACGAGTGGTGTGCCGAGATCGGCCGGGATCCTGCCGAGATCGAACGCTCCGGTGGTGCGCCCGCCGGTGATCCCTACGAGGTCGCCCAGCCCTTCCTCGACGCGGGTATCACGCAGTTCACGTTCGGTGTGTCCGGACCCGACTACGACCTCAGCACCGTCAAGCGCTGGGTCGCCTGGCGCGACAGCCTGAAATGACCACGCGTTCAGCACGCTCGTGAGGTCCTAAGACCCGGACGGGAAGTACGGGGGCGCGACGCGCGTGTCCTGAGGCCTCCGCAGACGTGCTGGCCAGCCGACGATCTCGCCCCGGGGCGAACGGCGTGACCGCGTGGCGGAGGCGTTACGCGTTTCGGCGCGACGAGCACCCTCGCGCCACCCGAGGTTCGGTCAGTGCGCCGAGCCTGCCTGAGAGTTCTATCCGCTTGTGGAGCTCCTCAGGCAGGCTTCGGCGGAAACCTCGGCTTCGCACAGGTAGGGCTGGTTATTTCGAGCAAATCGAGGAAATCCCCTCTGCATGGAGATGCCAGTCATCACCCGATGCACTGCCGAAACGTGTGCGTACAACCAGGAACAGCACTGCCACGCGCTGGCGATCACCATCGGGGAACCGCGCGAGGCCCGATGCGAAACCTTCGTCGAGGGAGCCTTCACAGGCGGTGACCCGGAGGCGGTCGGTCACGTCGGCGCCTGCCGGATGTCGGACTGCCAGCACAACACCAACCTCGAGTGCCAGGCTCCGAACATCGTCGTGGGATACCAGCAGAACACCGTCGACTGCCTGACCTACCAGCCCCAACCGGCGTGAGCCGGTGGTCGACGCGATGTCGCGTGGGCGATGGTCGCCCGCCCAGGCGACAGCTGTGCCGACCTTGTCGTACGACCGCTAGGCAGGCCCCTGTCGCCGGAGCTCGTCCTGGGCCGCCTTGGCCGCGATGTCGCTGCGATGGTGTGAGCCTTCGATGTGGATCCGCGCCACCGCGTCGTACGCACGATCCCGTGCGATGGCAAGGTCGGGCCCGACAGCGGTGACCGCCAGCACCCGCCCGCCGGCGGTGACCAGTCGGCCGGCGTCGTCGCGTGCAGTGCCTGCGTGGAAGACCTGCACCTGTTCCAGCTCGCGGGCGGTCTCCAGGCCCTCGATGAGGTCACCGGTTCGTGGTGCCTGTGGATAACCATTGGCTGCGATCACGACCGTGACGGCGGTGTCCGACGACCAGCGAAGTGGCTCGGCGTCCTGCAGCCCACCCGTGGCAGCGGCGTGGAAGAGTCCGGCGACCGGCGTCTGCAGCAGCGGAAGAATCACCTGTGCCTCGGGGTCGCCGAACCGCGCGTTGAACTCCACGACGCGAAGGCCGCGAGAGGTCAACGCGAGGCCTGCGTAGAGGACACCGTGGTACGGCGTACCCCGGCCACGCAGCTCGTCGATCGTGGGCTGAAGGATCCGGGCGACCGCCTCTGCGACGAGATCGTCCGGGGCCCAGGGCAGCGGGGTGTAGGCCCCCATCCCTCCTGTATTGGGTCCGGCATCGTTGTCGTACGCCCGCTTGAAGTCCTGAGCTGGGCGCATGGGCAGGACCGTGGTGCCGTCGGTGATGCCGAAGACGGAGAGCTCCGGTCCGTCGAGGTATTCCTCGATCACGACCCGTCCGCAGGCTGCGGCGTGCGCCACCGCGGCCGCCCGATCGTGAGTGACCACGACGCCTTTGCCTGCTGCGAGTCCGTCGTTCTTCACGACATAGGGAGGGCCGAAGGCATCGAGCGCGGCCTCCACCTCCTGGGGCGTCTTGCAGACGTGCGCCGTGGCGGTGGGTACGCCTGCGGCAGCCATCACGTCCTTGCCGAAGGCCTTCGATCCCTCGATCCGGGCGGCGAGCTTCGACGGACCGAAGCAGGCGATGCCCTTGTCTCGTACGACGTCTGCGGCACCGGCCACCAGCGGCGCCTCCGGCCCGATGACGACCAGGTCGACGCCGAGCTTCTCGGCGAGAGCGCCGATCTCGTCGGGCGCCGACATGTCCACCGGGTGGATCTCGGCTACCTCGGCGATGCCTGGGTTGCCAGGTGCAGCGTGAAGCTGGTCCACGGTCGGATCCCGGCGAAGCGTCTGGGCGAGCGCGTGCTCCCGGGCACCGGCGCCGACGACGAGTACGTCCATGACACACGACCCTAGCGAGCCGCCGTGTCACGCAGACCGTCGAGGCGGGCTCGACCGGGCGAGTGGTACGGCGGGCGGGAGATCGTCACCGGGACCGGGCAGACCGACATGCTCCCTACGAGGCGGGTCGGTCCGGTCAGTTCGTACGGACCGCTCGGATCCGCGAGGAGGATCTCGTACGTCACGAATCGTCGACGGGGTAGACCGTACGGGGCCCCACGACATCGGCACCGAGCGCGACCACCCTCGACCGCAGGCCCCGATCGGCGGTCACGACGACGCATCGGCGGTGCCCCTGGGTCGCCTGGCTCACGAGGTCCACGATCGTGTCGTCGCCAGATCCGGTTGCCGCGACGACACGCACGTCGGGTGTGCTCTCGACCGGTCGCGCCTTGCCCTCGACGACCAACACCACCTCGAGCGGTGGCTCGAGGCCGGAGACGCCACCGTGCTGGAGCCCGCGATCGGCAACCGGGGCCAGAGCGGAGCGCAGCCGCTCGGTCGCGGCCACGCGGTCGTGCCACCAGCCGTCGGGTACCGAGCCGACGACGTTGGCTGCATCCACGACCAGCAGGGTCGGTCTGCTGCTGCGGTCGTCTGTCGACCTCACGTCGGGCGCCTCAGACCAGGGAGCGGAGAGTGATGATCTGCTCCCGACCGGGGCCCACCCCGATCCCGGCCACCGGCGCGCCGATCATCTCTTCGAGCGCTTTGACGTACGCTTGCGCGGCCTTGGGCAGATCCTCGAAGTGGCGGCACTCGGAGATGTCCTCCCACCACCCGTCGAGGTACTCGTAGATCGGCTGTGCGTGATGGAAGTCGGTCTGCGTCATCGGCAGCTCGTCGTACCGCGTGCCGTCGACGTCGTACGCCACACAGACCGGCACTCGCTCGAACCCGGAGAGCACGTCGAGCTTGGTGAGGAACCAGTCGGTGAACGCGTTGACCCGTGCCGCGTACCGGGCGATCACGGCGTCGAACCAGCCACAACGCCTGGCCCGGCCGGTCGTCACGCCGTACTCTCCACCAACCTTGCGCAGCTGCTCCCCGTCGGCGTCGAAGAGCTCGGTCGGGAACGGTCCTGAACCGACCCGCGTCGTGTAGGCCTTGAGCACCCCGATCACGCGGTCGATCCGCGTGGGTCCGATCCCGGCACCCACACAGGCACCACCGGCCGTGGGGTTGGACGACGTGACGAACGGATAGGTGCCGTGGTCGACGTCCAGCATGGTCGCCTGCGCACCCTCGAGCAGCACGACCTTGCCGTCGTCGAGTGCCTTGTTGAGCACGGACGAGGTGTCGGTGACGTAGGGGCGCAGCTGGTCGGCGTACCGCAGGAATCCTTCGACTACTTGGTCGGCCTCGATGGCACGTCGGTTGTACGCCTTCACCAGGAGGTTGTTCTTCTGGTCGAGGGCGCCTTCGACCTTCTGCCGGAGGATGCCCGGGTCGAACAGGTCCTGCACCCTGACGCCGACCCGGCTCACCTTGTCGGAGTACGCCGGGCCGATCCCGCGTCCGGTGGTGCCGATCCGGTTCTTGCCGAGGAATCTCTCCGTGACCTTGTCGATCGTGGAGTGGTACGGCGCGATCAAGTGGGCGTTGGCGGAGATCAACAGGTCGGAGCAGTCGATCCCTCGCGCCTCCAGCATGACGATCTCGTCGAAGAGCACCTCGGGATCGATGACGACGCCGTTGCCGATCACGGGGACGACGCCCGGCGTGATCGCGCCAGATGGCAGGAGATGGACGGCATAGGTTTGACCGTCGACGACGACGGTGTGCCCGGCATTGTTGCCGCCTTGGTAGCGGACGCAGTAGTCGACGGAGCTGCCGAGCAGGTCGGTGACCTTACCCTTGCCTTCGTCTCCCCATTGGGCGCCGACGAGCACGATCGCAGGCATGTGGGGTCCTTCCAGAAGGCGGAGCCAAGAACCCCGGGTCGGCGGGCTCGGGGGCTTGACCGGCACTTGCGGGGCCAGGATAGTCGACCCGCCGCCTAGGTCACCCTGCGGAGTCGTCCCGCCTAGCGGAGTGTCGACTTTGGACCCTTCCGCCGGAAGTTTCACGCGGTATGGTGCCGTGAGTGGAGTCGTTGCTCGTGGTAATCAGCAAGGACGTCGGCGGCGTGGACGAGCACAGGGTCCGAGCCGCGATCGATGTCCTGAGCTCCGAGGCCGACGTCCAGGTCTGCAACACGGCAATGCCCGGCGAGCTCGACGGGGCGCTGCACCGCCGCGGCGGCCGCACTCTCGTGGTGGCCGGTGGTGATCGCAACCTGCATCGCGTGGTGTCCGCCCTGCATCGCCGCAACGAGCTCGCTGACACGCTCCTCGCTGTGCTGCCCGACGGCTCACCGGACGACTTCGTGGCCGGTGCGGGAATTCCATCCGATCCCTTGCAGGCGGCACGGGTGGTCCTGCAGGGTGTCGAGCGTCGCTTCGACCTGATCGAGGACTGCCGCGGATCGGTGATCCTCAATGTCGTACGTCTGGGACGCTGCCGGACCACGCGAGCCGCCGGCTGGTTCGGCAACGGCCGTGGCGGGAGCCTGTATGGGTACACCATGGCCGGATTCGGCCGTGGGGATGCAGCGCCACCTGCCGCCTACGGCTCGTCGAAGCCATTCCACGTGCGAATCGAGGCCGACTCCACGGTCGTCGCGGACTTCGACCGGCCGGTGACGTCGGTGGCGCTCGTCAACGCGCCGTCCCGGCTGCCTTCTGCGGTCGGTCCCCTGGCTGCCCTGTCGTTCAGTGCGTTCCCGTTCGCGACGACCTCTCCGATCCTGGGACGTGACGACTCGCGCCGGCGCGGTGCCGCTGCCCGACGGGCAGCGCTCCTGGCGCCGTCTGCCGACCCGACGGACCACCTGATCGACGTGGTCGTGCGTTTCGCCGTGAGTCCGTACCGACGGCTGCTGACCTGGCTACGCCGGACCCACCCGATCGCCCGTGACGACGTGGTGACCATCCGGGCACGTCAGGTCAAGATCGTTGGTCAGCGATTCTGGATGACCTGTGACGGGCAGGACGCGGGGACCGAGCAACGCTGCACCTGGACGGTCCTCCCCAAGAGCCTGCGCCTGATCGTGCCCCGTGATAGCCACGTTCCCGACGCGATGACGGCCGTTTCTGCGCACTGAGCGCCGTTCCCGCGCATTGACCGCGGCTCCCCCACGCAATGACCAGGCGTGGGTGGTGTGCGGTACCCGCGGCAGGCGCTGGTACCCGCCACGGGTACCGCACGCCCTATTAGGCGCAGGTGTGGGATCAAGCCGAATCTGGAGCCAACCTGCGGGGCATCACCCGAGATCAGCTCGACAGCCCGAGCTCAGCGGCTGCCGTCGCGCTCGAGTCGGCAAGGAGAGTCCGGCAGCGCTCGGCCTCGTCGGACTCGCCGATCGCGGATGCCGCCCGAGCCAACGCGGCCAGGCTTCGGAGGAACCCGCGGTTGGGCTCGTGTTCCCACGGGATCGGTCCGTGCCCGCGCCAGCCATGCCGTCGGAGCGCGTCCAGCCCGCGGTGGTAGCCGACCCGGGCGAACGCGTACCCCTCGAGCTCGCGGCCCTCGTCCAGTGCCCGCTCGGCGAGCATGGCCCAGGCGAGGGAGTAGGCCGGGTGGGAGCGGGCGACCTGCGCCGGGTCCGTTCCCTTTTCCAGGGCGGCTCGGGCATCGGCATCGTCGGTGAGCAGCGTCGCAGCTGGCTCGCCCAGCAGATTGTGCTGCGTACTCATGGCCACATCATGCCCTCACCTCGGCTCGGGCCACTGGCGACCTCGCCGGGGCTGGCGGCTCACCGGGCGAGCGGTAGCCACGGCGACTGCCGGACCCTGCCGTGGCTGGTGCACACCACCCACGCCTGGTCATTGCGTGGGGGGAGCGGTGGTCATCGCGCGGCGGAAACCTGGTCATGGCGAAGGGCTCGGGCAACGTCTTGGGCGGCTCGTGCGTCCCCGGGCACGTCGAGGTCAATCCGAGACCTCGACGGGGCTCCACGCATGAAGGGACCGCAGTCATGTCGCGACTTGGCACAGCCGTGCTCACGGTCGTCACCACCACTGGCTTGCTGCTCGCTGGCTGCACGAGCCATACCGATACCGAGTCGCCAACGGACAACCGCGCCGCAACACAGGGAGGCTCCGGCGCCCAGGGTTCAGCGAAAGAATCCGGTGGCGGTCTCGCATATGACGGGGGCGCCCGCAAGCCCGACGCCCTCGGGAGCGCTCCAGAGCGCCGGGCCGCCGCCGACGGAGTGCCAGGCGCGCCGCAGGACCTGTCGGGCCCGGCGTCCGCCGACAACCTGTCGACGTTCGCCCTCGATGTCGACACTGCGTCGTACGACTATGCCGCCCGCGTCCTCACCGACGGCTCCCTTCCCGACCCGGCGCAGATCCGACCGGAGGAGTTCATCAACGCGTTCGACCAGGACTACCCCTATCCGCCAGACGATGGGATCGCCATCCACACTGACGGATTCCGCTTGCCGGCGTGGCATGAGGGCGAGCGGCCGACGCGGTCGAACGACATCCGACCGGCTTTCCCACAAGGGGATACGAGGTTGCTGCGGATCGGCTTGCAGACTCGACCCGAACGCTTTGGTCACCGGGCAGACGCCAACCTCACGTTCGTCATTGACGTCTCCGGCTCGATGCGGGAGCCTGGCCGGCTCGACCTGGTGCAGGAGGCGTTGCACACACTGATCGACGAGCTTCGTCCGACCGACGCCGTCGCGATCGTGGCCTACTCCACGACGGCCCGAGTGATCCAGCCGATGACACCGGTGTCGGAGAAGGCCGATCTGCATCGAGCGGTCGACGCGTTGGCACCAGAAGACAGTACGAATCTCGAAGCCGGCCTGGTGACCGGGTACCGCGTCGCGCGTGAAGGGTTTCGTGAGGGCGTGACGAATCGTGTGATCCTGCTCTCCGACGGTCTGGCGAACGTCGGAAACACCACACCCGAGGCGATCCTGACGCAGGTGCGGGAGAGCGCCGGCAAGGACATCGCCTTGTTGTGCGTGGGCGTCGGTCGGCAGTACGGCGACCACCTGATGGAGCAGCTTGCCGACAACGGCGAGGGTTTCGCGGTCTACGTCTCGAGTCTGGAGCAGGCTCGCCGCATCTTCGTCGAGCGACTGCCGGGCACTCTGGCCGTTCGGGCGCGGGATGCGAAGGTGCAGGTGGCGTTCGATCCGGAGACGGTCGTATCGCATCGGTTGATCGGGTTCGACAACCGTGCCGTCGCCGACGAGGACTTCCGCAACGACGCGGTCGATGGTGGTGAGCTCGGACCGGGTCACAGCGTGACGGCGCTCTACGCCGTGACCCTGCGGCCCAGGGTGGGCGCGGCAGGCTCTTACCGACCGGTGGCAACCGTCACGGCGCGATGGCTCGACCCCGAGACCGGTCGACCGAGTGAGGCCACGGCGAGGGTGCACGACTACGAGCTGGACGTGCCGTATGCATCGGCAGCGCCACGACTGCGCCTGGACTATGTGGTGGGGACGTTCGCGCTCTGCCTCCGTGGTGGCGGCTACCGCGTGGCGTACGGTGACGGCAAGTTCGGCGACGGTGACGTCGAGAGCATGCACGGTGGCGGCCTTGGGTGCGGACCGCGTGTGGTGTACGACGACGGAGTCGAAGGGCCGGGACAGTCCGTTCCGGAGCCGGTCTCGCTCGCGCGCCTCGCCGCCGAAGCCGATGAGCTGGCCGCAGTCACCGAAGACCGGCGGGTTGCTCAGCTGGCGGAGCTCATTCGGCGGGCCGATCTGCTGATGACGTGATGTCTGCTCGCCGCCGGTATCGGCGCTGCGAAATGATGGCCTGCCGTGGATGGGCAGCGCAGTGACGCGCAACGCAAGATTGCCGCGTTCGTGACCCGCGGGACGGGCGATGCGGCCGAGCTCCTGGTCTTCTGGCATGCCGGTGGCGGCGTGCAGATCCCGGCCGGCACCGTCGAACCCGGCGAGACGTTCGGCGCGGCCGGTCGTCGGGAGGCCGTGGAGGAGACGGGGCTCGCCGATCTGGAGCTGGTGGCGAGCCTCGGCATCCGTTCGTCCGACCTGCCGGACGGCATGGCGGCGGTGAACCGGCGCGTCACGCTGCAGACCCGCCCTGGCAGCGACGGGCCCAAGACCTCCTGGTCCGTGGGCAATGTCTGGGTGACGGTGGTGGACGAACGCGACGGTTGCAGCCGGATCGTCTACACCGAGACCGATCTCGACGCCGACCTGGCGAGGAGCCGATGGTCACCGCGCGGTTCGAGGGCTGGGTGCCGTCGGATTGTCTGGTACGACGGCAGGAACGCGCGTTCTTCCACTTTCGAACCGTCGGCCCGACGCCCGACCGCTGGTTCCAGCGCGAGAACGACCAGCTCGACTTCCACCTCTACTGGGTGGCGCTGACGCCGAAGCCTGACGTCCTGCTCTCGGGTCAGCAGGAGTGGCTCGACGAGTTCTACGACGACCTTCTCGCAGGCGTCGGTGCTCGCCGTCGGCGAGCCCAGATAGGCGTCGGTGCTGAGGAGGCGTCCTGCGACTCACCCCGGACGACCACGATCTGCTGGTGACCGAGCTCATGTCGGCAGGTCCTCTCCTCGTTCGTGGTATCCATGACCCATGGCGATCGAAGTCCGCCCGGCGACCGACTTCGACGACGTGAAGACGATGCTGGGCCCGAAGAAGAGCCCGGATTCCAACGTCTGCTGGTGCTTGAGCTACCGGTTGTCGTCGAAGGAGAACCGGGCTCTGGTCGGTGCGGCGCGTGGTGAGAAGGTCCGGGAGCTGATCGAGAAGGGCCCGATCGGGGTCCTCGCCTACGACGGGGACGAGGTCGTGGGGTGGGCGGCTGTCGCTCCCCGGGCCGAGACGTCGTTCGCCCGCAACCGCAAGATCCCGCACATCGACGACCGTGACGTGTGGTCGGTGTGGTGTATTCGGGTACGTCCCGGCCACCGTGGACAAGGCATTTCGCATCACCTGCTCCGCGGTACTGTCGAGTTCGCCCGAAACCAAGGAGCGCCTGCCATCGAGGGCTATCCCGTCGACAACCGGGGCGAGAAGGTGGATCTCACGATGGCCTACGTCGGCACCCGGACGTTGTTCGAACGCGCTGGCTTCACGAAGGCAGCCGACACCGACTCGGTGCTTGACGGCTTCCCCCGCGTACTCATGCGGCTCGACTTCGACTGAGTGACGACCGGTCTCACGTGGCCGGGTCGCCGTCCTGCGCCCTGCGTAGGCGTGCGACCTTGCGGAGCATGAGAGCGCGACCAGAAGGACGTACGCGATCAAAAATGGATGCGGCGGCGCCCCTCGTTGACCATCTCACAGTCGTACAGAGCGCCGCCGCCTGGGCGTTCCCCAGTTTGCTGTGCAACGTGGTAAGGCGCAACATCCCGGTTCGCGGAAAGGGACTTCGCGACGACCGGATCCGGACAACACTCCGTAACAATTACCCCAAATCGGTCACAAACGGTCACAAGATCGGGATGACTGTGCGGAGCTGGCGCCGCCTTACCGAGCTTTCCCGAGCCGTCGGGAGGCCGGGCTCCGAGCCTCCCGACGACGCGTCAGCCTTCGATGCGCCGTGAAAGTGGCTACTTCAGGGTCTTGCCGGCCGAACGCAGGTCCTCGCAGGCCTGCACGACGCGCTTGGCCATCGACTCCTCGGCCTTCTTGCCGTAGGAGCGCGGGTCGTACGCCTTCTTGTTGCCGACCTCGCCGTCGACCTTCAGCACGCCGTCGTAGTTGGTGAACATGTGATCCGCAATCGCCCGCGTGAAGGCGTACTGCGTGTCGGTGTCGATGTTCATCTTGACCACGCCGTAGTCGACGGCGGCCTGGATCTCGGACAGCAGCGACCCCGAGCCACCGTGGAAGACCAACGAGAACGGCTTGGACTTTCCGTACTTTTCGCCGACCGTGTCCTGGATCTCCTTGAGGATCTCCGGACGCAGCTTCACGTTGCCCGGCTTGTAGACGCCGTGCACGTTGCCGAAGGTCAGCGCGGTGATGTAGCGACCGTTCTCGCCGAGCCCCAGCACCTCCGCGGTCCGCAGGCCGTCGGCCGGCGTGGTGTAGAGCTTCTCGTTCATCTCGCCGACGATGCCGTCTTCCTCACCGCCGACCACGCCGACCTCGATCTCGAGGATGACCTTGGCCTTGGACGTCTGCTCGAGCAGCTCCTTGGCGATCTGGAGGTTCTCCTCGAGCGGCACGGCCGAGCCGTCCCACATGTGGGACTGGAACAGCGGGTCCTCCCCGCGTGCCACTCGTTCGGCGGATACTGCGAGCAGGGGTCGTACGAATGAGTCGAGCTTGTCCTTCGGGCAGTGGTCGGTGTGCAGGGCGATGTTGACCGGGTACTTCTTGGCGACCTCGCGCGCGTACGCGGCGAACGCGGTCGCGCCGGTCACCATGTCCTTGATCGTCGCACCGGATAGGAACTCGGCGCCACCGGTCGACACCTGCACGATGCCGTCGCTCTCGGCCTCGGCGAATCCGCGGAGCGCGGCGTGGAGCGTCTGCGAGGAGGTCACGTTGATCGCGGGGTAGGCAAACGCGCCCTCTTTGGCGCGGTCGAACATCTCGGCGTAGACCTCAGGGCTGGCGATGGGCATGAGCGGTCCCCCTCTTCTCAAAGGTGCGGATGATGCAGCGAACGCCTGGACGACGCGTGCCCGTCACCCCTCAGTATTCCGGAAGGCGGCACGGCGGCTTGCGGCCCGGGTGCGCTTTCCGGCGGGATCGATCACGTAGCACCCGGCGTATCGGACCTGCGATACGTGTCGGCACGTGTCGCACCTCGGACGGGCGTAGTGCACATGGTCATTTGCGCGGGGGCAGCCAGGGGACCTGGCGATCACTTGCCCGGGCCAGGTCGATGTGGACCTGGTAACGGTCGCCGCGGTACCACGACGTCACGTGTTCGACCGGCTTCCCACCGGCGGTCGAGGTCCGCTCGAGCACCAGGAGCGGCGCGCCGACGGCGACGCCGAGGATCCGGGCAGTCTGGGCGTCGGCGATCTCCGAGCGCAAGGTCTGCTTGGCCGCGTCGATCACGATGCCGTACGTACCGGCCAGGATGCTGTAGAGCGAGCCGGACAGGTCCCGGTCGAGCAGACCAGGCGCGGGTGCTGCGACATACCAGCCGTTCTCGAGGGCCATGGGCACCCCGTCGGCGATCCGCAGCCGCTCGATGCGGTACGCAGTCTGGGTGGCGGTGAGCCCCAAGGCCTGCCGGACCGACACCGGGGGCACGAGCTCAACGGAGCGCAACACGACCGTCGAAGGTTCGTGGCCACGCCGGCGCATGTCCTCGGTGAACGACGTGAGCTCAAGCATCGAGTCCACTCGTGGTGCGGCGACGAACGTCCCCTTGCCGCGGACCCGATAGAGCCGACCCTCGGTGACCAACTGACCGATCGCCTCACGGACCGTCATCCGCGAGACGCCGTAGGTAGCCATGAGCTCCCGTTCGGACGGGATCGGCGAGTCCGGCTGGAGCTCTTCGGTGATCAGGCGCTCCAGGATCTGTCGCAGCTGCAGGTGCTTGGGCACGGGCCCCTCGGTGACGGTTGTACGCGAGCTCATGCCCATGCCTCACACTGTACGAATGAGCTCGCAGATGGCGCGGGAGATCGCCGAGCAGCCGGAGGCCGTGGCACGCACTCTCGACCGGCTTCGTCCTTGTCGATCCGAGCTTGCCCGGCTCGCCTCCGGCATGCGGCATGTGATGTTCGTGGCGCGGGGTTCCTCGGACAACGCGTGTGTCTACGGCAGGTACCTCGTCGAGACCCATGCCCACCGGATGGCCGCCCTGGCCGCCCCGAGCGTCGCCACCCACTACCGGGCGCCGCTCGACCTCGAGGACGTGCTCGTCGTCTGTGTCTCACAGTCGGGGGAGACGCGGGAGATCGTCGAGACGCAGGAGTGGGCGGCCTCGCGGGGCGCACGGACCGTGGCGGTGACCAACGACGGCGGGAGTGCGCTGGCACGAGGTGCTGACCTCACGTTGCAGACGTACGCCGGTGAGGAACGCGCCGTCCCCGCCACCAAGACGTACACCACCCAGCTGGCCGCGATGGTCGTGCTGGCGAGTGCGCTGGCGCCCGACCCGACGACGCTGGACGAACCGCTCGACCGGGTGCCGGCCGAGATGGCTCGGCTGGTGGAGCGGCGAGAGCGGGTCGAAGCTGCTGCCGACATGCTGGTGCCGTCGGCCGAGACGCTGGTCTCGGGCCGCGGGCTGCTGTTCGGCACCGCCCTCGAGATCGCGTTGAAGCTGGAGGAGACCTGCCTGCGGCCGGTGCGGGGTCTTTCGTACGCAGACCTGCGGCACGGACCGATCGCCGTGGTCGACGCTGACGTGGTGGCGATCGTCGTGGCGGCACCGGATGGGCCGGTGGTCGGCGGTCTCACCGAGGTGGCGATCGATCTACGCAAGCGGGGCGCCCAGACGATCGGCATCGGCGGCGACGCGGGATTCGCGCAGGCGTGCTCGCTCGCGGTGCCCGGGCCGGAGCTGCCGGAGGCTGTCGCGCCGCTCGCCACGGTCGTGCCGGGTCAGCTCATCGTCGAGGCGCTCGCTCGACGGCTCGGGCTCGACCCGGACGCGCCGCGCGGTCTCTCCAAGGTCACCCAGACCGACCCCACACAATGACCACGTTAGGTGGGTCTTCGACACCTCAGAGGTGCCTGCATGCCCCGGGTGGCTGGTGATTGCCGCGGCTGGTCATGGCCGGGGTTCCAATCAGGTAGCATGGCGTGCGATGTATGGCTTATTCGTTGTTCGTCCGTGGTCAGACCGCCTCGCCGACGCGAGGTAGGGGTCTGACCGGTCTCTGACGCGCGCTCGCGCTTTTTCGTACGTCTTCACGACCTTCGCACGACCTCCTACGCGATCTCGGCGAGGCCATTCAGCCTGCCCAGTCAGCCGGTCCGGCTGGCCTCGCGGTCGCTGCTCATGCCGCCTTGTGGATCTGTCTGCCCAGTGAGCACAGGCAGCAGCAGGCCAGCCGGGAGCGTCGTCGGAGGTCCCGATGTCTTCCCGCCCTTCCCGTCACATCGTCGCCGCCAACCAGCGTCGCCACGGCGGCCGTCCGTACCACACCGGTCGGGCGCACCGCGTGCCGCCGGGCGCGCGACGTGGCATCTCACCGAGATCAGTCGCACGATCCGCCTCGAAGCCAGCCGAGCCGTCCGCTGGCATCCACCTGCTGCGCTCGCGCCCGATCATCGAGTCCGTCGTCGCATCTGCGGGCCTCACACCCGACACCCTGGTGCTCGACCTCGGCGCTGGTCCGGGGACACTCACCGAGCCGTTGGCCAGGACCGGAGCCCGCGTGATTGCGATCGAGCGGGATCCGAAGTTTCTGGCCAGGCTGCATCGCCGATTCGGCGACCGGCCCAACGTACGCGTCGTTGCCGCCGATCTCCGCGACGTCCCGTTGCCCCGCAGGACGTTCCGCGTGGTCGCGTCGATCCCGTACTCGCTGTCCACCGTCCTGCTCCGGCGGCTGTTGGGTCCTGCCGACAGCCCCTGCGAGGTCGCGACTCTGGTGGTGGAGTGGGGGTTTGCGAAGCGGGTGACTGCTCGCCAGCCACGCGACCTCGAGGTGGCATGGTGGGCGAGCCGGTATCAGCTGCGGATGGTACGACGGATCTCGGCGGCCGCCTTCGCCCCACCCCCGGCGGTCGACAGCGCACAGCTCGTCGCCGTTCGCCGTCCCGAGATGGCAGACCTCCGCACCCAGCGCGCCCTCGCGGCGATGCTGCGACAGGCCTACGGGTCGCCGGGCGAGACCCTGCAGGACGTCGTGGCCACGGTCGTACCACGACGGCGCGTCAAGGCGTACTTGACAAGGAGCGGGATTCCGACCGGACGGGTTGTGGCATGCGGCTTGACGCCCGACCAATGGTCGCGGCTCGCGCGATGCATAGCAGAGGATCCTCACCTCACAACGCCGCGACTACCGCCCGACATGACCGGGAAGTCGGCGTGAGACGAGCGAGCGGATTCCGAGCGTAGCGATTTCGCCACCCTCTGTTCCCATCCGGCGACTTAGGGCGTTAGTCTCTTCTCTGCAATGGTCCGGGCACAGGTGTCGACCTGTGCCGGACCCGTCGCACTCGCCGCCCGAGCCCCCGGCATGCGTTGACCTCCGGTCGATTTCTCGAGATCGGGTACGCGGCGTCAAGCCGACCTTTCGTGCCAGCCAAGGCCTGTCCCGGTTTGGCTTTGCGTCGCTTCGGAGCGGCAACGTGCGGTTGCGTCGGCGGACATGTGCCCAAGGCGCACGGCGTCGTGGCTCGCGCAGGCCGTGTGGTGCCAGTGAGGGTGGCATCAGTCAACGTGGCCAGGACCAGCGGTCGCAGGAGGGGGGTGACCGCTAGTCCGCGCGAGACCACCGCCGGACAACGGGCACACGGGGGATGTCCGTCGAGCGGTGAGGCTGGCGCGAGCGGATCGGGAGGCGAATCCGCTCGCGCCAGCTGGTGCCGCATGGTCACGCGGTCGCCGGTGAGGTGTGGTCATGACGGACGCTGGCCGAACCGGTGGCGGCGGATCCACGCGTGCATGGCGATCGCTGCGGCCGCGCCGGCGTTGATCGAACGGGTCGAGCCGTACTGCGCGATGGACAGGACCTCGTCGCAGATCTCGCGGGCTGCGCCGGAAAGCCCTGGACCCTCCTGTCCGAACAGGAGGACGCAGGAGCGGGGGAGGTCGTACGTCTCGAGCGGCACGGCGCCTGGCAGGTTGTCGATGCCGATCAGGGGGAGCGGCGCGCCGGGCGCTTCGGCGTGGGCCCACGTCGCCAGGGCCTGCGTATCCGGATGGTGTCGAATGTGCTGGTAGCGGTCGGTCACCATCGCGCCACGTCGGTTCCAGCGGCGGCGGCCCACGATGTGCACCTCCCGGGCGAGGAACGCGTTCGCCGTTCGTACCACCGACCCGATGTTCATGTCGTGCTGCCAGTTCTCGATCGCGACGTGGAAGTCGTGGCGACGCGTGTCGAGATCGGCGACTATCGCCTCCCGGCGCCAGTAGCGGTAACGGTCGACCACGTTGCGCCGGTCCCCGTGGGCGAGCAGCTCGGGGTCGTAGTGCGGCTCCCGGGGCCGTTCACCCTCCCATGGGCCGACGCCCACCGGGAGCTCGTCGGCTTGTGGCTGGTTGGCTCCAAGTCGGTCGCTGCTAGCCGGGCCGGCGAGATCGTCATGTCGTACGTCTGAAGCGGCGCGCTGGTCCTGCACGAGAGCGAGACTAGGCGGCTCGGGTCGAACGGACTCGCGCCAGGATCGGCATTCGGAGGACCCAAGCGGGCGCGTCGCCGCCACCTGGAGATCCGTCGGTAGGCTCGCAGGGTGCTCGCCCAACGCCTCAGCCAGGCCGTGGCCGACCCGGCGACCAACCTGGCGCTGCTGCCCGACTGGCTCGACCCGGAACGCATCCTCGATGCGCTCGGTCCCTATGCGCTGATCGGCGTTCTCGTCATCGTCTTCGCTGAGTGCGGCCTGCTGATCGGCTTCTTCCTGCCCGGCGACTCGCTGCTCTTCACGGCCGGCTTGCTGATTGCGACCGGCGTCATCGACCAGTCGCTGTGGCTCACGTGCTTGTTGATCGTGATCTCGGCGTGCACCGGGAACCTCGTCGGCTACTGGATCGGCTACCGTGCCGGCCCGGCGATCTTCAATCGGCCAGACTCGCGGTTCTTCAAGCAGGAGTACGTCGAGAAGACGCACAACTTCTTCGAGCGTTACGGCGCGCGTGCTGTCATCCTGGCTCGCTTCGTGCCGATCGTCCGGACGTTCATCACCGTGACGGCAGGCGTCGGACGGATGGACTTCCGGCGGTATGCGATCTACACGACGGTCGGCGGGGTTCTGTGGGGCGCCGGAGTGACCGTGCTCGGGTACTTCCTCGGTCGCGTGACCTTCATCCGGGAGAACATCGAGGCGATAGCGATCCTCATCGTCCTGGTATCGGTGATCCCCATCGGCGTGGAGATGCTCAAGGCTCGCAGTGCGTCCCGGAACAACCGCTCGGACGAGAACGAAGGCACCGCCGCCGGCTCACCTCCCATGAGCGACCGGCATTGACCAGGGCGAGCCGTCCTGTGCTGAGCCGTACCCCGCGACGGCGCACGCGTACGGCACGATGACGCGTATCCCACGATGGGTACCCCACGACGCGTACGTCACGACGACGTCGCCGGGTGTGCAGCCGCCTCAGTGGGTGTCGGTGCCTGCCATGGTGGGCGCGCACCCGCCACGCGTGGTCATTTTGCGGGATCGGGGGTGTCGGGAGACGTCGAGCCGATGGCCGGGTTCGTGGTCGGACCACCGAGGGATCCGCTGTTCGGCCGCTCACCCAGTGCTGAGCCGAAGTCGACCGCTGGCGCCGCTCGGACCTGAGCCTCCTCCACCTCGAAGTACTCGGCCTTGCGGAACCCGAACTGCTTGGCGATCAAGTTGGACGGAAACGCCTCGACTCGCGTGTTGTAGGCCCGGACGTTCGCGTTGTAGAAGCGACGGCCAGCCGCCACGCGGTCCTCGGTCTCCGCAAGCTGCCGCTGCAGCTCCCGGAAGTTCTGGTCGGACTTCAGGACGGGGTAGTTCTCCACGACGGCGAAGAGCTGGCGCAGCGCGCTCGACAGCTCGGACTCCTGTTGGGCCCGAGCCGCAAGGCTTTGTTCGCCGGCGTTGGCAACGCTCGAGCGGAGTGCCGTGACCCGGTCGAAGACGGCTCGCTCGTGTTCGGCGTACCCCTTCACGCACTCGACCAGGTTGGGGATCAGGTCGTAGCGCCGGTGCAGCTCGACGTCGATCTGCCGCCATGACTCCTGTACGAGGTTTCGCTGGCTGACGAAACGGTTGTACGACACGATCATGGAGATCGCGAGCAGCACGACGATCGCTACGACGACGATGATCCAGATCACGAAAATCCCCTGTAGCTCGACGTATAGCGTGCAGGCCCCCGAAGGCGCCTCTCACCCGTGCGGATATTAGTGCTGTTGATCTGGCTCGGGCCAGGCACGGGACATCTACCCGGGTCATGCGGACCGGGCGTCACCCGGTCGACACAGCCTTCCCGTAGTCCTTCCAGACGAAGGACGGCACCAGATCGACGATCGCGGCGAGCAGGTCCAGCCGGGCGACGATCTCCGCTGGCGTGGCATGGTCCTCTCGCCACGACACCAGCAGCTCGCCTTCGATCCGCCAGCTCACCGGCTCCTCACGTGAGGCCGCCGAGAGGAGAAGCTCCATCATGCGCGGGTGGATGACGGCGGTGCCGAAACGCTTGTCGTCGCAGGTGACCCGGTACGTGCGGTTGAAGTCCTCGCTCTCCACTTCCAGGTCGCCGAATCCCAGCGCCGCGGCGACCCGTCCGCCGAAGATGCCCTCCGGTCGCACCTCGAGCTCGGGCAGGGCAGCCGGCAGACGCACCATCCAGATGGCGTACTTGTGGGTTTGCGTGGAGCGATTGTCGCCGCTACCGGACTCGGTCTTGTACTCGTAGTCGTACGCCACGATCTCGCGGCCACGGTAGGTGCCTCTGAGCACGTTCCTGGCGCGCCGTGACTTGCCTACGCCGAACGGCTTGCCGCCGTCGCGTACGTAGCTGTCATCGACCTCGGTCCACGTCCATCCGTGCCTCGCGGCCAGCTGCTGCATCTCCTGCATCCGGGCCTGCTTGGCCTTCCACTGGAAGTACCAGAGGAGACCGCCCACAACGAGGACAAGGACGGGAACGATGAGTTCCACCCCCGGCTCCCTTCGGCTCGATGGTCCGGTCAGCCCGCGTCCAGCCCGAGATCCCGCGGTCCGTAGACGTAGCGGTACTCAAGCCCTGCCTGTTCGATCCGCTCCCGCGCTCCCGTTGCCCGGTCGCACAGCACGGCGACGGCGACCACGTGGGCTCCTGCTTCGCGTAACGCCTCGACGGCGGTGAGAACCGACGCACCGGTGGTGGACGTGTCCTCGACGGCGAGCACCCGACGGCCGGTCACGTCTGGCCCTTCGATCCGCCGTTGCAGGCCGTGGGTCTTCTCGGCTTTTCGTACGACAAAAGCGTCCAGTTTCTGCCCGCGCGCCGCGGCGGCGTGCAGCATCGCTCCGGCCAGAGGATCTGCGCCCAGGGTGAGGCCACCGGCCGCGCTGTAGTCCAGGTCGGCTGTGAGGTCGAGCATCAGCCGTCCGACGAGCGGCGCAGCCTCACCGTCGAGGGTGATCCGGCGCAGGTCGATGTAGTAGTCGGCGGTACGTCCGGAGGACAGCACCACCTGCTGCCGCACAATCGCCTTCGCCTTGATGTGCTCGAGCAGTCGCTGCCGGTCGTCGCCGGCATCAGGATGAGTTGGCACGCTGTCGAAGCTTAGACGTGGTGTGACCGTGAGGCGATGAGCCGGGTTGTGCCGTGCGACCTTGGGCGTGTGCCGCGTCACTGGTGAGCGCCGGCATCGTTGAGGCTCGCCGGGCGCCGCTGCTGCTCAGCGCGTGAGGACGTCCCGGCCTTGCCCGCTCACCCAGCGGGGTCGGACTGGCGGCAGCCGTTCGTGCTTCGGACGACGGGGAAGGGCCCGTCGGGGGAGAGCTGGTACTTCTTCCCCTGGATGACCGGGTGGACCATCTCCCAGGTGCGGGCGTTGCCGTCGCCTGACTGGTCGAAGAGCTGCTCGTAGTGCAGATGGGCGGCATGCGTTCCCACCGAACCGACGCGGCCGATCGGCTGGCCGCGCACGACCTCGTCGCCTGGACGGACCCGGATGTCGGTCATGTGCAGGTAGAGCGTGTACCACCGACCGCCGTGGTCGATCTTGACGCCGCCGGGATAGACGAGCTGGCGCACCCTGCCGGCCGCCGAGGCCCGGACGAGCACTCCTTCGGTAGGACCGTCCATCCGGAACATGTCGAGCTTCATGTCGTCGGGGTCGTGACCGCGATAGGTGCTGAGTCGCCACCGCTGACCGCAGGTGAACGGCAGCGAGAAGTTCGGACGCGGACCGGGTTCGTCGACTCCGACGCCGGTAAGCCGGCCCAGGATGCTGGTGCCCAGCCACCGATCGGCGAGCCAGGCCAGCACACCAAGGCTTGCGACCATGGCGAGCGCCAGCCCGATGATGCCAGCAACGACCGCGGGAGCAGCGGGTCGAGGCGCGGGACGGATGCGCCCACGTTCGGCCACCATGTCTCGATGTTCTCCTCGATGGTCGGCGCGTCGCTGCCTGGTCAACGCATGGCAGCGTCGCCCAGTGCCGAGAGGAACGTGTCGGAAGGCAATCTTGGCGCACGACACAACGTGCTCGCCGAAGGGTCGTCGTGGAGGTCCCGACACGTGGGCAGCGATGAGCGCTGCCGCGCGGGGTACTAGCGGCGGCGTAGCCGGAGCATGTGGGAGAACTTCCTCACGATCGGTCGCGGCCCGCAGCGGCTCCCGAGCGCGACGAGTCGGTAGCGCATGGTCGGGATCAGGACCGGCGAGGTGCGGCCGGCATCCAGATGCCTCATGGTCGCCGCGACGATGTCCTCGGGCTGCAACCACATCCAGCCTGGCAGACCACGCACCTGGACGCCGGAGCGCTGGTGGAACTCGGTGCGGACGTACCCGGGGCACACGGCAAGCACGCGCACACCGGTGCCGAGCAGCTCGGCGGCGAGACCTTCGCTGAAGCTCGTCACCCACGCCTTGGCTGCGCCATACGTACCGTACGGAGCGAAGCTCGCCACGCTCGAGATGTTGACGATCGTGCCTGAACGGCGCTCGAGCATGCCGCCCAACGCGGCCTTGGTCAGGCGCATCACCGCGACGACGTGGACATTGAGCAGGGACTGCTCGCCTTCGACGTCTCCTTCCAGGAACGACGTGGAGAGCGAGAAGCCGGCGTTGTTGACCAGGAGGTCGATCGGCCGATCCCGGTCGGACAGCCGGTCCTCCACCGTCCGAACCGCGGCCGCGTCGCTCAGGTCGGCAGGTAGTACCTCGCACGTCACGCCGTACGTCCCGTGGAGTGTCTCGGCCACGGAGTCGAGCCGAGCGGCGTCGCGGGAGACGAGCACCAGGTCATGGCCGCGGCCGGCGAGGGATTCCGCGAACGCGCGACCGATGCCGGCTGTGGGTCCGGTGACGAGGGCTGTCGGCATCAGGTGTCCGTCCTTGTTGGCCTCAGACCGGAAATGGTCGGCCTCATACCGAAAGTGGCCTGCCCCGCTCGTACCACGGCCGTGCCTTCGGCAGCCAGAGCAGGACGACCGCCGCTATGCCCACCACGACCGAGAGAAGCCCGGTCGGGAACAGGCCGGAGAAGGCCGCGAGCACGTTGAGGAGGGCGAGGACTGTGGCCGTGAGGCGGGCCCAGCTCCTTCCCTGGCTGTTCATGACCGCCATGAGGATCCACAACGCGACCGCGATGACGCACGCGATCATCAGCCCGGTGAAGACGCTGTTGGCGAGCTCCTGGGCCTGCTCGGCGGTGCCGCCGTCGCGTCGGGACACCACCCGCATGGCGTCGCGTCGCATCTGGTCACGGGCTTGAGTGGTGTTGAGCAGGACGATCGCGAGGGCCTGCAGAGCAGCACCGACGTACATCAAGATCACAGCGATCTTGATCTCGCGTGGTTTCTCCTGCGGGAGCGGTTTGGCGTCCCGCTCGCTCTCCGGCCACTGGATCTTGGGCAGCTCGGACGAGGGCTGCGTGGGCCTGGGGATCATGGGGTCCGCAGGCGGACCGCCGCCCGCTCGTTCCGGACTCTCGTCCGGCGGCTTCGACGTCGACATCGCTCCTCCTGCACCGGGTCGAAAGCCGCGGGTCCGCCACGGGAGAGCCAGCGACTCACTGCGAACCCTGCTGCTTACCCCGCTGATCGTAGGCCTTGGAGCATTTCCGTGCGTCGGGCCCTACGCTGGGACGGCGTGACCCACCCCAAGATGGCGGCTCGACTGCATGGTCTTGGTACGACGATTTTCGCCGAGATGTCCGCCCTTGCGCTGCGTACCGACTCGATCAATCTCGGCCAGGGCTTTCCTGACCGCGACGGCCCGGGTTCGATGTTGGAGGCAGCGGTCGAGGCGATCCGATCCGGCAAGCACAACCAGTATCCACCCGGCATCGGGATTCCCGAGCTGCGCGAGGCCGTGGCGGAGCACCAGGAGCGCTTCTACGGGCTGCGGTTCGATCCCGACACCGAGATCCTGATCACCGCCGGCGCGACCGAGGCGATCGCGGCCGCACTGCTCGCGCTCGTGGAGCCCGGCGACGAGGTGGTGGCGCTGGAGCCTTACTACGACTCCTACGCCGCCTGTATCGCCATGGCGGGTGGCAAGCGGGTGCCGGTGCCGTTGCAGCCACCAGCGGAGGCGTCGCGCATGGCCGGCTTGCGCGGTGCGTTCCGACCGGATCTGGACGCATTGCGGGCTGCCGTCGGGCCGCGTACGAAGCTGCTGCTGATTAACTCTCCGCACAACCCGACCGGCACGGTGTTGACCCGCGACGAGCTGGCGGTCATCGCCGAGCTGGCGTGCGAGCGCGACCTCCTGGTCGTCACGGACGAGGTGTACGAGCACCTGTCCTACGACGGGGTGCCGCACCATCCGCTCGCCACGTTCCCCGGGATGCGGGAACGCACCGTCACGATCTCCAGCGCGGGCAAGACGTTCGCGGTGACCGGATGGAAGATCGGCTGGGTCTGTGCGGTTCCCGAACTGGTCGAGGCGGTCAGGACGGCCAAGCAGTTCCTCACCTACGTATCCGGTGGGCCGTTGCAGCCTGCGGTCGCCACGGCGTTGCGACTTGGCGACGAGTACTACGTGCAGCTGCGCGACTCGTTGCAGGCCAAGCGCGACCTGCTGTGTGAGGGGTTGGCCGAGCTCGGCTTCGAGGTGTTCGTCCCGGAGGGCACGTACTTCGTCACCACCGACATCAGGCCGCTGGGTTTCGAGGACGGCGTCGAGTTCTGCCGGATGCTGCCGTCGGCCTGCCGGGTCGTCGCGATTCCGCACGAGGTCTTCTACGACGACAAGTTGGCCGGCCGCCCGCTGGTGCGGTGGGCGTTCTGCAAGCAGGAGGAGGTCCTCCGCGAAGCCATCGCCCGGCTCCGCACCGGCCTCCCCCGCCGACAATGACCACGCGTGGCGAGTGTCTACCCACCGCAGCAAGGGCCGGCACCCAGCGACGCTATGGCTCACTCAGTGAGCTCAGACGGGCTCGCAACGTCGCAAGCGCTCGACTGGCCTGGCGCTTCACCGTGCCGACGGCGCATCCGAGAACCCGAGCGGTCTCGACCTCGGTGAGGTCCTCGTAGTAGCGGAGCACGACGGTCGCACGTTGTCGTGGGGGAAGTCCACTGACCAACCGCCACAGGTCGTTGTGCTCCTCGATACGGGTTGCCTGACTCGGCGACCGGGGCTCGGGCACGACGTCGGTGGTTCGCTCCCGGAGTCGCCACGGTTGCCGCAGCCATGTGGCGTGCAGGTTGACGATGACGCGTCGTACGTACGCATCGAGCGACCTCTTGTCGCGGATCCTGTCCCAGGCCACGTAGGTCCGCACGAGCGCTGACTGCACGAGGTCCTCGGCCGTGTGGTGGTCGCCGGTCAGGATGTACGCCCAGCGAAGGAGGGCGGGCTGGTGGGCGGTGACGTACGCACTGAACTGCTCGGCTGCACAGGGTTCCGTACGGCAGCAATCGGTACGGCCCGGCTCGGCACGGCGTCGAGCGGATCGGTCCATGTCGGGCCTCATGGCTTGTAGACCGCGCCGGGCTTCGGTGCGCCGGGAGCGAGGAGCTCGGTGACCGTGACGAACGTGAAGCCTCGCCGCGCAAGCTCGTCGATGATCGCCGGGACGGCCGGGACGGTGCCGGGATAGATGTCGTGCAGCAGGATGATGCCGTCCCGCTCGGTCTGCTCCAGCACCCGTCGGGTGATGAGTCGGGAGTCCGTCGTCGCGTAGTCCTTGGCGGTCACGCTCCACAGCACCTGTGCCAGCCCGAGCTCAGCGCAGACCTTCGAGACCTTCGCATCCGTATAGCCTTGCGGCGGGCGCATGAGAGCAGGACGTTGGCCGGTGAGCTTCTCCAGTGCCCGTTGGGTTCGCGCGAGCTCCCATCGGATCTGCTCGGGTTCCAGCTCGGTCAGCACACGATGCGTCCAGGTGTGGCTCGCGATCTCGTGGCCGTCGGCTGCTATCTCGCGTACGACGTCCGGATAGCGTTCGATGTGGCGACGTCCGAGCAGGAAGAAGGTCGCTGGCACCTGCTTCTCGGCGAGGATGTCCAGCAGGCGGGGCGTGTCCTTGCCGGGACCACCGTCGAAGGTGAGCGCAACACAGGCGACCTTGCGACAGTCGACGCTTCCTGGCGGCACGGTGTCCCGCCCCACGGCTTCGCGTCGAGCTTCGCTCGGCGTGGTGCGTGAGTTCGCCCAGCTGCTGAGGCTGAGTGTCCCGGCAACCAGGCTGAGGGCCGCGAGCCAGATCCACGGCCGATTCCACGCGACGAATCGCTTGTACTTGTTGAGTTTTGCTGTGATGGACATGCCCGGCGACGCTAGGGATCAGCCCGTGTAGCTCGCGTCGGGCGAGAGAGCCACGTTCACCGTCATACTGCGGTGCCACGTCGGGCGGTCACGTCCAGCACTCGAGGGTGATGCGAAAGCCGCCGGGGCTCCCTAGCCTGTGTCGGTGGAGGCCGCTCACCTGGACAGAACGGAGCGACGACGTGGAGTCCGTGATCCGAGAACTTCTCGGCTGGCTGCTCTACGGTGGACTGGTTGTTCAGGTGGGACTGATCGCCGTCGCAGTGCTCCTTGGCGTCATCGTTGCCGGGTTCGTCATCCGTGTGATCGTGGCGATCAGACTGTGGCCGGAGGAAGGCTCGAGACGCTCCGCATGGATAAGGTTCTTCGAGCCGGGCTCGGTGCCGCTCGCCCTCATGCTGGCCGCGATCGAGGTGGGTCTCATCGCGGCTCGGACGTACGACGTCGACACTCCCGAGTTCGTCGTGTTCGTGATCGTGGCTGCCGCGGTCTTCTCCGGGATCGTGGTGGGCGCCCGGCATCTGCCCGTGTTTGCGTACGTCCTTGCGGCCGCTGCCGTGCTGGTCGCGACGGCGGCGGTGTACCGCATCGGTCTCCCCTCAGCGATGGTCGTTCCCGTTGTCGCCTACTGCGTCGCCGCCTGGGGAATGGCGCGGCGATACGACTGGACCCTAGGAACTGCGTTGCTGCTTGCGGCCGTACCGCCTGTCGTGAGCGCAGTGATCGTCGACGGCTCGTATCGCTACCAGAATGAGCAGATATTCCTCACGCTCACGTTCACCACGCTGCTAGGTGCGGCGGTCGTGGTGACGGGGCACAACATTCGCAGGCGGCGGCAGACGACCGGCGAGCTGGTCGAGGTCCGCCAGGAGGCCACCGAGCAGCGTGGAAAGGCGTTGCTGCTCGCAGAACGCGCACGCATCGCACGCGAGATGCACGATGTCGTGGCGCACCACATGTCGGTCATCGCCGTCCAGGCGTCGACCGCTGAGTTCCGGCACGACGGCATGGCGGACTCGTTGCGGGAGGAGTTCCGGTCGATCGCGGACTCTGCGCGCGAGGCCCTCACCGAGATGCGCCGGCTGCTTGGTGTCTTCCGGCAGGACGGTCAGGTCAGTGAGCGCATGCCGCAACCTGGCGTGGAAGGCATCCGAGACCTCGCCGAGAGCGCCAGGCGGACCGGCATCGAGGTCACGGTGTCGATGCCCGACGAGTTGCCGGAGCTGCCGGACACCGTGTCGCTCACGGCGTACCGGATCGTGCAGGAAGGCTTGAGCAACGTCGTACGGCACGCGTCCGGGGCCAAGGCACGGGTCGAGCTGTATCTCGAGGGTGAGTGGTTGGCGGTCCTCGTGATGAACAACTCGCCGCTGCAACAGGATGGCGCGAATGCACAGGAGAGGAAGACAACCGAGACGATGGGTCTCGGTATCGCCGGTATGCGTGAGCGTGTGGCGCTGGTCGGGGGCGAAATCATGGCCGAACGGCTCGGCACCTCAGGCTTCGTGGTCAAGGCCCGACTGCCTCTCACGCTCGAGGACGACAGATGACGATCCGTGTGGTGGTAGTCGACGATCACGCGATCGTGCGAACCGGGTTCGAGGCGTTGCTGGCAGCGCAAGACGACATTGACGTGGTGGGTAGTGCCGCCAACGGAGTCGAGGCGGTGGACGCCGTACGCAAGGGGCACCCGGACGTAGTCGTCATGGACGTACGGATGCCGGAGATGGACGGGCTGGAAGCTGCCCGGATCATCCTCGGTGAAGGAGGGGACGCCGCGCCGAAGATCGTGATGCTCACGACCTTCGACATCGACGACTACGTGTACGAAGCCTTGCGGATCGGCGCCAGCGGATTCCTGCTCAAGGACGCCTTGCCGGCCGACCTGGTGGCTGCGGTTCGGATCGCAGCGGCTGGCGAAGCGCTCCTGGCACCGAAGATCACACGCCGACTGATCAGCGAGTTCGTCCGCCGCCACGAGACCGGGCCCCGTCGCAAGGCGGCGTTGCTCGAGCAGCTGACCGGCCGGGAGCGCGAGGTGCTGACCCTCATCGCTCGCGGACTGTCCAACGCCGAGATCGCCGACGAGCTCGTCGTTGCGGAGCAGACGGTGAAGACCCACGTCAGCCGGATCTTCGCCAAGCTGAACCTGCGCGACCGTGCCCAGGCTGTGGTGCTGGCGTACGAGAGCGGACTGGTGTCTCCCGACCAGCCGTAACCATCGAGCCGGCTTTGCGGCGGCATCGGCGCGTCACGACTGATTCGGACCAAATCTGACAGACACTGTGCGGTATGTCGTCCAGACTTGCTCACAAGACGGGCCGGCTGGGACGCCGACCCGCCGGGCGACATGGCGGAGCGAAAGACGAAGAGATGACGGCGCAGACGCAGATGGAGAAACTGGCTGCCGGTGCGCGGGTCGACCAGGCCGTGGATCTGGGCCCAGGTGCGGCGGCCACGCTGTATGCCGACCCTGCGGAGCAGTCCGCCGAGGTCCTCGGCTCCGGCTGTGGAACCGGCCGGTTCTGTACGACGAGCTGGGACGAGAAGCTCACGGGAGAGCCATCGGGTGGGTCCGCTCCGCGAGTGGCGTACGTCCACACGACCTGCGCGTTCGATGGTGTCATCAAGGGCACCAGCGTCGGCGACTACGTGATGTACTACGCCGGTTCAGTGCCCGATGCGGTCGACAGTGAGATCGAGTCCGAGGACGAGACCGGCACCTACGTCGGCTACGAGCACGTCACGGGCCGGATCGGCGGTCGCGCGGGTAGGTTCGTCTTGCGACATGCCGGCGAGTTCACGGGCAGCAAGGTGAGCGGGCGGTGGACGGTCGTCTCCGGCTCGGGCACGGGCGAGCTCGTGGGGCTGTCGGGGGTTGGCGGTTTCACCGGCATGCACGGGGAGGAGGCGACGCCCTACACGTTCGCCTACAGCCTGCCGCCTGCAGCCCGGGAGCCACAGCCGTGATCAAGGTGGA
>DATCKU010000048.1:0-15159 GCA_036564245.1 Actinopolymorphaceae bacterium
AAGTTCGGCTTCACCTACGACGAGTCGACCCGGACCATCACCGGAGAGGACCCGTCACCGGAGTACGTACGCCGTGCCTGCGAAGCCTCGCTACGGCGCCTCGACACCGACTACATCGACCTCTACCAGCTCCACATCGGCACGCGTACCGACGCCGAGAGCCTCGCGATTCGCGACGCGCTGGAGCAGCTGGTCGTGGAGGGCAAGATCCGGGCGTACGGATGGAGCACGGACACCGTCTCGCAGGCCGAACTCTTCGCTGGCGGACCGCATTGCACCGCCGTCCAGCATGAGCTGAACGTCCTCCAAGACGCGCCGGACATGCTGACCGCCTGTGCCGTATGCGACCTGGCCAGCATCAACCGCGGGCCGCTCGCCAAAGGCCTGCTCACTGGGAAGTTCACCGCCCACTCCCAGATGCCAGAGAACGACATGCGGTCGCAGAACCTGCCCTGGCTCGAACACTTCGTGGACGGACGTCCCAACCCGAAGTCCCTCGCCAAGCTCGACGCGATCCGGGAGATCCTGCGCAGCGACGGACGCACACTCGCCCAAGGCGCCCTGGCCTGGATCTGGGCACGCAGCGACCGCACCATTCCCATTCCTGGCTTCAAGACCGTCGCCCAGGTAGAGGAGAACGCCGGCGCCATGGCATTCGGACCGCTCAAGCCCGACCAGATGGCCGAGATCGAAAAGCTTCTGGGACGTGAATGAAACACGTTGCCGGCTACAGGAGTCGGCGGGGCGGCAACCGCAGCTCAAGAGCCCGTGGCGTGAGGGTCACCAGAGCCTTCAGGGTCCGCTGATCTCGTCGACGTGAGCGACGTTCGCCTGGTCGTCAGCATCGGTGCTCGGCTTGCCTTCAAACCACGCGTCGAGGATTTCGTCCAGCAGAGGCTCCGAAACGACGCGCAGGCTGAGCGCGAGAACGTTGGCGTCGTTCCACCGGCGGGCACCGTCAGCGGTGTAGGCGTCGGCGCACAGTGCCGCCCGGATGCCGTGCACCTTGTTGGCTGCGATCGAGGCGCCGGTGCCGGTCCAGCAGCAGACAACGGCCTGGTCGGCCCGGCCCTCCGCCACATCGCGCGCTGCGGCTTCCGCACTCCAGGCCCAGTCGTCGCGTTCGTCGGGATTGAGCGCACCATGGGTGAGGACGTCGTGGCCACGCTCGCGAAGCTTGTCAGCGAGCACGGTTGCCACGCCGGTGGCCATGTCGGAGGAGACCGAGATCCGCATGGCTTCCACGCTACCGGCCGACGGTGTCCCGGACACCGGTCACTAGTCCGATCACGTCGGCCTGCCACTCGGCTCTGGCAGACCGTGGACGAGACGAGCCAGCAGGTCGACGAGCGTTGCGTACTCGTCGTCGCTCAGCACCTCTCTCACTCGTCCCCGAACCTTGTCGACGAGCGGTGCCAGGGTGGCGTGCCGCTGCTCACCGGCAGCTGTCAACCGCAGGAGGCCGTCGCCGCCCTCTTCCACGAGCTTGTCGGCGATCAGCGTGTCGATGACCTGGTCGACGGCGGCCGGCGGGTCGAACGGCTGAAGCGCGGAGACGACCTCGGCCCTGGCTGTCGGCTTCCGGGAGACGGTTGTCATGACCTGCCACGTCCGCCGGTCGGCACCAACCTCGTCCAGTGCGGCGGTGAACGCGGCCTCGAGACGGGCATCCGCCTCCTTCAACCACCAGCCGATCGGCCGGTTCAAACCCTGACGCTGCGTCAATGCTCCTACTCCTTAATGACCATGTGCACTACGCCTGAATGACCATGTGCACTACGCCTGCTGGACCTGCACGAGGTGCCGACACGTGTCGTACCTCCGACTGCCTGGTGCGTCGGCAGCGAGCAGGCGTCACGCACGTGGTCACGTGTCGTCTTATCGTGTCTCAGATTCTCGCTGTCCCTGCCGTCTGCCGGCGATGACGCCACCTGCGGCCGTCAGGAAACCGACACCAATGCAGGCAAAAGCCGCACGACTCTCGCCGCCTTGGACGTGGCCAAGCATGTCCCAGACCGCACCGACCACTTCCAGCAGGCTTCCGACAAGAACGACTGTGGCCGCCATCCCTCGGCGCAGCCGATGAAGCTGCCACGCACCGATCACCATGACCAGGACTCCGAGGTTCGAGATGGAGTGGTCGATGAGGAACGTCCAGCCCTCCGTGAGCCACGACGAGCCACCCAGCAGCACATGCCACATCGCTTGCACGGAGGCTCCGACGACCTGCGCGACGAGTCCGATCACGACGAGGGCGGCAGCCACTGTCGGCTCATGGTGCCAATCCCCCAAGCGGACCGCCCCCACGCGATCGGTCCTGATCGGCGATCCGGCGAAGGATTGTTCTCGATCGTGGTTTCGCTCGGTCACGCCTTCGAGCATGGGGGTTGAACCTGGGTTCATGGCAAACTGCGGAGGTGGCTTCCGGTGGTCTTTCCGTTGGCGAGGTTGCTCGCCGGTTCGGCGTTCGTGACTCCGCCCTGCGCTTCTACGAACGGCGAGGGCTGTTGCATCCATCGCGGGACTCGCAGGGACAGCGGCGCTACCGCCCTGCCGATCTCCGTGCGCTCGCCTTCCTCTTGATGTGCCGTGATGGCGGCCTCCAGCTGGAGGAGATCGCCGTCCTGATGACCGGCACCTCGCCCGACGGACGACGATGGCAGGACATCGTTGACGAGCGCCTCACGCAGATCGATGCCGAGATCGCTCGCCTGCAGGCTGCGCGCGACTTCCTGAGCAACGCGCGACGGTGTACGAGCGAGCATCCCGCCGCAGAGTGCCCGTACGCCCAAGCCACTCTCGACGCGATCCTTGCAGAGGCGCACCTGACGTAGTGCGCACGCAAACCGGGCTGTACTACTCCGATGTCATCGCAGGCTTCGAAGCAGAGGCCTGCGAAGGCGCCGCCATGGGCGCCTCTTGTCACCGCCCAGCATGTGCGACATGACGCTCACCCCCGAACGCGACCCAGCCGCGTGCTGGGCTGATCTGCGCTGTTCGTGAGGTTCGGTCAGCGACGCTGCTCAGACTTGTCGCCGGACCAGTCGAGGTGGAAGACACCGGCGTCGTCGACCCGCCGATACGTGTGCGCACCGAACAGATCCCGCAGCCCTTGCACCAACGCCGCCGGTGAGCGGTCACGGCGCAGCCCGTCGTAGTACGCGAGCGCCGCGCTGAATCCCGGCACCGGCACACCAGCCGTGGCTGCGACCGCGACGACCCGTCGCCAGGCCTCCTGGCCCTCGTTGACGGCGTTCGCGAAGTACGGGTCGACGAGCAGAGACGGCAGGTCCGGCGTCTTCTCGTACGCCTCGCGAATCCGGTCCAGGAACTTCGCCCGGATGATGCAGCCGCCGCGCCAGATCGTGGCCATGGCCCCGAGGTCGATGCCCCAGTCGTACGCGTCGGAGCCGGCGCGGATCATGTCGAACCCCTGCGCGTACGCCACGACCTTGGACGCGTAGAGCGCACGGCGTACGTCCTCGACGAAGGTGCTGGCCTCCGGTGCGGCATCGTGCGACGCCTGCGGCGTGGCCAGCACCTCACGCGCGGCGTCCCGCTGACCGGCGAGACTGGACAGCGACCGAGCGAAGACCGCCTCGGCGATACCCGACACCGGAATGCCGAGATCGAGTGCGGTCTGCACGGTCCAGCGTCCGGTGCCCTTCTGCTCGGCCTCGTCGAGGATCACGTCGACCAACGGCTCGCCAGTGCGCGGGTCGGAGGTCGCCAGCACCTCGGCGGTGATCTCGATGAGGAACGACTCCAGGTCGCCTTCGTTCCAGGCGCGGAAGACGTCGGCCAGCTCGGCTGGCGACTTGCCGAGCACCGTGCGCAACAGGTCGTACGACTCGGCGATGAGCTGCATGTCGGCGTACTCGATGCCGTTGTGCACCATCTTCACGAAGTGCCCAGCGCCATCCGGCCCGACATGCACACAACAGGGCGTCCCGTCGACCTTCGCCGCGATGGACTCGAGGATCGGGCCGAGCGTCTGGTACGACTCCGCCGTGCCGCCCGGCATGATGCTCGGGCCGTGCAGCGCGCCCTCCTCACCGCCGGAGATGCCGGTGCCGACGAAGTGCAGGCCGCGTTCGCGCAGCACGGACTCGCGTCGTCTGGTGTCGGCGAAGTGCGCGTTGCCACCGTCGACCACGATGTCGCCGGGCTCCAGCACCTCCACGAGCTGGTCGATCACGGCATCGGTGGCAGATCCCGCCTGGACCATGATGATGACGGTCCGCGGACGCTTGAGCGCGGCTGCAAGATCGCTGAGGGTCTCGCACGGTATGAACGTTCCCTCGTGTCCGTACTCCGAGATCAACGCGTCCGTACGAGCCTTCGTCCGGTTGTGAACCGCGACCGTATGACCGTGCCGCGCGAGGTTGCGGGCGAGGTTGCGGCCCATCGTGGCGAGTCCGGTGACCGCGATGTCGGCGAGCTGTGGTTCGTGGCCGGCGTTCGTCATGGCTCGATCCTCTCGTACGGTCAGGCTTGGATGCGGAGTCGGGTCGGAGTACGGCGTGCCGGTAACGGAAGGCGTAATGGCTCGGCCCCTGGCGTGATGCTGCCCAGGATCGACGCCGTGGTCGCGCCGGTGCAGGACGGGATCGTGGCGGGGATCCCGTGCGCGGTGAAGAACCCCAGCAGGGCGAAGGCGTACGCCTCCTTGGCATCGGCCGGCAACCCGAGATCGTCGATCGGACGTACCGCCACAGGACGACCATTCTGGCGCCCAGGCCGACCCGGCCGCGTCGTCGCGTCGACCAACTCGGCGATTCGGCGTATCAGCGTGGGATTGCGGACGCCGCCGCCGGAGACGATCAGTTCGCCGATCCCGTGGGCAGCGCACTCGTTGGCCACCACGGTCGCGGTGAGCTCGGT
This sequence comes from Actinopolymorphaceae bacterium, assembly GCA_036564245.1. Lineage (GTDB taxonomy): Bacteria > Actinomycetota > Actinomycetes > Propionibacteriales > Actinopolymorphaceae > Thermasporomyces. The sequence goes on from DATCKU010000048.1 coordinate 4,885, forward strand.
CACGGTGGCGAGGATGTCGTCGGGGTCGAGATCAGGAAGCCCGGCCAGCTTGCGGCCGAGGTAGTCGGCGTTGAACAGCTCCTTGCCGGTCGACTTCGGCGGTGGCATGGCGTAGTACGGCTCGTCGAGGAGCCGTGCCAACAGCGCCTGATCAACAGAACCCGCCGCCGCGTGCGCTCCGTCGGGGTCGTACGCCTGGTCGAAGTAGCGGCGGCAGGCGAGATCGATGAGGGCGTTGGCCGGGCCGAGGTCATAGGCGAGCACGCTGCCGTCTGGCCGGACGACCGTCATGTTGGCGATGCCCCCGAGGTTGAGCGCGGCCTTGGCGTGCCCGCCGGGTGCGAGCAGCAGGACGTCGAGGATGCTGACCAGCGGAGCACCCTGACCTCCCCGCGTGATGTCACGCGAGCGCAGATCGGAGACAACGGGTACGCCGGTCCGCTCGGCGATCCATGCCGGTTGGCCGAGTTGCAGCGTGCCGCGGGCACGCCCGTGCTCGACCCAGTGGAAGACCGTCTGGCCATGCGACACGACGAGGTCGGCCCGTCCGCCGGCAAGCTCCTCGATCCCGTGCGCGGCCGCATCGGCGAACGCCTGACCCAGCAAGGTGTCGAGCCGGCACACGTCCTCGAGCAGAACCGTCGCCGGCGGCAGAACCTCCGCGATGAGCTCCCGCACCGCTGGATCGTGCGGCCGTTCCAGCGCGCCCAGCGGCGTGAGCACGACCTCCTCACCCGCGTTGTCCAATGCGATGTCGGCCGCGGCCACGTCGATCCCGTCGTACGACGTCCCGGACATCAGCCCGATCACCCGCCATACGTCGGGGGACGACATCGCGGATGGCACCGTGGCGTCAGGACCGCTCGAGGTATTCGCTCACTGCCGCGCGTTCGTTGAGCAGCTCCTCGGTGGTGACACGAAGCCGCTCGCGCGCTTCGGCGTCGTGGTCGAGTCCTTCGACGACCTGCCAGGACGAGCCATCCGAGGTGATCGGGAAGCTGAACGCCAGTCCTTCCGGCACGCCGTACTCGCCCCGACTCAGCACCGCCATCGAGGTCCAGTCGCCCTCCGGCGTCCCGAACTGCAATGCACGGACGGAGTCCACGATCGCGCTCGCCGCTGAAGCCGCCGACGACGCGCCGCGCGCGGCGATGATGGCCGCCCCGCGCTTCTGCACGGTCTCCACGAACTCCCCACGCAACCACACGTGGTCGTTAATCACCTCGGGCGCCGGCCGACCCTGGATGTGCGCGTTGAACGCATCGGGATACTGCGTCGCCGAGTGGTTGCCCCAGATGGTGACGCGTCTCACGTCGCGGACAGAAACGCCAGCCCGCTTGGCCAGCTGAGCTCGAGCTCGGTTCTCGTCCAACCGCGTCATCGCGAACCACCGGTCGTCGGGGATCTCCGGCGCGTGCGCCCGAGCGATCAGGCAGTTGGTGTTGCAGGGATTGCCCACCACCAGGATCCGGACGTCGTCGGCGGCGCGGGCCGCGAGCGCCTCGCCGATCGGGCCGAAGATGCCGGCGTTGGCGCCCAGCAGGTCGCCGCGTTCCATACCCTGCTTCCGCGGCATCGCGCCGACCAGCAGAGCCCACGACGCACCGTCGAACGCCAGCTCGCGATCGGTCGTCGCGACGATGTCGTGCAGCAAGGGGAAAGCCGCGTCCTCGAGCTCCATCACGACACCTTCGAGCGCCGGCATCGCGGGCTCGATTTCCAACAGGCGAAGCACGACCGGCGTGTCCGGACCGAAGACCTCACCCGAGGCGAGGCGGAAGAGCAGGGTGTACGCGACGTTGCCGGCAGCGCCGCTCACCGTCACGTGAACAGGGCGTACGGAAGTCCCAGTCATGGTGTCAGAGACTATCCAGGGCTATCCGGGGCCGCGTCACCCGCTCATCGCGGTGAGCTCGGACGGTACGGCGATCACGTCGACCATCGCACCGTTCCGGAGCACCGTCACCTCGACTGGGCGGCCGATCGCATCCGCGAACATCAGCTTCTGCAGATCCTGAGCCCGCCGGGTCGACTGTCCGGCAACTGCGAACAGCAGGTCACCGGCATGCAGCCCGGCGACGTCGGCCGGACTGCCCGGCACCACCTCGACGATGCGCAGCGCCTTCGGATGCCCGAAACGCTCGGCGACCGTCGTCGGGATTGGCGCGGGCGTGGTCACCAGCCCCAGGTACGCCCGGCGCACCCGGCCGTGCTGCAACAGCTCGCCGATGATGCGGCGGGTCGTGGCGTTGAGAGGCACGGCGAGCCCGACGCCGATGCCGGCGACCGCCGTGTTGATCCCGACCACGAGGCCGTCTGCGGTCGCCAGCGCACCACCGGAGTTGCCGGGGTTGAGCGCGACGTCGCTCTGGATCACGTCCTCGATCAGCCGTACCGTGCGGCCGTCGCGGGCCGGCATCGACCGGCCGAGCGCGCTGATCACGCCAGCGGTCACCGAGCCGGCGAGGCCCAGCGGGTTCCCGACCGCCACCACAAGCTGGCCCACGCGCAGCGAGTCGGCGTCGCCGAGCCTTGCCGGTCCGGGCACGTCGCGGCGCACGCGTACCACCGCGAGGTCGGACAGCGGATCCGTGCCCACGACGTCGAACCGCGCCTCGGTGCCGTCGGCGAAAGCCGCGGTGCCAGTCGACGCACCGTTCACGACATGGCTGTTGGTCAGCAGGTATCCGTCGTCGGTGAAGACCACAGCTGACCCGCCGCTCTGGCCGCGGCCGCCCCAGGCAGACGATCTCGGCACGGTCAGGGCGGCGACGCGTGGGATCAGCTCGTCGGCGACATTTGTGACGATTTGGGAGTACGCATCGAGCATCGGGTCGTGCCCCCTGTCGGGCTGGGTGATTACACGCTTACATCGAAGCTACCTCCGTCGTTCAAGTGCCACGTCTGTCAAAACAGCTCGACGTCGTCGAGCGAGCAGCACGGTCCCTGGGCGCCCGGACCCGACACGGCTACTGCTCGGTCAGCCAGGACAGCCTGGCTCGAAGGCCGGCTCGGCCTGCGACGTGAGCGCTGACCTGATGCGGACTCCGGCATGAACTCGGGACCCGTCGGGCACGTGCGGTAAGCGGGACATCCCGGAAAGTCCGAGTTCGTCCCGTGGAGGACACATGCGCGCATGGATGATCCGAGCGCTGGTGGTGCTCGCCGCGACGTGCGGCGTCATGGCAACCACCGTCGGCCCGGCCAGTGCCCACAACTCACGTGGCCACCACAAGCACCACGCCACGGTGTTGACCACGGTGCTGACCGGCGCCCAGGAAGTGCCGGGTCCGGGCGATGAGGACGGCATCGGCACTTTCGTCGCCGTCATCAAGGGCGACCAGCTCTGCTACCTACTCACGGCCCGGAAGATCGAGCCGGCCATGGCAGCACACATACACCCCGGACCGCGGGGTGTCGCAGGTGGGATCGCCGTCGGCCTCAACCCACCGACAGACGGCCTGTCGTTCGGCTGCATCAGAACTGTTCCCGATGACCAGGATTCGACGATGACCCTCACCGAGAGCGAACTCGCCGCGATCCTGGCCAACCCGAAGAACTTCTACGTCAACGTCCACACCGCGTCGTTCCCGGCCGGGGCGATTCGGGGTCAGCTGCACTAAGGCATCTCGACGCTCACCAGGTGAGCAGTGCGGTCGCTGGGTGTCGGCACCTACCGACGGCGCTGCTCACCGTGCGACGCAGGATGGTCCCCCGCGTCCTCACTGTTGGAGCTCGTCGAGGGTACGTTCAAAGCTCGCACCGAAGTTCTCGAGGAAGTAGTCCACCTCGGGCATGTTCAGCTGGGCCACCTTCTCCTCGATCTGACGCGCCGCGACGGCGAACTCCCGATTTCCCAATGCCAGTTCGAGGCGGCACTTCAGCAACGAGTCGAGGGTGTCGGCCGCCTTGACCCACCGCATGAGCTCGTCGGCTCGCGCCGGTTGGCCGACGAGCGGCTGATAAACCGGCCGCAAGTTCTCTGGAACCATCTCGATCAATCGCTCGGCAGCGCGGATCTCGACTGCGCGCATCGCCTCCCGGATCGCCGGATCATGGTGCTTCACCGGCGCCGCGATGTCGCCGGTAATCACCTCTTCGACGTCGTGGAACAAGGCAAGCGTGATCGCCCTGCCAATGTCACCGTCGCTCAGGTCCTTCCCGAAGACGTCTCGCGCGATCACACACAAGGCATGCGTCAGGACCGCCACCTGAAACGTGTGCTGGGCATCGTCTTCGGGCACGGCACTGCGCATCAGCGGCCACCGCTGGATGTAGCGCAGCCGAAACAGGTGGGCGAAGAAGTGATTCATCGACTCGTACCGTACGACGTCCCCTGCGCAGTGCGCGGTGATCTGGAGCCTTCGGAGGCCTACCGGCAACCGTAAGCTGCGATTGCCCGACCTAACGTGGTCATTGTCAGGGGCAGAACGTGGTCATTGTCAGGGGCGGGCGGCGACGCCTTGCGCGGCGCCATACCGGGCGCCGACGGGTTCTGGCAGCCCGTCCAGTTCCGCGAGCACGTCGGCTGGCAGCTCGAGGTCGGCCGCGGCGGCGTTCTCCTCCAGGTAGCGCAACCGCTTGGTGCCGGGAATGGGTACGACGTAGCGCCCCTGCGCGCACACCCAGGCAAGCGCGACCTGCGCAGGCGTTGCACCCAAGCGTTCCGCCACGCGTCGGACACCGGCGACGATCGCCTGGTTGGCCTCGAACGCCTCGCCCTGGAACCGCGGCATGCTCCGGCGCATGTCAGCTTCGGGCAGGTCGTCCGGCGACGTGAACGCACCTGTGAGGAAACCTCGGCCAAGCGGCGAGAACGGAAGGAACGCGATGCCCTCCACCTCGCAGTAGGGCACCACGTCGGCGAGCTGGCCACGGGTCCACAGCGACAACTCCGACTGGACGCTCGCCACGGGATGGATGGCCTGTGCCAGCTTGATCTCCTCGAGAGTCACCTCGGACAGCCCGATCGCGCGGACCTTCCCGGCCGCCACGAGCTCGGCCATTGCGCCCCAAGTCTCGGCAAGCGGCACCGCTGGATCGACGCGGTGGAGCTGGTAGAGATCGACGTACTCGACACCCAGTCGGGCCAGACTGCCGTCGATCGCACCTCGGATGTATTCCGGCCTCGCGTTCTGGTGCATGGTCCGCGCACCATCCGAGATCAGGCCCACCTTGGTGGCCACGACAGCCTCGTCCCGGCGACCCTTCAGAGCTCGGCCGACCAGCTGCTCGTTCGAGTACGGGCCGTAGGCGTCGGCGGTGTCGATCAACGTCATACCCAGGTCGAGCGCCCGCCGGATCACCTCGATGGACGCGGCATCGTCGCGCCCCGCTTCGTCGTACGCCCAGGACATGCCCATGCAGCCGAGCCCGATCCGACCCACACGTGGTCCGTTGGCTCCGAGAGTTGTGGTGCGCATGGGGTCCATTCTCCCGTGTCGCGATCGGGCCGCTCACTCCCAGGTGCCAGCGCGGCTACCGGCGACAGCTACAGGTCGAGCTCTCCGGCAGCCCAGGCGTCCACCCATTCGCTCACAAGATGCAGCAACAGGACGTGCATCTCCTGGGTTCGTGCCGTCATCGGTGACACCGAGCCGTCCTCGATCACCGGCACCAGGAGCTGGAAGTCTGCGTGCTCGGCTGCCGCGCCACCATCTCCGGCGGAGAAGAGCACCGTGGTCGCTCCCGCTGCTCGTCCTGCGGCGAGACCCTTGACCACGTTGGGCGACCGCCCACTGGTCGTGAAGCCCACCACGACGTCGCCGGGACCGGCGAGGGCTGTCACCTGCCGTGCGAAGACCTCGTGAGAGGCGTAGTCGTTACCGATGCAGGTGAGGGCAGACGGATCCCCCGAGAGTGCCACGGCTGGAAGCGGACGCCGATCCCGTCGATACCGCCCGATGAACTCGGTCGCGAGGTGCTGGGCGTCGGCAGCGCTCCCGCCGTTGCCGAACGTGTAGACCCGACCGCCTGCCGCGAACGCCCGACAGATGAGCCGCGCCACCTCCTCGACCGTCGGCAGCATGGGTTCGATGGCCTGGGCTACACGCAGGTGGTCTGCGACCTGCCGCGTCAGGACGTCACGCATCGCCACCTCCGTGGTCCGAGGTCTGCGCCGTCAGCGGCTTCGCCGGATCCGCCACCGGAAACTCCAGGAGATCCACCTCCTGCACCGGGTCGCGACCGTCGACCGGCACGAGGAACGTCTTGATCTCGTAGGGACGGAACCGCGCCTGGACCTTCCGATCCACGAGCGGCAGGTCCATGGTCAGCGAGGCCTCCACACCGTGCGACTCGTACGCCCGCACCACCAGGTGGTCCGGCCCGTCCTCGGAGCGCTTGAGCACGGTCGCCACGACCGATCCCTCCGAGATCCGGGCGTACGACTCGATCGGTGGTCGCTCGCCTGGATGGAACGACTCGTACATCGCGATCGGGCGCTGCACGAGCTCGGCCGCCATCCGTACGGCACCGACCCCGCCCGCGTTGCGCCAGTCGCCGGCATGCGGCACCAGCAGGTAGGTGAACCGCTGCCGTCCCTGGTCCTGGAAGCTGTAGCTGCTCGTCGGGCCGAGATCGTCCGGGTCGAGCTCGCGGGGTTCGTGCCAGGCGTAGACCGGGCTGCGAGCCGCGGTGATGCCGATGTCTCCCCCGCTCACGTCGTACGCCGACTTCGCGTCGTTGATGATCGTCAAGCCGGCGGGCGCACCGTCGGGCAGGACCCCCGTGACGTCCACCCAGGACTGTCCAGGCTCCTCCGCACCGTCGGCCGGACGTTGCAGACAGGCGTACGGAATCTCGTAGGTCGCGGTCACATCCTGCAGCGCGGTCGGGAACCGCAGCTTGAGCAAGGTGAGCTGCTCGTGCCAGTCGAGCGTCGCACGCACCTCGAGGTGCCGGGCGTCCGCGCTCAGCACAAGCTCCTCGACCAGCGTGGAACGGCCGTACGTGCTGGCGATGCGTACCACCGACCGCACCGGGCCGTGCTCGATCAGGCGTACGGACTGGCAGGTGAACGGCTCACCGGGCAGGGCGTACGACACCACGCGATGTCCCCAGGTGTCGGTGGGGTCGCGGGACACCACGGTGTGGGGCCGTTCGACGCCCGCCGCGAGGTCGCGGCCCGTCGCCTTGTCGACCAGGCTGCGCAGCCAGCCCGACCTGTGGTCGACCTCGACACGCAGGTGCGGGTTCTCCACCGTGGTCACGTCTGGACCCTCGGTGGCCTGCACCCAACCCGCGTCGCGCCCAGCCACCTGCTCGGCCGTCGGAGGAGTCGTCGCCGCACCGGAGCCAGCCACCAGGCTGTTCCCACCTGACGGATTGGCGGAGTCCGACGCCAGGATCCGGTAGAGCCGGTAGCCGAGTGGCGGAAGGTCGACGCCGAACACCAGCCGGCGCGGGTTCGACGTCGTGGCGTACGGCCTGGTGCGCTGGCATGGCACCGGCCTTCCGTCGGAGTCCTCAACCGCCGCCCACTGACCCGAGAGCCCGAACTCGCACTCGACGTAGGTCTTGACCGGCCATGGGTGCGGGTTGAACACCACGACCGGCTGCGTGCCCTCGCGCATCGGCACGTCGATGTCGCGGGCGATCGCGTGAAGCGCTCGATGCAGGACGCGATGGGCTATCGAACGTGCCTCGCCCAGCTGGTCGCGGGCGTCGTCATAGGCAGGCTCGATGGACGTGCCCGGCAGGATGTCGTGGAACTGGTTGAAGAGCACGAGCTTCCACGCATGGGTGAGCTCGTCATGAGCGTCTGGGGCAGCGGCAACCCGGCTGGCGATGCTCGCCCACTTCTCCGCGGTGAGGAGTGCGTGCTCGGTGCGGCGCATCCAGGCCTTGATGCCAGAGTGCGCGGAGTAGCAGCCGGCCGCATGGTGCTGCAGATCACCGCGCCAGGTAGGTAGCTCGACTCCCGCACGCTCGACCTCCTCCACATAGGTGGGAGGACTGGAGAGCACCAGCTTGCCGTACGCGCCGAGCTCGTCGAGACGACGGATGCTCGCGATGTTCGCCTTCGTCGGACCACCGCCGTGGTTGCCCACCCCATAGAAGACCATCGCCGTGGGAAGTCCCGGCGGAAGCTGTGCCACGGCCTTGTCGGTGTGGTAGGCGATGTCGGCGCGCGGGCTGCAGTACTCGTGCGGAATCCGGTACCCGAGCACCCGCGAGCCGTCCGGCCCCTCCCACCAGAAGGGGTTGCCCGGCAGCTCCGCCTCGTGTGGTCCAGGACGCAGGAAGCAGTAGGCCGAAAGGTGCTGCTGTCGCAGGATCTGCGGCAGGTTGGCGTGGTGACCGAACGGGTCAGCGTTGAGACCCACGGTCGCCATCGCGCCGAACTTCTCATGCAGATAGCGCTGGCCGTACAGCCCTTGCCGGACGAACGACTCGCCGGTCGGGATGTTGCAGTCGGGTTCGACCCACCAACCTCCGACGTTGACCCAGCGGCCCTCGGCCACCCGCTTGCGGATCTGCTCGAACAGCCCGGGGTCGGTCGCTTCGACCCAGGCGAGGAGCGCGACCTGGTCGCAGGTGAAGACGAAGTCGTCGTACTCCTCCATGCGGGCCAGGGCGGAAGCGAACGTGGCGCGGGCCTCAGCCATTCCCTCCGGCCACTGCCAGAGCCACACCGGATCGATGTGAGCGTTACCGATCATGTGGATGACGCGGCGCGGCGCGGCTTTCGGTCTCGGCATGGGTGCTCCTGCGGCTGGTCTCCGGCATCGGACGGTCGGCGATGTCGTTCGGTCGGTAACCCGAACGTCGGTATGGAATCGATACCAGCCCGACCGTACTCATCGTCACAGCAGACCGAAAGGGGACCAAGAAGAGGGTCACTTCCGGGTACGGCGGGCCGGACGAGCGGTGGACCCGCGCTGGATGAGCGGGCAGTCGAGCCGGGTGGTGCGGGGGCGGCCGGGTTTGGCCATCCGGTTGAGCAGCAGCGCCGCCGCTCGCGCGCCGAGCTCCTCGGAGGGCTGGGCCACCGTCGTGATGCCGGGTTGCACCATGCTCATCCACGGGGAGTCGTCGAAGGCCACGAACGACAGGTCGTTGGGGATCCGCAGCCCGATCCGGGTTGCCTGCCGCCAGACGATCTCGGCCACCAGGTTGTTGGAGGCGAAGACTGCAGTGGGTCTGCGCCGCCGGGACAGCAGCTCCGACGTCTCCTTCTCGATGCGTTCCGGATCGAACCCGCAGCACAGCACGGCATCCTCGGCGTCCGCCCGGCCGATCTCGGCGAGCGCCTGCCGATACCCCTTGAGCCGGCCCGCCCCCGTGGTCCACTCGACCTCATCCGTGATCATGGTGATGCGGCGGTGACCGAGCTGGATCAGGTGCCGGGTCAGCTCGCGCGCCGCGGTCACGTTGTCGACGAGTACGGCGTCACATTCGCCACGGCAGAACTGGCGGTCGATCTCGACCACCGGCACGCCGTTGCGTACGAGGAACTGCGTCGCCGACGCGGACACCGGGGTCAGCAACACGCCGGCGACCCGCCATGCCAGGAAGGTCCTGGCAGCTGCCATCTCCTCGACATCGCTGCCGGCGTCGTCGACCAGCACGATCGTGTAGCCCTGGGCGCGCAGCACACCACCGGCGCCTGCGGCCACCTCGGCGTAGAACGGGTTCCGCAGATCGGACACCAGTAACCCGATGGTCGGCGTGCGCCGGGCCTTGAGACTACGCGCGTTCGCATCCGGGACGTACCCCAGCTCGTCGGCTGCGGCCAGCACGCGGGCCTTCACCTCGGCCGCCGCGTAGCCGCGTCCGGTCAACGCACGAGACGCCGTGGACCGCGACACGCCAGCCCGCTTCGCCACGTCGGCAAGCGTGGCTCTGGACGGGACCGGTGTGCCCGCGGACGTACGCGGATTCGCGTGGGCCACTCCACCTCCCCATGAGCGAACCGCGTTCTGAGCGCGGGCATGCCGTTGTATTGACGCTCCAGGATAGTCTTGATCAACAAAATGACCACGCTTGGTCGGTTTCTGGCAGCCGAGAATGGCCTGCCTGCCCCTGCCGGACAGCTGTGGGCAGGAAGGAATCTCGGGCCAGACTGGCCTCACCGTCCGGTCGGAGAGGCACCACCTCTCCGAGCTCCTCGGCAACGTCGGTTGCGCCGCCCAGCCGCCGAATGGCCGGTGGCGTCCGCCGACTCCGTACGCCACGGCAGGCCGGCCTGCCTTGCCGCACCGCTCCGGTGTGCCGTCCTGCACACGCCGACCATCCCGGGGCTCACCGCGGGCAGATCCCAGGGCTCACCGC
>DATCKU010000049.1:0-61271 GCA_036564245.1 Actinopolymorphaceae bacterium
ATGTTCATGGCGTCGCAGGGCTACCGCGTGATCGCTCACGACCGTCGCGGGCATGGCCGCTCGAGCCAGCCCTGGGCTGGCCATGACATGGATACCTACGCTGATGATCTCCGCCAGCTCCTGGAAACGCTCGACCTCAGCGGCGTGACGCTGGTCGGTCACTCGACCGGTGGGGGAGAGGTGACCCGCTACATCGGCCGTTTCGGCTTCGCGCGCGTGGCCAAGGTCGTACTCGTGAGCGCCGTGCCACCGCTGATGCTGAAGACGCCCGCCAATCCCCATGGTCAGCCGATCGAGGTCTTCGACGAGCTACGGGACAAGCTGTCGGCGGACCGCTCGCAGTTCTACCAGGACCTCAGCGTCGCGTTCTACGGCGCCAACCGGCCCGGTGCCCCGGTGTCGCAGGGGCTGCGTGACGGGTTTTGGCTCATGTGCATGACGGTCGGGTTGAAGGCTGCGTACGACTGCGTCAAGGCGTTCTCCGAGACCGACTTCACCGACGACCTACGGCGCTTCGACATTCCCACGCTGATCGTCCACGGCGACGCCGACCAGATCGTGCCCATCGACGCCTCCGGACGCCGATCTGCCGAGATCATTCCCGACGCGACCGTGAAGGTCTACCCGGGAGCTCCGCACGGACTCACGGCGACGCACAAGGACCAGGTGAACGCCGACCTGCTGGACTTCGCAGGCGTCCCGATTCCCGCGCAGCGCGGCACGCGCTGACGGGTAGGCCTCCACACGCGCCGCGAGGGCTGGGCGCGTGTAGCCAAGACACCGGTGTAGGCGCTGCCTGTAACCGGTGACGGCTCGTTCCCTGATCGACCAGCTCGGCGCCAATCCACGTGTCGGCTGTGTGGACAGGTGCATTCCTCATGGCTACAACATCAAGTAGTGACCTGCGTGCCTTGGTGCACGGTCAGCACGCGGGCTGCCAATCGCGAGACGGCGAGGCGCTGATCGGTGGGCGGGACCTTTCGGCCCGGGGGTGGTCGCTGCTGCCAGAGGATGCGGAGATGGGTGCCCTTCGGGTCGAGCTCGAGAGGCCGGCTGACCTCGACATTGAGTCGTGGGAGGCCGTTACGGACCAGGTCGGACGCCTCAATCGTGCACTGGAGGCTGGGGATCTACCACTTGTCATTGGGTGTGCGAAGGAGCTGGTCGAGTCGGTCGCGCGTATCGTCCTGTCCTCGCGTGGTGAGGCGGCAGCAAGCATGACCGACTACGCATCAGTCGTCTCGGCCGCGCACAAGGTGCTGGAGTATCAACCCGGTTTGGGTCTCGCCATGAATGCACCAGTGCGTGGTATTGCTTCGTCGGCGAAGAAGATCGCCGTATATCTTCGAGATCTGCGAAACGACTACGGCACAGGTCACGGGCGAGCGACGAAGCCATTGGTTGAGGAAGAGGCCGCCCTGATGGCGGTGGAGGCTTCGGTGTTGTGGGTGCGGTGGGCACTCGGCCGCCTGGAGCATCTTCTGGCGGGCAAGCTCGCGCCGTTGCTCGACCACCTGAACGGATGGTCGACCATGAGCCGAAACGAATGGCGGAGCAAGCTGGTTGCGGCGAACATCTCGGCACTGCCAGAGCCGGATCAGAAGCGGCTTGGAGCCGCTGTCGGTCGTCGAGCAGCAGCAGATACATTCGTCGTCCGAGAGGTAGGCATGGAAGAGCCACTCGCCGACCCGAACACGGAGGCGTGGCCACCGGCTTATCGGCGAGGAGCGGTGGAGGGGGCGTTCATCAACGCAACTGGGCAGCTTGACATGCGGACAGCGGCTGTCGTACGGCCCGCCGCGGCCCTTGCGGCTTCGCTCCCTGATAGTGCTGAGTTCCTTCGCGAGCTCGGATCGAAGATCGAAAGTGCGAGTTGGTCGCCAGCCATGGCGCGCACATGGCACGACGTGAGCAACGCGATGCGCATGAGTGCGGGGGAGTTCGGCGATGGTTCGGCAAGGCAGGAGTGGGAGCGCATCATCGGCATCATCGAGGCCATGGGAGCGCCTCTCGGCGAGGAGTAGGGAGCAGACCTCGCGGTAGTCCCGACCGCCGCCTCAAGATCGACTTTCTCTGCTGAGAGTCGTCTCCCCACGTCCGATGGTGCAAAAAAGATCTTGACATGCGCCGCCGTGTGTCCTTGGTGCTTGCCGGTGGCCCTCGCTGGGTGTGCGATCGCTTCAGCAGGTGCCGACTCCCGCTGAAGCAGGTACGTAGTCGCGGCGCCTGGACATTTCACGCGGGCGACACGCACGCATCCTCGTGGTTGACGCGTGACAACCTCTGGGCCGGCTTTTGCATCTTCCGTTCGCAACTCGAGACCTTCGAAAGGAACGGAAGTGCGAGCCATGACGGCACGACGAGGGTTGATCAGGGCGGCTGGCGTGATCGTGAGCGGACTGCTCGCGGTGACGGCTCTCTCGGCTGGTGGTACGGCCGCCGTCGCCGACACTGCCAGAGAAGACGCGGCAAAGGCGCCGGGTGGGAAGTGGGAGCTGGTCCCGATCCCGTCGATGAGTGGGCAGGCTGACCTTACTGCGGTGACTGCCTTCAGCCCGTCCGACGCCTGGGCTGTCGGGTACGAGCGGGTGCCGGAAGGTGTCCGCACTCTGGCCTTGCACTGGGACGGAAAGCGCTGGGAGCGGGTGCCCACACCGAATCGCAGCGACGACCAGAACTGGCTGTTGGACGTCGCGGGGTCGTCGCCCTCGGATGTCTGGGCGGTCGGCTATGACCTCGACGCCGACAGAATGCACCGCACCCTGGTGATGCACTGGAACGGCGAACAGTGGCGTATCGTGCCGAGTCCAGCCCCGGAGTCTCTCGAGAGCCTGCTGAGCGGGGTGGTGGCATTGTCTCCCACCAACGCGTGGGCGGTCGGCACCGCGGTCGCCTGGCCGCTCACGGGGCAGACACTCGTCCTGCACTGGGACGGCCAACGCTGGAGCAGGGTCGAAAGTCCCAATCCCGGCGTCGATGGGCTGGGCAGCAATCTGTTGGACGTCGCTGCCGCATCGAAGAACGACCTGTGGGCGGTCGGTGACTACAGCCATGACGACATGGTGATGCGGACGCTGACCGAGCACTGGAATGGAAAGTCGTGGGTTGCGGTGGCGAGCCCCACTGCACCGAACGGCGCCATCCTCGACGGTGTAGCCGCTCGCTCGCGCAAGGACGCGTGGGCGGTCGGCTACGAATATGGAGAGACGCACCAGCAGCCGTTGGCCCTTCGCTGGGACGGTACCTCGTGGCGCAAGTCGGCAGTTCCACGTTTCGACGGCGTTGATGCGAGCTTCACCGACGTCGCCGTCCGCTCTCGAAACGACGTGTGGGCGGTCGGAAGCCAGGGGAGCGAGACGCTCATCGCCCGCTGGAACGGCAAGTCGTGGACTGTCGTCCCCGGTGTCGATCCAGGCGAGCTGGTCAACAGCCTCACGGCCGTGACCGCGGTGCCGCGTAGCCGGTGCCTGTGGGCAGTCGGTCAGTTCACCGACGGGGAGCGAGCAGAGCCCTTCATCGAGCGATACTGCGGCCGCTGAGTGAGGGTCGTGACGTCGGCTACCGGACGGGTGTGCCGACGTCACGACTTTCGGGTTACACCCCGATGGCGGTGAGGAGGACGAGCACGGCGGTGGCCACGGCGAAGATCCCGTGACCGCCCACGACACCTACCGGGAAGTGCTTCTCGGCTGTGTCCTGCGCCCCGCTCGCGCTGCCGGCAGCCGAGCGAGCACGGTAGGACGGAATCCAGCGGGCCAGCATGGTGAAGCCGAGCAGTGCTACGGGGACCAGAAGGATGAACGCGATCCACGCGATGGTGTCGTTGTCGATGACGAGGTAGATGATCCAGAGCACCAGGCCGACGGCGGCGAGTCCGAAGTGCCCGAAGATCATCGCTGGAGGGAAGTGGCTGTTGCCTTGCCTGTGTCCGCCCTTGGCGATCCAGGTGCCGAGCATCACGAAGCCACCGACCGCGGTGACCAGCCATGTGATCAACGCTGCTACTGCCATGAGGCGTCTCCTTTGCTGGTTTGTAAGGACTCGGCTCGGTCTTAGCCGCGAGATGAGGTGCTCTCCTTGACGAAGCCGGCTGCCTGGGTGGTCTCGTCGGCCACCCGGACGCCGTAGTGGTAGGCGAGTTTTCCGCCCAGGTAGCCGGATACCGCGAGAACTGCGATGCAAACAATCGACAGCGCGAGCATCCCGGCGGCAACCGGTCCGGAGTCGCCGCTGGATTGGCGCCACACGAAGTTGGCTGCGAAGCCGACCGTGACCACGAGGTTGAGCGTCATGTGCACCAGACCGAGGCGAAACGCCGGTGTACCCGTCGGAATGACGAAAAGATCCATCGTGCCCACCATGGCGGCGGCCACGGCTCCCACCACCCCGATCCCGATCAGCCAGGTCGAACCTTGGCGGAGAGCCGCGGGCTCGGCGACCAGCCACGAGGCGACGTCGAAGACCAGACTCGAGATCCATGCCCCGATCGGCACGGTCACGAGGATTGGATGGAACGGATGCCCGTACGGCCCGGCGAGTATCGGGCTCGCCGGATGTTTGGATTGAGCGTGCGCCGTGTCCACTACGACCACCTTTTTGACTAGCAGACGTTAGTCAAATTCGGGTCAGAGGGCAAGTAGGTCCAGGTAAGGCTGCGTGGCAGATGGTTTTCGGAACGTCGATGTTGGTTAAATCAGGTACGATGTCGCCATGACTGTCGATGCTTCGGGCCAGACCGACCCGATCGTGACCGTCGCAGCCTTGAGCGAGCAGGTGCGCCGTCAGCTGTACGACTTCGTGCGGAGCGCTCGCCGCCCCGTGACCCGGGATGACGCCGCTGCCGCGGTCGGGATCTCCAGAAAGCTCGCAGCCTTCCACCTCGACAAGCTCGTCGACGCTGGACTGCTGACCGCCCGGATCGAACCCGTCGGAGGCATTCGGAAGGTCGGGCGCACGCCGAAGGTCTACGTACCGGCCGAGGTCGACATCCGGGTTGCCATCCCGCCACGTCGGTACGACATGCTCGCCGACATCCTGCTGGAAGCCGTCCATTCCGAGGGCGAGAACGAGGACGCCCGGGCCGCTGCACTCCGGACTGCCGCCGAACGCGGCGAAGCACTCGGTGCCCAGGAACGCCCTCGCACCGGTTCGGGCAAGCTGGGAGCCGAACGCGCGCTCGCCTTCGCCGAGGCCGTGCTCGCTCGCTACGGCTTCGAACCGGCCCGCACCTCGCCCGGGTGCCTACGCCTGCGAAACTGCCCGTTCCATCCTCATGCCGAGAGGTTCCCGGAGCTGGTGTGCGGTATCAACCACGCGTTCCTGCAAGGCTTCCTTGCCGGTCTGCGCGCCACCACGGTGCGAGCCGCGCTCGCCCCCGAGGCCGGCCATTGCTGTGTGCAGCTCCGTCTCGCCGGCTGAGCGCCGTGAGTGTGTTGCACCTCGAGCGGTTGAGCGTCATCGGTTGACGTCCACCGCAGCTCACGGCACAGGAGACCGCTTCCGCAGTGGAGCCGTCTGCGCCTCGGCTCCGCTCTGTTGCGTAGCCGCGCCGAGGAAGGCGATGGGCCCTGCCCAGTGCAGCCCGTACTGATCGAATCGATTCCGGTCCTTCACATAGCTGACGTGGGCCTGCCGCTGCAGGTAGGGCTGGTACGGGTGGTTCGGCAGCGCGGCGTTCAGCTCACCGAGGTTGCGAACGTAGACGCCCTTGAACGTCGGGCCGTCCGCGCCGCAGCCATCGTGCTCGCATGGTTCTCTGAGAACGCCGCCCGGATTGAGGAAGGCGCTCGTCGACGAGGCGTCGGCCAAGGTCCGTGCCTGGGCGAGGTATCCTGCGTCGCCGGTCGCCGCGGCGAGCTCGGTCAGGGCACCGAGGATGATCCCCTGGTTGTAGCTCCAGGTCGTGCCGCCGTTGTTCTGGCAGGTCGTGCCGTCGAGACCGTCGTTGATGAGGTTCTCACTGTTGATCATCCCGCTGTTCTGGAACCACTGCCAGATCTCGAGCGCTCGGTCAAGGTAGATGGCGTCGCCCGGAATGCGGTTGTGCAGACTCGCGGCGACCTTGATGAAGAGCTCGTTGGTGACGGCGTTCTTGTAACGCTGGTTGATGTTCCACACGAGTCCGCCACCGCAGACGTCATCTCGCGAGCTCCACATGTAGTCGGCGTCGAACTTCGCCGTCTCCAGGTATCGCTGGTCCCCGGTGAGGTCGTACGCCCTGATCCAGGCCAGTGCCCACCAGCCGGTGTCGTCGATGTAGTCGTTGGTGAAGTTTCCGCCTTGGGCGTCGATGTTCTTGTCGTACGTGTTGGCGATGATCCATTCGTACGACCTGTCGCCGGTGATCAGCATGTAGTCGATCACAGCCGTCAACGCATTCGCGGAGTTCCACCATCCCGTGGTCTTCCACAGACCCGTCTCTTGGTCGTAGAGCTTGACCAAGGCGGCGACGGCGCGTTTGCTTGGCGAGCCCTTCGTCTTCGGCTTCTCCACCCCGATCCACGCCGTACACACGATGTCGTCACGGTTCCCGGCCTTGCCGCAGGCGCGTACCACACCGCGACGGCCGGTGCTCTCATCGTTGATCGCGATGGGTGGCGTCTGGACGCTGCGCTCGCCGTCAGGAATCCTGCTGTAGCCGAGTCGGGAGTCGGCGACCGTCTCGCCGTTGTCGTACGAGCGGTCGAGCCACACCTCGTCGGTCGGGTCGCCGTTGCTGATCCGCGCCCACGCGAGCGCGTCGCGGTCGGAGATGTGCAGCTCGATGGCACGTCCGAAGATGGTCGCCCCATCGGCCAACCGGTCTTCGGTCGGCGTCGGGTCGGCGGACGTCGTCGCGGCATTCGCCGCCAGCGAAGGCCAGACCATGAGACTGATCACAAGCGCTCCGCTCGCATACGCCGCGATGGTGCGCAACGGCGCCTTGGTAGTCATCGCCAAGCCTCCTGCAGGAACCGACCAGGACACCCCGATTGAACCGTCTCCTACGCAAGCGACCGAAGCCGATGACCGTGGCTGGCCAGTGTCCTCACCGGTTGACTTGTCCGCTGGAATTCGATCGTCCCGACAGTTGGGTCAGCTGGTGGCGTCCAGGCACATGTGGGCCGTCCCGGACCCGCGGGAGTTCTACCGGAAGCCGGGCTAGGCGGCCGGAGCCGCATGCACAAAGCATTACCCGGGTCGGTACGACGTCGATGCGGATCGGCCGACAGCCGACAACAGGCGCTGGAGGAGCTTCGGAGGCGGCGAGCCTACGCCGGACCGCGGAAGCGGAGTAGACCAACGACAGCGAGTCGCACGCAAGCTGTCGCACGCGCCACTTCTTGGCATGGCCGGCATGCCGTCGGCTCACAGCAAAAGGGATGCGCGGGTCGGTGACCGCCGTTACGGTCGTTGCATGTTCAGGTTGATCTGGTACGCCTACCGAATCACGCCTGGCAACACCGTTCTCATGCTTCTCACCACGATCTGCGGTGCGGGCTTCGGGGTCCTGCTGACCTTCCTTGTGGGCCAAGTGATCGGTGCGGTGCCCGAGATCGTGTCCTCGGGCAGTGCCGATGCTGCGCAGCCGGTTGGCGCGACGGCCGACGTGACGACGCTGACCGAGTTCGGCTTGTTGTTGGGCGCGCTGCTGCTGGTGTTCCTTGCAGAGACCGTGCTACCGGCATTGCGCACGGTGGCGGAGTGGGGAACGGCTCGCTCGATCGAGCCTGACGTCGCGCTGCGGTGACCGATCCGCTGCTGGCCCCAGCGCGGATCACCCACCTGGAGGACCCCGAGATCCAGGACCAGCAGCAGCGGGCCACGGGCAGGGACGACTACCAGGTGAGCTTCGGCATGCGGGTCCTTCCGTCGTTCATCGCGAGTCGGCTGACTGTGCTCGGTTCTGCGGTGTTGGTCGGCCAGATGTTCTCGTGGGCGGCGGCCGTCGGCTTGGCAGCGGTGACGTTGTTCATGGAGTGGTATCGAAAACGCGTGCTCGACAAGGAGATCGACTCGTGGTGGGGCTTCACCGAAGGCCAGCGCAAGAGCGGCTATCTCTTCGACCTGGGCATGCGTGACGCGCCGAAGGAGCTACGGGTGTTCGGGCTCGGCCCATGGCTGGTGGGCCGTTACGCCGAGACATGGCTCGATGCGATGCGCCCGGTGTGGCGGGCGCGTCGGCGGCACGTTGGCGGCGGCGGGTATGGCGTTGCTCCACCTCGGCGCGCATGCTGTCGCGATCGTTCTCGTCGGACGCGCCGCGCTCGCTGGTGACCTTCCGTTGGCTCAGGTCGCGACAGCGGTGCCTGCCGTCCTCGCGGTCGGGGCATCGTACAACCCGTTCGCCGCCGTCCAGGTCAAGCGAGCGTTGACGGCCTTGCAGGCGATGCGAGACTTGCCAACCGTCGTCGCCGAACGCCACCCGGAACGGTCGCGAGACACCTGCCCGACCGTTCGGATCGAGCAGATGCCACGGGACGAGATCCGATTCGAGAACGTGAGTTTCCGGTACCCGGGATCGGCCGTCGAGGTCCTGTCCGGCTTGGATCTGCGCATCAAGGCCGGCGAGGCACTGGCTCTCGTCGGCGAGAACGGTGCCGGCAAGTCGACGCTGGTCAAGCTGCTCGCCGGGGTCTACGAGCCGACGACCGGGCGCATCACGGTCGATGGCGTCGACCTGCGAGAGCCGGCCGCAGCGCTCGATGTGCGGGCCGAGGCGCAGCTCGTGGAGCGCTACCTGGAGCTGACGGCAGGCGTGACGTCGCTCATCATCTCGCATCGGTTCTCGGTGGTACGTGACGCCGACCGGATCTGCGTCCTTGACGGCGGACGCGTGGTGGAGTCGGGCGCGCACGACGAGCTGATCATGCTCGGCGGCTGCTATGCCCGCATGTTCACCCTGCAGGCGGAGCGCTATCTCGCCGGGCCGAACGGCCGACCTGAGCAGGGGGAGACACATGATGGCTGACGTATCACCGCCGATTCGTGCACCCGAGGCGATACGCGCCGTGCGGTTGTGGGTTGCGACGGCGTTCCACGCGGCGCCACTTCTCGTGCTCGCCCAGATCGTCCTCGCCGTGTTGCAGGCGGTGACCGCTCCGGCGCAGACCTACGGCGTGAAACTTCTCGTCGACGGCCTGACCCACCGGCAGCCGTCGACGATCGGCGTGGGCGTCGCCGTCATCCTGGCAGGACTCGCAGTGGTCTTCGTCGGCATCGTGTTCAGCGGTCCGATGCAGGAGACCACCGCTGAGCGGGTGAGCGGGCGGATCCATCGCGATGTGCTCGCCACGACGGTCTCGGTTCCCAGCATCATTCACCATGAGCGCGCTGACGTCGCCGACCGGATCGAGCTCATCCGGGACCAGTCGTGGCGGCTCGGGGTGAGCTTCGAGCTGCTGCTCCTCCTCGTCGGCACGTTCGCCAACACGTTTGCGGTGCTCGCGCTGCTCGGGTCGGTGCATCCGTTGCTGCTCGTGCTGCCGATCCTCGGCCTCGGGCGAATCTGGTCGTCGTACCGCTCGACCCAGTTGCTGCAGGATTCCTTCGAGAAGACCATGCCGCACGATCGGATCGCAAGGCGCATCATCGACATCTGCAAAGACGCGCGGCACGGTCTAGAGGTGCGGGTCTTCGGGCCACGGCCAGTGCTCACGTCGAGGCTGACCGAGCTGCTGGGGGAGCGCAACCGCCTTCAGATGGGGGCAGTCCGCAAGGGGGCGAAGCTCGACGTAGCGGTGCGGTTGAGCTTCGGGCTCGCCTATTGTGCTGCGATCATCTGGGCGCTGTGGATGGCCCAGCGCGGGCAGTTGTCGCCGGGGGATGTGGTGCTGCTCATCCTCATCGCACCGCAGATCGACCAGATGGCCGGTGGTATCGCGGGGAACGTCTACTGGATGGTCGAGGTCTTGCGGGCGTTCGTGCGCTTCGACTGGCTTTCGTACGTACGCCAGGCAGCATTCCTGGGCAGACAGCCGTACCCCAGCGCCGACAAGGCTGCGGTCCGGCATTCGACTTCGCGACGTGGGGTTCAGCTACCCAGGATCGGAAACCTTCGTGCTCAAAGGCATCGACCTAAAGCTGCCGGCCGGATCCACCGTCGCGTTGGTGGGCGAGAACGGTGCCGGGAAGACCACGCTCGTCAAGCTCCTGGCACGACTCTACGATCCTACGACCGGCCGCATCCTGATCGACGGCACCGACCTGCGTGAGATCGAGCCGCACTCGTGGCGGCAGCGGATCTCGGCTGGCTTCCAGGACTTCGTGAAGTACGAGCTGGCGGCGCGTGAGGTGGTCGGCATCGGGGAGGTCCAGCGCATGACCGAGGAGCACGCCATCGAGGCCGCGCTGGTCCGTGGAGACGCTCAGCCGGTCGTCGCGGCGCTGCCGAACGGGCTCGACACCCAGCTGGGCAAGAAGTTCAGCGGCGGAGTGGACATCTCGGGCGGGCAGTGGCAGCGGCTTGCGTTGGCTCGTGCGTTCATGCGGGACCGGCCGTTGCTGCTCCTGCTGGACGAACCGACGGCTGCCTTGGATCCGGAGGCCGAGCACACGCTCTTCGAGCGGTTCGCCGAGGCGTCGCGGGTGGCAGCACGGCAGACCGGAGGCATCACTGTCCTCGTGTCTCACCGCTTCTCCACCGTCCGCATGGCCGACCTCATCGTCGTCCTGGTGGATGGGCAGATCGCCGAGTCTGGAACCCACGACGAGCTCGTCGCTCGTGGTGGACGCTACGCCGAGCTTTCGAGATGCAGGCCCGCGCCTACCATTGATCGACGATGACCACGTGAGGTGGGCCTTTCACGCCTCTCCGTGGCCTCCATGCTGTGTGGACGTGTGAATCGTCTCGTGGAGTACGACGCGAGGTCCGGTGCCGTATGCAGTCGGCGTGCAGACGCGGCGCGAGTCACGCACGCTCGCCCAGCACTCCGCGAGCCTGCGCGGCGAGCCACTCCACTCCGAGCGCCGCGGCCCACCGTCCTACTGCCTCCGCGATGACGCGAGCCTTGGTCGGATCGCCGGCGCGCTGTGCATGGGTAGCGAGCAGGAGCTGCTGCGCGAGTGCTCCTGGCACGAAGCCAAGTCGTTGCCGCAGAGTCGTCGACCGCTCCCAATACGTGCCGGCGAGCGCGATGTCGGAATCGTCCTCGAGCACATGGTCGCCAAGGTGCCGTAGCGCGTATGACAGGAGGAGGTCGTCGCCGTCGACCTCGGCGAGTCGTAGGGCCTCGTCGTAGCACTCCCTCGCCAACGCACGCTGTGCGCGAGATTGTCGGCGATGACGCCATGCCAGAACGTCGCCCAACCCGACCGCCGTACATCCGGGGCGGTGCGCCGCAGGCGGGCAGCCTCCTCGACGAGTGGACTCACCGCAGATGCCTCATGTTGGCTGCTGAACAGCGTGGCCGTGTAGCGGCAGCGGAGGCGAAGAAGATCGAGATCCCACTGAAGCGCAAGATCTTCAACGTCGGCGCACGCGAGCTCCGCGGCAGCGAGGCCATCGTCGGCCGTCTTCGTACCCAACCAGAGGTCGCGATCGACAGCGACTGCCGCACGGGCGATCGCCAGCCGAGCGTGCGCCTCTGGCTGGTCGGCCATGGTCGTGGCGAGAAGTCGATCGGCCGAGTCCCAACGACCGGCCAGGACCAGGTGGTCAGCGGCGGCGAGCACCGCCTCGAGACCCGACTGCACGCGTACAGACGTGGAAGCGCCATTGTCAGATGGACCCATTGCGAGAATGCTATTGGTCGGTGAGCTGCGTGAGCGAGGACATGAGCTGCGACATGATCAAGGTACGGTTGGCGTACGGCGAGACCGGTCTCGACGTACGCCTCCCCGCTGACCGGACGACCGTCGTCGAGCCGCAGTACCGGCCCGGCGTCGCCGACCCAGCGGCTGTGCTGCGTCAAGCGTTGCGGAACCCGATTGCGGGCCCGGCGCTGCGCGATGTCGTACGCCCCGGCCAGTCCGTCGCGATCGCCGTCTGCGACAACACCCGGCCTCAGCCCCGGCAGCTGATGGTGCCGGCGGTGCTGGACGAGATCAGCGACGTGGTACGGCTGGAGGATTTGACCGTCCTCGTCGCAACCGGGACGCATCGGGCCAACACTCCAGCGGAGCTGCAGGCCATGCTTGGTCCAGACGTGTGCCGCGCTGTACGGGTCGTCAACCACGATGCGCGTGACGACTCGACGCTGGTGTGGTGTGGCCGCCACGGCAACGACGTCCCGGTCTGGCTCAACCGGGAATGGGTCGAGGCAGACGTCCGCATCACCACCGGCTTCGTGGAGCCGCACTTCTTCGCCGGATTCTCTGGCGGTCCCAAGCTCGTGGCGCCTGGCCTTGCTGGCCTCGCGACGACTCTGGTGCTGCACGATGCGCGCCGGATCGGTGATCCGAAGGCCACGTGGGGCGTCATCCACGGCAACCCGGTCCACGACGACGTCCGGGCGATCGCGGCCGCCACAGGCGTGGACTTCGCCTTCGACGTGCTGCTCAACCGTGAGCAGCAGATCGTGGCGGCATTCGCCGGCGAGCTGTTTGCGATGCATGACGCAGCGTGCGCAGCCGCGAAAGAGCTGGCGATGGCGCCGGTGACGGATCCGTACGACATCGTGGTCACCACCAACGCTGGCTATCCGCTCGACCAGAACCTCTACCAGGCCGTCAAGGGCATGTCGGCCGCCGCGGAGATCGTCAAGCCTGGTGGCTTGATCGTGTGCGCTGCGGAGTGTCGGGATGGGTTTCCCGATCATGGCTCGTACCGTGAGGTGTTGACGTCGGCGGCGTCTCCGCAGGCTCTGCTGGATGACATCGCGAGTCGGTCTGAGACTGTGCCGGATCAGTGGCAGGTGCAGATTCAGGCGCGGATCCAGTCGAAGGCGCGCGTGATGGTGCACAGCTCCTACCTTGCGCCGGACGATCTACGCGCCGCTCATCTGGAGCCGGCCGACGACGTGGAGCAGGTCGTTGCAGACGCGCTGGCGGCGGCTGGAGACACCGCACGGGTGTGTGTGCTTCCTGAGGGACCGCAGACCATTCCCTACCTGGTCGAGTAGTCCGTCCTCGCTCTGTCCACAGGTCTGGAACTCGCTCGACTGGTCGTGGCGAGTACCAGCAGGATCTGGTCCGCCGTCTGTCACCTGGGCTGCTGGCAGCGTGTCCGATTCTTGCAGAGATCTTTACACCGGTGCATACACCGGTGTAAATCAGGAGTCAGGTGTGGAGCCACGACAACTCACGCTCTGGGGGTAACGCGCGGCTGTCGTGTGCCCTGAGGCTTGCGGCAGCTGCCAGGAGGTCTGCCGTCCGGTGTCTACGAAACGAGGCGAGTCCTGCAAAACTGCGCCCATCAGGAGCCCACATGACCGTCTTCAGGCGTATGCAACGCGGCGTTCTTGGCGTCCTTTCCCTCGCGATCACGTCTTTGACCTTGGCGGGCGTGGAGGCTCCGGCGGCCTCCTCGGCGACACCGACCAGGCCTGCGATGTCGGCCGAGGTGGTGCCGACATACACCAATCCCGTCGGCGATGACGCCGCCGAGAACTTCGCCGACCCTTCCGTGATCCGAGGCCGGGATGGCTACTGGTATGCCTATGCGACCGGCGATCCACGCTTTGCCGGTGACTACTACCGCAAGATGAAGATCGCTCGGTCGCGGGATCTGGTGCACTGGGAGTACGTCGGTGACGTGTTCACCGACGAGACTGAGCCACGCTACGACGGGTACGGCGACGACGCCGTGCGGATGTACTGGGCACCTGACGTGGAGTACTTCGGTGGCCGCTACCTGCTCTACTACTCCTACGTCGTCAATGTCGGGGAGGATCGGCATTGGCGGGCGATCGGTGTGGCTACCGCACCTGCTCCTGCTGGACCATGGACCGACTCGGGTGCCTTCGTTACCGGGCCAGAGACATGGGAGCCACGGCCAGGCGTGACAGCCTGGCGTAATGTCATCGACCCCGAGGTGGTCGCGACTCCCGATGGAACGCGCTATCTCTTCTACGGTTCGGTCAACGGCGGGGTTCGGGTCGTCCGACTTTCCGAAGACGGCTTGACGGCGGTCGGCGAACGCAGACAGGTCACACCGGAGAACCGCTACGAGGCCTCGCATCTGGTCCACCGTGACGGCTTCTACTACCTGTTCCTTTCCGCGATCGGCGGGTGTTGCGCCGGGCCGGTATCGGCCTATCCGGTGCATGTTGCGCGGTCGAAAAGCCCGTTGGGTCCGTTCGTGGACCAGAACGGTGCGTCGGTGCTTCCTCCCAACGCTGGTGGTACGCCGGTTCAGGTGCCCAACGGAAACCGATGGATCAGCGTGGGCCACAACACCATCGCCACCGACCTGTCCGGGCAGCAGTGGCTCGTCACCCATGGCATCGACCGCCACAAGCCCTACCTGCAAGGGACGTTGAACGCGCGGCACCTCATCCTCAGCCGGCTGGATTGGATCGACGGCTGGCCGGTTGCGCGGGCTGGTCTAGGCGTGCCGGAAGGACCGGCCGCTGCGCCAGCGACCACGACGTGGGTCGCGGACAGCTTTGAAGACGGGGAGCCGGGTGCTCAACCTGGGCCGGTCTGGAAGCCCGCCGCCGGCTGGGAACTCGCGGGAGAGCCTGCAGGCGGCTACGTCGTGGGTGCCGCAACCGCAGGTGATCGGATCTTGACCGCCAAGAGGCACATCGGCGGCGATGCACGGGTGCGTGGGGCGGTCCGGCTCGAACCGGGCAGCGTGGGATCGGCCGGTTTCGTGCTTGGTGACGTCAGGGTTGTGATCGACCGGGCGAAGCGTGCGCTGGTGGTCGGCCTGAGCCAGGGCGACCAGACGCATGATCATCGCGTGGTCTCTCTACCGGACAACTTTGCGTACGAGGATTGGCATGAACTCGAGGTGAGCATTCGCGGCCGGGATCTCGTGGCCAACGTAACCGACGCCGGTTTGGACGATCCCGTTGCGGTTGCCGAGGTTCGCCTCCCGGGCCATGTGAAGGTCGACGAGCTCGGGTTGGTCACATCGCAGGCCGGCGCTGCATTCGACGACATCACCGCGGCACCGTTGTTCACCCCGGTGACGACGAAGTTCCCCGATCCGGTGGTGGGCAAGCCTATCCCCGGGTTCGGCGAGGCGTTCGACAGGGAGTTGGGCGACGCGTGGACGTGGGTGCGCGACCCCGCTGCCTCGATCGACCGTGGACGGCTGGTCTTCCCGGTCCAGCAAGCGAACCTCACCGGGTCAGGGGAGAACAACACTGCATCGGTCCTTCTTCGGACACCGCCGGAAGGAGACTGGATCGCCGAGACGAAGGTGTCGGTGCCGTTCGGCGACTCCTACCCGCTCGGCTCGCCGCGGGCGGGGCTGCTGGCGTACGTCGATGACGACCACTTCGTCAACCTGACGTACAACGCGCTGAACCGTACCCGCCATGTGAGCTTCGGCAAAGAAATGCCGTGGTCGGACCGGGTCGTCTACGCTGACGCCCGGCTCGGGCCGACTGCCGACACCGTGTGGTTGCGCCTGATGCACTACGTCGATCCGGCGTCGGGGGAGCATCACTACCGGGCCGCGACGAGTGTGGATGGCAAGCGGTGGGTCTGGCACGGCGTGCGGGTCTTGCCAGCTGGACCGTCACCTCGCATCGGGCTGGCCGCCTTCGGCAGTGGCGAGCCTGGACTCACCGCGCACTTCGACTACCTGCGCTTCTATCGCGTGGACTGAGATCGTGGGCGGGGTGATCGAAGGAGAAGCGACGGGCTCGGTCACAGGTCTTGCAGGCCGATGCAGTCGGCTGGTTGTGGCACTTCTTCGTCGCCTCAGCGTCGCCACGCCACGGCAGTCCACGGGAGGTCTGTGGCGACGCCGGTTGGGGTATTGTCGGAATCGGCTGCCCCAGAGTGTTGTCGAGCAGGCCGCGAATTCTTCCAGGCGACGTCGCGAACGACATCGTCACCGTCGACATATCGAGAACTACGCCGAGAGGGTACCCGCGTGACCACAGAGCGCATCGAATGGTCCCGGCCGACGTCGGGATTGACCCGATGGACGCCTCGTTTGGTGTGTGCGCTGGGCATCATCCACCTCCTCTACGGAATCGTGTTCTCGTGGCCAGTTGTCGTCGAGATGGTGACGGAGGGCTTCGTCGCTACCGTCCATGGAGCCGAGCGGGGTTACGTCATCTGGTTCTTGGCCGCGGGAATCTCACTGCTCACGTTCGGCGCCATCGGCAGCTGGGCTGCGAAAACCACCGGACGCCTGCCCGCCGCCCTTGGCTGGGGACTCATCGCCTTGGGCTTGCTCGTTGGCGTGCCGGAGCCGCTGTCCGGCGGCTGGATTGTGGTCCTCCTTGGCGTGCTCACCCTCCTTGCCGTTCGGCAAGAAGCTGCGGCTTCGCCCCGCCACTGACCGGCTCCAAGGGGATCGGTGTGAAGATGGTACTGGGGTGACTGCGGGTCACGTCACGTTGAACGTCAGCAGGGTCACCGAGTGCGGGGGAAAGTCATAGGTGCCGTCAGCGAGCTCGACCTCACCGCGGTCGCGGACCTTGACGCGGTTGGGCGCAGAGAGCGTGTTGACTGCGAGGACGTCGGTGACATCGGCGCCGAGGTCGCGTACGGCTGCAAACCGGGGGAGTGGGGATCGCGAGCCGTCTTGCACGATCCGCGCCCGGAGGGTGGAGCTGCGGTGTCGGTTGATGACGGCAAGCCGGAGGGAGCGCCGGTCGCTGGTCAGCGTTGCCGACACGTCGAGGTACGGGACTGTGCCCGGCCGGGTCACGAACCCTCCGGCACCGTCTCGGTTGTCGCCTTGACGGATTGCGGTGGTCTGTGCCGGTGTCTCAACTCGCGCGGCCACCGCGATGCTTCCCATGTGGTTCTGGTAGAGGTCCCACACGTGGTAGCTCGTTGCTCCCACAGCACCGCCCGGCCGGGCGACGATGACCCCGTTGGCGTTGACGAGGTTGACGGTGTTCGCCATCGTCACAGGGACAGCGAGACCTGCCGTCCGGTGGATGGCGTGGAAGACGCCGGCGTAGAACAACGCATCGGCAAGCGTACGCGGGCTCCACCGGTTGACGCGCAACGAATGGACTGCCGATCCCTCCGATGCGTGATCCACGGCGTCGGTGTCACGGGCGACGACGCCACCGTCATCGGCGGGCTGGGGTTCAGGCCACGCGGCGGGTTCGAGATGCCGGATGTTCCATTCGTCGAGGGCCAAGCCGAGTGGGCGTTCTGTGCCGTTGCGCCGCGCCAGTGAGGTGACCAGATGGGCGTAGTCCTGTATTTGCTGCTCGAAGTAGAGCGGCTGAGCGACGACTGCCTCGTAGTCGTCGCCGGTGAAGAGATGCGTGCTGGCGGCGTAGAGATGGAGCGAGATGTAGTCGACGAGGTCGGCGGTCTGTTCGATGACTGGTCGAGTCCATTCCTCCTGTTGCCAAGGGATCCCGACGGCGACGAGCTTGAGGGAAGGGTCGACACGGCGCATGAATCGACCGTGCTCTCGCGCCGCCTCGGCGTAGGCCTGCGCCGAGCGGTAGCCGTACTGCCATGGTCCGTAGACCTCGTTGCCCAGGCCCCAGTAGCGCACACCGTATGGCTCGGGGTGGCCGTTGGCCGCGCGCCGGCGAGCGTAGTCGGTGTCACCGCTGTGGTTGGTGTACTCCACCCAGCGGACGGCCTCGTCGACGTCACGGCAGCTGTGGGCAAGGTACGCTTCGGCACCTACCTCCTCACACCAGGCGAGGAACTCGTCGGTGCCGAAGCGGTTGCTCTCCTCACCGCCCCAGGCCAGTTCGAGCCGGCGCGGGCGACGGTCCCTCGGACCGATGCCGTCCTCCCAGTGGTACGGCGACGTGAAGTTGCCGCCCGGCCAGCGTACGACCGACATGCCGAGGTCGCGGCAGAGCTGGATGACGTCACGGCGGAGACCGGTCCGTGCGCCCGGGCCGTCGAGCGCAAGCGGCGAGCCTTCGTCGAAGACACCGCCGTCGATGTTGCCGAAGAAGTTGGACTCCAGGAAGTGACCGTAGATGTTCGGATCGATGTGTCCGATCTCGGCGTGGCGGTCGACGGCGATGGTGGCCACGACAGAGCCTTCCTGCGTCACGTACGCCTCCCGGGTTCATCGTCGACCTGGCTGAGTGCCGTGTCGTAGGTCTTCGCGCCGACCTCGAACATCGAGGTCATCCAGTGATAGAAGTTGTCACCTCGATCGCACAGGATCGTGTAGAGCCGACCCATGAGCTCCCGGCGCACGCCGGCGAGAGCGGGATCGTGATAGCGGTTGTGGAGCTCGTGCGGATCGGACTGCAGGTCGTACAGCTCGTTCTCGTCAGCCGGGTTGATGATCAGCTTGTGTCGATGGGTGCGAATCATTCGTTGCGGATAAGGGAAATGATGCCCGTGGAACTCTGCGACCACGTGGTCTCGCCAGTCGCTCGGTGTCTGGCCGCGCAGGAATGGGAGCAAACTTCGCCCGTCGTAGTGTCCGGGCACAGGCAGTCCGGCGAGGTCCAGGAACGTGGGCGTGAGGTCGGTGAGGGTGACGAACGCGTCTACGTGACGACCCGCGGCAGCGCCCGGCATCCGCACCAGCAGGGGGATACGGTAGATGTCGTCGTACATCGCCGGACCCTTGTCGTGCAGCCGGTGCGAGCCCGTGAACTCACCATGATCGGCGGTGAAGAACACGGTCGTGGAGTCGGCGAGCCCCAGTTCGTCCAGTGCCTGCAGGATTCGGCCGACCTGCTCGTCGATGAGCGACACATAACCCCAGTACGCCGCGATGAGCTGCCGCCACTGCGACTCGGAGAGGGTGTCGAACGTCCAGTGCGCAGAGTAGTGCCGCTGGACTCGGGGTTTGCCTTCGAACGTCTCGGCCACCGATGCCGGGAGCTCGACCGAGGTCGGGTCGTAGCGGTAGTAGTAGCTTTCGGGCAAGCAGTACGGCAGATGGGGCCCGAACCAATGGCAGGCAAGGAAGAACGGCCGACCGTCGTCTCGGTATCGCTCGGCGTACGCGCGTAACCGCTCGATCGTCTGCTCGGCGAGGAAGTACTCGAAGGTCGCCTCGACCGGCTGCTCCAGCACCCCGGCTAGCAGATTTCCCGGCTGTCCGTTGGGAAAGGTTCCCCGTACCTCTGAGCTCAGACTGAACCGTGGCAGGCCACGATCGGCGAGATAGCGAAGATAGTCCGGGTGTCGCACGGGGTTGCCCCACCCTGGATAGTGTTCGCCGTCGAAGCCGAACTCCCTCGGCCCCTTTTCCTTGCCCACGTGCCACTTGCCGATGTGACCGAGCCGGTAGCCGGCATCGGCGAGCGGGCGAGAGAAGGGCTCGTAGCGGCCGTCGAGCTCTTCGCGGTATCCCACATTGCGTTCGTAGTTGGCGAGCAGCGTGTGTCGGAACGGCAGGACGCCAGTGAGGAGCGTGGCGCGCGCTGGCGTACAGATCGCGGTGGGCGTGTAGCAGTTGTCGAACTGCGTACCCGAGGCCGCGAGCGCGTCGAGCGCAGGCGTCTCGCAGACCGGATTTCCGTAACAGCCCAACGTGTCGAGTCGGTGCTGGTCGGTCATGAGGAGCAGGATGTTAGGTGATGATCCCGCGCTCAAGGACGCCTCCTTCGTTGTGGACATCGTGGTTCACTGCTTGACGGCACCGGCCAGACTCTCGACGAACCGTCGCTGCAGGACGATGAAGACCGCGACCACTGGCAGCAGCGACAGGACGGCCGCCGCCGCCATGCCAGACCAGTCGGTGTCGTGCTCGCCGACGAACGCGGTCATCCCGACGGCGAGGGTACGCAGCTCCGGCTGGCTGAGCGTGAAGACCAACGGCAACAGGTAGGCGTTCCAGGCGTACAGGAACTGCAGGATGAACACCGTCGCGGTGATCGGCCAGGCCAGCGGCAACATGATTCGGAAGAAGATCGTCAGCGGACCGGCGCCGTCGATCCGTGCCGCCTCCTCGAGGTCTTTCGGAATGGCGCGGAAGTAGCCCGCATACAGAAGGGTCGCCGCCACCTGCCCACCGGCGCCGAGGCCGAGGATGACTCCGAGATGGGAGTTCAACAGGCCGAGGCGATCGGTGAGCTGTGTGATGGGGATGATGGTGTAGCCCTCGGGGAGGAAGAACGTCACCAGCAGGATGCCGATCAGCAGCCGCTTCCCGATGAAGTCGTGCCGTCCGAGGACGTAGCCCGCGAGAGCGCTGCGGAAGATCACCAACGCGACCGTGCCGAGCGTGATCAGGACCGAGTTGAGGAAGTAGGACGAGAAGCCCACCTCTGACCACGCGCGGACGTAGTTCTCCCAGATCGGACTGTCGGGGATGAGGTTCAGACCTTTGGCGAAGATCTCGGCTGGCTTCTTCAAAGACGCGGAGACCAGCCACAAGAAGGGGTAGATCCAGACAGCGCAGAGCAACGCAAGACCAGTCCCGATCAGCCACCTGCTGGTCGTGGCCGCGATCCTGCGACGCGGTGACTGCCTCGGTGCGGATCGTTGCCGCCGAACCGACCTTCGTCCCGAACCTTGTCGGGTGAGCGTGTCAACGGTCATCGTGCTGCCATCCCACGACGGACGGACCGAACCCCGATCGCCTGCAACACCGCGAGCACCATGGTCAGCAGGCCGAAGAGCACCGCGGCTGCAGACGCGTAGCCGAGCTGCGGAACGGTCGCCTGAAAGGCGGTTCGATAGATGTAGACCTCGATCACCTCGGACGAGAAGGCCGGACCGCCGCCGGTCAAGGTCATCACCAGGTCGAAGACGTTGAGGGCGCCCACCATGTCGATCAGTGTGATGATGAGCAGGAACGGCACGAGCAGTGGCAGCGTGATGTACCTGAACTCCCGCCAGGGTCCCGCACCGTCGATCCGGGCCGCCTCGTAAAGCTCATGGGGAATCGTCTGCAAGGCGGCCAACCAGTAGATCAACGTGATCCCCAACCACTTCCACACCCAGACACCGATCGCGGAGTAGAGCGACGTGCCGGCGTTCCCCAGGAAGTTCACCGGCTCCTCGATCAGAGCAGTTTTGACGAGCGCGAGGTTGACGGGACCGTCAGCATCCAAGATCAGCGTGAAGACCACACCGACGATCGCACCCGTGGTCACCACCGGGAGGAACAGCAACGTGCGAAACAGTCCACGAAACGGCGTGGACGGTCGGTTGAGCACGATGGCGAGAGCCAACGCGAGACCGACCCGGAGCGGGACCGAGATGATCAAGAACACCAAGGAGTTCGTGAAGGCGTTCCAGAACAGGTCGTCGTGCCACAGCAGCTTGAAGTTCGCGAGGCCGATGAACGTTCCTCGCATGGCGAAGCCAGGCCAGTCCAGGAACGCATACCACCAGCTCGCGACCAACGGATAGACCGTGTAGGCGCCGTAACCGACGACGGTCGGCAGGAGGAAGAGATAGATCCACCAGTCTTCCCGCAACCGACGCAGGGTTGACCGTTCTCGGTGGGGGGTAGCGGTCATGTGGTCCATGGCCCGGTTGTGCCGATCCCTAGAGCTCGGCGTACTTCGCCTGGTCGTAGTCGTTCGCCGGATCCCAGTTCTCGAACACCCAGTCGTCGATGCTGACCTCGGCTCCCTTGGTGCGTGCTGCCTTGATCGCGCGGTCACGCTCCGCGGTGAGCTTGTCGTTGTACTCCCGCAGAGCGGCACGGTAGTTGGACTCTGATCCGGTGAGAACGGCTTGGACTATCTCACCAGGGTTGGGATGGATGTCTTGCATCTCGACCAGGACGTCGGCGACGTCTGGGTTGCGTATCTGCGGAACCGGTGCCTGGCGTACGTCCTGCCGCATGAACTCGACGTTCGCGCGGTACGCCTCGTGGACGTCTGCTTCCTCCACCAGGTTGATCTGGATCGGCGGCTGATCCATCGCGCCAGCCAGCAGAGTGAGGAACCGATCCGTCGTCATCTGGAGCATCAGGTCTGCCGCCACATCAGGGTGCTGGGACTGGCTGGACAACCAGAACGGACCCGATGCCGGCTCGGTGTGGATGAAACCGCGATCGTTGGCGTCGGGCGCTGGGATCCGCCAGGCCGCGATGCCGCGTTCCACCGCCTCGGGCTCGGCTACCAGCAGACCACCGATGATCCACGGTCCCCACATGTAGACAGCCCCTTGTCCGGCTGCCCAGCGGGCACGGGCGTCACGCGGAGCCATCGACGCCGAGCCAGGGTGGATCACGCCGTCTCGTTGCAGAGCGATGAGATATTCCATGGCCTCAAAGAACGGCTCGGACGCCCAGACGTACTCTCCAGTGCGCCAGTCGATGGAGCCCGGAGCGCCCGCCGTCTGCGCGAAGGTGCTCAGTCGCGAGCCCAGGTAGCCCGGCTCCTGCATCGGCATCAGCAAGCCGTAGACACCGTCAGGCGTCTTGGTCGTGAGCTGCCGCAAGACCTTTCGGTAGGCGTCCCACGTGAGCGCGACCTCTGCAGGATCGACACCCGCCTGCTCGGCCAACGCGGTGTTGAGCCACGGCGTGCCGTCGTGCCACTGCCCGCTGAACAACGGGAACGTGTAGACCCTGCCCTCGAAACGATGAATGCCGTCGTAGAGATACTGTCCGACCGGGCTGCCCTCGAGATCGACGAACTCGTCGATCGGTTGGAACCAACCCGTCGCCACCAGAGCCGCAGCGCTTGTCTGCAGCCCGGCAATGGAATGGACGTCGGGAAGCTGGTTGCTACGACGAGCCAGCTGCAACGCTTGGGCGAGGTCTGGCGCATCGAGCTGCCGCCGTTGGACTTTCACGTTCGGATGCTGCCTGGAGTACGGCGCGAACAGCTCGTTTTCGAACAACTCCGTCAACGGACGGAATTGGTCCCACCACTGGATGGTGACCGGGCCGTCGTCGCCGTCCGACGCTCCCCTGCTGCGAGGTGTTCCACTACCTGTGCACCCGGGCAATGCCGGAAGTGCAGCAGCGGTCAGGGCCAGGCCACCAGCGTGGCCAAGGAGTTGGCGGCGGCTCAGCCGTCGGCGTGCGTCTGCGACGCTGTGGGTATCACGACCTGCGCTCATCGTGAGCTCCTTGTCATCTGAGGCGACGACCGTGTATGGCGCGGTCCGTCTCCGTCGGCTGTGACGTCTCGTCGTCCGCGTCGGCTGTCGGTGGATAGCCTGCGAGCAGCGCCGAACGGCGCAGGACAAGCGCGATTCCTCCGCGGGGGGCTGCTTCCTGGCCGAGCGTGGCGGTGTGGATGAGTAATCGGCGGCGTACCTGTCGGTGTGCGAACTCCTTGATGGCGGCGCGGACCGGTCGCAGGAGCTGGTCACCTGCCGCGGCCAGCTCGCCACCGACGACAATCGCCTCGGGGTTGACCACGTTGCAGGCGGCGGCGAGGACCCGGCCGATGCGCCACCCGGCCTCGTCGAAAAACTCGCCAACCTGTCGATCGCCAGCCGCGAGCTGCGCGAGAACCTGGTCGAACTGCCGAGTGTGGCAACGCTCCAGGAGCGTGGCGATCGACACGTACCGCTCGAGGCACCCCCGACCCCCGCAGTGGCAGCGCGGGCCCTCCGGGTCGACGCTGACGTGGCCCAGCTCACCAGCGCCACCGTCGGCGCCGGAGAACAGGTGTCCGTTCACGACCAGGCCGCCACCGACGCCGTAGGAGAGATGGAGGTAGAGCACGTTGGGCACACCGGCGCCGGCGCCCCAGATCGCCTCCGCCAGCGCCGCGAGGCGGGTGTTGTTGTCGACGTGGACGGGTACGCCGAACCGGTCCACAAGGCGTTTGCGAATCAGGTCGATCCGGCTAGCCCGCTGGGGGTGTCGATGGCTTCCGGTCTCTGAGACCGGGCCGACGATGCCCACCCCGACGCCCTTCAGCGCTGTGAGCGACACCGACGACTGAGCGGTGACAGAGTCCACGAGCTCGAGAGCGATCTCGACCCGCCGCGTCCAGGGAGTCCGCTCGGCACAGTCCTTGCTCCCAGAGGCGACGATCTCGTGAGCAACGTTCGCCACAGCGACCTGAATCCTGCGGTGTCCCAGATCCATACCGACCACGAGACCGCCGGCCGGGTTGAGGGTGAGAAGCGTGACGGGGCGTCCGCGACCGCGATCCGGCCCGGGATCTGCCGCCATCTCGACGATCGCGCCCTGTGACAGCAGATGGCGCACGATCGACGAGAGCGTCGCCCGTGACAGGTTCGTGCGCCGACCCAGCTCGGATCTGCTCAGCGCACCGTGGGAACGCAGAGCCGCAAGCACCCGCTCCTCGTGGCCCTCGCGCACGAGCCGGAGCACGTTCGGTTGCGACTCGGGCGTCATGCCTTAAGAGGATGGGCCGCGTCCGCACATAATGTCAACGCTCGAGCAAAAATCGACCGAAATTATTCCTGAGTGTTGACGGAATATGGACCTCTGGTCGTGGTGACCATCCGGCAGGCGCCAACGACGTCACTGTGGTCGACACGGTGACTCTCGCGAGGCGGGCGGTTCCCGTCGCACCGGTGAACGGGCGGGCAGGCTCTGTCCACAGTTCAGGCGTTCGGCTGACTTTTCCACAGCTTTTCGTGCAACACGTGGCGGCCGTTTCCCGTCCTGCACCGTAGAGGCATGCATTTGCACGCTGAACGTGCCGGCAGCGCCGAAGCCTTGCCGGCGTGACGAGAGAAGGTCCCTCATGTTCGAGACATCGGTCACGATCGCCGGAAACCTCTGCACCGAGGTCAAGTACATGCGCACGACACGGGGCACGCCGGTTGCATCCTTCCGATTAGCGTCGACGCCTCGGGTGTACGACCGAAGTCAGGGTGGCTGGGTCGACGGACCGACGACGTACGTAACGGTCATGTGTTGGCGCGGGCTCGCCGAGAACGCAGCGTCCAGCCTGCACAAGGGGGAGCCGGTTGTCGTCCACGGCAAGCTGCGGATCGAGACCTGGAAGAACGACGAGCGATCGGGCCTCGCGGTCGAGGTCGAGGCGCAGACGATTGGTCACGACCTGTCGAGGGGTGTCTCGGCGTTCCGACGGAGCCGTCGGGAAGCAGGCGAGACGAACCCGGACATTCTGGAAGCCAGGGGTCTCGTGCGTAGTCTGCACGAGGCGACCGAGACAGCCAGCGCCGACGCTGACCGGGGTACGGCGTCGAGCAACGATCACGTCGCTGCGGGACGCGACTCGAGCTCGTCGCCATCGGGTCCGGCCGGGTCTGCGGCTCAGCAGCTTGCTGGACCGGCAGGCCGGCAGTCAGTCGGGTCGGCGGGTCAGCAGCCCGCGAGGCAGGCGGGCGACCAGGCAGGCTTGAGCAGCGCCAGCGCGGGTGCGGCGTCGCCCACCGCGCGCCCGCGTGAGGGCGACCGGAGGTCGCAATCCACGGTTCGTCCAGCTGGTGCTGATTCGCGGGCCGCGTAGCGGCGGCCCGTCCGAGAGGCGTGGTTCGAGCGGTTCGGTGCGGCCACACCCGTCCTCGACCAGCGCATCTCGGTGGCTGCCGGGCGGCAGTTCGCCTGCCAGCGGTGCTTCCCTGTCAGCCCCGCCGCGGTGTGCCGCTGAACGCCGCCCGGCGGCCTGCATACCCGCAGGCCACGTCGCAGGTGCTCGGCCCGGGCCGGAGCCCGGAAGTGTCGGTCTGGTAGCGGTGTTGCAGGATAAGTGAGCAACCCCAGACGTTCTCCGAGGTGAATGCAACGTGCCCGAATTCATCTACACGATGCGCGGCGTCCGAAAGTCGCTCGGCGACAAGGTCGTGCTCGACAACGTGACCCTCTCGTTCCTGCCGGGAGCGAAGATCGGTGTTGTCGGACCGAACGGCACGGGCAAGTCGACGCTGCTCAAGATCATGGCTGGCATGGAGCAGCCATCCAACGGAGAGGCCAGGTTGGCCCCTGGGGCGACGGTCGGGATCCTCGAGCAGGAGCCGCCGCTCGACGAGAACAAGAACGTTCTCGAGAACGTCCAGGAAGGCGTGGCCGAGACCAAGGCGATGCTCGACCGCTTCAATGAGATTTCTGCGGCGCTCGCCGATCCCGATGCCGACTACGACACCCTTCTGGCCGAGATGGGGGAGCTGCAGACCCAGCTGGACCGGCTGGATGCGTGGGATCTTGACTCCCGACTCGAGATGGCCATGGATGCCCTTCGCTGTCCTCCGGCAGATGCCGACGTGACCAAGCTCTCCGGGGGTGAACGGCGGCGGGTGGCGCTCTGCAAGCTTCTGCTGTCTCAACCGGATCTACTGCTGCTCGACGAGCCGACCAACCACCTCGACGCCGAGAGCGTGCAGTGGCTCGAGCAGCATCTCGCCACCTACCCGGGCACCGTGCTGGCGGTCACACACGACCGCTACTTCCTCGACAACGTCGCCGGATGGATCCTCGAGCTCGACCGGGGACGGACGTATCCGTACGAAGGCAACTACTCGACCTATCTGGAGACCAAGCGGGAGCGTCTGGCGGTCGAAGGACGTAAGGACGCCAAGCGGAAGAGGATCCTCGAGCAGGAGCTCGAGTGGGTGCGGTCCAACCCGAAGGCCCGGCAGGCGAAGAGCAAGGCCCGGCTGCAGCGTTACGAAGAGCTCGCGGCGGAGGCCGAGCGCGCCAAGAAGGTCGACTTCGAGGAGATCCAGATCCCGCCGGGTCCGCGGTTGGGCAGCGTCGTGCTCGACGTCAAGAACATCACGAAGAGCTTCGGTGACCGGCCGCTGATCGAGAACCTCTCGTTCTCGCTGCCGCGGGCCGGGATCGTCGGCGTGATCGGTCCGAACGGCGTCGGCAAGACCACGCTGTTCCGCATGATCGTCGGCGAGGAGAAGCCGGACTCGGGGGAGATCCGGATCGGCGACACCGTGACGATCTCCTACGTCGATCAGACCAGGGCCAAGATCCCCGAGGACAAGACGGTCTGGGAGACGGTTTCGGACGGGCTCGACTGGATCCGGGTGGCGAGCTTCGAGATGCCGAGCCGTGCCTACGTCGCGTCGTTCGGGTTCAAGGGCCCCGACCAACAGAAGCCGGCCGGCGTGCTGTCCGGTGGTGAGCGGAACCGCCTCAACCTCGCCCTGACTCTGAAGCAGGGTGGCAACCTGCTTCTCCTCGACGAGCCGACCAACGACCTCGACGTGGAGACGCTGCAGTCGCTGGAGAACGCCCTGCTCGAGTTCCCCGGGTGCGCTGTCGTCATCTCCCACGACCGGTGGTTCCTGGACAGGGTCGCCACTCACATCCTGGCCTGGGAGGGCACCGAGGAGAATCCGGCGAAGTGGTTCTGGTTCGAAGGAAACTTCGCCGACTACGAGGCCAACAAGGTCGAGCGTCTCGGGCCGGAGGCTGCGCGGCCCCACCGGGTGACCTACCGTCGGCTCACTCGGGACTGACGGCGACGGGCGAGCTGGTCCCGCGCACGAGCGCAGGCGGCTCCCGATCACGGGCGGGAGTCAACTGCTGCGGGCCCGCCGCTTCACCTCGACACCGCCCCAGAAGGCCAGGCCCGTCACGCGGATGATCGGCGCACCACCGGGTGGGGTCGTGGTCCTCGTCAGCTCGTGGGACGTGGTCGCTGGTCGGCCTGGCGAGTCCGACGCCGGGAGGACCTTGTGGGTGTTGTCCTCGAAGCCTCCCATGATGCCGATGCCGTCGACGATGACCTCGACGTCTTCCGGGACGATCACCTCGATCCCACCCATGAGCGCGAAGGCCCGAATCGTGACCTGGCGCTCGGTCAGACGCGCATGCCTGAGGTCGAGCTGCACGCCACCCATCAGGGCCACGGCCGTGTGGTCAGCCGGCACGACCCAGCCGCCCCGCCGGGTCGTCCCTGACATCACGGCGACCGACACGGCGTGACCGATGCCGCTCGACTTCTTGCCCGGCGCCGGTGCAGATTCCGCCGCCGAGGCCGGCACATTCGGAGAGTAAGGGATCGGTCGCAGATCGCGTACGAACTTGTCCAGCTCGGCGTACGTCTTGGCCGCGAAGACCCCGTCGAGCCGCTCGTGGAGCTCCTCGAGGGTGATGCGACCATCACCCGCAGCTTCACGCAGGATGTCGGCCACGCGATGCCGATCCGCGTCCGATGCGCGCAGCTCGCCGTGATCGGGCGGCTGTGGTGCGCCACGGTCGGCTGGGTCCGGAAGGTGGGTCACGGCGTCAGCTTAGAGCCTTCCGGCCTGATGGTCGCGGTTCGGCGGTACCGAATGGGATTCGGCCGGGAGCGGGCGTGTGGCGGCTCGCGCCTTGCACGCGTGGTGGCGGCGGAGCTAGCTTGCCGAGAAAGCGCTTACCGAGGCGTGCCGCGACGTGGCGGCGAGGAGTCTGATGAGCGGCGTTCATGAGGTGGAGACGGGTATGCAGCAATCGGCCGCGACCGGTGGTTCGGACCGCCGCACGCGCTATGCCGTCGTGGGGTTGGGCTCGCGGGCCAGGATGTTCGTGAATGCGTTGCTCACCGACTACGCGTCGCGGGGTGAGCTCGTGGGGTTCTGCGATCCGAACCAGACGCGCATGAACTACTACAACAAGACGTTCGGCGAGTCGCACGGAATCGCGCCGATCCCCACGTACTCGCCCGACGAGTTCGGCCGGATGCTGGACGAGCAAGAGGTCGACGTCGTGATCGTCACCTCGGTCGACCGTACCCACGATCACTACATCGTGGCGGCCATGGAAGCCGGTCGCGACGTCATCACCGAGAAGCCCCTCACGACCGACGCCGAGAAGTGTCAACGCATCCTTGACACGCAGGCGAGGACGGGGCGAAAGCTCACGGTCTCGTTCAACTATCGCTACGCGCCGCGGAACTCCGCGGTCAAAGAGCTCATCCAGTCCGGTGCGATCGGGGAGGTTCAGTCGGTCCACTTCGAGTGGCTGCTCGACACCCGGCACGGCGCCGACTACTTCCGACGCTGGCATCGGGACAAGCGGAACTCCGGCGGCCTCATGATCCACAAGGCGAGCCACCACTTCGACCTGGTGAACTGGTGGCTGGCCGGCGTCCCCGAGACCGTCTTCGGCTTCGGCGACCTGCGGTTCTACGGCCGCGACAACGCCGAGCGGCGAGGCATCGCGGTGCGGAACTATCGCAGCCACGGCAGCCCCGACATCGCGACCGACCCGTGGGCGATCGACATCGCGTCCGATCCCACGTTGCGTTCCCTCTACCTCGAGGCCGAGCACGAGGACGGGTACATCCGGGACCGCAACGTCTTCACCGACGGGATCAGCATCGAGGACGACATGTCAGTGCTCGTGCGCTACGTCGGCGGGGCGACCATGACCTATCACCTCACGGCCTACTCTCCCTGGGAGGGCTACCGGGTGATGTTCAACGGCACCGGGGGACGCCTCGAGCTCATGGTGGAGGAGCGTTCCTACGTGAGCGGCACGGTGATCGACCCGAACCAGCCAGACAACGACGAGCCGGACGCCCCGCCCATCGATCGCACGCAGCTGTGGCTGCGACCGTTGTGGGAGAAGCCACGCCGCATTCCAGTCGAGGAGGGCTCCGGCGGGCACGGTGGCGGTGACCGTCGGCTGCTCCGCGACCTCTTCGAGCCCGGTAGTGAGCCCGATCCGCTCGGTCGAGCGGCGACGCATCTCGACGGCGCGTACGCCATGCTGGTCGGTGCGGCGGCGAACAAGTCCTTCGCAAGCGGCCTGCCGGTGAGGATCAGTGACCTGGTGCGGCTTCCAAACCCTTGAGAGGCCGCTTGCGATGCGGGGTACCGCCCGCGTCGCCGAAGCTCGATGGACGTCGCCGAATCCGACCGGATGTGGGAACTCAGCCCGCCGCCTGGGTGGGGCAACTCAACCCGTGACGATGATCTCGTAGCGTTCGCCGGCGCGGGCGGCCAGCGTCACCGTGTCCGCGTGCCGGCGGTGGTCTACGAGGTCGCCGGTGGCGCAGTCGATCAGGTGGTAGCGCGCGTGGTAGTCGGGTGAGAAGAGGCTGCATCGGACCCGCAGCTCGACGTCTCGGTGTGTGAGCAGGTGGATCCGGTTGGCCTCCCCGCCTGACCATGCGATGTCGACGGTGATGCCGCCCTTGGCGCGAAGCCCGGTGACGTTTCCCTGCGGCCAGGCCATCGGCAGTGCCGGAAGGATGTCGAGTGTGGCGACGCCATGGTCACCAGCCAGCGCATCCCATCGGCTCTGGAGGAGCATCTCCGCGATGCCGGCGGTGGCGCCGAAGTTGCCGTCGATCTGGAACGGGGGATGGGTGTCCCAGAGGTTCGGCAGCGTGGAGTGCCGCAGGAGCTCGTACAGCATCCGGTGCGCCTCGTCGCCCTCGTGCAAACGGGCCCAGAAGTTGATTTTCCAGGCCTTGCTCCATCCTGTGCGGCCGTCGCCACGGGCCCGCAGCGACACCTTGGCCGCCTCGGCGAGCTCCGG
The DNA here is from genome assembly GCA_036564245.1 of Actinopolymorphaceae bacterium. Classification (GTDB taxonomy): domain Bacteria; phylum Actinomycetota; class Actinomycetes; order Propionibacteriales; family Actinopolymorphaceae; genus Thermasporomyces. Next base: position 30,341 of record DATCKU010000049.1, read on the forward strand.
GGTCTGGGTCGGCGAGATCTGCATGCCTGGGTGAAGGGCGTAGAGGTGCGCGACGTGACGGTGCTGGTTCTGCGGATCGTCGAGGTCGGGTTTCCATTCCTGCAGCTGCCCCCAGCGGCCGATGCGCAAGCCAGGATCGAGGCGTTCCAGCGTGTCGGCGAGGCGCTTCCGCAGGATCGCATCCTCGTCCAGGATCTGGTTGGCGGCCAGGGTGATGGTGAGAAGGTCCCAGACGAGTTGCTGCGACATCGAGGCGCCCGCGGTCACCGGGCCGTGTTCCGGAGAGAAGCTCGGGGAGACGACGAGAGTCCCGTCCTGGTCGGGCACCAGGAACTCCAACCAGAAGGCGGCCGCTTCCGCCATCGCCGGATATGCCTTCGTACGAAGGAAGTCCACGTCACCGGAGTACTCGTAGTGTTCCCAGAGGTGCCGGCACAGCCACGCCGCCGCCTCAGGGAACCAGAACGAGGTGGGATGGTCTCGCAGTCCGCAGTAGCCCCACACGTTGGTCTGGTTGTTGACGATCCACCCGGGGAGACCGTCGAACTGGGCGGCGGCCGCGCGACCTGGTGGACGAAGCGCCTCGATGAACTCGACGAGTGGCCCGGTCGTCTCGGCCAGGTTGGTGGGCTCTGCGGGCCAGTAGTTCATCTGCAGATTGATGTTGACGTGGTAGTCGCAGCACCACGGCGGTGCGGTCGACTCGTTCCAGACGCCTTGCAGGTTGGCAGGAAGCGAGCCGGGCCGTGAGGACGCGATGAGCAGGTAGCGGCCGTACTGGAAGAACAGCGCCTCCAGCGCGCGAGCGTTCGGCCCGGTTCCGTCGTAGGTGGCGAGCAGCTCGTCGGTCGGCGGCAAAGGCCGCTCGCCTTGCCCGATGTCCAGCCGTACCCGGTCGAACAGCGCCGCATGGTCGCTCACGTGCGTCATCCGCAGCGCCGCATACGGTTGCGCGGCGGCTGCGTCGATCCGCAGCGAGACTTTGCGGTGCGGATCGTCACCGCGATAGTGCGGGTAGCGATCGGCATAGTCCGTACCGGCGCAGAACAGCACGGTCGCCGCCCGCGCATCGCGCACCGTGATGCTGTCCTCGCCGTCGAGCAGGTTTCCTTCCTCTGCCACCACGAGGACCTGACCCTCGTAGGTCAGGCCGTTGTCCGCGAGCCTGCCGCGCACCGTGATCCGGCCGTCCTCGACCTCGATGCAAGCCCCATCGTGCGGTGTGGTGAACCGTACGGTGAACGAGAGCGATCCGCCCCGGCTCGCCTCGAGTCGGGTTGCGATCACACCGTCGGGATAGCTCGCGAGGTACTCACGGACGTAGCGCACGCCGTCGAGTTCGTACTCCACACGCGCAATGGCAGTGGTGAGATCGAGACTCCGCCGGTAGTCGGCCACACTCACCCCGACCTCGTGCAGGTCGAGGTAGAGATCGCCGAAGGGTTGGTACGAGCCGAATGCCCAGTCCCGTTGCCCGAGCATCTCGGCCAGCCACTCGGGGTCGGCGGTGGTGTGCTCGGCAAGGTACGTGCGTACCTCGGCCAGCACGTTGGGACGTGGCGGGTCCCACAGGCCGAAACTGTAGGGATGTCCGTCTTCCTCCGCACCCGGCCCGCCGGTCCAGAGTGTCTTCTCGTTGAGTTGCAGACGTTCGGTGGCAACACCGCCGAACACCATCGCGCCCAGGCGGCCGTTCCCGATCGGTAAGGCTTCCCGCTCCCAGTCGCTCGCGGGTTGCTGATACCACAGCGTCAATGGGTGCGGAAACCATACGTCAGAACGGTGCGGGGTAATGGCGAGCCTCCTGACTCGTGCGGCGGCCCAGGTCGCGGTCATCGGCGCGAGTGTCCGGGGTCCAGTGTCCGGAGCACTTCGGCGGGCTCGGACTTTCGATCGTACGTCAAAATGACCATCTGTACTATGCGCAGGCCGATTTGGACGACGACGTTGGCGATTCGGACCCACCGTGAGCGAGAGGTGGGTGTCACCTAGCCCGGCAACCGCAGCCAGACCGCTGTGTCTGGGGGAAGCATGACCGTCTCCCCGTCACCACCGGACGACCGGTCGAGGGGACCGCTTGCCAGCAGGACCTCATCGTGAGCAGGCAGCGGTGAGGGCTCAACACCCAGGTTGACCACACAGCACACGGTCCCGCTCGAGGCCGGGCGATCGAAGCAGAGCACGTCGGCGGCAAGGCCGTCTCGCCACCGCAGCGGCCCGTCACCCAATGCCGGTAGCGATTTGCGCAACCGCAGTGCCGAACGGTAGAGCTCGAGCATGGACTCGGGGTCGTCCTTTTGCGCTTCGACACTGAGCTGTTTCCACTCAGCTGGCTGCGGCAGCCAGGGAGGGGCCGATCCGAAACCCAGCGCCGGTTCGTCGCCGGACCAGGGCAGCGGTACCCGACAGCCGTCACGCCCACGGTCCTTACCACCCGTGCGCTTGAAGATCGGGTCTTGCAACACGTGGTCGGGGAGGTCTTCCACCTCGGGAAGCCCGAGCTCCTCGCCTTGGTAGATGTACGCGCTGCCGGGAAGGCCGAGCATCAGCAGCGCTGCGGCCCGCGCGCGTCGGGTGCCGAGGGCGATGTCGCTCGGGGCGTCGGTGACGTTGCCCCAGCGGCTTCCTGGCTGCTGCGGGCGCCCGTAGCGCGTGACGTGACGGGTGACGTCGTGGTTCGACAGCACCCAGGTCGCGGGCGCCCCGACCGCGGCGAGCTCACGCAGATTGTGGTCGATGGATCGGCGCAGCTCTCTGGCATCCCAGGCACAGCGGAGCAGGTCGAAGTTGAACGCGGTGTGCAGCTCGTCCGGACGCAGGTACCGGGCCAGGCGGTCGCTTTCGGTACGCACCCAGGCTTCGGCGACGAACACCCGCTTGCCTTGTGGCGTGTGTTCGTACGAATCGGCTACGCGCCGCCACACGCGATAGATGTCGTGCACGCCGTCCCGGTCCCAGTGCGGATGGTCGACGATGTCCGGCTCGGCGAGCAGCTCCTCCTCGTCGAGCCCGATGTCGGGCAGCGCGGGGTGCTTCACCATCCCGTGGGCCACGTCGATCCGGAAACCGTCGACACCGCGGTCGAACCAGAACCGCAGGATGTCCTCGAACTCCTTACGCACCTGGGGATTCGTCCAGTTGAGATCGGGCTGCTCCGGTGCGAAGAGGTGCAGGTACCACTGCTCGGCCACCCCGTCGTCGCCGACCAGCCGGGTCCAGGCCGGTCCGCCGAAGACCGAGCGCCAGTCGTTGGGTGGAAGCGTTCCCCGCGGCCCGCGTCCGTCGCGGAACCAGTACCTCGCACGTGCGGGGGAGCCCGGCTCGGACTGTCGCGCCTCCACGAACCACGGATGCTGGTCGGACGTGTGGTTCGGCACGATGTCGAGGATGACGCGCAGGCCGTGCTGGTGTGCTTCGTCGATCATCAGCTCGGCTTCGGCGAGGGTTCCGAACTCCGGTGCGATCGCCCGGAAGTCGGCGACGTCGTAGCCACCGTCGACCATGGGGGAGGCGTACCACGGCGTGATCCACACGGCGTCGACGCCGAGGCTTGCAAGGTAAGGGAGCCGGGAGCGGATCCCGGCGATGTCCCCGATGCCATCGCCGTTACCGTCGGCGAAGCTGCGGATGTAGATCTGATAGATCACGGCGCTGCGCCACCAAAGCTCTGCGTTCTCTGGTGGGAAGGCAGCACTCACTGAGGGTGCGGTGTCGTTCGTCATGGGCGTCAGCGAAGCAGATTCCGACGAGACTGGGGGGCTTGGGCGGCGGACCCGTCAGTGGACCGCTCAGGTGGCGTCGTACCGGCGCCGGATCTGTCGAGGGCCGGGTTGACGTTGACGAGAGAGTTGGCGGCCATCACCAAGTAGGCCCAGAACTCCTTTTCGTGGGCGGGGTCCAAACTGACGGAATCGAGGGCGTCGCGCATGTGGCCGAGCCACCGATCCCGGGCCTCCTCGGTGATCGGGAACGGCGCATGCCGCATCCGCAGCCGTGGATGTCCCCGCCGCTCGGAGTAGGTGCGGGGTCCGCCCCAGTACTGCTCCAGGAACATCCGGAGCCGCTCCTCGGCGCCGGAGAGGTCGGGCTCCGGGTAGAGGGGGCGGAGGACGGGATCGTTCGCGACACCTTCGTAGAAGCGCCTGACGAGGCGTACGAAGGTGTCATGGCCACCGACAGCGGCGTAGAAGGTCCCGGCATAGGCCTCGGTGTCTGGCTCAGGCGACGCCGACTGGGGCTGCGCGGTTCCTTCGGCCGGTTTCTGCTCGTTCATCGTGGCCCATTGTGCAACATGCCCTCCCGAGCCCCAGCCGCCACGAGATGGCAGGCCGTCTCCCGCGCCTCCTGATCGCCATGGGCCGAGGGCAGGATGGCCAGCGGCACGCCCCGGCAGGCGTCCGCCACACCGGCCGCCTCCGCCGCTCCTGACGCGAGCTCGGGACAGCGAGGGTGGAACCGGCACCCGGCCGGGATCCTCGTCGCATCCGGTGGCTCACCGGTGAGGACGATCGGGCGGGGGAGCGGTGACTCGGGCAGCACCGACACCAGCGCCGTGGTGTAGGGGTGCTGGGGACTTGTGAGCACCTGGTCGACCGGTCCGGTCTCCACGATCCGGCCGAGGTACATCACGGCCAGGCGGTCGGCGATGCTCCAGGCAAGGCCGAGGTCGTGGGTCACGACGAGTGCCGCGAGGCCGAGCTCGTCTCGCAACCGCAGCAGCAGCGCCAGGATCTCGCCTCGGACGGATGCGTCGAGGGACGCGACGGGCTCGTCGGCGATGATCACCTTGGGCTGGAGGGCGAGGGCGCCGGCGATCACGACGCGTTGCCGTTGACCGCCGGAGAGCTCGTGAGGGTACGACAGGAAGTACCGCTCGGGTGGTCGCAGTCCGCTGTGGGCGAGAGCCTCAGCGACTTGATCGCGCTCGTTGCCGGGCACACCGTGGATGCGGAGCCCTTCGGCGACGGCTTCGTACACGGTGTGTCGCGGGTTGAGCGCGCCGGTCGGGTCCTGCAGGACCAGTTGGACCGAACGCCGGTACGCCTTGAGCGCACGGCTGGTGTAGCTCAGCGGCCGTCCTTCGTACGTCACCGTCCCACCGGTCGGGCGTACCAGTCCGAGGAGGGCGCGGGCCAACGTGGTCTTGCCGCAGCCCGACTCGCCGGCCAGCGCGACGATCTCACCCGGCTTGATCGCGATGTCGACGCCGTCGACGGCCCGCGCCCGACGACCGCCGCGGAGCGCGAACTCCACCTCGAGCCCTCGCGCCGCGAGGATCGGCTGCTCGCCCACGCTTCGAACCTCCTTCGGTGACCCTCGTCATGAGCCCTGGTGACCATGCGCCCGACGTCCGGTGGATCCGTGGCCGGTCGATCGCGCGGCTTGGACACTCGCGGCGAACATCGCGGTGAACGTCGTGGTGAACTGGTCAATGTGGTTCATAACGGACGCATGCGGCACGACGATCGACTCCGGCCGGCCACAGGTCGACCGTGACCGTCTCGCAGCGAGGCTGCGCGACCGGGCATCGCGGATGGAAGGGGCACCCACCGGGCAGCGCAGCCGGATCCGGCGGATCGCCGCCGAGTCCGCGCGGGCGGCCGCGGGACGCCGGATCGCCGACGCTCGGGAACGCCGCCGCCAACGCCTCGGAGTAGGGGTGGGCCGGCTCGCGGAACACCTCGTGGGCAGGGCCGATCTCCACCAGTCGGCCCGCGTACATCACCGCGAGGCGCCGGCATGTGGCCGACAGCACGGAGAGGTCGTGGCTGATCATGAGCAGCGCGATGCCTCGCTCCGCCACCAGCGTGCCGATCAGGTCGAGCACCTGGGCCTGGATCATCACGTCCAGCGCGGTCGTCGCCTCGTCGGCGATGATCAGGCGCGGGGAACACGCCAGGGCCATCGCGATCATGACCCGCTGGCGCTGGCCGCCGGACAGCTCGTGCGGATAGCTTCGGGCTCGCCAGGCGGGCAGCCCGACCTGGGTGAGCAGCTCGTTGGCGCGCTCGTACGCCTCGGCCTCGGTCACCTTCTCGTGGACGAGGATCGGCTCGGCGATCTGGCGGCCGATCCGGTGCACGGGGTTGAGCGCGTGCATGGCGCCCTGGAACACGATCGAGCCGCGAGCCCAGCGGACGGCACGAAGCCGGCCCCACGACATCGTGAGCACCTCCTCGCCGTCGAGCAGCACCTTCCCGCTCACCTGCGTGCCGACCGGGAGGAGGCGAAGCAGCGCCAACGCCAGCGTGGACTTGCCGCAGCCGGACTCGCCGGCGAGGCCCAGGGTCTCTCCGGCGTCGAGACGCAGGTCGACGCCTCGCACGGCAGGGACGTCGCCACGCGAGCCCCGGTACGTGACCTCGAGGCCCTGCACGTCGAGGACCGGGACCGCCTCCGACGGGGCACCGTGTCGTTCGGTTCGGTGTCGTTGGGCGCTGACGTCGGCCATCAGATCTGCCCTCGCAGCCGTGGATTGAAGACCGCCTCCAAGGCACGTCCGCAGAGCGTGAAGCACAACACCACGACGAGGATCGCGAAGCCAGGCGGCAGGAGATACCACCAGGCACCGTAGGTGATCGCACCTGACGAGTTGGCCCGACTGAGCATCGTGCCCCACGACACCTGGCCGGAGTCGCCGAACCCGAGGAACGCCAGCGTCGCCTCCGCCAGCACGGCGCTCGCGACCTCCAGCGTCGTGCTGGCGAGCACGAGCGGCATGACGTTCGGGAGCACGTGCCGGGTCATCTGGTGCCAGTGACCGGCGCCGAGCGCCCTGGCCCGCTCCAGGTAGGGCCGACCTTCGACGGCGAGGGTCTGGGCACGGATCAGGCGCGCCGTCCCGGCCCACGACGTGATGCCGATCGCGATGATGACGGTGGTGATGCTCGGCAGGCGAGTGCCGATCACGGCGGCCAGGGCGATCGCCAGCACGAGCCGCGGCAGCACGATGAACCAGTCGGTGATCCGCATCAGCAGGCCCGAGAACCAGCCGCCGAAGTGACCCGCGGCGATGCCGACGAGCGTGCCGATGCCCATCGCCAGAAGGGTCGCGGTCACGCCCACCACGAGCGAGATCCGGGAGCCCCAGAGCGTGAGCAGCAGGATCGAACGACCCGTCTCGTCGGTGCCGAGGAGGAAGCGGGAGCTGGGTGCCTCCAGACGTTCGCCCGGCGCCTGGGTGACGTCGAGTCCGGACTCGTCGCTGATCACCGGGGCGGTGACGGCGAGTCCGACGATGAGCACAAGACCCACCAGCCCGATCACGCCTGCGCGTTGGCGCCGGTAATCGCGCCAGAACGCCGCCAGAGCCGCCTTACGACGTTGCCAGACGACCGCCCGGGCAGACGCGAGCTGCGCGCCGGGCTCGGCAGGCGCGGAGGGACCGGACGGTGTCGTGGTCATGCGTGGCGGACCCTCGGGTCGAGGAAGCGGTAGACGATGTCGGCTGCGGTGTTGGCGAGGATCACCGAGGTGGAGAAGAACAGGAACGTTCCCTGCAGCAGCGGCAGGTCAGGGATCCTCAGTGCCTGGTACGCGAGCAAGCCCAGGCCCGGCCAGCTGAACACCGTTTCGGTGAGGATGGCACCCCCGACGACGTTGCCCAGCTGCAGGAACACCAGCGTGACGGTCGGCAGGAGCGCGTTCGGGACGGCGTGCCGGTTGCGGACCTGCACGTCCCGCAAGCCCTTGGCGCGTGCGGTGACGAGGTAGTCGTTGCCCATCTCGTCGAGGATCGACGAGCGCATGACGAGGACGTACTGCGCGTAGACGACCGCGGTCATGGTGAGCACCGGCAGGACGAGGTGATGCAGGATGTCGAGGGTCTGCGGCCAGAAGCCCGGTGGCGTCCGCGGCGCGATCATCCCGTTGATGGGGAAGAGCCCGAGGTAGCGGGCGAACACCATGATGACGAGCATCCCGAGCCAGAACGTCGGCGCCGACCACAGCGTGAGCGAGACCCCTACCTGGATCTTGTCGAAGCGGCTGCCGTGTCGCCAGCCGGCACGGGCGCCGATCCACAAGCCGAGCGACGCGGCGAGCACGAGCGCGGACCCGGTGAGCAGCACCGTGGCGGGCAGGCGTTCGGCGATGAGGGACGTGACCGACTGCTGGTACTGGTACGACTCACCGAGGTCGCCGGTCAACACTCCTTTGAGGTAGTCGACGAACTGCAGGGAGAGCGGCTTGTCCAGCCCGAGCTTCTCGCGCAGTGCTGCCCGTTCCTGCGGCGTCGTCGGGACGTCGCGGGTCAGCGCGTCGACCGGATCGCCGCCCAGGATCCGGAACAGGAAGAACGCCGAGAACACCACCATGACGAGCGAGATCGCGGCGCCGCCGAGCTTGCTCGCGAGGTAGTGCAGGAAGGCCATCGCGTCGAGTACCCCGGGCTACTCCCGCTCGTCGGCAGTCTTGCGCCGGCGTACGACGACGAGACCGGCTGCCGCGGCGATCAGGACGACCGCGGCGCCTCCGCCGACCAGCAGTCCGATGGGTGCACCGCCCGGCTCCTCGGTCTGGACGGGCTTGGCGGAAAGGAACGCCCAGTTGCCCTGCTGGCCGAGAATCATGCCGCGTTCTGCCGGTTGCTTGACGAACCCCCGCCAGCGGTCGCTGCGGTAGGCCTCGAGCGTGTCGGCGTACCGCAGCACGATGATCGGAGCCTCCACGTAGAGATGCTTTTGCATCTCCTTCACGATCTCGGCGCGCTTGGCGATGTCGCTCTCCGCCTTCTGCTGCTCGTGGAGCTTGTCGTAGTCCGGATTGCAGTAGAACGTGTCGGTGTCGCGCTGCGTGCCGCTCGCGTCGTTGGGGAGGACGCCACACGTGTGCAGGGCGAGGATCGACGTCGGATCCGGTCCGACACCCCAGCTGGAGAAGATGATGTCGAACTTCCCCAGGTAGAGCATGTCGTTGAGCTTGGTGAAGTCGGCCGACTGGATGGTGGTCTCGATCCCGATCTGCTTCCACCAGCCGGCGAGGTATTCCGAGTCGGTCGCCTCGGTCGGGGTGTCGGAGTGGTTGAGCAAGCGGAACTTCAAGGGCCGACCGCTGCCTGGCATGCGACGGATGCCGTCCGGCCCGCGTTCGTATCCCGCTTCGTCGAGGATCTGGTTCGCGCGGTCGATGTCGAACGTCACGCGTTCGGACTCGGACGGCTCCCAGTGGTAGATGCCGAACACGGGCGGGATGATGCTGCTCCCGACCTGGCCGAGGTTGTCGTTGACCTTCGCGACCAGCTCCTCCTTGTTGATGGCGTAGTGGATCGCCTGGCGCACCGCGCGGTCCTTGAGGGCCGGATGGCCGTCACCGAACTCCTTGCCGTCCTTGGTACGCGCACCGACGTTGAACGTGATCGCGCCGTAGCGACGGTTCGCCGCCCGGTTGAGCGTGATCCCGTCCTTGCCCCGCAGCGACTTGAAGGCGGCGGGCGTGAGACCGCTCACGATGTCGACCTCACCCGTGAGCAGCGCCTGCACGCTGGCGTCGGGCGTCTTGTAGTAGCGGAAGACCAGCTCGTCGTAGGCCGGTGGGCCGCCCCAGTAGTTCTTGTTGGCCGCGAGGCGGATGAACTGGTCGGTCTTGAACTCCACGACCTGGAACGGGCCGGAGCCCACGAGCGGGAAGTCGAAGTTCTTGAACTCGCCGATCCTGCCTTGGTACTTCTTCCAGATGTGCTGCGGGACGATCGCGTTGTCGAGCGCCAGCATCTGGTTGGTGGGACGCTTGAGCTTGATGACGAGCGTCGTGTCGTTGGGCGCATCGACGCTGGAGAAGTTCTCCACGAGGTCGGACGACGATGCGCGAGCGTCCGGGTCCGTCATCATGAGGTTGTAGGTGAACTCGGCGTCGCGTGCGGTAAGCGGCGTGCCGTCGGAGAACTTCACGCCCTTGCGGATGGTGAAGGTCCAGGTCAGGTGGTCGGGTGACTCCTCCCACTTGGTGGCGAGGGCGGGGATCGGACGGTAGTCCTCGGCGCTCCAGTCGATGAGGGAGTCGTACGTAAGACCCGCGACGGTGTACCCGATCGAGAAGAACGACATGAACGGGTTGAACGTGTCCACCGACTGCGAGACCGCGACGACCAGCTGAGTCTTCTCCTCCTCGTCCGCCTGGGCAGCAGGCGGCGCGACGAGGGCGGCGACGCAGGCGAGGGCTGCCAGGAGCGGCACCACAACCATGACGTGGCTGCGTCGGATCGTGGCGGTCAGCATGCGTACTCCTCTTGCGGGACCCGGCGTTCCGATCATGTGCGAGTGAAACTTTCTACCGCACATGCCGTGGTTTGCGTAAGAGAGTACGGCGCAATCATCACGAAGACGTTACCGAGCGGATGCGCTGCGTCCCGCAACTCAGCACAGCCGACGCAGCACGGACGCGTCAGCCACGACCGTCAGGGAGTACGCGGCGGCGCGGTGCTGCGACGAACGATGAGCGTCGTCTGGAGCTCGACCCGCTTCTTCTCGGTCGACCCGACGGCGATGTGGCGTACGAGCATCTGCATCGCGGTGGCCGCCATCGCGGCTAGCGGTTGCCGCACGGTGGTGAGCGGCGGGTCGAGCCATTGGGCGATGGGGATGTCGTCGAAACCGACCACGCTGAGGTCGTCCGGGATTCGCAGGCCACGCAGGTGTGCGGCCTGGTAGACGCCGATGGCCTGCTCGTCGTTGCCGGCGACGATCGCGGTCGGCGGCTGGGCGGCCGAGAGGAGGGCGCCTGCGGCTGCCTGACCGGCTTCGCGGGTGAAGAGCGCATCGGTGACGTACGCCGGACCGACGCTTCGGCCAGCACGGCGCATGGCGTCCTGGAAGCCGGCGAAGCGAGCTCGCGTCGCGTCGAGGTCACGCGGCCCGCAGATGATGGCGATCCGCTCGTGGCCGAGCTCGAGTAGATGGGATGTCGCGTCGAAGCCGCCGCGATAGTTGGTCACGCCGACCGACAGGGTCTCAGGGTCGCAGTCGCCGGTCGGGTCGACTGCGACGTAGGGGATGCCGGCGCTGCGCAGCCGGCGCAGGTCGGGACGTCCGATCTGTCGGACGACGGCCGCCACGCCGTCGCTTCCCCTGCGGACGATCCGGTCGACCCACGGCGTCCACGGCTGGGCGTACGGCAGGATCGACACGGCGACGCTGAAGTCTGCTGACTCGGCTGTCTCGACGGCTCCGCGCAGGATCTCTTCTGCCCACGGTGTCTCGAGGTTGTCGATGACCAGGTCGATGATGCCGGTCGAGCGGCGGGCCCGGCTGCGCAGATAGCCGTGCTTGGTGAGGAGTTCCTCGACTCGGGCCCGGGTCGGTGCTGCGACGTCGCGTCGGCCGTTCAGCACCTTGGAGACCGTGGGCACCGAGACACCAGCCTTGGCTGCGATCGACGCCAAGGTGACACCTCGAGGACCCGCGGGCATCTAGCCTCCTGTCCGAAGGATCCTGGTCCAGGATAATGCTGAACAACACTACGAGGTTGCGAGTAGCCCGCTTCGGCAAGAGGAGGATTCATGGCCACCACACGGACAGCGAACGCCCACTGGGAAGGATCCCTGATGGAGGGAGCTGGACGTGTCTCGCTCGATTCGTCTGGGCTTGGGACGTACGACGTCACCTGGCCAGCTCGTGCCGAGGCGCCGAGCGGGAAGACCAGCCCGGAGGAGCTGATCGCCGCCGCTCACTCGACGTGCTACTCGATGGCGCTGTCCCACGGGCTCGCCCAGGCCGGCACGCCGCCGAAGACGGTCGACACCAAGGCCGAGGTCACGTTCCAGCCGGGCGAGGGAATCACGGGAATCCACCTGACCGTGCGGGCGGACGTTCCCGGTCTCGACGCCGAGGCCTTTGCCAAGGCTGCCCAGACCGCGAAGGAGAACTGCCCGGTCTCCAAGGCACTCGCCGGCACCACGATCACGCTGGACGCCGCGCTCATCTGACGCGTCGGGCTCATCTGACGCGTCGGGTGGATCCCCGGGCACCGGACTCGAGGTCCGCAGCGTGAGGAGCGGGATTCGCTAGCTGCTCATCGCTTACTCGGGCATGGTCAAGCTGACCAGGCGTACGTTCTCGGCGTCGAACCCGGCCTTGATCCGTTGCCGTAGCTCACGCTCCAGTGCGCCCTGGTGCTCCGGGACGCAGCGGCCCGCGATGCGCAAGGTGATCGCCTCGTCGCCCACCCGCTCGATTCCGAGCAGACGTGGGCGCTCCACGATCCGGTCCCGCCACTCGTCCGTGTCGACGAGCTCGCCGACGATCTTGTCGACCAACCGCTCGACGCGGGTGAGGTTCTCGTCGTACGCGATGGCGAGGTCCACGCTGACTCCCGACCAGCCCTGGCTGCGGTTGGCGATCCGCGCGATCTCGCCGTTGCGGATGTGCCACAGGGCGCCGTCGGGCCCACGTACCCGCGTCACGCGAAGCCCGACGCTCTCCACGGTCCCGACGGTATGGCCCGTGTCGATGACGTCGCCCACGCCGTACTGGTCCTCGAGCAGCATGCAGACGCCGGCTATGAAGTCCCGCACCACGTGCTGGGCACCGAGGCCGACCGCGACACCCACGATCCCGGCGCTGGCCAGGATGGGACCGAGGGGAAATCCGAGTTGGTCCAGGATCATGAGCACCACGATGGCTCCGGTGGCCGCCGTGGTGACGCTCTTGAACAGTGATCCGAGCGCATGCGCCCGCCGCTCCCGGCGTTCGCTGTAGAGCGTGGCGTTCGTGCCGATGAGCTGGGCCGCGCGCTGGCTGCCGAAGATCTGCCGTGGCGGAGTGAGACCGGAGGCCTTGGCGACCAGGCGGTCGATCATCCGATGGACGATGAGCCGGGTCAGGAAGCCCAGGAGCAGCAGGAAGACGATCCGCGCCGGGATCTCGGCGACCTGCACGAACTGATTCCAGTCAAGCGCATAGACCACCGAGTCATTGTCCCGATGCCGGCTCCCCGGGCCGAGCGACACCCCCGCCCTACGTTACGGTGACCTCATGAGTCCGCTTGAGGTGATCGGCGTCTTCGTAGGGATTCCCGTCGGGCTGTTCGTCTTGATCATCCTGCTGGTGATGGCGCCCGACATGATCCGAAGCGCCCGGCAGCCCGGATTGTCGTGGTCTGGTGATTCCGAGTGGTTCGGCGTGCGCCCCGCCGTCGAGGCTGACCGTGCCGCGGAGAAAGACACGGCCGCTGTCGAGGGAAGCACTGCCGAGTCCCCGAGCACGTCCGTGAGCGCTCCTGGGGAAGAGCGCAAAGCGGTGGGAACCTCCCAGCCCGTCGAGCCGGGAGGCGCCGGTGGTCGGTGGTGAGACGTTCACACCGCGTCAGCGGGCCGAGATCGAGCGGTCGATCCGGGTTGCGAGTGAGCTGTCCGGGCTGAAGTTCTCGGTGTACGTCGGGCACGGGGAGCTCCAGGGCGACCCGAGGGAGGCCGCCGCACGCCTGCACGCGGCGTTGCCGGACCCGGCGCACACAGTATTAGTTCTCGTCGATCCCGTGGATCGCGTGATCGAGATCCGGACCGGGGTCGAGGCCCGGCGGGTGCTGTCCGATGACGAGTGCCGGCTCGCGATCCTGACCATGCAGTCGGCGTTCGCGGTCGGCGACCTGGTGGGCGGGTTGGTGAACGGAATCCAGCAACTGGGTGAGCACGCCCGCCGCCCGAGGACGGTTCACACCGACGAGGTGTAGTCGCCCGCCGGCATCGCCCGCTGCGCCGAGCCGGGCAAGCCGATCCGAGCCGTGTCGACGGTCCGAGCCGTGCGTGTCGAGCCGTGCGTGTCGAGTCGAACCGTAGGCGGCGATCCGAGCCGTGCGCGCCGACTCGTACCCTCGCAAGGCCTGTATGCCTCTGAGGGAGGGGAGCGACCCGCCGAACGTGGTCATTGCCAGGGCGGGTGGCGCGACGCCGGGAAGCGTGACGCGACCCCGGAGCGGGTGGCTCGACGCCGGGGCGGCAAGGCGGCGTCCACGTCATCCACCGGAACCGGTGGGCACCTACCTGGAGCCGTAGCCGGCTTCGCTCATCCGGGGCGGGTGGCGCCGGCGTACGGCATCCAGTCGATGTCGATGTACTCGACGTTCTGCCCAGGTCGTGGCGCGTGGATGACCATGCCGTCGCCTGCGTAGATCCCGACGTGGCTGATGTCGCTGTAGAAGAAGACCAGGTCGCCAGGACGCAGCTCCGACCGGGACACGTGGGGCGAGGCGTCGTACTGCATCCGGGCCGAATGCGGCAGCGAGACCCCGGCGGCGGCCCACGCCTGCATCGTGAGGCCTGAGCAGTCCCAGCTGTCCGGACCGTCTGCACCGAAGACGTAGGGCTCGCCGAGCTGTGCCTTGGCGAACTCGAGCGCAATCTCGCCCTTGGTCTTGCCGGACGACGGCTTCGGGTCGGGGGAGGACGTGGGAGTCGGTGAAGGCGAAGGGCTCGGCTTGGCGCGTTCGGCTGCACGTGAGGCCAACATGGCGGCCCGGCGACGGCGTTCGGCCTCGAGCCGGCGTCGTTGCTCTTCGGTGAGCCGCTCGAGCAGTGCCTTCGCTTGTGCCGCCTTGGCAAGCGCCGCCTTGCGGCGTTCGTCGGTCTCCTTCTTGGCTTCGCGGAGCTCGGCGAGCTCGTACGCCAACTCGGCCTGGCGTTCGGCCAGGGCCTTCCGCTCGGCCTGGAAGCGCCGTAACAGGTCGGCCTCCTGACTTTCCAGGGACTTCGTCGTGGCGACCTGCGCAAGGTAGTCGTCGGGATCGTCGGCGAAGAGCAGCTGCATCGCGGGGTCCAGCCGTCCCGCGGCGCGGTAGTCGGCGGCAGCAGCCTGGCCTATCTGGCGGCGAAGCGCGTCCAGTCGGTCTTGCTTGCGGGCAAGCTCAGCGCGGACCTTGCCGACGCGACGCTGTAGCGCCCGCACGTCGATTTCCAGCTCGTTGGCGCGTTCGGTGATTCGCTCGGCTTCGTGGTAGAGGTGGTCGACCCGCTTGCGTACCTCCTCGATGCGCTGGTTCGGTTCGGCGTACGACGTCGCGCCGGACACACCGGTCACGCCGACGACGGTCGCCGCGCTGAGCGCGAACAGTGCCTGGGGATTGGTAGCGCGTTGGCGGTTGCGACGATGTCGTGGTGGTGCCGCGCGGCGGGTCGCGAGAATGCGAGGTTTCGCTGCAGAGCAATGTTTCGGCACGGCAGTGCGGCCCCTTCCCGTCGACGCCTACCGGGTTAGCTGGCGGGTTCGGGCACCTGCGTTGCTCGACGCGGGTCGCCCTACGGAGGACCATCGGCACGTGCCTGCTGCCGGTCGCCTCCGATTCACCCCGGGACTGCGGTGGGTTCCCGGCTTCTCGTTCGTGCCTGCTTCCGAACGAGAATTAGGCGGAGCGGCTGTGCCGGCCGGCGGCCGGCGGAAAGGAACAGACGCTCGGGGTCGGAGCGTAGTAACCAAATCGTGATACAGCAAGACCGTGTCGTACCCCCTAATGACCATGTGCACGACGCCCGTCGGAGGTACACCACGTGCCGACACGTGTCACAGGTCCGACAAGCCTGGTGGAAGGCCGCGGCGGCGTGACTGGCTCGCCACCGTCACTCCGACCCTGCTCGCACGAAAGATCCCCGACCGCCCAGGTAGCTTCTACGCGCTCATGCCGCAATGCCTCAGCCTGGATGTCGTGACGGAGCCGGTGAGCGACCTCGCGGCGACACCGTTTCGGCGCCGCGTCGTGGTTCTCGACCGCGACGGGCTCGACCGAGGGATTCCCGCGCCGCAGGCCGGCGAGGGTCCGGACCTGGACAGGATGAGCTTTCTGGTCGAGGAGTTCTATCGCATGTTCGCGAGCTTCCCGCCCGCGGTGCTCGCCCGCAAGGACTGGTTGCTCGGAGTGGTGGGCGTCCAGGCCAACCGTCAGATGCTGTACGGTCTTTCGTCCAGGCGAACCAACCATTGCCGCCGGCCGGTGTGAAGCAATGGAGCTCGAGGCTCACATCCATCGCAGCGGGCACTTCTCGAGTCGTTGCCACCGCCTGATGCGACGCCAGAGTCGCTGGTCGAGGCGATGCGTGCGACGGTCGAGGCATGGGGCACGGCCGGTCGTGAGGTGTTCGAGGCGAATGGTGGTACGTGGCCGGCCGAGCTTGCGGAGGCGACGCAGACCAGCGGCGGGTGTCTGCCACCCATGGCAGGGGCGCGCACATGCTGAAGCTAGGAGTCACCCGTCGCGCCTGGGGCTTCGAGCGCGAGGTCGCGCGTCTTGCTCCGAACGGCCGCACGGAGTCGTACGGTTCTTCGTAGCTCATACGTCGCCGTCAAACGGGCCAGATGACGGGCCATGCGACGACGAGGTCATACGGAAGGTCGGATCCGCCTTGGGAGGGTCGACGTATGCGGGTGGTGATCGCGGGTGGGCACGGCAAGATCGCGCGACGGCTCGAGCGGTTGCTCGCAGCACGCGGTGATCAGGTGATCGGCCTCATCCGCAAGCCAGAGCAGGAGGCCGACCTGCGGGAGGCCGGGGCCGAACCCGTGGTCCTCGATCTCGAGCACACGACGGTCGCGGCGGTGGCCGAGACACTGTCCGGCGCCGACGCGGCGGTCTTCGCGGCCGGTGCCGGACCAGGGAGCGGGGCCGCTCGCAAGGAGACCGTGGATCGTGCCGCGGCGGTTCTCCTGGCCGACGCAGCCGAACAGGCTGGCGTCAGGAGGTTCGTCCAGATCAGCGCGATGGGGTTGGACCGGGCCGACGCTCCGGGAGTCGATCCGGTCTTCTCCGCATACCTCAAGGCGAAGGCGGCAGCGGAAGCGGACCTGCGTCGCCGCGACAGCCTCGACTGGACCATCCTGCGTCCGGGACGGTTGACCGACGAGCCGGGCACCGGCCGGGTTCGGCTCGCCGAGTCGGTCGCCCCCGGCGACGTGACCCGCGATGACGTGGCAGCCGTCCTGGCTGCGCTGCTCGGCGAAGCCCAGACGTTCCGCCGGACCCTGGAGCTCGTGCAGGGCGACGTCCCGATCGAGGAGGCGGTCCGCGCCCTGCGTTGATCACGTGGCGGCGCTGGGTGAGCCCTTGCCTCGCTGAGTGCCGGCGCCTGCCGCGGCGGGTACGTACCCGCCGCGCCTGGTCATTGTGCGTCGCGGGCTTGGGCGCGGAGCGCGCGGTGGAGGTCGGCCAGGCCTTCGCTCACCAGCCGGCGCACCGGCGGTATCGGGTCGGCCGTCTCCAGCCACCGCGCGACGGCGTCGGCCGTCTCCTGCGTCGCGAGCAACCGCGGGAACAGCCCGACCAGGACCGCCTGTGCCATGTCGCTTCCGCGGCGCTCCCACACCTCGCTTGCCGCTTGGAGGTAGTGGTCGACGTACGGCAGCAGCATGTCTTCCTGCTCGGGCTGCCAGAAGCCGCGAATCGTGTTGAACCGGGTCTGGTTGGGTACGTCGTCGCGTTCAACCGCGTCCCGCCACGCGTTCGCCTTGGCGTCCGGATCCGGTCGCGAGGCCCGGGCCTCCGCCGCAGACTCCCGTCCGCGGTTGGTGTCGTCCCGGGTGAGCTCGGCCGCGATCTCGGCTTCGCCGTACACACCGAGTCGGGCGAGGTTCTGCACGAGGTGCCAGCGAAGCTCGGCGTCGAGCGCGAGCCCATCGAGGGTGACGGATCCCTCCAGCAGGCCGCGCAGGACGTCGGCGTGCTGGGTGAGTGCGGCCGACGCGAACGCCCGCACCAGACTGAGCTGCTGGTCGCTCGCCGGCTCTGCCTTACGTGCCAGCTCGAGCAGGCCGTCGGCGAGCCGTCGCCGCGTCTCGGCACGTCGCGCCGGGGCGGTGTAGACCAACGAGGCCGTTGACGCCGTGCGTAGCAGCATCTGCGTGACGTTGACGTCGGGCTCGTCGCCGACGCCACGCAGCACCATCGCGATGTAGTCGCGTGCCGGAAGCTCGGCGTCGCGGCACATGTCCCAGGCCGCCATCCAGCAAAGCGACCGGGGCAGGGAGTCGGTGAACTCGCTGATGTGGTTGACGAGGGTCGCCAACGACCGGTCGTCGAGCCGGATCTTGGCGTAGCTCAGGTCGTCGTCGTTGAGCAGGATCAGGTCGGGTCGACGGATGCCTACCAGGTCGGGGACGTCCGTGCGCTCGCCCGAGATGTCGAGCTCGACCCGTTCGCGCCGGACCAGCCCGTCATCCGTCTTGTCGTACAACCCGATCGCCAGCCGATGCGACCGCAGCGTCGGATGCTTCTCGGTGGCCGACTGCGTGACGGCGAACGAGGTGAACGTGTCGTTCCCGTCCACCGCGAACTCCGCACGCAAGGTGTTCACGCCCGCCGTCTCCAGCCACTCGCGGCTCCAGGCGACGAGGTCCCGTCCGCTCACCTCCTCCAGGCAGGTCCGCAGGTCGGCGAGCGTCGCATTGCGCCATGCGTACGCCTTGAAGTAGTGGCGCAACCCGGCGAAGAACTCGTCCCGACCCACCCAGGAGACCAGCTGCTTCAGCACGCTCGCGCCCTTGGCGTAGGTGATCCCGTCGAAGTTGACCTCCACCGCATCCAGGTCGGGGATGTCGGCCTGGATCGGGTGGGTGGAGGGGAGCTGGTCCTGCCGGTAGGCCCAGGTCTTCTCGGTGTTGGCGAACGTGGTCCAGGCGTGGGTCCAGCGCGTGGCCTCGGCCTGGCAGAGGGTGCTCGCGTAGGTCGCGAACGACTCGTTGAGCCACAGGTCGTCCCACCAGCGCATGGTCACGAGGTCGCCGAACCACATGTGGGCGAGCTCGTGCAGGATCGTGCAGGCACGACGTTCGTACGTAGCGTCGGTGGTGCGGCTGCGGAAGACGTACTCGTCTCGAATCGTCACACAGCCGGCGTTCTCCATCGCGCCCATGTTGTACTCGGGCACGAAGAGCTGGTCGTACTTCTCGAACGGGTAGGGATAGTCGAACAGCTCCTCGAAGTACGCGAACCCGCGCTTGGTCACGTCGAAGATCTCGTCCGCGTCGAGGTGCTCGGCGAGCGAGGGCCGACAGAAGACGCCGAGCGGGATCTCCCCGCGCCGTCCGGCGTAGGAATCGCGGACGACGTGATAGGGGCCGGCGACCAGTGCGGTGATGTAGGTCGAGATGCGTGGTGTCGGTGCGAACCGCCACACGGCGATCCCACCATCCTGCGGCTGCGGCTCAGGCGTCGGCGAGTTGGAGATCACCTGCCAGTCGGCCGGTGCGATGACCGTGAGCGCGAACGTCGCCTTGAGGTCGGGCTGTTCGAAGGTGGCGAAGACGCGCCTGGCGTCGGGGACCTCGAACTGCGTGTAGAGGTAGGCGTTGCCGTCGACCGGGTCGAAGAACCTGTGCAGACCCTCGCCCGTGTTCATGTACGCTGCGTCGGCGACCACTCGGAGCTCGTTGCTCGCCGCGAGGTCGTCGAGGGTGATCCTGGAGCCGTCGTAGTGCGTCTCCGGATCAAGCGCGCGCCCGTTCAGCGTGAGCTCGCGAACGCGCGGTGCGACGAGATCGACGAACGTGCCCGCGCCGGGTCGCGCACAGTCGAACCGGATCACCGTCGTCGACGCGAACGTCGTCGCGTCCCGGTCGGGTGCAGACGTGAGGTCGAGCGTGACCGTGTAGCTGTGGACGGTCAGAAGCTCCGCACGTTGCTGGGCTTCCTGCAGGGTGAGGTTCGTGCCAGGCATGCCGCCCATACTCGCACGGCGGGCCGGGAATGCCGGGCAGGACGTCGGAGTTTCGTCGGGTAGACATGATCGTGGGGGCCGCAAGAAGGGACTCTCGTATGGCTGACGAACGCGTGATCGCTGACTTCTGGTTCGACCCGATCTGCCCCTGGGCGTGGATCACGTCCCGGTGGATGCTGGAAGTCGAGAAGGTGCGCCCGGTGACGACGCGGTGGCACGTGATGAGCCTCGCCGTCCTCAATGCCGGACGTGATCTTCCGGAGGACTACCAGAAGACGATGGACACGTCCTGGGGACCGGTGCGAATCGCGATCGCCGCGGCACGACACGCCGAGAAGCAGGGTCAAGATCCAAGCGAGGTGCTCGGCCGCTACTACACCGCGATCGGCACCCTCTTCCACCACGAGGGCAAGGAGCGGGAGCGGGCGACGTACGAAGCGGCGCTCGCCGCCGCCGGGCTTCCGACCGAGCTGGCCGACGCTGCGGAGTCCACCGAGTACGACGATGCTCTGCGCAAGAGCCACCACGAGGGCATGGATCAGGTGGGCATGGAGGTCGGCACGCCGGTGATCGCGGTCGACGGTACGGCGATCTTCGGTCCGGTCGTGTCGCCGATCCCGCGTGGCGAGGCCGCGGGGAAGCTGTGGGACGGCGTGCGCCTGGTCATGGGGACCGACGGCTTCTTCGAGCTCAAGCGCAGCCGTACCCGCGGACCGATCTTCGACTGATCCTACGGGTGACCAGGCGAGGCGAGGTGTCGCCCGCCACGGTAGGGCTCGACACCTCGCGAGGCTGGGGTACGCCTGCTCACCCGCGTCGTGAGGCTTCCTGAAAGACTCTGACGCATGCGTGTGCATGTGGGATCCGATCATGCGGGCTTCGAGCTCAAGCAGCACCTGACGGGATGGCTCGCCGACCACGGGTACGAGGTCGTCGACCACGGACCAGACGCGTACGACCCCGACGACGACTACCCGCCGTACTGCATCAAGACGGGCGCGGCCGTGGTCGGCGAGCCGGGAAGCCTCGGCGTCGTGATCGGCGGATCCGGCAACGGTGAGCAGATCGCGGCCAACAAGGTCCGTGGCGTGCGCGCGGCGCTGGTGTGGAGCGAGGAGACGGCTCGGCTGGCCCGACAGCACAACGACGCCAACGTCATCTCGTTGGGGGCCCGCATGCACACACCGGCCGACGCGATCCGATTCGTCGAAGTCTTCCTGACCACGCCGTTCTCGGGAGAGGAGCGGCACGCCCGCCGGATCCACATGCTGTCGGAGTACGAAGCGGCCAGGTGACCGCGAAGGCTGGCCGCACATCTCCACGAGGATTCGCTCATCGTACGGACGACGATTGCAGCACGGGTAGCCGAGAGGTGATACAGGACTCGACGTTGTTCGGGTCGTCGTCTCGCTCGTTTTGCTGTACCAAAGAACTTGCACGCATCGCTGCAAAAGCAGCGGCGT
This sequence comes from Actinopolymorphaceae bacterium, assembly GCA_036564245.1. Classification (GTDB taxonomy): domain Bacteria; phylum Actinomycetota; class Actinomycetes; order Propionibacteriales; family Actinopolymorphaceae; genus Thermasporomyces. The sequence goes on from DATCKU010000049.1 coordinate 51,434, forward strand.
ATCGTGACGAAACCAATTATAAAAAGAATCGACTGATCGCCGCGACGGCTTTGCAGTCAAATTTCGACTGGTGAGACATTCGATAGTCGCAGCGAGGAAACTCAGTCGTTCGCGCTTCAATCCATGCTGCTGCGCTGCTAACGTGTGGGATTTCGTGGAAACAGGTCTCGCCAGACAGGGAAATATGAGCGATCGAAATAACAATTCTAATAATACGGTGTCTGCCGACATTCCGTCAAGCCGTTTACCGCGTCGTATCCAAGAAGAAATCAATCGCGAGCAGGCGTACGTCACCATGCTGTACGACCGCCTGGACGCGCTCCGCGCGAACGCACGATCGCGGTTGGATGCAACGCATCGTGGACCACATGCAGAGAACGACCAGGCGATGACCGAACGCCAGTCGTTCCACGAGCTCTACACCGAACGGCTGGCGAGACTCTCGGCGGCCGAGCGTGCGTTGTGCTTCGGCCGGCTCGACATGGTGGACGGAACCCGCACGTATATCGGGAGAATCGGGTTGTTCGACGACGACTACGAGCCGCTCCTGGTGGACTGGCGGGCACCGGTAGCCCAGCCGTTCTATCGGGCCACCCCAGCCGATCCGTGTGGCGTTGCGAGTCGGCGACACATTCGCACCCGTGGCCGACAGGTGATCGGACTCGAGGACGACCCGCTCGACGTCCACGCGTTGCGCGACGACCAGCGGCATCGACTGATCGGTGAGGCTGCGTTGCTCGCATCGCTCGAAGCGCCGCGCTCCGGCCGGATGTCGGACATCGTGGCGACCATCCAAGCCGAGCAGGACAAGGTGATCCGGTCGAAGCTGGACGGCGTTCTCGTGGTGGAGGGAGGTCCTGGGACGGGCAAGACGGTCGTCGCTTTGCACCGCGCTGCGTACCTTCTCTACACCTACCGCTCCCGGCTGGCAGAGCGCGGCGTGCTCATCATCGGGCCGAACTCCACGTTCCTGCGCTACATCGACCAGGTGCTGCCGTCGCTCGGCGAGACGAACGTCGTGCTGGCTACGATCGCCGAGCTCTATCCCGGCATCGAGGCGACCGGCCGGGACAGTGTCGAGGCCGAACGCCTCAAGGGTGACGCTCGAATGGTCGCGATCCTCGAGGCAGCCGTTCGGGATCGGCAGCAGGTGCCCGATCGCGATCTCGTGGTCGAGCTCGAGATGACCATGGGCAAAGAGCAGTACGTCCTCACGCGGCAGGATTGCGTTCGTGCGCGGGAGCAGGTCTGGGAGCATGCGAGAACGACCGGAGAACACCGGCACAACCGATTGCGTCCGCATTTCGTCGCACGGATTCTCGACCTTTTCACCGACCAGGCGGTCGACCGGCTCGGCGCGGACCTCCTCGAGGAGGCCGACGTCGCGGATCTTCGCACCGAGTTCGCGACGTCCCCGACCGTACGCGAGCTGCTCGACGAGCTGTGGCCAGAGCTCACGCCGGAGCGGTTTCTCACGGAGCTCTTCGCGTCGCCAGAGCGTCTGAAGGCGGCCGCACCCGACCTCAGCGATGCCGAACGTGCCGCTCTCCTCCGCGCGCCGGGCAGCCCCTGGACGCCGGCCGATGTGGCACTCCTCGACGAAGCGGCAGAGCTCTTGGGTGAGCTCGACGTCACGATCCGCTCGTCACACGACGCGGGAGTCCGGCAGTTGCACGCCGAGGCCGAGGACTTCGCCTACGCGTATCAGACCGCGCGACTGCAGATGGAGTACGAGCATCTGCCGGCCACGCCGGACGATCTGGAAGCGGTCGCCGAGATGGTCGCCGAACGCTATCGGGAGGCGAGCAAGGGTGGCGACACCACGGACGCTGCGCTTGTGGACCGCACCAGGACGTACGGTCACGTCATCGTCGACGAGGCCCAGGAGCTCTCGGCCATGCAGTGGCGGATGGTGCTGCGTCGCTGCCCGTCCCGGTCGATGACGATCGTCGGCGACCTCGCCCAGGCCAGCTCGCCCGGTGGCGTGGCGCGTTGGGAGGAGGCGCTCGAGCCGTACGTCTCAGGTCGCTGGCGACGCGAGCGACTCACGATCAACTACCGCACGCCAGCGGAGATCATGCAAGTGGCGGACGGCGTGCTCGCAGCGGTCGATCCCACGCTCTCGTCACCCCGGTCGGTGAGGAGCGGCCCCGTCCCGTGGTACTGCTGTGTCGAATCGCACGGCCAGCAGGACACCAGTCCCGACAGCGGTCTGGGCGACACGGCAGAGGACGTGGCGGACAAGCTGGCGGACACCGTGGCCGCGCACGTCGCCAGGGAGCTCCAGGAGCTGGCCGAAATCGGAATGGATGCCGACGGCGAATCCGACTCGGACACGAGCGCTGCGGCGGCCGGCTCCGGACGTCTTGCCGTCATCGTCCCTCTATCCCGCCTCGACGAGGTCACGCGTGCCTTGCAAGCATTCGATTTCGGGAGCGCGGCACGCGGGGTAGCCTCGGTCCTCGATTCGCGGGTGTCGGTTCTCACCGTCGCCCAGGCCAAGGGATTGGAGTTCGACATCGTGATCGTCGTCGATCCGCGGCGAGTGCTGGACGAGTCTCGTCGGGGTGCTGGTGACCTCTACGTCGCGGTCACCCGGGCGACTCGCCGGTTGGGCGTCGTGTCGGTCGGCCCGCTTCCGCCAGAGCTCGAGCGACTGCGGACCGACGGTGTGGCATACGCCACGGCGGCGATGCCGTCTCCATGAGGGAGCGAAGGTCGATGGGTGTTCAAACTGTTGGTGTCGTCGGGCTGGGAAGCATCGGCCGGATCCACGTCGCCGGATGGCAACGGTTAGGCGTGACAGTGGAGGGGGCCGACGGACTACCGGAAGCGCGTGAGCGGGCGCGGGACGCGTTCGGCATCGAGGTTCACGACGGCCTGGAGGCGTTGCTCCGCACGGTGGATGTAATCGATGTCTGCACGCCTACCGACACCCACGCCGAGGTGGCGTTGGCGGCTGTCCGGGCGGGCAAGCACGTGATCTGTGAGAAGCCGATCACGCGGACGCTCCCGGAGGCCGATGCGCTCATCTCGGCGGCGAACGAGCGTGGTGTGCAGCTTCATGTCGCGCAGGTCGTGCGGTTCTTCCCGCAGTACGCCGCCGCTGCGCGGGCGATCGCGTCCGGGCGGATCGGCAAGCCCGCGGTCCTGCGTTTCACCCGCGAGGGCGGCATGCCCGGGGCGGATCGCTGGTACCACGACGACAACCGTTCCGGCGGGATCATCGGCGACGTGATGATCCACGACATCGACTACGCGCGTTGGGTCGCCGGTGAGGTGGTCCGGGTGTACGCACGGACGTTGCGCAACGCCGGTCCGCAGAACGGCGCGACCCATGCGTACGCCATCCTCACCCATGCGAGCGGTGCGATCAGCCACCTGACCGCCTCGTGGGCGCGTGTCGGGGCACCCTTTCGGACCAGCTTCGAGATCGCCGGCAGCGAAGGACTGCTGGAGCACGCGACGGACAGTCGGCCGGCGTTGCGTACGGCCCCGGCAGAGCTCGCGCGGCTGGGCGGCATGCTGCTCGAGGAAGACCCGTGGACGGCGGAGCTGCGGGAGTTCCTGGCCGCGATCAACGGCGGACCGCCGCCCAGGGTGAGCGCGGAGGACGGGCGCGCAGCGCTCGCGGTGGCCCTCGCGGCCATCGAGTCGGCCAAGACCGGCCGTGCGGTAGAGCTGGCGACGGAGGTGGCCGCGGCATGAGTACGCAGCGGAAGCTCAAGATCGGGATCATGTCCTTTGCGCACCTGCACGGCGCGGGCTATGCGGGGCTGCTCGCGAACTGGCCGGATGTCGAGCTTCGGGTAGCCGACGACGATCCCGAACGAGGCAAGCGGATCGCCGACCGGTTCGGGGTCACGTGCGCTCCGTCGTACGCCGAGCTTCTGGCCTGGAAGCCGGACGGCGTCATCGTGTGCTCGGAGAACTCCCGCCACCGCGAGCTCACCGAGCAGGCAGCGGCGGCTGGCGCGCACGTGCTGTCGGAGAAGCCGTTGGCGACCTCCCTCGCCGACGGACGGGCGATGATCGAGGCCTGCGAGGCGGCAGGTGTCCGGCTGATGACCGCGTTCCCGATGCGGTTCAGCCAGCCGGTCATCGCCGCAGTACGCATAGCGCAGGAAGGCAAGCTCGGCACCATCCACGGGATCGCTGCGACCAACCCGGGCACGATGCCGGGCTCGTGGTTCGTCGACCCGGAGCTCGCGGGCGGGGGAGCGGTGATGGACCACACCGTGCATGTGGCCGACGTCATGCGCTGGCTGCTGGGCAGCGAGGCGGTCGAGGTCTACGCGCAGACCAACCGGATCCTCTATCCCGACCTGCCGGTGGAGACAGCCGGGACACTCGCGGTCACCTTCGCCAACGGGACGGTCGCGACGATCGACTGCAGCTGGAGCCGGCCGAACTCGTACCCGACCTGGGGTGGCGTCACCCTGGAGCTCGTCGGTGACGAGGGCGTGATCTCGGTCGACGCGTTCGCCCAAGTGCTGGCGTCCTACTCCGATGGGCCAGGGCGGACCGGTGGTCAGGACGTGCGGTGGCTGCCGTGGGGCGACGACCCCAACGCCGGCATGCTGCGGGAGTTCCTGAGCGCGATCCGGGAGGATCGGGCACCGGTTCCCAGTGGCTGGGATGGTTATCGGGCGACAGAGATCGCGCTCGCGGCGTACCGTTCCGTCGAGGCCGGTCAGCCGGTTCCGATCTCCACGGAGTGACCGGGGGTTCTCGCCCGATGGCAGACTGGGCGAGGTGAGCGACTCGGAGTCACCCAGAGACCGGTTCGTGACGGTGTACGGATACCGACCGGTCCTCGCCGCACTCGCCGATCCCGCTCTCCAGGTCGACAAGGTCCTGATCGCCAAGGGGTCCCGCGGGCCGTCCGTACGCGAGATCGTGTCGGCGGCCGAGACCCGGCGCGTCCCGCTTCAGCGGGTGCCGCCGGCTCGCATCGCACTTCTTTCCGGCAATCCGCGCCACGACAACGGCGTCGTGGCCGATGTGGTCGCGCCACGCATGCGCTCTCTCGCGGGCGCGCTCGACGTGAAGCGTCACCAACGACCTCAGACGATCATGCTGCTGGACGGGATCACGACGCCGGCGAACGTCGGGATGATCGTGCGCAGCGCGACCGCCGCTGGACTCGACGGCATCGTGGTCCCGCACCGTGGTGTCTGCGACATCGATCCACTCGTCGTCAAGGCGTCGGCCGGGGTTGCGTTCCGCGCGCCCATCCTCCGCTGCGGCACGGCAGCCGAGGCCGCGGAACGCCTCGTCGAGGCGGGATACCTGCTGGTGGGACTCGCAGCGGATGCGCCGACGTCGCTCTTCGACGCCGACCTGAGCCCGCCGGTCGCTTTCGTGCTGGGGAGCGAGACGACCGGGGTGAGCACGGACGTGCGTCCCATGGTGGCGAGCTGGGTGCGCATTCCGATGCCGGGTGCTGTGGAGTCGCTCAACGTCGCGAACGCCGCAACGGTCGTGGCGTTCGAGGTCGTCCGCAGGCGACAGGCCGAAGGGCAACCAGGCCACGAGCAGGCACGGGAGGCCGACCACCATGCCGGATGACAGGCCGAATCACCGGCCCAACGACACAGTGGAACGGCGCGTGGTTGAGGACGAGGCCAGCTCGCCCCGTGCAGCGCGGCGCGCGATGGCGTTCGGCACCCGGGCCGCGTCCTACGCGACCCACCGCCCCGGCTATCCGGAGGAGGCGGTCCGGTGGGCATTGGCGCCGCTTGCCGAGCGGGACCGCAGGCTCGCCCGCGATGGCCTGGAAAGGCTTGACGTGCTGGACCTTGCGGCCGGTACCGGCAAACTGACCGAGGTGCTCGTCGGCCTCGGCGTGCACGTCATGGCCGTCGAGCCCGACACCGCCATGCTCGCCGAGCTGCGGGTCCGCCTGCCTGACGTGTCGGCACTGCAGGGTCGGGCGGAGGCGATACCGCTGGAGGACGCGAGCGTCGACGCCGTCCTGGTAGGCCAGGCATTCCATTGGTTCGACCGCGAGGCCGCGCTGCCCGAGATCGCCCGTGTGCTGCGGCCCGGCGGTGTGCTGGCCGCCTTGTGGAACTTGGAAGATGTCCGGGTCGAGTGGGTCGCCGCGCTCGCTCGCGTCTCTCGGCTCCCGCGTGATCTGCTGACCTGGCGCAACACCCCACGCTTCACTGGTGACGACGCGACCGGAGGGTCTTCGTTCAGCGACGTGGAACGCGGCGAGTTCCCGTACGTAGACCGCCTGACCCACGACACCTACCTCGCGCGCATGGCAACCCGATCGCGGCTTCTCGTGATGTCGGAGGACGAGCGGGCCGAGGTGCTGAGCCAGATCCGCGACGAGATGACGAGCCGCCCGGAGACCGCATCCGGTTCGTTCGACCTGCCGATGGTGACGGGAGTCGAGCGGGTCGTCCGCCTGCCCTGACGTCGGATCACGGCGGGCACGACCGGCCCCGTGTCATCCGCGCGTCGGATCGGCGCAGGCTCGCTCGCGGCCGTCGGTGCTCCTCACGTCCTCCCTGACGACGCGTCGACGCTCTCGCGGGGTTGCCCAACCCGTGGCAACGGTCCGGAATCGGCGTTCGAGCTTTCCACCTGTCCGATTTATGGTGAAAGTAACCGGAATGCCAGGGGAGGTGGCACGCGGGAACGCATCGACCGAACCTCCGCACGGCGGCACTGACCACCCGGCCCCGGCACCGGATCACCTCTCGGTACCTCTCGGCCAGGAGGTCATCTCGCCCGCCGAGGAACGCTTCGAGCGCGGCCGCAAGACCGTGGGACTCTTCCTGGCGCCCGCCCTCTTCGTGCTGTGTCTCGTACTCCCGCTGGACCTCGATGCCGCGCAGCACCGGTTGGCTGCGGTCCTGCTGTTGACCATCACGTTGTGGATCACGGAGGCGGTCCCACTCCCTGTCGGCGGGTTGATCGGTGTCGTCGTGGCGATTCTCGTGGGAGTGGCTCCGGCCGACGACGTGCTCGCACCGTTCGGCTCGTCGACGATCTTCACGTTCATCGGTGCGTTCATCATCGCCGAGGCCATGCTGCGGCACGGTCTCGCGCGCCGATTCGCCTTTCGTATCTTGGCGATCCGCGGCGTGGGCAAGTCGACGGCACGCACCCTGGTGGCGTTCGGGGTGATCACCTGCGCGTTGTCGGCGTTCGTCTCCAACACGGCGACGGTCGCGATGCTGCTGCCCACTGCCGTGGCGATTCTCGGCACCGTGGCTGGTGCGACTCGACGGACCGACGAGGCCGACGACGAGATCCCCGCCTCGCTTCGTGAGGAGCTGTTGGCCCGGCGGTGGAACCCGCGGACGGCGGTCGCGCTGTTGCTGATGCTCGCCTACGGAGCAAGCGTCGGTGGGTTGCTCACGCCCGTCGGCTCACCGCCGAACCTGATCGGCCGGGACCTGATCGAGGAGGCGACGGGGCAGAGCATCAACTTCTTCGGGTGGATGGCAACGGCGTTGCCCATTTCCCTGACGATGTTCGTGGTGCTCACCATCGTCCTCGTGCTGCTCAACCCGCCGGAGCTGAAGCGCCTCGAAGGGCTGCAGGAGTACGTCGCGGAGCAGCGACGCAAGCTCGGACCGCTTTCTACGTACGAGCGGAACACGCTGATCGGCTTCGCGACCGCCGTCACCTTGTGGTTGCTCCCCGGCGTCGTCGGTCTGATCGCCGGCGACGACTCACAGGCGTACGAAACCGTCGGCAACCTGCTGGACGAGGGCATGGTGGCCGTGCTCGGCGCCTCGCTGCTGTTCTGCTGCCGGTGAACTGGCGTGAGCGTAGGTTCACGATGACGTGGAGCGAGGCCGCGCGGATCGACTGGGGGACGATCCTGCTCTTCGGCGCCGGGATCATCCTCGGCAGCCAGCTGAGCGCGACCGGACTGGCCGAGACGATCGGGAAGTCGTCTGCTGCGGCGTTCGGCATCGACTCGGTCGTGCCGATCACGATCTTCGCGGTCCTGCTGGCGATCGTGATCTCCGAGACGACCAGCAACACGGCCTCGGCTACGGTCGTCGTGCCGATCGTGATCTCGCTCGCGGTGGGGGCCGGTGTCGATCCGTTCGTGCCGGGCCTGGCCGCGACGTTCGCCGCATCCTTCGGCTTCATGCTGCCGGTCTCGACGCCGCTGAACGCCGTGGTCTACGGCTCGGGTCTCGTCCCGATCACGAAGATGGTGCGCTCCGGAGTGACCTTCGACGTGGCCGGCGCGATCTTGATCATGCTCCTGCTGCCGCCCATGGTGGCGGTCACCGGGATCGGAGGCTGATCTTCGTCGCGATGCCGGCGTGACGCCCCGCATGCGTGCTGTATCCTTTCCCCCGTGCGATCGGCCCTGCTCCTTATCAAGCCGCGCTGACCAGCAGCGGATGCCTCAGGCATCGCGTCGGCGCGGCGACCCTCCTGTGCGGAGGGCTTTCTTCTTTGATGCGGCCAGGCACCTTCATCATTTGTCCCGACGGAGCGGTACACGATGAGCAAGACCAGCGCAGCGGGCCGGGATGTGACCGTGGGCAAAGGCGCGCCCTCTGACCGAAACGTCTCTGCCACCGAGTCGTACGACTTCGCCGCGATCCAGGCAAAATGGCTTCCGGTCTGGCAGCAGGCCGACTACTTCCGTGCCGATCGGCTGGCTGACCCCGAGCGTGGCGGCGAGGACCCGCGGGAGCGCCGTTACCTGCTCGACATGTTCCCGTACCCCTCCGGCGACCTGCACATGGGTCACGCCGAGGCGTACGCCTTCGGTGACCTGTTGGCGCGTTACTGGTTCCAGAAGGGCTACAACGTCCTGCACCCGATCGGGTGGGACTCCTTCGGTCTCCCGGCCGAGAACGCCGCGATCAAGCGCAACGCCCACCCGGCCGAGTGGACCTACGCCAACATCGACACCCAGGCGAGGTCGTTCAAGCAGTACGCCACCTCCTTCGACTGGTCCCGCCGGCTGCACACCAGCGACCCCGAGTACTACCGGTGGAACCAGTGGCTCTTCCTCCGCTTCTACGAGCGCGGGCTCGCCTACCGCAAGGACGGCCTGGTCAACTGGTGCCCCAAGGACCAGACCGTGCTCGCGAACGAGCAGGTCATCAACGGCCGGTGTGAGCGCTGCCAGTCCGAGGTGGTGCGGCGCAAGCTGACCCAGTGGTACTTCAAGATCACCGAGTACGCGGACCGGCTGCTCGACGACATGAAGCAGCTCGAGGGCAAGTGGCCGGAGCGCGTGCTCACCATGCAGCGCAACTGGATCGGCCGCTCCACCGGCGCTGACGTCCAGTTCAAGATCGAGGGCCGCGAGGAGCCGGTCACCGTCTTCACCACCCGGCCCGACACGCTGTACGGCGCCACGTTCTTCGTGGTGGCGCCCGACTCGCCGCTCGCCGACGAGATCGTGGCGCCGGATCGGCGGGAGGCGCTCGCCCGGTACAAGGCCGAGGTCGCCAAGCTCTCCGACATCGAGCGCCTGTCCACCGAGAAGGAGAAGACCGGCGTCTTCCTCGGCGTGTACGCGATCAACCCGGTGAACGGGGAGCGCCTGCCGGTGTGGGCCGCCGACTACGTGCTCTCCGACTACGGCCACGGCGCGATCATGGCCGTGCCCGCGCACGACCAGCGCGACCTCGACTTCGCCCTGAAGTTCGGCCTGCCGGTGCGGGTCGTGGTGGACACCGGCGAGCCCGACCCGGCCGAGACCGGCATCGCCACCCCCGGTGAGGGCAAGCTGATCAACTCCGGGCCGCTGAACGGCCTCTCCAAGGCCGAGGCGATCCAGAAGATGATCGAGATCCTCACCGAGAACGGCACCGGCAAGGCGGCGGTCAACTACCGG
>DATCKU010000050.1:0-40643 GCA_036564245.1 Actinopolymorphaceae bacterium
CGAGCTGGGCGTCGAGTGCGGCGACCGCTTCCTCCTCGGCGAGCTGCCGCGACAGGAGTTGCAGGCCAAGTCCGTCGACGAGCGCCAGAAGCCCGGCGGCCGCACGTTCCGGGTCGAGGTCGAAAGCCCCGGCAGCCCGCAGCTGGTCGGCGAGGAACCTCCGGGTCTGCGCTGCAGCCTCGCGCAGCCCTGACGCGATCGCGGGCCGCACGGCGGCATAGGCGAAGTACGCGAGTACGACGTGGTTCTCCTGTCGCCGCGTCTCGTCGAGCGGCAGCACCTGCAGCAGCAGGCTGCGGACGAGCTCGCGCGGCACCGTCGACGTCATTGCGGCCTGTGACCGCGCGCGGATGCGGTCCATGACCATGTCGAGAGCGAACGTCATCATCTCGTCCTTGGTGCGGAAGTAGTGCTGCACCATCCCGGTCGAGACCCCTGCCTCGGCCGCCACATGCCGCAGGCTCACCTCTTCCAGGCCTCGCGTCGCGGCGAGCCGCAGCAGGGCGTCGGCGAGCAGCTCTCGGCGCGCACGGTGATCGACCTTGCGGGGCATGTGGCCACTTTACATTGCAGTTGTATTGTTACCCGTATACATTACAGCTGTATGGCAAAAGGAGGCCGCCGGAATGGACGTGCTCGAGCTGGCAGCGGTCGACCCGGGACAGCGGGACCTGGTGGGCGGGAAGGCCGCCGGCCTCGCCACACTGATCCAGCTGGGCGAACGTGTGCCGGACGGCTTCTGCGTCACGACCGAATCGCATCGCCGCGGCGAGGTCCCGCGGGACGAGGTGCTCGCGGCGTACGACCGGCTCGGCGGCGGTCCGGTCGCTGTCCGCTCCAGTGCCACCGCCGAGGACCTGACGGATGCGAGCTTCGCCGGGCAACAGGCGACGTACCTGGGGGTTACCGGCGCCGAGGAGCTGCTGAGGGCGATCCGTGCCTGCTGGGACTCATTGCACACCGAGCGCGCAGTCGCCTACCGCGAGGCCGCCGGGGTCCCCCACGACAGCGTGCGCATGGCGGTGGTCGTTCAGCGGATGGTCGACGCCGAGGTCGCAGGTGTGCTGTTCACGGCCAACCCGGTCACCGGCTCGCGAAGCGAGGCTGTCGTCGATGCCGCGCCGGGGCTGGGTACGGCGGTGGTCGACGGGACGGCGGCCGCCGACCACTACGTGCTGGACGGCACCCCGCCGGCAGGACGCGGCTGCCTTACGCCGGCCCGACTGGAGGAGCTGTACGAGGTCGGCAACCGGCTCCAGCAGCAGCTCGGCGTACCGCAGGATGTCGAGTGGGCCTACGACCGTGACGGCACCTTGTGGCTGCTGCAGTCGCGGCCGATCACCACGCTGTTCCCGGCGCCTCCGAAGACCGAGAAGCCGGGTCCGCGGCTGTACGTCGAGTTCGGTCATGTCCAGGGCATGCTCCAGCCGGTCACGCCCATGGGCATGTCGACGCTCAAGTCGTTGATCGCAGGCATGCTTGCCTCGTTCGGCCTCAGGGTCGAGATCGTCGACATCGGCGGGCGGTTGTACGGCGACCTGACCGACGTGATCCGCGACCCGTCGACTCGGCGGCGGCTCGTGAAGCTGACAGCGGTCGACTTCGGACCACGCGCGCAGGCGGTGGTCGAGCACATGCTGAACGATCCGCGGTTCGCTCCGGACAAGCGCGCCCGCGGGCGCAGCGCAGCCGCGCTGACGATGGGGCCGAGAGCAGTGGCCGGGATTCTCGGTGCGCTGGCTCGACCGGCGAGGGCACGGGCGCGCGTGTTCGGCGAGATCGAACGCCTCAGACGGCAGCCGATCGCTGATCCCGCCACAGCTGCGGAGCTACTGGAACTGGTCGAGGACACCAGGCGGTTGAGCCCTCTCGACGTGGTCCTCTGGCCGGTGATCAGCGGACTTGTCGTCTCCGCAGCCCTGACGCCCCTGCTCAAAGGGATCGCGCGCGAGGACGAGACCCGCACTGTGCTCGGTGGGATGCCGCACAACGTCACCATCGAGATGGACCTTGCGCTCTGGAAGGTGGCCCAGCGTGCAGCGCCGTACCGCGAGACCTTCCTGAACACACCGCCGAACGAGCTCGCCTCGGCCTACCTGGCGGGCACGCTACCGGACATCGGCCTGAGCGCGTTCCTCGACGCGTACGGCGTGAGGTCTGCCGCGGAGGTCGACGTCGGCGTGCCACGCTGGTCGGAGGACCCGACGCCGGTGTTCGCGATGCTCGCCAACTATCTGCGCGTCACCGACCCCGAGCAGGCGCCGGACCGACGGTTCGAACGCGCTGCGGCCAGGGCCGAGGCAATGCTTGCCGAGCTCACTCAGCGCGCCCGCCGCATGCGTCCGGTGCGCGGCCGGATTGCCGCCTTCTTCCTGCGCCGGGCCCGGGAGCTGGCCGGTCTGCGCGAGGCGGGGAAGTTCGCGGGGCTGTATTCGTTGCGTGACCGACGCCGACGTCTCCTTCTCATCGGTGCCGAGCTCCAGGCGAAAGGGCTCCTCGAGCGTGCCGACGACGTCATGTTCCTCACGCTCCCTGAGCTGCGCACGGTGGTGGAGCGCGGCGAGGACCTGCGCGAGACGGTCGCCGGCCGGCGGTCGGAGTACGCGCGGGAGATGCGGCGCCGGACCGTTCCGGTCGCCTTGCTCTCCGACGGGACCGATGTGGAGACGCTGCTGCCAGCTCGGACGTCGGACGGACACGCGCTCACGGGCGCGGCTGCGGCGCCGGGACGGGTCAGCGGTCGCGCTCGCGTGGTTCGCGACCCCACGACCGCATCGCTCGAGCCGGGCGAGACCCTCGTCGCACCGACGACTGACCCCGGGTGGACGCCGCTGTTCCTCACCGCGGGTGGGCTCGTCACCGAGACGGGAGCTGTGATGGCGCACGGACCGACGGTGGCACGGGAGTACGGCATCCCGACCGTGATCTGTGTCCCGGGTGCGACCGAACGCATCCGGACGGGGCAGCTCGTCACCGTCGACGGTGCCGCTGGGACGGTCACGATCGAACACCCCTGACGTCCGACGCGTCGCTCGAGCAGCTCACACGACGGCAAGAACAGGACACGGCGGGCGATCTTTCCAGGGAAGCTCTGTTCATCGTTGTACTACTCCACTTACCTTGGTACTTGCGCGTGCCCGAGATCGCGGGAGGTTACCGAGGATGTGGTCACCTGTCACCAGGCGTACCGTCCCCGGCTCCACTGGACGCCCCTTGGGGGGATAGGCCTCGCCGCGTCAGCCCTGTCGGTCAATCAGAAGGATGTGGGATGGCCTCGACGGCCTGGTTGGCGAAACTGGCGAGTGGCGGTGCGGCGGCCATGCTGCTGCTCGCGCCACCCGTGTCCAGCGCAGAAGAGAAGCCGAGCGCAGAAGAGAAGCAGGCGACGCAGGACGACCCGGTGGTGCTGGTCCAACCACACAGGCGGCTGCACCCGATGTCGTCGCTGCTCAACGGCGTCAACAACAACGAGTGGTTCGGCGACTCGCACGGCCTCTGGGATCCGGAGAAGCAGCAGGTGAATCCCGACGTCGTCGCCAAGGCGAGGCGAGCCGGGCTGCACCTCGTCCGCTATCCCGGCGGTACATCGGCGAACCTCTTCGACTGGAAGCGGGCGATCGGCCCGCAGGACCAACGCGGCTGCCAGCGCGATGGCCGGCCCGAAGGCGGGCCACTGGACAGCAGGTACGGTCCGGACGAGCACATGCAGTTCGTCGCGCAGGCTGGTGCGCAGGCCCAGATCATGGTCTCGTTCGCCAGCGAGTCGCCGGCCGACGCAGCGGACTGGGTCGAATACATGAACGCGCCAGTCGGCACCAACCCGAACGGCGGCATCGCGTGGGCCGACGTACGTGCCGCCAACGGTCATCCCGAGCCGTACGGCGTGAAGTATTGGGAGATCGGCAACGAGCACGACCGGAACGGAAACCAGCGGTACTGGCTCAACCGCGAGGACGTCGACGTGGCGATGCGTCAGTACGTCTTCGGCGGTACCCAACGGCAATACCACACCGACATCGGCCAGCAGGTCGGCAAGGGCTGCGACTTCCGGGTGGCGGTAGCGAGCGACGGCACGCCGGGACAGGTGTTCAACGTCCGGTTCCCGCCGGTGGTGCCCGGCAGCGCTGTGGTGTACGTCGGCGGCGACGTGTGGCAGGAGGTCGACGACCTGAGCTCGGCTGGACCGGACGACGAGGTGTACGAACTCCGCCCGGAATCCGGCGAGATCGTCTTCGGGGACGGTGTACACGGGAAGGTCCCGCCGGCCGGTGCGGACGTCGAGGCCGACTACGACTCCGGCCCGCATCCTGGGTTCCTCGACTTCTACCGGGCGATGAAGTCGGCCGACCCGAGCATCGACGTCTGCGCGATCTGGGGCGAGCCGTCGTTCCCGAAGCTGATGGCTGACACTGGGCACGCCGACGAGTACGACTGCCTGACGGTGCATCCGTACACGAACTTCTCGCGCGACTTCGGCAACACGTTGGAGAGCGCGCAGCAGGGCCATGACTGGCACATGCTCGGCGAGGCGACGCAGACCAAGCGGGTCGCCGACGTGATCGCTGCGGTGCGGCGGTATGCGAGTCCAGGCACGTACGTCACCGTGTCGGAGTACGGCGCCTTGTTCTTCGGGTCGCATGACGCGGACGTCTATCCGAGCTGGAACACCGCGATGTCCCACGTGACCTACATGGCATCGCAGTGGACGCGATTCGCCAACGTCGGCATGCCATGGGCCGAGGGCAACACGCTCATCTCGTCTGCTCCGAGCGGGTTGCGTGCGGTGCTCGGCGGGCCGCCGGTGTACGTCTTCACTGCGGAGGCGACGGCGCGTGAAGCGTTGCGTCCGATGTTCGACGGCGGTGGTTACGTGGTGGCGAACCGGGTGCTGGAGAACCCGACAGAGGCCACCGAGCCGACCAACTTCGGCTCGTCATATCCGGCGCTGGCGAGCACGGCGACGGTCGACCGCGACGGTCGCCTGCTCATCGCAGTGGTCAACCGAGATTCCACGGATCCGGTGACCGCGCGGGTGGTGCCCGCCGGCTACCGTCACGACGGCACGGTCGCGGTCTCCACGGTGGCCGGTGAGCATTTCACCAGCTTCAACAGCATCGAGCACCCGAACGACGTGGTGATCGACCGAGCCGAACTGCAGGTCGGAGGCGGGTCGTTCGCCTATACGTTCCCACCCGCTTCGGTGACCCTGCTCCAGTTGACACCCGCCGGCTAGCCCGTGGAGTCAGGCTGACAGTTGACCGCCAGAACCACGGCCTGTCGGACCTGTAACACGTGTCGACACGTGGTGCACCTCCGACGGACGTAGTGCACATGGTCATTTGGAATCAAGTGCCACGGCGATCAGTAGGAGCCCGGGCCGAAGTCGCGGCCCGGTTCCCAGTCGGGAAAGGCGAAGTCCTCCTCGCTGACCTTCTGGCCTTTCTTGGCGACCTCGGCGATCGCCCTGGACCGCTCGGCCTGCATCTTGTCCGACAACGTACGCAAGGCCTTGCGGTAGTCGGGCACGTCGCCCGAGAACGCTCCCTGCACGATCTCCGGCAACCCCGGCTTGACATCGCGCATCGCGGCGAGGACTTTTGCCACGGCCGGGTTACGCACGACCGGGTCGGGAGCCAGGAAGCACTGCTGGTCGAAGTACTCGATCGCCTTGCGGTAGGTGGGGTGCACGTCCGCCTCGTCGATGGCTGAGCGGACGAATGGTGGGGAGGCCATGCTGGTGGCGATGTCGCGTTGGTGCTCATCGCCGATGAACCACGACACCAGCTTGGAGGCGGCCGCCACGTGCTTGCTCTGGCCGGAGATCCAGAACGTGCCCGGCTGGGGTGGCTGGTAGATGCGAATCGGCGCGCCGGCTTCGGGGACCGGTGCCGGAGCAACGGCCATCTTGTCGGCGAACGCCGCGAAGCTGGTCTTGACGACTCCGATGCAGTAGCAGCCGTCGGTGAACATGCCGGCCACGCCGGTGGCCCAGCGGGCCCGGCCTGAGCGGGCGTCCAGCTGGGCGCTCGCGGGGAAAAGCGTGCCGTCCCGCTTGAGTGAGAGCAGGAACTCGATGGCCTGCACGTAGGGCTCGCTGTGGTAGACGTACTCGCCGGTGCGCAGGTCGACGCCGTGCACGTCGGTGGAGCCGGCTGCCTGCGCCAGCGCTTCGGTCTGTTCCCGCATCCGTCCGGCGAAGCCAAGCGGCAGGATCCAGCCATACACGTTCGTGCCGGCTTTGGTCCGGATCGCCCGCCCGGCTGCCCGCCAGTCGTCGTAGCTGCTCGGTGGGTTGTCTGGATCCAGTCCGGCCCGTTCGAACAGTTCGCGGTTGTACCACACCAGCACCGCGTATTCCTTCGGGCTGTTGACGGGGAAGCTGTAGGGCTTGCCGTCGAAGACCGACAGCCCGTCGAACAACGCGTCGGTCGGCAGTGCCTTGCGGGCCTCGTCGTCGAGTTCGAGGGGTGCGAACCAGCCCTCGCGGACCAACTGGGCGGGTGGTGCGTTCACTCCGGCCAGGGTGAACACGTCCGGGAGCTGGTTGGACGTCTTGGCCAACTGCAGCGCCTGTCCCTGCTTCTCCGGGTTGAACACCGTGTAGTCGACGGGTAGTCCGTCGGGCTCCTTGGCGAATCGTTCGAAGAGCTTCCGTTCGAACTTCTCCCGTGGCTGGAAGTGGTCCCACCACAGGAGCTTGCCCTCTGATCGCGGCTCGGCCGGCCCGTCACCGCCGCAGCCCGCAGCGGTCGCAGAGGTAGCGAGAACGCCCGCCGCCAGGAGAAGTTGGCGTCGAGTGAGCATGGAAAGGCCTCCCGTGTTGAGCCGCGAGCCTGAGTTCGCCGTACAACGTTGTAGAGCGGCCCCATTATCTGCCCGTGAGAAGGAATCAGCAAGCGGCGCGTCGCCGTCCTACGCCTGTCATGCCGAATCCGGGCGACCAGCATGTCTCAGCCGGCCAGGACCTTCGCCGCCTCCGGGAACACGTCACCTATCTCGGCGGCCAGGAGCGCGCGGAACTGGTCCCGCTGTGCTGCGTACGCCTCATCGGCTGCGACGTTGCGTTGGTCGTGCGGGTCCGTGGTGTGGTCATACAGCTCGTCGATGTCGTGCGAGCGGAAGATGTAGCGCATCGTGGACGTGCGGACCGACAGGTTCAGCGCGTCCTTGGCGAGGTCGAGGTCAGCCGGGTTGTTGTACTGCCCGTTCGCCTCAGATTCCATGTCGTACAGGCAGGTCTCGGTGGTGACGTACTCCCGAGTGGGTGCCCCACCACCGCCGAGCATGCCGGCGAACGACCGGCCGTCGCCGGGGCAGAACGCCACACCCGCCAGCTCGGCGATGGTGACCGCGATGTCGACCATCGAGACGAGATTGCTGCTGCGGCCGGCGCCAGCGTCGGGGTGGGCGACCAGCAGGGGAACCCGGGTCACCTCGTCGTAATGCAACAGGTGGCCCTTTTCCATCAGGCGATGCGCGCCCATCATGTCGCCGTGGTCTGAGGTGAAGACCACGATGGTCCGGTCCAGCTCGCCGGCCCGGCGCAGGTGGTCGAGGATCGCTCCCACCTGAGCGTCGATGAGGGAGCAGAAACCGTAGTAGTGAGCGACGACCTCCACCCACTGCTCCTCGGTGAGGTGGGCGAAGTCAGCGGCGAAGTGCGACTCGCGCACCTCGCGAGGCTTGGTGTCCGGGCCTGTGGTGAAGCTCGCCGGCAGTCGGACGGCGGCGCGGTCGATGATCCGGTCGTACGGCCGCGGCACCACCATCGGGAAGTGCGGCGCGTTGTACGAGCAGACCGCGAAGAACGGACGGTCCGTCGGGCGACGGTCCAACGCGCGGCGGAACTGCTCGGTCTGCCAGGTCTCGAGATAGTCCTCCAGGGCGATCTCAGCGGTGCCGCACATCGGCGCTCCGACTCCGCGCCTGACATGCGCCAGATCGCGTGCGGTGAGGTTCTCGATGTTGCCGGGGACGAGCTCGTATCCACGGGCAGTCGCGTACGCGCGGTACTCCTCGATGTAACGTCCGCGGTCCCGGCCGTTGAGCACCGCGGGTATCGCCGAGGTGTCGGCGAAGCCCATCCGCTTGGGTGTGGTGCCGGGTACGTGCCACTTTCCGTTGTAGATGGTGTGGTACCCGGCGTCGGCGAACGCGGTCGCCAGGCTCCTGTCGCGCAGCTGTGGTGCGATGAGCCGCCAGTTGCCCATGACGTGGTGGTGGCGTGGCATCAGACCGGTCCACAGGCTGGCCCGCGACGGACAGCACAGCGGGAACGGCGTGTGGCACTCGTCGAAGGAGGTCGCGCGTTCGGCGAGCGCGTCGAGGTGCGGCGTGCGGGCTGCCGGGTTGCCGTTGCTGCCCAGCGTGTCCCAGCGCTGCTCGTCGCTCATGATCACGAGCACGTTCGGCGGGCGTTGCGGCATGGGGCCTGCCTCTCGGCTTTACAGGGTCGTTACATCGTTGTAGAACCTATCTGCGGCCGACCAGCGGGTCCAGGCCGGATCAGGCGGAGACGGGTAGGTGAGTACGGCAGTGAGTTCGGATCGGCCGGCGATTGTGCTGATTACCGCGGACGAGTTGCGGCGTGACGGGTTGGGTTGCTACGGCGGCCGGGCGGTGGCCACCCCGAACCTGGACCGGTTGGCCGCATCCGGCACCGTCTACGACCGCGCGTACACAGCCAGTCCGTGGTGCCTCCCCTCCCGAGCTTCCCTCCTGACCGGACGCCTCCCACGCCACCACGGCGCCTACTCGAACTTCCGCGACAAGCGCCTGTCACCGGAGATACCGAACCTGTACACCAGCCTGCGCACCGTCGGCTACACCATTTCCCACATCGGCAAATGCCACTACGCGCCGGTCCCGTACGACAGCACCCGCCCTGACCGCACGCTGCCGTACGACGACTTCCACGAGTACTACCGTTCGTTGGGCATCGACCACCTGCGGCTACAGGACGACAAACAGGTGTCGGTGTGGTTCTACGACGACTACGCCAAGGAACTCGACGCCGCTGGCTACCTGACCGCCTACCGCGACGCCGTCTGGAACCCCGACTACCGCAAGGTCTTCACGTTCCCAGGCCCCGCCGAATGGCACCCCGACGCCTGGGTCGGGCGCAACGCCGTCGAGTCGATCGACAACCACACGGACGACACGCCGTACTTTGCCTGGATCTCGTTCTCCGGCCCTCACTTCCCCTTCGACCCACCGGCCGACTATCTCGACCGCGTCGACACCTCAGCCCTCGGCGAGCCCTTCCTCGACGAAAAGGAGTTCACGAGCGCCGACCGGCTTCACTACCACAGCTTCCACGGCCCGGCCAAAGGCTGGATCGAGGGCGGCGGATGGCACGACCGCACCCCGGAATACTGGCGACGGCTCCGGCATCACTACGCCGCCAACATCGCCCTGATCGACGACCAGGTGGGGGCCATCCTCACTGCCGCCGAACGAAAGTTCGGCGACAACCTCGCCGTGGTCTTCACCTGCGACCACGGCGAGATGCTCGGCAACCACGGCTTCTGGGGCAAGAACAACTGCTACTACCAGGACGTCCTCAACGTCCCCCTCATCTACCGTCGGCCCGGCCGACACGAGGCCGGCACCCGCAGCGACCGACTCACGAGCCTCGTCGACATCTATCCCACCCTCACCGCCATCGCAGGCCTCGACCCCACGCCGGCAACCGACACCACCCCTGACAACCCGCGACCTCGACCGCGTGCCAACCACCTCGACGGACACCACCTCGACCAACCCGGTCACACCCACGTCTACGCAGAAGGCGAGCAGTTCGTCACGGTCACCGACGGCACCCACAAGCTCGTCGTGGCCCACCGGCAAGGTCGCACCTACCGCGAACTGTTCGATCTCACCGTCGACCCCCACGAGATCCGCAACCTCGCCGGCAACCCCGAATACAGCGGCATCCAGGCGGAGCTCGCCACCACGGCTCTCGCCAGCCTCACCACGACCACTCTTCCCTGAGGAACGCAGGTGGATTGCCGTCCCGAAGCCTTCTGTGACGACTCTTTACAGCGTTGTCTACATCGTTGTACGGTTCCGGTGAACTGCGTCAGCCAGTGCGCTGGCTGGGGAAGAAGGGCCGTGGGCCCAGCGTGGGGACGTGACCGTGGCGGTGCGGAAGGATGCCCGTCGCCCGGTCGTGACGAGTGAGGCGCGGGTCTAAACGTGACGAGTTTGGCCGAGCGAGAGGCCATCGAGGCCGGCGGCATGGTCGCCACATCCGCCGGACGGAAGCGCCGCTTCGGACGCCTCGACATCTGGATCTGGGGGTTCCTCACCCCCACCGTGGTGCTGTACGGGCTCTACACGGTCTATCCCATCATCGCGAGCTACTGGTACTCGTTCGTCGAGTGGAACGGCTTCGAGGCCGACAAGGAGTTCGTCGGCCTGCGCAACTACCAGGAGGTGCTCGCCGACCCGCTGTTCTGGAACACCTTCAAGATCACGGTCTTGTTCATGGTCGCGACGGTCCCCATCAAGGTGATCTCCACCTTGTTCGTGGCGATTCTGCTCAACTCGCCGAAGATGCCGTTCCGGGGACTGTTCCGCACCGCCTTCTTCCTTCCGGTCGTCACCACGACCGCCATCGTCGGCGTGGTCATGCAGTTCGTCTTCGACCCGGCCAGCGGCCCGGTCAACCTGCTGCTCATGAAGCTCGGGCTCGTCGACGAGGGAATCAACTTCCTCGGCTCGTCGTCGACCGCGCTCTGGACCGTGGTGGGCGTGTATGTGTGGAAGTGGTTCGGCATCACGCTCATCTACTGGCTCGCGGCGCTGCAGACCATCCCCGACGAGCTGTACGAGGCCGCCCGGATCGACGGCGCTTCGCCCTGGGGCCTCATGCGGTGGATCACCATGCCGCTGCTCAAGCCGTTCACCATCATCATCACGTTGCTCACGTTGGAGAGCACGCTCAAGATCTTCGACCTCATGCTCACGATGACCAACGGTGGGCCGTACTACTCCACCGAGGTCGTCGAGATCTACATCTACCGGTGGGCATTCGCCGCGACCGTGCCGCAACTCGGTTTCGCCTCGGCGGCCGCGGTCATCTTCGGGTTGTTCGTGTGCTTCGTGGGCCTGTTCCAGTTGCTCGGGATCCGCGCCGCACGTAAGGCATGGAGCGTCACATGACCGTCGTGAGTGAGACGAGCCTGAGTGCAGGTTCCCGGCGGTCGGCCCGCAGGAACCGCTGGCGCCCTGCCGCGATCCTCCGCCGCCTGCCGTGGTGGATCGCGGCCGCCGTCCTCGCCGGCGGCGCCTTCCTGTGGGTCTACCCGTTCCTCTGGATGGTGTCCGCGTCTCTCAAGGACCCTCTGGAGATCTTCGCCTCCGGACTGCAGCTCATCCCCGACTCGCTCATCTGGGAGAACTACCAGCGGGCCTGGACCGATGCGCGCTTCGGTCAGTACCTCGCCAACACCGTCATCGTGACCGTCGCCACTGTCGTGCTGGTGGTGGTGCGTTGTGCGATGGCGGGGTACGTGCTCGGCCGATACGGCTTCCGGGGCAAGAAGATCGTGATGGGCGTCCTGGTGGCGACGCTGTTCGTGCCCACGGGCTACACGATCATCCCGGTGGTCGACATCTCCAACAAACTAGGATTGCTCAACTCCCTCACCGGCATGATCATCGCGCTGGCCGGCGGACCACACGTGGCGGGGATCCTGCTCTACGCCGGATACTTCCGCGGCCTGCCGAAGGAGCTGGAGGAGGCTGCGGTCATGGACGGCGCGGGCTTCCTGTCCGTCTTCTTCCGGGTGATGTTGCCACTGGCCAACCCGGTGACGGCTACCGTGACGCTGCTGACCTTCATGGCGACGTGGAATGCGTTCTTCCTGCCGTTGGTGTTCACCTTCAGCCGGCCTGACCTGCGGACCCTGTCCGTCGGCATGCTCGCCTTCGTCGGGGAGGACTCGATCGACTGGTCCGGCATGGCGGCTGCGGCAGTCATCTCACTACTCCCGATCGTTGCTCTGTTCATCTTCCTACAGCGCTACTTCGTCGAGGGAATCGCGGGAGCCGTCAAGTCATGACCGATGCCGACAACCAGTCCATGTCCCGACCGAACATCCTGCTCATCTGCACCGACCAGCAGCGGTTCAACGCACTACGGGCGTACGGCAATCCGGAGATCGAGACGCCGACGCTCGACCGGCTCGCCGGCGAGGGTGTGCTGTTCGAGAACTGTTACGTGCAGAGCCCGGTCTGCGGGCCGTCCCGGGCGAGCTTGATGACCGGGCGGTATGTCCACTCACATGGGCTGTGGGCGAACGGCGTCGACCTGCCTGAAGGCGAACGGCTGTTCACCAAGGAGCTCGCCGAAGCCGGTTACGACTGCGGCCTGGTCGGCAAGCTTCACCTCGACGCGTGTCACGACGGGCGTACCGAACGCCGGCACGACGACGGGTTCCGGGTCTTCCGGTGGGCGCACGACCCGTACGTCGGCTCGTCCGAGAACCAGTACCACCGTTGGCTCAAGGCGACCCGCCCGGACCTGTACGAGGCTGCCTGTGACCCGAGCTCCCCGGTCACCTTCGACACCCTGCCGACCGAGTCGCATTACAGCCACTGGATCGGCAACGAGACCGTGGAGTTCCTGCGCCACGGGCGTGAGAAGGACAAACCATTCTGCTTCATCGCCAACTTCTTCGACCCGCACCATGCGTTCGGCGCGCCGAAGGAGTACGTCGAGCGGTACGACCCGCGGCAGCTGTCCCGGCCGATCACTCGCGACGGCGAGCTGGCCGACAAGCCGCCGATCCTCACCGAGGCCTCGCACGCGTCGTACGCCGGGCACGCAAGGGGCTACGTCACCTACAGCCAGGAGGAGCTGCAGGAGGTCAAGGCCGCCTACTACGCCATGGTGACCCTCGTCGACGACGAGGTGGCGCGGATCCTCACGGCGCTCGAGGAGGAGGGCCTGGCCGACAACACCCTGGTCGTCTTCACGAGCGACCACGGCGAGATGCTCGGTGACCACCAGCTCATGCTCAAAGGCCCGATGATGTACGAGTGCGCGGTACGGGTGCCGCTCATCATGCGCTGGCCTGGCGTACTACCGGCCGGGGAGCGTCGCAGGGAGTTCGTTCAGTGGATCGACCTCGCACCGACGTTCCTCGAGGCCGCCGGCCTACCGCCGTTGCCCCGTGGCCAGGGCGAGAGCCTGCTCGGCCTCGCCCGAGGCGAGCCCGGTGCGTGGACCCGCGACTGGGCGCTGTGCGAGTACCGCAACAGTGGCCACCCGTACGACGTGCCGGTGCACACCACGATGCTGCGGCACGATCGGTGGAAGCTTGTCGCCTACCACGGCGCGCCGGCGACCGACCGCGAGCGCTCCGGAGAGTTGTACGACCTGGAAGCCGACCCGCAGGAGCTGTACAACCTGTGGTCCGACCCGGCACATCGCAAGACCCGGGTCCAGCTGCAGGAGATGCTGCTCGACGTCCTGGTCGCCACCGAGGACCGGACCCAGCGGCGAATCGCTTACTGGTAGCCGACGAAGCCGACAGCATGCGAAGGCCGCAACCGGTAGCCAGCCGCAGATCCGCCACCGTCGCCGGTCTGCGTCAGACCATAGGCAACACAGACCACAGCGAACGATGGCCGCCGCGGTGCGGCCGGAGAGGAGGAACTCCGTGACCGAAAGCCTCCATCCCCGACCGCAGGTGAGACGCGAGCAGTGGATCGACTTGTGCGGCGAGTGGGAGTTCGCCACCGACGATGACGACCGCGGCGTCGCCGAGCGCTGGTTCGACACGGGGAGCGGCGCGGCAGAAGGGGTGTTCGACCGCACCATCGTCGTGCCGTACCCGCCGGAGTCGAAGCTGTCCGGCATTGGCGACACCGGCTACCACCCGGTGGTGTGGTACCGGCGGACGTTCGCAGCTCCGACGCTGCCGCCTGACGGTCGGTTGCTGCTGCACTTCGGCGCCGTCGACTACCAGGCGAGCGTCTGGGTCAACGGCGAGTTCCTGGGCGGCCACACCGGTGGCCACACCCCGTTCACGCTCGACGTGACCGGTGTGCTGTCCGGCACCGGTCCGCAGACCGTGGTGGTCCGCGCCGAGGACCGCCCCACGGACGTGTCACAACCGCGTGGCAAGCAGGACTGGCGTACCGAGCCGCACGGCATCTTCTACGACCGCACCACCGGCATCTGGCAGCCGGTGTGGCTGGAGCCGGTCGCCGACAACCACGTCACCACGCTGCACTGGATGCCAGATCTGCCGGCCAGCCGGGTCGGTGTCGAGCTGCGACTGGATCGGGTGCCTGCCGAGCCGCTGACCGTGCGGGTACGGCTGCGCAAGGGTGACCGGGAGCTGGCCAGCGAACAGGTCACCGTCACCGACCAGGTGGCGTACGTCGACGTGTCGGTGCCGGCGCTGCGGCATCAGATGGACCGCAGGACGCTGCTCTGGTCGCCGGAGTCCCCCAACCTGATCGACGCCGACCTGACCGTGACGGCCGCAGACGGGCGCGTCGTGGACAGGCTCACGAGCTACCTGGGCCTGCGCAGCGTGGGCTTCCGGGACGGGCGTTTCCTGCTCAACGGCCAGCCCTACTACCTGCGCATGGTGCTCGAGCAGGGCTACTGGCCTCAGTCCCACCTGGCCGCGCCGGGCGTCGACGCGTTGCGGCGAGAGGTCGAGCTGATCAAGGAGCTGGGCTTCAACGCCGCCCGCATCCACCAGAAGGTCGAGGACCCACGATTCCTGTACTGGTGCGACCGGCTCGGGCTGCTGGTGTGGGGTGAGATGGCCAACGCCTTCGAGTATTCCCGCCGCGCCGTCGAGCGGTTGGTGTCGGAATGGCTCGAGGTCGTACGCCGCGACCTCAGTCACCCGTGCATCGTCGCGTGGGTGCCGTTGAACGAAAGCTGGGGCGTGCCCGACATCGAGACCGAGCCGGATCGGCGACACTACGCCAACGCGCTGTACCACCTGACCAAGGCGCTCGACCCGAGTCGCCCGGTGATCTCCAACGACGGTTGGGAACTCGCCGAGACCGACATCTTCGGCGTGCACGACTACTCGCCGGACGGAAAGAGTCTCCGTGAGCGCTGGGGTGACCCGGATGCGGTACGACGCAGCTTGTTCGAAACCGGTCCCGGGCGACGGAAGGTCGTGCTCGGGACGCCGGACGATCCCGCGTACCAGCGCGGTCAACCCGTGGTCATCACCGAGTTCGGCGGCTTGTCGTACGCGCCGGAGGCGGGGCAGAAGTGGTTCGGCTACGGGACGGTGTCGTCGGCCGAGGAGTACCTTGCAAAGTTCACCGAGATCGTGACGGCATTGCTGGACTCCACCGAGGTCGCAGGCTTCTGCTACACCCAGCTCACCGACACGTTGCAGGAGCGCAACGGGCTCCTCGACGAGGACCGCAACCCCAAGCTGCCGATCGAGGCGATCCGCGAGGTGGTGACGCGGCCGAGCCGGGCGATTCCTGCCGAGCTGGTCGATGCATACCGGCGCAGGGTACAGCGGAGGAGCAGTGGCGAGTGAGGCGGAACCGATGACTACGCCTCGTGCCATTGATAGTTGCGGGGGTGCAGCTTCCGTACGTATCCGTCAGGTGGGATCGGCAGCGGGTCGGCAGTGCGTACCAGCCAGGCGGCCAACCGTTCCAGCATGGTACGGCTGATTTCCTCATGCCCGGGGCGGCCGTAACGGTTGTCGAGCTCGTACGGGTCGGTCTTTAGATCGAACAACGAGAACCGCCCGAGCGCGTCGGCGACGAGCTTCCACCGCCCGGCTCGCACCATCCGCAGCGAACCGCTCTGCGTACCCTCCGACAGGGTGTCGGCGCCGCCTCGCTTCGCACCTCGCGGCGGCAGGGCGGCCAATTCCTCAAGCGTGTAAGGAAGACCGCCGTAGCCCTGCTCGACATAGGCGCTGTCGAACTCCCGCTCCGGGTATGGCTCACCCCACAGGATCGGCGCCAGGCTGCGTCCCTGTACGCCCTCTGGCAGCGGCCAACCGAGCAGCTCGCACAGGGTGGGCAGGATGTCGACGATCGACACGTGGGCGTGGGACGGTGAGCTGGAGGCCGTCACCTGCGGGCCGTAGAAGAACATCGGCACCCGCGCCAGTACCTCGGGTAACCCCGGGCCCTTGCGCATCAGGCCGTACTCGCCGACGAAGTCCCCATGATCGGCCACGAACACGATCAACGTTCGGGACAGGCGCCCATGTGCGGCGAGGTGGCGCACCAGCCGCGTGATCTGGTCGTCGATCAGCCGCAGCATCCCGACGTAGTTGGCACGCGCCCGTGCCAGCACCTGCGGGTCGGCCTCTCCGGTACGAACTGCCAGGTCGGCAACGACCTGCCAGGCTGGCGAGTCATTCGGTCGGTGCTGCGAATCTGTCGCGGGCGGCGGCACCACACGTGGCGAGTACTCGGAGAAGTACGGTTCGGGCACCTGATACGGCACGTGCGGCTCCGGTATGGACAACCAGAGCAACGAACGCGTGCTTGTGTCGGCGTCGAGCCATGCGATGGCCCGGTCCACGATCCGTGCCGGTATCTGCACACTCACGGGGTACGGCGTGGCGTCGGTCGCGGTGTTCGCCCCGAGCCGACGCAACCAGCCGTCGAACTCGCGGGCCATCGCCGACTCCTCACGTGGCGACGCGAACGCTGCGCTGGTTGGGCTGATGGCTCGGCCATGCGATGTCCCGCGTCCATCGCCCAGTCCGCCAAGGCGCTTGGCGCCGAGGTGGCCGAACTCGTACCACTCGTCGACCCGGTCCGATGTGAGATGCGAGTGGTTCTTGCCGATCATCGCGGTCCGCATACCCGCCTCCCGTGCCAGGTCGAACAGGTCGCGGCTGTAGTGCGGGTCGGCGTAGCCGTAGTTCTCCCGTACGCCGTGCGCGCTCGGGTAGCGGCCGGTGAGCATGCTGATCCGGGCCGGTACACACACCGGCGCAGTGGTGTACGCCCGGTTGAACCAGCGGCCGCCGGATGCGAGCTGGTCGAGCGTGGGCGTGCAATCGACCGGAAAGCCTTCCCGGGCACACAGGTCGGCCCGGTGCTGGTCGGTCATGATGACGATGACGTCGTGCGGGGTGGGGCCAGTGGGTCCGAGGACGGAACTCACGTGAATGCCTCCGGCTAGCGGTGTCGGGCCGGGTGACCGGCGACGGGATCAAGCAGCCCGCTCCGCAGGGACTACTTGTACGACTCGGGGCCGAACTCCGTGCCGGGCTGCCAGTCCGGGAACCGCCAGTCGTCGAGGCTCACCTTCGAACCCTTCTTGGTGGCCACGCCGATCGCCCGCTCACGTTCCTTGCTACGGCTGTCGGAGTACTTACGCAGCTGGGCCTTCCAGTCGGTGATGTCACCGGTCATGATGCCCTGGATGATCTCACCGAAGTCCGGGCGCGAGGGCTTCATCTCGGCCACCACGTCGGCCACGGCCGGGTTGCGGACCGTGGCGTCCGGCGCGGTGAACACGTGCTGGTTGAAGAGATCCACCGCGGTACGGAACGTAGGGTGCACATCCGCCTTCTCGAGGTACTCCGGCTTGAGCGGTGGGGCGTTCATCGCGGAGGCGAGACCGACCTGCACCTCGGGCTCGGCGAACTTCGAGACGAGTCGGCTCGCGGCCTCGACATACTTGGACTGCGCCGAGATCCAGAACCCGCCGACCTGAGGCAAGGTGTTGATCACGATCGGCTTGGACGCGTCGGGCACCACGATCGGGCCGACCCCCACTTTGTCCACGAACTGCTTCAACGAGCTGACGAGCACGCCGATGCAGTACTGGCCGTCGAAGAACATCCCGGCGACGCCGGTGGCCCAGCGGGCCCGCGCCTGTCGGGCGTCCAGGGACGACGAGGCCGGAAACAGGACCCCGTCCTTCTTGAGGGCGAGCCAGAACTCGATGGCGTCGATGAACGGCTGGGTGTGGTACGCGTATTCGCCGGTGCGGATGTCGATCCCCCCGACGGTCGGCGATCCGGCGGCCATCGCGAGTTGTTCGATCTGGCCGGCAAGTCGGCCGGTCAGTTGTATCGGTGCGATCCAGCCGCTGACGTTTTCGCCGCCCTTCTTCTTGATCGCGCGGGCAGCCGCCCGGAACTCGTCGTAGGTCTTCGGCGGATTCTCGGGCTCCAGTCCGGCCTTCTCGAACAGTTCGCGGTTGAACCAGTTCAGCGTGTCGTGCTTGCGGTAGCTCTGGATGGGGAACGTGTAGACCTTCCCGTCGAATACCGACTTGCCCTCGATCAGGGACCCTTCGGGCAGCATCGCCTTGTGGGCGTCGTCGAGCTGTAGTGGGCTGAACCAGCCCTGCGCGACCAGGGCAGCCGGCGGCAGGCCCACGCCGACGAGGGTGAACACGTCGGGCATCTGCTTGCTCGACTGGGCCAGTTGCAGCGCCTGACCCATCTTCACCGGGTTGTAGACGGTGTAGTCGACGGGCATGCCGCCCGGCTCCTTGGCGAACTTGGCGAACAGCTCCCTTTCGAACTCGGCGTTCGGCTCGAACTGGTCCCACCAGCGCAGCGTGCCGGTTTCACGAGTGTCGTTGGTCGGAACCTGGGAGGGTCTGGTGTCGCAGGCGCCGAGTGCGGCCGCCCCCGCCAGCACGCCGCCGAGTTGCATCAACTGCCGTCGAGAGAATCGGCTCATGACTGTCCTTCCGAGTGTGGATGCCGCCAGGCCTCGCCCGAGCGTCAGGACGGCTCCGTGAGGAGGGTTCTACATCGTCGTAGACAACGTTGTAAAGACTCGTTCGCCAGTTGCAACTTTTCGGTTGCCTACTCGGTGCGCTGCCGAACGACGAGACTTCTCACACGGTCCGCCCGCCGTCAGAGTCGGATGGCCACGCGCTCGTCAGCCACTTGCGCGTGCGCCGACCGTGCTTTCCCGAGCCACGAGCGTGAAACCCGCGGTCACCTGACGAGGCGGGCCGGCTCCGTCGGGCGTGAACCGCTCCACGAGCATCCGGACGGACGTACGCGCGATGTAGGCCTTGTCCGGCGAGATGGTGGAGAGCGACGGGTTGGAGTACCGGCTGGTCTCGATGTCGTCCACCCCGATCACCGCCACATCCTCGGGGACCCGGAGCCCGTGCGAAAGCACTGCCCGGATTGCACCGAGCGCGAGCAGGTCGTTGTGGCAGAACAGGGCGTCCACGCGTACGCCGTCGTTGAGCAGCCGGTCCACTGCGGCAGCGCCCGCCGAAGCCGTGTAGGCACTGGGAATGGCGATCAGGTCGGGGTCCACAGGTATCCCCGCCGCGGTGAGGGCTTCCTTGTAGCCCTCCAGACGACGCCAGGGGACCGGCCCAGGGGTCTTCGACGTGCCGCCGACCATGCCGATGCGGCGGCGACCGAGCGAGATGAGGTGCTCGGTGGCGGTTCGCGCGGCAGCGCGGCTGTCGATCGCAACGCAGTCGGCGTAGTTCTCCACCCGTTCACCGAGCAGGACGAGGGGTGTCTCGTCGGCCCGTCGCCGCAGGTCGTCGACGGACAGTGACTGCGGGATCATGATCAGCCCGTCGATGATCTGCTGGTGGAAACCGTCGGCGACGAGCTTCTCGCGTTCCAGGATGCCTTGCGTGCTGTCGATGAGCACCGTCAGCTCGTGCCGCTCGGCCTCCTCGACGACGTGCTGGGCCAGCTCGGAGAAGTACGGATTGCTGATCATGGGCAAAGCGAGGGCGATCAGGCCGGTGCTGCCCCGACGGAGGTTGCGTGCCGTGACGTTCGGTCGGTAGTTCAGCTCTTTGATCGCCCGCTCGACCTTCGCGCGGGTCTCCGGTCGCAGGTAGGCGTACCCGTTGATGACGTTCGAGACAGTCTTGGTCGAGACACCCGCCAGCTTTGCGACATCTTTCAACGTCGCGCGTTTCAACGTCGCGCGCACGCTACCCTCTTTCCGCTCTCGCCACCATCGGCGTTGAGGCACGTCATTGTGCCAGAACTGGCCCACCGAAGAATTGCTTCCGGATCCACTCTGCGTACCTGTCCCGGCCTACATCGATGTACGGCATGCTAACAGTCGGCACCGATCACAGCGGCGCCCGCGAATCTCGCAGCGTTGCCGGCTGATGTGCCGCCAAAGCCAGTGGCGGTTCGTGACGCTACGGCTTCCACACTGTCACGCGGCGAACACCTCGCTCGCAGCTCCGGACGCCCGACGAACGCCTCGGCTGAGTCGACCGATGCCGGTCATGGTCTCACCGGCGCTGTGTACAACGTTGTAGACCTGGCCTAGCCTGCAGACACCGCACGCTCGAGCGTCCGCGGGTTGGTTGCCGCGCTGCTAGAGATCCGAGGTTGCTGCGATGGCAGGACGCACGTCGAGTCTGCTCACGGCGCTCACGCTGGGGGTGGCCACTGCAGCCGCCGCGGCCCCAGGTGGAGCTGGCACGCAGACGCATGCCGCCGGGGCGTCCGAGACCGCGAGTCGTCCGAACGTCATCATGATCCTGGCAGACGACCTCGGGTACGCCGACACCAGCCTGTACGGCGGCACCATCGACACACCGAACATCGAGGCGCTGGCCAGCGCTGGCGTCACCTTCACCAACGGTTACGCAGCGGCGCCTGTGTGCTCGCCGTCCCGGTTCGGATTGATGACGGGCCAGAGTGCTCCGAGCTGGGGCGGGAACAGCAACGTGTTGTCCCGGCGGCAGCCGGCAGACCTCACGGACCCGGCTGGACCGGGTCCCACCATCGCGATGCTCCTGCACGACGCCGGCTACTCCACGATGGCCGTGGGCAAGTGGGACCTCTCAGGCGTCACGACCGGTGACACCGAAGAGACCGTGCAGGACAACCCGAACCTGCCGCACACGGTGGGATTCGACGAGTACTACGGGATCCTCGCCGGCATCGGGCGGTACTGCCCCCAGGACGACAATGAGACCTACCGCTGGGACAGCAGTTCTGGGCGGTACGTGAGCGACGATCCGGACCAGTACCTGACCGACGAGTTCAGTGAGCGGGCGGCGGAGTTCGTCGCTGACCAGGCAGGCAAGGACGACCCGTTCTTCCTCTACCTGGCGTACAACGCGCCGCATGCACCACTGCAGACCCGCACGGAGTGCTCGACCCCGCCGCCGGAGTCGGAGCGGCGAGCACGTTACGAGGAGATGGTCCGGATCCTTGACGAGGGTGTCGGCACGGTGCTGGGCGCCCTGGACGCCGCCGACGGGATCGTCGGCAATCCCGCAACCGATCCGAACGTGCAGAACACCATTGTGGTGTTCATGTCCGACAACGGGCCCGAGCACGAATGGCAGACCGGCGACCTTCGTGAGGGGAAGTACACGGCCTTCGAGGGTGGCGTTCGGGTCCCGTTCGCGATGCGGTGGCCGGCGCGGATTCCGGCGCACCGAACGTACGACGGAATGGTCAGCGCACTCGACCTGCTGCCAACTTTCGCCACCGCGGCTGGTGTGGACTGGTCCAACGGCAATCGCGAGGGCATGGATCTCGTACCGCCCGTCCTCTCGGGCGGGGTCGCGCACGACACGCTCTGGTGGCGTTACTACAGCGACGCCGCCAAGCGTGCACCGCTTGGCACCGCCCGGCTGGCTGTGAGGTCCGGGGACCTGAAGTACCTCCGCGACGTGACACCGACCGGCGAAGCGAGCGAGTACGTGTTCGACCTGGGTCGTGACTACGACGGCGACGGCCGAGCAGACGGCTTTACCGAGCAGCACAACGAGATCGGCAACCCTCATTACGCCTCCGACCGCCAGCGGCTCATGCACAGCTGGCAGCGCTGGGCGGCGGCGTTCCCGCTGCACGAACCGTTTGATGTCGTCCGTGCTGCAACCCACCTTCCCGACGGATTCGCAGCGTACGGCGGAACGTGGAGCCCAACCGAAGACGCACGTCTGCAGGTGGTGACCGACGGGAAGGCTCGGGCGATGGCGGCGGCCACGTACTTCCTCGACGCGACGACCGAGGCCGACGTCCAGCTGAACGACGAGCACGGCACGGCCGGCCTCGTGACCCACGGCACCACCGGGCCCGCCGGTAAGCCTGGCCAGATGCAGCTGAACGGATACGTGACCGAGCTGGTAGCCGGCTCCGACCGGGTACGACTCAGCCGAGTGGACGACGGGGCGTCGCAGGTCGTCGCCGAGGGCCAGCTCACTGCTCCAGTCCAGGTTGGGTCCACCTACCGGCTGCGCATCGTCAACGCGGGAAACACGATCGATGTCTACGTCGACGGCATGAGGGTTCTGAGTTGGAAGGATCCCAAGCCATGGGAGGGCGGCAATGTTGGGCTCTTCGCCACCACGAGCGCGACGTTCGACGACCTCTCCGTGCAGCCCTTCTAGCGGCCCCGCGCCGAAACGCTCGGGCGTCGTGAAGGACTGGGCGTCGTCGACACCGCCGACCGCAACGCGAGCGTTGTCGGGACGATGATGCACCTGACAGCTGGCGTCCGAAGCGCCGCCGTAGGAGGGAAGATGCGGATTCGACGAGCACTGGTGACGGTTGGCGTGGCCTGCGTCTCTGCGGCCGCGGCGCTGGCCGCGCCCGGGTCCGCGGCTCAGGCGTCCGCGCCGGTACCGAAGCCGGTGTACGGACCGACGGCCGCCGATCCCGGTGTCATCTACGACGGCCATGACTACATCGCCTTCATGACCGGCGGGCGCGCGCGGGTGGCTCGAGCGGAGACGCCACAGGGCCCGTGGACCGCCATGCCGGATGCACTGACGAGATGGCCGGACTGGGCGGCGGGGCAAGGCGCTGTCTGGGCACCCGACGCAACGCACACCTCGGCAGGATGGGTGCTCTACTTCGCCGCCATCGCCAGGGATTTCGGCGGCCAACGCTGTATCGGGACGGCAGTCGCGGAGCAGCCCACCGGACCGTACGAACCGTCCGACTCGCCGCTCATCTGTCCGATCCTCAACGGCGAGGATCCCGCTGCGGACCGGCCGAACCCCACCTCCGGCGTGATCGACCCTTCGCCGTTCCAGGCCGTCGACGGCAAGCGGTACCTGCTCTACAAGACCCAGAAGACACCGGGCACGATCCGGATGTTCCCGCTGTCCGACGACGGACTGCATGGCCGAGGAGAGCCCAGCCGCGAACTGGTCCGGCACTCCGACAGCATCGAGAACCCTGTCATGGTGCAGCGCGGCAAGCACTACGTCCTGTTCGCTTCCGCGAACTGGTTCGATCAGTGCAAGTACGCCACGGTGTGGCTGCGATCCACGGACATGTGGTCGTTCGCCGACAAGACTGAGCACGTGCTGTTGGACAGGGCCAACACCGGTCTCTGCGGTCCGGGCGGCGCCGACGTCGTTGTCACCGAGGACGGCCTCAGCCGGATCTTCCTGCACGGTTGGGTGTGTTCGGACAGCAATGAGCCGTGCGACTTCGACGGTGTCGTCACCGATCCGAACCGCAGGCGGGTGATGTATGCGGCCGTGCTCACCTGGGGAGACGACGGTGCCACTCCGCATGTGCCGGCATTCCTGCCGCCAGTGGGCGGCCACCATTGAGTCGCGGCAGGTGGTCTCCGGCCAGACCGTTCACTTGACACCCGGGTGGACTCAGACGCTCCGGGACCTTGCAGGACCGGCAGAGGGTTCACCCGGAGGCGATGCCGATGCGCCGCAGTGCGGAATCGAGGGCTCGGGTGAACGCGTCGACGTCGTCAATCCATGCGGCGTGGCCGGCGCGCTCGATGACCGTGACGTCAACCGTCGTGTGATCGCGAGCAAGTCGCTGCCAGTGGCTGGCGCTGGGATCGACGTAGTCGTGGTCGCCCTGGATGACGCTGACGGGGATCGGATGAGTACGCAGGACGGGCCGGATGTCGTGGCATGCTGGAAGGCTCTTGTCGATGGCGATCGCTGCTCGTTGGTTCCAGTGCAACGCTCGGACGCGACGCCAGTTCTCGATTCGGTAGATGCTGGGTGCCGCGAGGCCGGTGATCCGATACCGAAGTGACTTCTGCCTCGGGCTCAGTCGGTCGGGGTCTCCGTCGAGCCCAGCATTGCGGAGAGCTGCCTCGACCTCAGCCCGGTTGCGTAGCCGCTCTTGCCTGTCCTGCGCCTCGGCCCAGTAGGAGGCCGGCGGCTTGGACGGCCACATGGCGCCGGTCAGGATCATGCCCGCGACCCGCTCGGGGTGAGCAAGGTAGTACAGCTGCGCGAGGAGCGAACCCCACGAGTGGCCGAACAGGAACAGCTGGTTCTGGCCGAGGGCGAGGCGCAGGGTTTCAAGGTCGGCGACAAGTTGGTCAGCGGTGAGCTGGTCGAGCTTGTCGTCGGGCATTGCTGACAACAGGCTTCCCCGCTGATCGAAGAGTACGAACTGTGCTCGGGTCAGGCAGCCTCTGACGGCATCGACCAGGTAGGCATGGTGGGCCCCGGGCCCGCCGTGCAACGTCACCACTGGCGTTCCCGTGCCCAGTTCGGTCACGTATAACGTCGCCACGCCGTCGGTCGTGGGCAGCGTCCAGGCGTTCTCGGCTAGGAGATCGAACAGGTCGGTACCCATGCCGCAAGACCCTAGCTCCGACTTCTCGAGGCCTCCAACGTCGGAACGGGATTCGCAGACGTTCGTCTGGCTCACCAGAGGAGAGCTTCTTCGGGCTTGCGTGTGATGACGTCGCCCTCGGAGTCGTATGTGGTGACCAACTCCACGTCGGTGGGGCCTGGTTGCAGCGTGCCTGCGTAGCGGGACCCGTCGGGTAGCACTGATTCGGCGAGCGGTAGCTCGATCTCTTTGCCGTCGCGATGTGTGGTCACGACCAGCTTGGTGACGTCCTTGTGCACGTGGAAGATGATCAGGGCGCCGCCGTCGGTACGCAGACGTTTGGCGATGATCTCATAGCGGCTGGGCCGACCTGGAGCACCACCCTTGCCGCCCCGGTCGCCGTCCTTGGTGACGGTCAGGATGGTCTCGTGGTGGCCGTCGGCGCTGACTCCGACGATCCACCGTTGGCTTCCCCGACGGCCGGCAAGCGCCACCTTCTCGCCTGGTGGGAGGAAGGTTTGGGGTGGGCCGGTCAGGAAGGAGTCTTTGAGCTCCCAGGCCTTGTCGATCGGTACCTTCTGCAAGGACCTGACGAATGCATCGACGGTCGCACGGTCAACGCCTTGGGCGTCGACGGCGACGAGAAGGTCGCCTTCGCGCCAGGTGAGAGCGTGGACACTCTGGCTGGAGCGGACGGCGCCCGGTCCGCCGCGGATTTGACGGAACGTGCCGCCGAGGTCCACCCGCGTCAGCAGCGACAGGTCGTCACTGGCGTTGGTCACGCGCAGGTAGATGCGTGCCGAAGATCTGTGACGCTTCCACTGGTAGATGTCTTCCCCCACCGGGCGGATGTCAGGAGCCTGTCCCCAGACAGGTCCGCTGGCCAATTGCCTCATTCCAGCGGGCAGGACGTCGGCCGGGATCTCGAGTGGCTCATGCGGAACGCCGACGGCGCCCTTGGGCGGACTGAGTGCATCTGCTGCGCGGGCGACCAGCTCAGGCGACACGTTGCGGCCCATGACCCCCACGTCCTCTTCGGTGTAGTCCTTTGTCGGGTTCTCCCAGCTCACCCAGAGCTCGCCGGAGCACGACACCACAGGGCCGTGCTTGGAGCGGGCACCTGTCTTGTCTTCTGATTCACAACCAAAGCTTGCCCACTCCTCGCCCCAGTCCCTGCCGGCTACCAGGAGTGGACCTTTCAGGGGGTCCTCGAGGTTCGGGTCGCCGTACACCGTCACGAGCCGACCGCTGTACTCGTTGGCTGCGGAAGCATCCTCGTCGGCTGACGCGAGCTCGACCCTGGCGATGTGAAGACCCGGAGGCGACTCAGTCGGGAGCAGTGTGGTGTCGCGGGCGGTTGGCGTACGGCTCGGGATGGGCGATTCTTCTGGCCCTGTGTGCTTGGCAGCGGGATTGCACCCGAGGGCGAGGGTCAGCAGTCCTGCGAACACAAGTGTGACGACGCGAGCCCGAGTGGTCTGCATGTGACTACTCCCGAAGCGACGGACAACAGGCGCGAGTACCTGGGCACTGTAGCCAAGATGCGATGGAGGCCGCGCCGATAGTGATCGAAGAGGCAGCCAAGGCACGCGAAGCGGAGAACGTCGCCCGAGCCCTGCCGTTGCAGAAAAATCCCGCGCGTTCGTCGTGGTAGCCGACCTACAGTGCGATCATGCACCTGAGGTATCCGCCGAAACCCAAGCCCGGTGACAAGGTCGCCGTGCTCTCTCTCCATCCTCGGGGTTGCCAGAGCTGCTCCCCGAGGTGTTCGAGCTTGGGCTGCGTCGCATTCGTGAGGAACTCGGCCTAGAGCCGGTGGAGTTTCCCACCACTCGCAAGATGGGCGCGAGTCCGCCGGCGCGGGCCGAGGACATCCACGCCGCGTTGTCGGATCCCGAGATCACCGTTCTGATGGCGTCTATCGCGGCGACGACCAGATCACCGTACTGCCGCATCTGGATCCCGATTTGGTGCGAACGCACCCCAAGCCGTTCTTCGGTTACTCCGACAACACCAACTTCCTCACCTACCTGTGGCAGCTCGGGATCGTGAGCTACCACGGTGGCTCGGTGTTGGTACACCTGGGACGCGGACGGCTGCACCCGTACAGCATCGGGTCGCTGCGGCGCGCGTTGTTCGAGTCCGGTGAGGTCGAGCTCATACCACCCGGTGAGCACACTGACGAGTCAATCGACTGGAGCACGCCTGAGGCGCTGACCAGCGCCGCACCGATACGCCCCAACGACGGATGGCGGTGGCGCAATGCCGACCAGGTGATCGAAGGCGTCACGTTCGGCGGATGTCTGGAGATCCTGGATTGGCAGCTCGCGGTGCGTCGGTGGCTGGCGCCCTTCGAGGCGTACGACGGTGCCGTCCTGCTGATCGAGACGTCTGAGGAGATGCCGTCCTCCGATCAGGTCTACCGGATCCTGCGCAACTTCGGTGAGGCGGGACTGCTGCAACGGTTTGCTGCTGTGCTCGTCGGGCGCCCGAAGGCCTGGAACATCTCACGGCGTACCACGCTCGAGGAGCGACGTGAGTACGCCGCCGCCCAGGCCAACGCGATCTGTCGGGCCCTCGACGAGTATCACCCAGGGTGCTGACCGTCTTCGACGTCGACTTCGGTCATACCGACCCGCAGCTGATCATTCCGATCGGAGGTCGGATTCGGATCGACGGGCCCGCCCGTCGCATCTGGGTGACGTACTGACGGTGCTCGTGGTGGCTCAAGCGCATCGAGCTTTGGCCGCCGCCCAGCACACGTGCCGCAGGGTCATGGTGCGACCTCATGGCCTGGTAAGCAACTGGCGTTAGTCTTGGGGCGATGTTCACCTCTGAAGAACGGCGTGCGCTGCGGGACAATCTCGTAGCCAGGGCACGCTCAGATGAGCACGTGATCGGAGCTGCGCTCGTTGGGTCAGCTGCAGCCGGCTCGGAGGACGACTGGTCCGACATCGATCTGGCCTTGCAGCTTGGCCTCGACGCCGAACTGAGTGCAGTCGTGCAGGCATGGACAGACGTGATGTATGCCGACCACGGCGCGGTGCACCACCTTGATGTGTGGAGGGGAGAGACGCTCTACCGCGTCTTCCTTTTCGCCAACTCGCTCCAGGTCGACTTGTCGTTCTGGTCAGCAGACGACTTTCGCGCCACGACTCCTTCGTTCCGGCTGCTGTTCGGTGAGGCTGCTCCGCCGCGCATAGACCCTGCTCCGTCCGTGGAGCATCTGGCTGGGATGGGATGGCTCTATGCGCTGCACGTCCGGTCTGCTTTAGCCCGCGGCCGTTTGTGGCAGGCCGTGCACATGCTCGACGGAATGCGTGATCAGGTGGTGGGACTTGCCTGTGCGCGCCATGGACTGCCGGCTCACCAGGGACGCGGCGTCGACCAGCTCCCTGGAGGGTTCCTGCAAGGACTTTGCGAGACGAGGGCGAAAGATGTAGAACTCGACGAGCTGCATCGTGCGTTCGTCGCGACCACACGCCTACTCCTTGCGGAGATCGCCCAGGCCGCCCCAGAGCTTGCCGCGCGACTCGCAGGGCCGATGAAAGAGCTAGTGGCGCGACCAGAGAACCAGCCGTGACAGACCTGCCCGGCGGCCGGTTCAGCGTTGCCAGGTTCCGACGGCTTCTTGCCAGTGTGGCCCGATGGCTCCGCCACCTCAGGGTTCCTGCATCTACCTGGTTGGATTACGCGCAGAGATGGTTATCGGCCGCCGGTGAAGTGGTCGTCCGGGACGAAGATCCGTCCGCCGTTAGAAAAGATCAATTCGACCCCGGTGGCGCGCCAATTGACACGCATGCCCTTCGTTTCCCAGCCTGAAGGGACCTTGACGACGTGCCCATACGGGCTCTCGGTGCCCACGGCTCGGCCTAGCCACACCTCGTAGCCCTGGACTCCACCGAGGTGGTTATCGATCCGGGCTAGCACAACCTTGTGCCCTGATTCAGCTTGGTAGATCTGACCCGGCGGCGCTGTGTAGACCTGTAGCGGCACCAGAACGCGTGCATCGTCCAGCCACCACCAGGCAACGACCAGGCTAAGGCCGAGCACTACGCCGACGAACACGAAGGCGACGGTCGTGAGGCAACCGAGGATGTGGCGCTGGTTCATGAGAGGGTCCGTGACACAAACCTTGAGTCGGAACTCGGCATGTTTCGAGCCCTCGGGAGCGCGCTGGAGTCCGTAAGCTGGAAAGGTCTCATCTGGCTCGTCCTGCAGGGCCCGTCGATCGACCGAGCAGCAGCGCAGCTGCTCTGAGATCTCACGGTCGCCGAGCCTAGTCGATTACGTGCAGCCCGGCTCTACCGCGGCGCTGCTAGTCAGGCGGTGTGCCGTCCCAGCCCGCTACGTGAGATGACGTGATCACGATGAGGAACCTCAAGCTCACGGCCGATACGGTTGCGCTCTTGGCGATGGCCCCGAACGGCTCGAGACGGGGGTAAGGCGTACGGCACTGATGGGCTCGCGCATACGCACCCTACTCGATGGGCCTGGAGCGCCATGGCATACCTAATAGGCGACCGCACGGCGGTTCTTATCCAGGTCCGTCGTCTCCTCTAGGAGCAGACGTGCTGCTCCTCGACCCTGAGAATCGAGTCCTCCCGTCGAGCCGACGTACAAGGACCACTGGGAAATCCCCAGTGGCGTTGTCGAGGCTGACGAGTCTTCGTATCAGGCCGCGTGCCAGGAGCTGAACGAGGAGCTCGGCCTGCGTCTGCCGGTGGGCGGGCTTCTGGTTGTCGACTGGGTACCGCCTCAGGACGGTGGGCGCACGGAGGGCCTGATGTTCGGTCTTTGACGGCGGCGTTGTACCCGTCGATATGGCTACGGAGATCACACTCCCGGAGGACGAGCATCGTACATGGGCGTTCTGTTTCTTCGAGAGGCAAGAAAGAGGCTGTCATCGCTCGTAGCGCGGTGGATCATGGCCTGTTTGGAGGCGCGCACTAAAGCGGCGGTGGCGTACCTGGAAGACGGCTACCCAGTCTCCTGGTCGGCATCGAACGGGTAATGGTGGGGCCGGGTGGGCGCCCCGGGGGGAAGGCGCCCGCCCGGCCATCAGCGGGAGGAGGTGAACGGTTGTTTGTCGTTGTGGGTCGTCAGTCTTCTGGCGGCCTCGTTTGGGGGCCGCCGTTGAGGTTGTAAGAAGAGCTCGCTTAAGTGTGCGGTCGGGTATCAGCTGTGGTAGCGCCACCGTGTGCAGTTCCAGCCGCCGGGTCGCTTCTCGCAGAGTCGGGTGAGGTTGATGTGCCACCCTTTCACGGTCTTGCGTCCGACAGCACCACCGCATCCATCCGGGTCGCGGACCGTGAAGTCCTTGCGCTCTTCCAATCTGGTTCCGGCGCGGACTTCCAGGCGCACCACGTTGCCGTCACATTCTCGGTCAGCGACACGGACGCCATCGTGTGTCCGTGTGATGAGGGCGGTGTCTTGCCCGTGACGATAGCGGAACGGGTGCCAGCGCCACGGTGTGCAGCTGTCCTTGCCTGGCCGCTGCTCGCAAAGACGTGACCGCTCGACGTGCCAGGTTTCAGCGATTTGACCGTAGTACCGGCCTCCATAGGCCTCGCTCGGGTCTAGCAGCTGGCCGAACGCGCGGTAACCGAAGGAGTTTGCAATTTGGTAGTGCAGGTAGGCGCGGTTGCCATCGCGTTCGTTGTCCTCGACCCACACACGGCTGTGGTAACGATCTACTCCGCCTTTGTCTGCGCCATGGTGGTGGGTGAAGTCGTGGGCGCTTGCGGGCTGTAGCCCCGCCGCAATCAAGGCCGTACCGAGCACGCCGACGACCGCGACGAGCCGACCCAGAGTCCTTCTCGTCCTCACTTCCTAGACCCCCTCGTCGTGCATGATGTTCTCTTGCAGGCGCTTTGGTCGATTGGACAGAAATGCCATGCAGGTGCGCAACGGTCCCTCGGGCATGAATGCCACCGGCTTTGCCGTTGGTTCACGCTGCCAGGCATGGCGTGGAATGAACGTGAGAGCAGTCTTTCGAGGACGAGGCTGCGCAACAACAGGGCCAGCGCCCATCCAACGGTGGTGCTAGCCCCACCGAGTCGATACGAGCCTTCGAGCGCTCGGCCCTCGCCCGCAGGCACCTAGGGGAGTCGACTGGTTCATGGCTCGCTGCTCTTCTCGTCACACACCAGTGTGGGCTGCCGCCTTGTGTCGTGCCGATGAAGAGTGCGCGTCAGGAGGTGTCGGAGCTGGCGTGTCGGTGTGGGGAGTGGGAAAACTGTGAGCGCCTCAAACCATCCGAAGGAGCCCGCATGACCCCGATCATGAGCAAACACGAGGCCGCCGAGCTCGTGGTGGCCGCTCGAACCCGCCGCGGTCTTACCTGGTCACGGATCGCCGAGGAGATCGGCGCCCCGGTCGTGTGGACCACGGCAGCGCTCCTCGGGCAGCATCCTCTGACCCGGGAACAAGCGGAACGCGCGTGTGAGATCCTCGGCCTCGACGAAGCGGTGGCGGAAAGCCTGCAAAGGCAGCCGTTCCGTGGCGCCGACCGGTCGGCGTTGCGTGATCCGACGATCTATCGCTTCGTCGAGGCGCTGTCGGTCTACGGTCCCGCTTTGAAGGAGCTCATTCACGAGGAGTTCGGCGACGGCATCATGAGTGCCATCAACTTCCGCGTAGATCTCTCCCGACGGCCGGACCCCGAGGGGGACCGGGTCGTCGTCACCTTCGACGGCAAGTTCCTCGACTACAAGTGGTGACGTCGCGAGGTGGGTGACGCGTGTCTTCCTGACCAGCGCCGGCTCGGCGGGGTCGACATCGTCGGCGCCGCCGTCGATGTCGCCCTGATCCCTTGACGAGGGGAGAGCCGACGCGAGAGCGCTCCGGCGTCCTCATTCCTCCAACTTGCTCAGTAGGTCACGCCGTCGTGCCTCGAGACTCGCAGCAAGGGCCTCCTGCTCCTCCGCCTCTCGGAGGATCTCCGCCGCTTCGGCAGCGTCACCGAGGCCGCCGGACTCACCGATCTGACGTCGCAAGTCGGCGGCAGCTCGGCGAAGGGCCGCCTGGCGCTCCTCCACCTCCCGCAGCTGCTCCCGCAGGACGTCCCTCGACTCGCCGTCCGCCATGCTTGAACCCCTTTCCCCGAGACGGGGGCGATCCCGTCGCGCGGCATTCCCATCGCCTCGTGTCGCGGTCGGTGCTACGGCAGGACGGACGCGAGGTCTTTCGACATGCTGGCCTTGATGTCTTGCCATTCGCCTTCGGTGATGTAGCGACGCAATGCCTTCACGACCCGCTGCACGAGGAGTTCGGCGCCGCCTTGGACCTGGAAGCGGAAGTCCTCTTGGACCCTTCGGAGGAATTCCTCCTTGGTCATCTTCACCGGAACCTTCGTCGGGTCCCACCCTTCGTAGTAGATCCCACGGATCAGCATGGGGAGCTGGGCGCCGAGTTGCGCCGCCTCCTCGATACCGAGGCGGTCACGAAGGGCATGGAGGACGGCTCGCAGGGCGGCGTACGACTGGCGGCGACGCTCCTTCGGCCATCCGTACGCCTCCTCGATCTCCCGCATCACGCGGTTGGTCTTGTCCACTGTCGTACTGAACGACGAAAAGCCCGTTTCAGCCATGTCGTGCTCCTTCACGACGAGAGACCGGCCTTCGCGCCTCGTAGCGTCTGTCGGCTCTCGGCTAGTGTCGCTCTCTCCGGGGCGGCGGACACTGACACATTCGTGACCGTCGGCGGAGTCGAACGGCCGGGAGGCGGAGGGACTCGTGGCCCTGAAGCTGGTTCCCCCTGCTCTGGTCGGCTGGCATCGAGGTGTGCGCGAGTGGAGGTGCGGCGCCGTGCCGGTCATGGGGATTGCGAAGTTCGAACGATTCTTCCGCAAGGCCGCGAGCCTTGATGTCGACAAGAACGACCTCAAGCGCTACAGCGACTTCGTCGACATGAAGATCTACGACATGCTGGTGGTCGGGAAAGCCGTGGCGAACGCCAACGGACGCGACATCGTGGAGCCCCATGACCTGCCGATTACCAAGGGCCTTCAGGAAGGCATGCACGAGTTCGAGAAACTGGACGAGGAGATCGACGTGAGTCCACTCCTCGAACGTCTGGCGTCGCCCACGCCGCCTGACATCACGCCAAGCGAGGCGACGATCGCCAAGCTGCCTTTCGTCGCTGGAGGCCTCAGCCTGGCCCTCGCCCGGACCTTCAAAGTCCTTGACCCCGGTCTGAAGAATCCCCAGACCGAGCACTGGGAACGCGCGTTCGAGATCTTCGGGAATCTCCTATGACGGCCAACGCATGCCGCCTGAGGCGCCTCGCCTGGCACTTCTCCCTGCACCTCAGTGGGAGAACGTCGCTCGGGTCTACGGCGTCCTTGCTCGAACGTCATTGAGGATGTCGCTGAAAGTGTCAAGCGGCACCGGAGAGCTCGGGTGGTTTACCGGCTTGATCCGTACGTGCTCGGTGCGGCGGCCGGTTGGCTTCCAGTCGCTCGCTGACGAGCGAGAGCAAGGCTCGTCGACGCCGCGAGCGCCATCGTCGCCATGCCCACCAACGCTGCCATGGTGTAGGCGCCTTCGTTGGGAAAAAGCCGGCCGGTGTCGGTGCCAGCCGCGAGGACGAGACCGCCTACGGCGCTGCCCAGGGAGTACCCGACGGTGCGGACGACGTAGTTGAAGCTCATGGCGCTGGAGGTTTCGCTTGCGGGGGTGACGGCCAGGATGACGACGGGCATGGCGGCGGAGAAGCTGCCGACCCCGAAGCCGAGCACGCCCATTGCGAGGAACAGGTCGGCCAGGGTCGACCGGGCCGCCGCGAAAAGGGCGAATCCGCCGAGGACGATGGCGGCGCTACCGGCGAGGAGCAATGGGGCGCCAATGCGTACTCGTGGGACGACCTTGCCGGCGACGAAGCCCAGCAGCGAGAACGGGACGAGGACCAGCCCGGCGACGAACATGCTCAGGCCGAAGCCATAGCCGGCGCTCTGCGGCGTCTGTGCGTACCGGGTGATGAGCGTCAGCAGGAGGTACATGCCGACGCCGGCGACGAACATGGCGAGGTTCGCCCTGCGACCGCCGGGTGTCGTACCACCCGAACATCGACCAGGGGCGTCTCACTACGCAGTTCGGAGGCAATCTACGCGCAGAGTAGGAGGATCGTGCCGACGGCAAGGATCACGGCGAGGGTCAGGTGTCGGGTCCACAGGTCGGTCTCGCTGGCCAGCAAAAGCACGACGAACAGTCCACACACGAGCAGGACCGCGCCGGTGACGTGGACCCGTGCAGTGCGTCCTTCGGGTGCGGCAGGAATGGCGAACCACGCGGCCAGGAACGCGGCCCCGGTGACGAACAGCCCGAGGCCGTAGGCGACGCGTACGCCACCAATCTGGGTGAGGAGGCCGGCGAGCGGGTAGCCGACGCCTCACTGTCCCAACAAGTGCGTGCTCTCGAACGGGAGCTCGGTGCGCCCCTTTTCCATCGGACTAGGGGAATGTGTCGCTGACCGACGCCGGCGAGGCCCTGCTCCCGGTGGCCCGCCGAATGCTGGCCGATGCCGACGCCGCCCGTCACCGGATCCGGGAGGTGCTGCAGCTGCATCGCGGACGGGTCCGACTCGGGGCGACGCCAAGCCTTTGCACGGGGCTGCTCCCCGGGGTGCTGGCCAAGTTCCACCGAGACCATCCGGGTATCGAGCTGATGATCCAGGAGGGTGGCTCCCGTGACCTCCAGCGAAGGCTGGCCGAGGGAGCGCTCGATTTTGCCCTGGTGGTCGACACCCGTCTGGGCGATGATCCGCAACTGGCCACGCTGCCGCTCTTTACCGAGGAGCTCGTGGTCATCGCCTCGCGATCGGCCCCCAGCCCGATCGGTCGCCGAAACCGAATCACCGTGGCCGAGCTCGAGGGGCAGCCGCTGGTGATGTTCCGTGCCGGCTACGACTTGCGCGAAACCACCGTGGCCGCCTGCCGCGAGGCCGGGTTCTCCCCAACCTTCGCCATCGAGGGCGGGGAGATGGACGCCGCCCTCGAGTTCGTCCGCGCCGGCCTCGGCCTGGCCGTGGTTCCGCGCACGGTGGCGGACGAGCGGTTTCGGGTAGTGTCGTTTGCCGCGCCCGGGCTCAGCCGGACGATCCTGTTGGCGCAGCGTCGCGATGTCGAACTGTCCACTGCCGCGCGGGCGCTGGTAGACATGTTGACTCCGCCTCCTGCGGCTCAAGGCCCATCGGGCAGGCGGCGACCGGCCGGGCGCTGATCGACATCCAGTTCGTCTTTGCACTGCCCATAGGCTCTGAAGTGGTGTTCCAGCGGAGCACTGCGAAAACGGCATACCACGAACTGCAGTTCTCTGACTGCAGGAAAGATGACTAGCCTATGTACGTACCAGGTCACTTCGCCGCCGACGACACGCAGGTGCACGAGCTGCTCTCTCG
This sequence comes from Actinopolymorphaceae bacterium, assembly GCA_036564245.1. GTDB lineage: Bacteria > Actinomycetota > Actinomycetes > Propionibacteriales > Actinopolymorphaceae > Thermasporomyces. The sequence continues at coordinate 34,896 of DATCKU010000050.1, forward strand.
CTGCCATGCCGCAGACCTCATCACGTCAACACCTCGGGGGCTGCTCGCGACGTACCTGCCGCTGCTGTACGACCCCAGCGTGGGAGAGCGCGGTGCACTGCTCGGGCACGTCGCACGCAACAACGACCAGTGGCGGGAGCCGGCCGAAGGCGAGTCGCTCGTGATCGTGCACGGTCCCGATGCGTACGTGACGCCTTCCTGGTACGCATCAAAGTCAGAGCACGGACGCGTCGTACCGACGTGGAACTACATCACAGCGCATGTGTACGGAAGGCTTGTCGTACACGATGACGCGGCATGGCTGGAACAATTGGTACGTCGGCTTACTGATCATCATGAGGCAGATCTGCCACATCCGTGGTCCGTCGACGACGCGCCTGCCGACTTCATTGCCGGCCAGCTTCGCGCCATCGTGGGGGTGGAACTCTGCATCACTCGCATAGAGGCGAAGGTCAAAATGAGCCAGAATCGCCCAGCCGCCGATGTCAAGGGCGTCATCGATGGATACGACGAACGTGGCGACACCGTGATGCGTGACGCGGTTCGGGCGGCAAACGCTCCGCACTCCCATGCGCCCCTGGACTGATGGGCCTTTCTCCTTGCTGGTCTTGTCACCGGACGCGGGCCAGCACGATGTCTCGACCGTGCCCGGTGATCTGAAGGCCGGTTCGTGTTACGCGTACGCCAGAAAGTTCGAAGCCAGCCGGAAGGTCAACCGGGACGGTAATGGTGAGCGCCCTGTGAACGGGAAGGCTGGGAAGCGGGCCGGCGTCGACCTGGGACGGTCTGATGGCGATGGCATCAGCCAGGGCGGAGATGTCGAGGGTGGCAGAAATCGGGATGGTCGGCAGTCCCGCCAGGGTGAGCTCTCCCGTGAGCTGCAGCGACTCGCCCTGTGGGCGTACGTCTCGAACCTGCAGGACGGTGTGCGGCAAGCTCCGGGTCACAACGGCGTAGGGCACGACCGCGAAGGCCTGCACGGTCTGTGCTTGCGGTTGCAGCTGTCGGTTCTGGTCGAGAAGTGAGCTGAGGGGTGCGCGTACGTCATGTAGCTCCAGCCGTACGTCACGCAGCTCGATGTCGCCTCGTGACACGTCTCCGAGTGAGACCTCGATGTGGTCGTACCGCCCACGAATCGCCTGGGTCAGAAAGGGGAAGCCGCGGATCACCACGTCGGGCCGCGCATTCAAACCAGCGCCAGTCTGCGCTCGAGCGGCCATCTCTCGTTGGACAGCCACAACGGCGACGCGGTCGACCACGACGAACATGAGGCCGAGCACGAACAAGACAATGATGAGTCTTCGCATTCGACGCCTCGGTCTGCTCGTGGCACCGCCATGGGTCAGGCCGGTCGCGGCGCCGCCCCCCGTACAACGGCAGCGAGCATAGCCGGGAACGTCATGGGAGACCGGGTCTTTCGTGTTGAAGCAGTCGGCCTACGAGATCGCCCAGGGATACGGAGATCGATGGCTTCGGTCCCATCGGTGGCTGCCCCTGCGCTCTGGGTAGGCCGAGATGCCGGGACCTGTGCGTGCATGCATCAGCCAAGGCGATGCGGGATCGATCACCGCTGACACTCGGATGCAGGGCGGTAAACAAGATCATGAAACGGCAGTGCAACTGTGCACTGAGACGCATCGCGCTACCGCGCGAACAGCGATCTCAGGTCTGCGACAAGTGTGCTCATCTGCTCGCCAGCTTCGACGCTCACGGTGACACGTGCTGTCCAGGCGTCCGGAGCGCTCGCACTCTCCCGCAGAGTCGCCGTCATACTGACGTGGCCCGCGCCGTCATGGACGGCGTGGATCCAGAGCTTTCCGTCTAGCGATCGCCATGCACGCTCACCGGACCAGCCTCGCCAGTCGCGGGCCAGCCCTTGGAAGAACGGGAGCAGGTCTGGGTCCTCGTCCTCGGACGGTAGCGAAACCTTGACGTCGGTACTGGCGTGGAGGCCGTGGCCACGCAGCTCCGCTCGCATCACCGCGACATAGCCATCGCCCCACGGGTCAGTTGGCGGATGGAGGATCCACGCATTGGGCGTTGCGTACTGGAGGACCAATGGCTCTCTCATGGTCGACAGCGTGGCAGATCATCGCCAGCAAGCTGGAGCTGCGCGTACGAGTCGGTGGGAGTCCGGTCGGGAGGCGGTCTCCACGAGCCCACCCCGACAAGAAGACTCTGACGACTTGGTCGGGACATTCAGCTGGGGTGCGAGACAGCTGGCCGGTAGAAGAGACTGCCTTCATGCGCCGGTGGCGCTCCATAAGTGCAGCGTGGGATGATCACAGGTTGTGGGTCGAGCCTTCGGGGGAGGGCTGTGGTGCGGTTGCGTGTCGGTTGGGTTGGCGGCTGGCTGTTGGCCGCGGGTGTGGTGTTCGTGGGTGTGTTGGCGGCTGCTCCGGCGGTGTTGCGGGCGGTGAATGTTTCGTGGCCTGCGTGGCTGGTGGCGTTGGTTGGCGCGGTGGCGACTGCGCTGGGTGCGGTGGTGAAGCCGGCCGTGGATGCTTGTGTTGGGGCGTGGGCTCGGCGGCCTGTGCGGCGGGTTGAGCAGGCTCAGCGCCGTGAGGAGTTGATTCAGGAGGCCACTGGTGGCGGCGGGTTTCCTCGCATTCGGGATCTGGATGAGTCTGATCGGGCGTGGTTGGGGATTCATCCGGCGATTCCGCTGCCGGATGGCGTGGGCACTGACCTGTCTGTGGAGTTGCCGACGTATGTGCCCCGTGATGTCGATGCCCGTCTGCGTACGTGGCTGACGGCGCGGCAGCGCAGGGGTGGCTTCGCCCTTGTGGTGGGTCAGGCTGCGTCTGGCAAGAGTCGGTGTCTGTACGAGGCGGTGCGTGCTGTTGTGCCGGACTGGTGGCTGTTTCGGCCGAGCAACGGCGCGCAGGTCAACGAGCTGGTGGCTGCTGGGGCTGACTTGTCGCGCACCGTGGTCTGGCTGAACGACCTGCACAACTTCCTCGGTGGCGGCGGGTTGACCGCCGCCACGGTACGGCGTCTTCTGGCGAACCGGGATCGCCCGGTGATTTTTGTCGGCACTCTCTGGCCGGAGACCTTCGACCGCTACATGCGGCCGGTCAGGAAGTCGAGCGATGGGCTGATGCTGCCGGAAGGCGGGGACGACGCACGCGACGTTTTGTCGATGGTCGACCTTCGCATCGACCTGCCGTCGGTCTTCACCAGCCAGGAGCAGGAACGCGCCAGAGAGCTCGCCGAGCATGACCCACGGCTGGCCGAAGCGACGCGGCTTGACGATCCGAGGATCGCGGAGACACTGGCTGCCGCACCGGAGTTGATCGCCCGGTGGTGTAACCCTTCGGATCCGTTCGGTGCCGCGGTGATCACGGCTGCGGTGGTGGCGCGTCGTTGCGGCCACAGCGAACCGATCCCGGTGAAGGTTGTCAAGCCTCTGGCCGAGCACGAGCTTTCTGCCGATCAGCGTGCCACGGCACCCCGGGACTGGTTCGAGCACGCTGTTGCGTGGGCTTGCCAACCGGTGCGCGGGCAGGCCGCGCCACTGGTTCCGCAGGCAAGCTCGGTCGGTGTCGTCGACGGCTACCGGGTCTCCGACGTGCTCGTTCAACACGCCAGCTCCTGCGCCGATGCGCCAGCACACGCTGTTTCTGCCGAAGAGTGGAACCTGGTTATCCAGCAGGCGAGCCCAGACGTACGCGTGTCCATCGGTTTTGCCGCTCGACACGAACAACGCCTGGATATAGCCGAGCAGGCGTTTCGGAAAGGTGCAGACAGCGGCGACACCGAGTCCATGAGGTGGCTTGGCTACTTGCTCCGGGAGCGGGGTGCGACCGAGGAGGCTGAGGAGTGGTTTCGGAAAGGCGCCGAAGCCGGCAACTCCGCGGCGATGGCGGATCTGGGTTACCTGCTGCTGCTGGGCAAGCGGGGTGAGCTGGACGAGGCTGAGGAATGGTTTCGGAAGGGTGCCGAGGCCGACGACAGTCTAGCAATGATAGGCCTGGGTCAGCTGCTGTACGAGCGGGGTGAGCTGGATGAGGCTGAGGCCTGGTATCGGAAGGTAGCCGACGCCGCCGAAAGCGCAGCGATGGCGCTGCTGCACGAGCGGGGTGAGCTGGACGAGGCTGAGAAGTGGTGGCGGAAGGCGGCTGAGGCCGGCGACACCAGGGCGATGAGGGAGCTAGGTCGCCTGCTGAGGCATCGGGGTAGACCAGAAGAGGCCGAGGTGTGGACCCGGCGTGCCGCCGCTACCAAGAAGTGAGCTTAACCTCTGACGATCAAGGTGTCGGTCTCCGGCCATCTACGCGAGCATGCACTCGGCCAAAGCCGAGACGAAAGCGATCACCACTGGCGCTCGGATGTCTGGCTCAGAGGTCAATGCAGCGACGCAGCGGTGCGGGCGAATGCGGTGCAGTAGGCGGCGGTGGCGTCGTCGGTGGCTTTGCCGCGCTTCCACCGGCGGCCGTGAGGGTCGCTGGCTTCGGCTTCGCGCGTGCGTCGGATGAGTTCGACAGGTCCGGCAGTGTCGAGGATGTCGAGCAGGTCAGGCCAGTCCAAGAGTTCGAAGCGGTCGACGAGGCGGGTCGCGCCGTCGGTGAGCACAGCCACCCGGCGGACGGAAGCGGCGGGGACGCTGCCGGTGATGGCCTGTCGGGCGGCTTCGGGTATGGCAGCGGCGGCCCAGAACCCGTTGGGGCGGTTGCGGTAGGCCTGGATGCGGGTCATGAAGTTGGCTAGGGCGGACTCGCGCTCGGGCATGCCGTTGGTGGTGGCATCCAAGTCGCCGCGGACTCGGGCGGCAAAGGCGGCTTCGCGGTCGTCCGTGACGACCTGCAGCCCGTCAGTCGAGTCCAAGAGCAGGACGGAGTCGGCCAAGACTAGGTAGTGCACCTGATCGGCGTGCTCCTGAAGCAGGATCACGGTGGAGGAGGGGGTGCCGGGGTGGTCGACCACGCAGCTGTCACCGTGCCGGCTGCGCACTGCGATGATTGCCTCCTCCAGCACCTCTGCGAGATCTGCCCCGGGCTGGGCGGTCAACATCGCGAGAAGAGTGCTGCCCAGCTGCTGGACGAACCGGGAGTGCCGTGGATGCAGCCGGACTTCGTACCAGCTGTGCCCACCCCGTCAAGCACCACCAGGGTGTCGAGCGTGGTCGCCACGAAGTCTTCGTTGGGCCGGTCGGATCGTGCTGGCTCCGTCGCGAGAGTGATGTACATGTCAGGCGTCCTTGTGGCGGTAGGAGGGAGTCAGCAGCTCAACGTTGCGAGGCTCGCTGGTTGATGGGTCGTACTCGGTGCCGACGATGACGGAGAAGGTGTGAGTGCGAAGCTGGCGGTACAGCTCGAAGATTTCGTCGATGAGATACCGCGCCACACCAAGTGAGCCCTGGGGGTGATGCCGGCGAAGACCAGGAGGCTCCCCTCTCCGTTACCCGCGTCGGTCGGCTGGACCACCAGAGTGTAGACCTGCGTATACCCCCTTGGCAGTTGACGGGCCAACCCGACACCACCGACACCGCGAGCGACGGCGAGAAGACCACCTAGGGCGGCAAGGACGCCGGCCACTCTGCGTCGACGACCTCAAGGCGGAGTGGCTCGATGTGCATTCCTCACGGTTGCGTCACGACACCGGCTCTATGCGTTCTTCCACCTCGCCGCCTATACCGGCGCGCGTCGGGGTGAGCTACTGACCTGCGATGGGCAGACGTTGACCTCGAGGACACACGCGCAGCCAATGAAAGCGGTTGAACGCACCTCTTGTGTCTGGCAGGATCAG
>DATCKU010000051.1:0-55558 GCA_036564245.1 Actinopolymorphaceae bacterium
GTTCCGGGACGTCTACGCCTCGATGAACGCGTGGCTCGTACGGAACCAGGACGCGCGCCGCATCGCGTACACGTTCCACACAGGCGACATCGTCGAGAAGTGGACCCGGCAGGTGGACGTCGAAGGTCGCGCCCGGGAGCAGTTCCAGGCCGCCTCCGACCTGATGAAGATCCTGGAGCGCGCCGGCCACCCGCATGGTGTCGTGCCCGGAAACCACGACAACATCACCGGACGGTCGAACGATCTCTTCAACGAGTACTTCCCGCCGAGCCGCTACGAGCGCACCCCGTGGTGGGGCGACTCGTGGCGCCGGAACGACAACCTGAACCACTACGACGTCATCGAGGTGGACGGCGCGAAGTTCCTCATGCTGTATCTCGGCTACTTCGGCGGCCCGTGTTCGTGGCCGCAGGCGACGAAGGAAGCCCGGGCGTGGTGTGCCGACAAGTCCCCGGATGACACGATCGAGTGGGCCAACCGGGTCATCGCCAAGCATCGCGACCACAACGTGATCGTCGCGACCCACAACTACATCAACTCGAACGGCTCGCTTGCCTCGCCCGACACCTCCCGCTGGAACGAGATCGGCTACCGCTACTGGGAAGAGGTCATCTTCCCGAACGAGAACGTCTTCATGGTTCTGTCGGGACACAACCAGGCCGTGGCACTCAACATCAAGCGGGATGTGGGTGGCGTGAAAGGCCGGATCGTCGTCGAGATGATGGCCGACTATGCCGGACACATGATCGAGGGACGGCGTGCGGTGGGCTTCCTGCGACTGCTGCAGGTCGACGTCGACGCCAAGACGATGGCGGTGAACAGCTACTCGCCCTGGCTCGACGAGCACAACGCGTGGGAGTACGACCGATTCACGCCGAGCCGGTACGACGACTCCGACGACGAGTTCACGATCGAGATCGACATCAACGACATCTACGACAAGCGGGTGGAGACGTCCCTGATCGGAGTCTCGGCGCCCCTCGACGACCTCGGTGCCGTGCCGGCGGAGGCTGACACCGAGGCGACGCTCACTTGGGAGAGCCTGAAACCGCGGACGTCGTACCACTGGTACGCGGAGGCACGTGATGCGGCCGGTACGGTCGCCCGGTCGGCGGCGCGTACGTTCACGACTGGCCGATGAGTGACGAAGGGTGCGTCGTCACGATGCGCGAGGCCCGGTCGGCGTGGCCGCGCAGGCTGTTCATGGCACTTGCGGGGTCGCTGGCCGGCCTTGCGCTCATGCCGCAGGCCTCGGCGCACCCGTTCGGTGAGCCGCAGACCGTACGCCTCCAGGCGGCCGGAGCGGTTGTCACGCTCACCTGGACTGCGGCGTCCGACGACATCGTGGCCCTCGGCATGGCGGCGGGCGCGTTGCCTGGGCGCCGCACGCTCGTGTTCGACACGGCGCCGAACGGCAAGCCGAAGCCGGTGGGACGCACGGAAGCGGAGATGATCGTGGGCTCGGCGTCGGTCAGGAAGTACTTCGCCGAGCACCTGGTCGTCCGCCAGGACGGTCGAGCGTGCCGTTCCCGGGTCTTTCTCGCCGAGCTGGTCGACACCGGCGCGCGGGTGACGTTTCGGTGCCCGAAGCCGGTGACGGACGTCGACGTCGAGGTCACCATGCTGACCGACGTGCACGAGGCGTACCGCACGGTTGCCATCGCACCTGACGCCACTCCGAACCGCGCGCTCTACACCGCCCGCCAGTCGGTCCACGGCTTCTCGTTCGACTCGGACGCTGTCTCTGCGGACTCTGGCGGCATCGTCGGCACGCTCGGGAAAGCGACCGTCGCGATCGGGGTGGTCGCGGTCGCCACTCTCGCCGCGTCAGCCGCCTGGACGGCAGCTCGGACGAGGCTGGGTCGGCGATGAACGGCATCGAGGCCGAGTTGCTCCGGATCTTCGACAGTGCCGTGGCGGCACCGGTGGCACTGGTGTTGTCCGCACTTGTAGGCGCAGGACATGGACTGGCACCCGGGCACGGCAAGAGCATCGCGGCCGGCTACCTGGTCTCAGAAGGGGCGCGGTACGGGCGAGCGGTCGCGTTGGCTCTGATCGTCGCCGTGATGCACACGGCGTCGGTCGTGGTGCTCGGGGTTCTGTGGTGGTTGACCGTCGACGTGGCGTCCGTACGCCTGGAGGCCGTCACGCGCTGGATCCAGGCCGCGATGGCGTTGTGCGTCGTCGTGCTCGGCACCATCCTGTTGCGCCGCCGATGGCGGGAAAGCGGATCCGGTCACGCGCATCGGCACGTGACCGGCAGGTCATGGCTCGAGGTGTGCGCCGCTGCGGCGGCTGGTGGACTTCTGCCATCCCCGTCGGCATTTCTGGTCCTGGTCAGTGGGCTCCTCTCGGGCCGGACCGGACTGGCGCTCGCGATGGTCGCGATGTTCGGGTTGGGCCTTGCGGCTGTGGTGCTGGTCGTGGGAAGCCTGACGATTGCCGGCCGGACCCGATTCGCCCACTCGTCACGCCCCAGCTGGCGGAAAGTTCACCAGCTCGCGCCGCTGCTCGGTGCGGGTGCGGTGGTCGTGGGTGGCTGTGTGTTGCTCTGGTCTGCGGTATCCGGTCTCGTGGCCCTGACGTAGCAAGGGAACGAACGCGCCTGCTGGCCTGAGCCGAGCGATCAGGACGTGGGCTATCGGCCTATACCGAAGCGGAGATTGTGGTGGCAGGCGTGCGTGCGGTGTACTGCCGCACAGGTGATTCGTTCGTACGCATGCAAACCATGCGTGTGGTCGACTGCAAAGGGCGATGACTGGTGAGCAGTGCCATTGCTGAGCACGTGGTGCTCGTCGACATCGACGCCTTCGACCCGAGCTACCTCGACCTTGCCGAGACTCCGACGCTCGACGGGCTGATCGAGCAGGGCGCATTCGGCATCGCCTGTGGGGTGTTCAAGTCCTTCTCGACCCCTGCCCGCAGCACGCTCATCACGGGCGCCTGGCCTGACGTTCACGGCAACCAGGCCTACTACTACGACCCGGAACGGCATCTCGCGATCGGCCAGGAGCGTCCGTACGAGAACCCGAATGCAACGCCGCTCGCTGCTGAGACTGTGGCGCAGGTGATGGCGTGCGAGGGCCGCACGGTCATTGGGGTCGACTACAACAGCCTGTGCCAGTACGGGATCTCGCCTGACGATCCGGACCATCTCCTGGTCACGACCGGCGCTGACTGCGTTGAGCGCATCGACGTAGCGATCGATCTGCTGCAGCGGCGTCGACCTCACCTGCTGGCGATCTACCTGAAGGACGTCGACGACCTCGGCCATCGCGAAGGTCCAGACAGCGTGAACATGCCAACCCTCGTGACGCGGCTCGACCAGCAGATCCGACGACTCGTGCAGGCGTGTGATGCGGCGGGTGTATCCGATGACACCGTGCTCGTCGTGGTGAGCGACCACGGTATGGCCCGCATCGCCGAGCCCATCCTGCCTGACCTGATCCGTGAGCTCGACCGCACCGGCTTCTCGTGGGAGGTGGTACGTGAGTGGAGCAGTCCTACCACTGACGCCGACATCGTGGTGGTGGCGACGTCGCGCAACGCCGACCTCACGTTGCGCGGGCGCGCGCAGGATGCAAGCCGAGAAGTCGCAGCGGCGGCTCGCCGGTTAGGACGCCGGGTCGTCGTGCACGAGCGCGACACGCTGAAGGGTCTCTATGCGACGGATCGGATCGGTGACGTCGTCGTCGAGGCCGTTCCGCCGTACCACCTGAGCCCTGACACCGGCCGCCCGGCCGGGGGAGGCCATGGCGGCACTGCTGAGAAGGACGTCGCCTTGATCGTCTCGGGTCCAGGAATTTGTCCGGGTGCCCTAGCCGATGCGCATCTGGTTGACGTCGCACCGACGATCTGCGCTCTGCTCGGCATCCGTACACCGAAGGACGCGTCGGGCAGGGTGCTGCACGAGCTGTTCGGCGAATGAGCGGATAGCAGTTGTCGAGAGCGACGAAAGGTCGAGGCGGCGAGCGGATCAGCCGCCCGTGGTGCCGTCGAGTCGTTCGCGAATCAGGTCTGCGTGACCGTTGTGACGGGCGTACTCACCGATGAGGTGCAGGTAGATGAACCGCAGCGACGCCTTCTCACCGTTCAGCAGGAACGTGTCGTCGAGCCTGGCATTGGACGCGATCTCGTCGGCCTGACGCATCTCCTCGAGCAGGCGCGCATAGTCTTCCTCCGCCCGGGTCGGGTCGAGGTCTTCGAAGTCGGCGTCCTTGCCCTTTGCCACGTCGTACATCGGCGGTAGCTGCTGGCCAGCGAACTTCTCACGGAACCAGATGCGCTCGACCTTGGCCATGTGCCGGATGAGCCCGAGCAGGGAGAGATTGGACGGGGGAACTGTGCGCTGCGCGAGCTGCTCGCCAGTCAGTCCGGCGCACTTGTGCAGCAGCGTCGCGCGGTGCCAGGCGAGATCGCTCCGCAGCATGGTGAATTCATCGGCGGTGAACGAGCCAGTGGGACGGGTCGTCTCCGGCGCTGTCCAGGTGGTCATTCTGGCCATTATGACGGAACCGGCTGGCGGGTCATGGTGTGCGTATGCTCGGACTCATGCCGACGGTCACGTTGCGGCCCGCGACGGCTGACGACAGCGAGTTCTGTTTCCAGCTGCACAAGGCGGCGATGGGTGAGTACATCGACGCGATCTGGGGCTGGGATGACACAGTCCAACGGAGGTTTCACGACCGTGCCTTCGCTGAAGATGGCTGGCAGATCGTCGTGGTCGACGGTGTCGACGTCGGCATGCTCCGCGTCGAGGAGCGGCCCGAGGAGGTCTATCTCGCGCGGATCGAGATCCATCCAGACCATCAGGGACGCGGAATCGGCACGGATCTCATCGCCGCGGTGCAGGCACGGGCGCACGCGCGCGGACGAGATGTCGTCCTCGACGTGCTTGATGTCAACACACGTGCCCGGTCCCTCTACGAACGGCTCGGCTTCCGTGAGGAAAAGCGGCACGGCGACAACAATGTCAGGATCATGATGCGTTCCCGGCCGAGCTGACCGTGGCGTACGAGAGCACTCACGTACCGCGTTCCTGCGAGTCAAGCGTCAGGATCTCAGCCGTGAGCGGCGGCACGAATCAGACCGCCGATCACCTCGCGGATCCGACTGGCGGCATCCTCGGGATCGGGCTCGTCCGCGTCCAGCCAGGCGATGATGGCGTCGACGGCAAGCGTCGGTGCGAGCTGTGCCGCCCACTTCGCCCAGCGGCGGTCGGGAATCATCTCGGCCAGTTGACGATGGGCGAGGCGCACGGCCTGGTCGTGGAACCGGTCCATCCAGTCACGGAACTCGGGTTCCCTGGCGGCATGGTGGAAGAGAAGCCGAAACCCCGCAGGATCGGCCCGTGCGGCGGAAAGCAACGCGTTGATGCTCGCGTCCGTGAACTCCCCGTCGCCTACCGCCTCGATCAGCCGATCACACATCCGATCGAGCACTGCGCGGTAGAGGTCCGCCTTGGAGTCGAAATGGCGGTAGAGGATGACGCGGCTGACCCCAGCTTCGGCGGCTACATCGTCCAGGCTGGTGCCCGCGAAGCCGCCATGGGCGAAGGCGTGAGTAGCCGCGGCGAGGATCTGCTCGCGACGTTCTTCGCGCCGTAGCCGGCGTCCCGTCGCCGCGGCGGGTCGCCCGCGGGCGCCATCTGGACGTTCTCCCACAGTCACCGGCTACCGACTCTTTCCATGCGCCTGGTCGCGCACGATTGTTGACGCTAGAGTATACAACTGCCTCTTGTTTACGTTAGTGTGTACTTTTGTGAGTAGACATGAGCAGGAGATCCGGCACCCGATCTTCGCCAGGCTCTATGCCGTCGCGAGTCGGGCGATGGAGCAGGGCGGGATGGCTGATCATCGCCGCCGATTCCTAGGCGACGTCGCCGGTCGGGTGCTGGAGATCGGAGCGGGGAACGGCCTGAACTTCTCGCACTATCCGGCCATGGTCACGAGCGTCCGTGCGGTCGAGCCCGAACCACACCTGCGGACGTCGGCTCGCCGCGCGGCGGCGCAGGCGCCGGTCCCGATCACCGTCGTCGCCGGAACCGCCGAGCACCTTCCTGCCGCGGACGACGAGTACGACGCGGTCGTGGTCTCACTGACCCTGTGTTCGGTCGCCGACCAAAGCCGGGCTCTCGCAGAGATCGGACGCGTGCTTCGCCCCGGTGGCACGCTCCACTTCCTGGAGCATGTTCGCGCCGAGGGCGCGGCCCTTCGCCAGATCCAGCGAGTGGTCGACGCGACCTTCTGGCCGCTGGTCTTCGGTGGCTGTCACGCAGGCCGTGACACCGTAGCCGCCATCGTCCGGAGCGGCTTCACGATCGACCGTCTGCATCACTTCGTCTTTCCCGACTCTCGCGTTCAGCTGCCCACGTCTCCACACGTCGACGGCGTGGCGATCTGGAAGGGAACCGCATGATGACCACGACGACAGGCAGCGTTCGCGCCGTGACGACCCACGCCGGTGATCCGGCCTGGCAGGTCCGTGGTTACGACCTCGTGAAGCAGTTGCTCGCCGATCCGCGCTTGGGGAGGTCGCATCCTGAACCAGACAAGGCGTCCCGCTACTCCGAGTCGGTGATCTTCGGTCGCCCTACGCCGTCCACTCCGACCGAACGCGAGGATCATCAGCGGATGCGGCGGCTACTCACCCCGTCGTTCTCAGCCCGCCGGCTGGCCGCTCTCCGGCCTCGGGTCGAGACGATCGTCGAGATGCTGCTGGACGAGATGTGCCAGCAGACGCCTCCGGTCGACTTCCACGCACACGTGTCGTTCCCGCTGCCCGCCTATGTCATCTGCGAGCTCCTCGGTGTCCCGGTCGAGGACCGGGAAGACTTCCGTCGGTGGTCCGACGACGCCGCCGACATGAACGACGAGAGTCGGTCCATGGCCGGACTGGCTGCGCTGTGGACGTACATGCGAAAGCTCGTCGAGCAGAAGCGTGCCCAACCGGGCGAGGACGTCATCTCCGACATCGTCCACGCCGAGGTTGCGGGGAAACCGGTCTACACCCTGGACGAGGCGGCCATGTTGGCTGCCGGACTGCTGTTCGCCGGTCATGAGACGACGGTCGCCGCGATCGACAAAGGCGTGCTGCTGCTCGTGACCAACGGTGCCCAACGCCGCACCCTGCAGGATGACCCGGGTCTTGTCGCAGGTGCCGTCGAGGAGATCCTCCGGATGCGCTTTCCGGTATCGGCGTACGACACGAACGCTGCCATCGGCCTTCCGCGCTACGCCAACGCGGACATCGAGGTGTGTGGTGTCCGCATCAAGGCCGGGGACTTGGTGCTGCTCGACTTGCAGGACGCCAACCTCGACCCGCGACGCTTTCCCGAGCCATGTGAGTTCGACATCTCCCGGCGGGAGAACCCGCATCTGACGTTCGGCCACGGACGCTTCTACTGCATCGGGGCGCCTCTGGCGCGACTGGAGCTGCAGGTGCTGTTCGGTCGGCTCTTCCAGCGGCTGCCGAGGCTGCGGCTCGCGACGAGTCCGGAACACCTTCGGCCGCGCAGCCACCTGCTGACTGGCGGGCTGGCCGAGCTGCCGGTCACCTGGTGAACGGGTGAAAGCTTCTAGGCGTGTGGTGGGCCGCCCCGGTACGGCGGGAGCACGCGGGTCTGCTCGGCGGAGACCCAGCGCGGATCGGGGTGAGGGTGACCCGGCTGGGCCGGACGGAGATACATCCACTCACCGTCCGCGCGGCGTTCCCGGCGTTCCACCCGACCGACCACCCACCGCTCGCGGCCGTCGGCGTCGACGCCGGCGAAGTACTCGACCAGCTCCTCGTTCGGCGGGCCGGAGTAAGGACCCCGTGAGGGCCCGGCGTACGCAGGCGGTCCTGCGGGTGGGCCGTATCCCTGGCCGCGGCCCCTGGGCGGTGGGGGCGGCGGGTCGTCCGGTGGCGGAGCCGGTTCGTACGGCTCGTCGGCTGCGAGCGGGCGTCGCGCCTCGGGTCGGCGGGTGACCACGCTCCGGTCAGGTCGCGGGGCGAAGAGTACGAGCGTGACGACCAAACCGACGGCACCCGCGATCATGAGAATCCATCCGACCGTCTCGATGTCGATGCCGATGAAGTCGACCTCCCGAAGCGGGAGCTCGAGCGCAAACACCAAGATGGCGCCGATGGCGATCAGAGCGAGACTGGCGCCGATTCCCATGGGACCCACCTCGAGCACATAGCTGATCGATTCGTCCCCGTGAACGCTGCCCGGCTCATGCCGTCCGGACAGACTAGGACAAAGCCGGCCGGAGCACAAAGCGTGGCTGTCACGACACGTGGGTGCAAGGATGAGCATTCGTACGCCCAGCTGTGCCCGATCGGCAGCGGGAGACGAAGCGGAGAGCGAGGTCATCGCCGTGGACGACCTGGTCGACTTTCTCGGCATCGATGCGTTTCTCACCGAGGAGGAGCGGGCGAGTCGCGATCTCGTACGCCGGTACGGCGACGAGCACCTGCGCCCGAACGTGGCCAGGTGGTTCGACCAGGAGATCTCCCGAAGTGAGGCACGTGACGTCCTTCGTGGCCTGGCAGGGATCGGCCTGCTGGGCATGCAGCTCTCGGGCTACGGGTGTGCCGGTGCCGGCCCGGTGAGTTACGGCCTCGCCATGCTCGAGCTCGAGGCTGTCGACTCCGGTCTTCGCAGCATGGCGTCGGTCCAGGGCTCGCTCGCCATGATGGCGATCCACACGTTCGGCTCCGAGGAGCAGAAGAGTCGCTGGCTTCCGGGCATGGCGAGCGGTGAGGTGATCGGGTGCTTCGGGCTCACCGAGCCGGACGTCGGAAGCGATCCGGCGAGCATGCGGACGGTCGCTCGCCGATCCGGCAGCGACTGGGTCCTCGACGGGACCAAGATGTGGATCACGAACGGCGGGATCGCCGACATCGCCGTGGTGTGGGCCCGCACCGACGAGGGAATCCGCGGTTTCGTCGTACCCGCGGATTCTGCGGGCCTCACGATCAACGACGTCCCACGCAAGATGTCGATGCGCGTGTCGATCACCTCCGAGCTGGTCTTCGATGGCGTACGCGTCCCGCAGGACGCGCTGCTGCCGGGAAGTCGTGGCCTTCGGTCGGCGCTGGCATGCCTCAACGAGGCACGGTTCGGGATCGTCTTCGGTGCGATGGGTGCGGCGCGCGATGCGTTCGCCTGCGCACGCAGCTACGCGATGACGCGGCAGCAGTTCGGGCGCGCCATCGCCGGCTTCCAGCTCACCCAGGGCAAGCTCGCCGACATGCTTGTCGAACTGGAGAAGGGCATTCTGCTCGCGGTCCATCTGGGCCGGTTGAAGGAACGAGGGCTGCTGCAGCCGGCCCAGGTGAGCTTCGGCAAGCTCAACAACACACGCGTCGCGTTGGACATCTGCCGTACCGCTCGGACGATTCTCGGCGCCAGCGGAGTCACCCTGGACTACCCGGTCATGCGGCACGCCAGCAACCTGGAGTCGGTCGTGACGTACGAGGGGACCAGCGAGGTCCACACACTCGTCCTCGGCCAAGCCCTCACCGGCCTCGACGCCTTCCGCTGACCGTGGGCTCGACAATGACCACGGTTACGTCGGGCTCGACAATGACCACGTTACCTGGGGTCTTTGCCTCTTTCCGGGGGATACATGGATCGGAAAGGTGGAGAACGCCGCGGCAGGTGAAGCGGGCTTGGTGATCGTACGCCAGCCGCCGGGCGGAACCCGTTGCCCGAGCCGTACGACAGCCGGGCGGAACCCGTTGCCCGAGCCGTACGGGATGACACCTAAGCTCCAGGGCGTGGGATCGATTGCGTACGAGCTGGTCATCTTCGACTGCGACGGCGTCCTCGTCGACAGCGAGCCGATCGCGATCCGCATCGACGCGATGCTCTTCGCGGAGATGGGATGGCCGCTGTCCGAGGACGAGATCGCCCGCCGATACGTCGGCCGGACCGCGGAGTTCATGCTGGCCGATCTCGCCGTGCACGTCGGAAGACAGGTTCCTCCCGAGGTGGAGGAGAAGTACAACCGGCTCTACCGCGAGCTGCTCGAGGCAGAGCTCCGCCCAGTGGATGGCGTGGTCGAGGCACTCGACCAGATCGACACGACCACGTGCGTCGCCTCGAGCGGCAGCCACGAGAAGATGCGCTTCACGCTCGGCATCACGGGCCTGTACGAACGCTTCGAAGGCAGGATCTTCAGCGCGACCGAAGTGGCGCACGGAAAGCCGGCACCGGATCTCTTCCTCCACGCGGCAGCTCGGATGGGCGTGGATCCCTCAGCCTGCGCAGTCGTGGAAGACAGCCAGTACGGCGTGGAGGCGGCACGCGCGGCCGGAATGGCCGCGTTCGGCTACACCGGCGGCGTCACGCCCGCGGAGCGGCTGGACGGTCCAGGGACCGTGCTCTTCTCCGACATGCGTCAACTCCCCAAGCTTCTGAGCTCCAGCTGACGCCAGGAGCAGAGGACCGCCCGGTCCGTCACTCCTCGAGCAGCGGTACGAACACCCGCATCGCACCCGGCTCCCGATTGGCCCACGCGTAGTAGGGGACAGCCGTGATCGTCGCAGGTCGGGTTGTCGGCGACCGTCGAGGATCGAACGCTCGATAGAGCGGGCCGGCGTCCGGCTCGATGGCGTGGGCTTGCGTGCTGAGCGTCATCACGCCGGTGAGCAACGAGGTGTCAAAGCGTTCCCGCCAGTCTTCACGACCGGACACCCAAAGATCTTCCACGGGTACGTCGTGATCGACCTGCTCGACGCAGTAGACCAGGGGACCTCTGGTGAGCGCGACCCGGCGATGAAGTGAAGCGACGCGGGGATGTGCCGAGACGTACCGCACAGGCAGGTCGAAGCTCAGCTCCACGACGTCGCCCGGCTGCCACATCCGGCGGATCTCGAGATACCCGCTGCTGGTGACGGTCGCCGCATGGTCGATCGGCTCGCCTTGTACGGTCACGCCCGCGAGCTCGGCTCGCACCGGAACCGGCAGGAAGAGGGAGAACTCGCGCGGCTCCGCCGGCGTCACGCGAAGCTCGACCCGGCCGTTCCAGGGAAGCTCGGTCGCGAGCTCGATCCCGATCACGCCACCGTCGGGAATCTCGATCTCTGCCTGGTTTCCGACGTAGAGCTGGACCCAGATGCCGCGCTCCGACGTCGTGTAGAGGTAACCCGGAAGCGATGCCAGCAGGCGCGCGATGTTCGGCGGACAGCACGCGCAGTCGAACCACGGCCGCCGCCGGTGCCGACCGGAGTCGGCAAGCGGGTTCTGGTAGAAGAACTCCGTGCCGGAGAGCGAGAGACCGGGCAGGACCGCGTTGTAGAGCGCGTTCTCCAGACACTCACGGAATTCCGCCTCGCCGGTGAGGAGCAGCATGCGCCAGGCGAAGAAGATGAGCGCGATGCCGGCGCAGGTCTCGTTGTACGAGCGGTCCGGAAGCTCGTACGCGTCGCCGAAGGACTCCCCGTCCCACCGCGCACCGACCCCGCCGGTGACCGCCATCTTGTGTCGGGTGAGATCCGACCACAGTCGATCGACCACGCTACGCAGTTCCGGATCGTCGGTTTCGAGGACGACGTCCGCTGCCGCTGCATAGAGGTAGAGGGCGCGCACCGCGTGACCGGTCACGAACTCCTGCTGTCGTAGCGGTGCGTGGTCGAGGAGGTACTCGTTGCCGCCCAGGACGCCGCGCCCACGCGAGTCGAGCTGCCACTGCGCGAGTCGCAGCCACTTCGGCTCCTGCGTCGTCCGGTAGAGCTCGACCAACGCCATCTCCAGGCAGGGATGGCCGCACGCGCCGGGCACGCGGTCGGGAGTAAACCGCGCGTAGACGTGCTCGCACGCTCGGATCGCGACGTCGAGGAGGGACGGTTCACCCGTGACCCGGTAGTGGGCGATCGCGGCCTGGGTGAGATGACCGAGGCAGTACATCTCGTGGAGGACGGGGAGATCGGTCCACCGCTCGCCGACACGATCGACCGAGAAGTACGTGTTGAGGTAGCCATCCCGGTCCTGAGCGGCCGCGAACAGTGCGACCAGATCGGCGATCTGCTTTTCCAGCTGCGGATCACGAGCGCTGCCCAGGGTCCAGGAGGCCGCTTCGGTCCACTTGTAGACGTCGGAGTCGGAGTAGTAGCGGCCGTGGAACGGCTCGTCACTGCGCGACTCTGCGGCACGGCGGAAGTTCTCGAAGGCGCCAGTCGTCTCGCACTGTGCGTGCTGTGCTGGAAGCGTCACCGTACGGTTACGTTCCAACCGAGCAGACCAGAAGTCGTCACGAATCCGGACTGCGCTGACACCGACCGGCCGGAGCCGGGCATGAGGACTGCGGGTTGTGTCGACGATCGGTGTGTGACGAGTTGGCCCTACGCCAGTGGCCTTGTCACCGACGACTTCCTGATTGAACGCGGTCACCTGTCCTCCCCTCCGCCGTACGACACTCTCTCACGCACGATGCAAGGAAATCTTGCTGGGTACGACCACGGCCGGGGAGGCCATCCAGCCAACGGAACGTCCGAGCCCGGGTTGTGGATCGTGTGGTACATATGGTCGGGCCGTCCTCACCGACGAGGGGAATCGCAAGCGAGATCGGCACCATTCACCAATCCCCACAGATCATCCACGGTCTCGAGGAGGCGTGCTCGACGTGGTGGGAAGTGGCATCCGTCGCTCGCGGGTGGCCGGGCCGTGGACCGTCGACGGCAGGCCCGTGCAGGTTCCGGGCTGTTGGGAGGACGCCGGCCTTCCGAAACTGGCCGCCGGACCTTTCGAGTACCGCACGACGTTCCGAGTCCCGGATCGGCAAGACAGCACCGCCGATGGACATGGCAGTGAGTCGACAGAGCACAGTGAGCGGACGTGGCTGCGCTTCGGTGCGGTGAGCTACGCCTGCGAGGTGTTCGTCGACGGTCAGGAGGTCGGGCGACACGTCGGCATGTGGGATGCGTTCGACGTGGAGATCACGTCGGCGCTTCGCGCGGGTGTCGATCGACAGACCACGACCACGTCCCCATCGGACGAGCACGAGCTGCTCGTCCGCGTGGAGAAGCCGGCGAGCCTCTCGGAAGGGCCGAGTTCTGCGCCCGTCGCCGGCAGGTATCCCACGCCGGAGACGCTGGCGGGCTTCCTGCCGTACGTCTGGGGCCACAGCCACGGGGGCATCTGGCAGCCGGTGGACGTCGTCGTCACCGGGCATACGACGTTGGAGGACGTCACGGCGTGGGGGACGCCCGACGGCACCGTACGGCTGAACGCGACCGCTTCGCATCCCGGCTTCGTCACGATGACGGTCTCCGAACCGGACGGTGAGGTGATCGCCACGACCTCGGCGTGGGTCGAGCGGCAGGCAGAGCTTGCCTGCACGATTCCGCGACCACGAGCCTGGTCACCCGACGACCCGTACCTCTACACGGTTCACGTCGCACACCGCGACACCGATGACGTCACACGGCCGGTCAATGACCAATGGACGTTGCGAGTCGGGCTCCGCGAGGTGGCGGCGGTCGACGGTCAGATGACACTGAACGGGCGTCCGATCTTTCCTCGTATGGTGCTCTCGTGGGGCTGGTATCCCGACCGGCTCCATCCCGCGCCGGATCCCGAGACCGTCCGCAACGACTTCGAGCGACTGCGCCGGATGGGGTTCAACGGCGTCAAGCTGTGTCTGTGGTTCCCACCTGAGTACTACTTCGAGATCGCCGACGAGCTGGGCATGCTGCTCTGGGTCGAGTTGCCCCTCTGGCGTCCCCAGCCGACAGAGCATTTCCGCAAGCAGCTGGCCTTCGAGGTGCCGCGTCTCGTCCGTGCCGCACGTCGGCACCCGTCGGTCATCCTCTACACGCTGGGCTGCGAGCTGGACGCCGCAGTCGGCGACGACATCCTGGGGCCGCTCTACGCGTCGGTGAAGGAGCTGGTCCGGGACGCGTTGGTCTGCGACAACAGCGGCTCGGGGGAAGCGTACGGCGGCATCGGCCGTTCGTACGCAGACTTCTACGACCACCATCCGTACGCAGAACTGCACCACGTGAGCGCGATCCTCGACCACTTCGCTCCTGCCTGGCGGGAGCCGAAGCCGTGGCTCTTCGGCGAGTTCTGCGACTCGGACACCTTCCGCGACGTCCGGCGGCTCACCGAGTCGGGCGGCCCACCGTGGTGGCTCAGCCGTGATCCGGCTACGAACCCGCAAGGAGCGCGCTGGCAGTTCGACGTGCCGTGGCACGAGGAACGGCTTCGTGCCAACGGG
Source organism: Actinopolymorphaceae bacterium (assembly GCA_036564245.1). Taxonomy (GTDB): domain Bacteria; phylum Actinomycetota; class Actinomycetes; order Propionibacteriales; family Actinopolymorphaceae; genus Thermasporomyces. Next base: position 14,208 of record DATCKU010000051.1, read on the forward strand.
TTCTGGGACCGTACCGCCGAGCTGGAGCGGATCTCGTACCAGCAGTCTCTGCTGCATCGGAAGGTGACCATCGAGGCGGTACGCATGCGGCGCGACACGTCCGGCTACGTGGTGACCGGTGAGCGAGACACCCCGATCAGCACGGCCGGGATGTGGGACGACGCCGACGAGGCCAAGTTCGACGACGCGGCGTTCGCGGCGTTCAACTCCGATCTGGTGCTTGGTGTGGGGTGGGATCGCCGGCGCATCTGGATGGCGGGTGGTGACCGCCCCGCGTACCTCGATCCCTGGTGTTACCGGGCCGGTGACGTCGTACGACCTCATGTCGTGCTCTCGCACTACGGCCGGGAGGAGGCGCCGGTCTCGATCGAGTGGACCGTGGGTTTCGCCGGCGAGGATCCCTTTGCCTCCGGCACGTACGGGCCTGGATCACCGGTCGGTCCGGGCGCGGTGCGTGAGGTCTGCGCAGCGGAGTTCCGGGCGCCGGACGTGACGGTGCCACGCTCGGCGGTGCTGCGCGTGTGTGCGCGGGTCGGCAAGGAGCGCGCCACCAACTCGTGGCGGCTGTGGTTCTTTCCGCGGTCGGCGTGGGCGGACGTCGCGCCGTTCGCCGTGTGGGACCCTTCGCAACGGCTGGCAGATCTGCCGGACCACATGGTGCGGACGAGCGACTGGGACCGTGACGTCGTGGTCGTGGGGACCCGGTGGACCCCGGATGTCGCCGCGCACGTACGAGCCGGTGGCCGGGCGCTCCTCCTCGCCGACCAGGCGAGCGACTGTCCCGTTCCTGTGCACCCGTTGCCGTTCTGGCGGGAGGCTGTGAAGGTCCTCGAGCCGCATCCGGCGTGGGGTGACTTCCCCCATGACGGATGGACCGACCTGCAGTTCGCTGGTTGCGCCACCGACCTCGCCCTGAGCTGGGCGGACTGGGCGCCGGATGGCCCGCGCCCCACGATGCGGCCGATCCTTCGCCGCGTCGATGCGCGCACTGCCGACGTGCACGAGTACGCCATGCAGCTGGGCTGGGAGTCCGGCACGCTCATCGTCTCGAGCCTGCGCTTCGAGGGCGGCCTCGGCGACCAGCCGCGCGGCATCCAGGCGAACGTCGGGGCCGAGTACCTGCTGAGCCGCTGGATCCACTGGCTCCAGACCAGCTCACAATGACCACGTAACGTGGGCCTTCGTCACCCGACAGCGGCCTGCATGCCCGGAAAGGTGGGAATCTGCCAGGCCAGCACAGCCGGCGAGGGCCGGCGAATTCCAGATGAGCTGCCGTGGCGCCCTGCCTATGCTTGAGCGGATATGTCTCAGCTCGGCCACCTCATGCTGCGCGACGAGCACCGGCTCCGGCGCCGGATGGCGGGACTTGCGAAGATCCGGTCCAGGGACGCCCGCGAAGCCGCCGAACGCGCGATCCACTCCGACATCGAGAAAGCGGCACGCCGTGTCGCCGACCGTGAGGCACGCGTGCCGCGCGTGACGTACCCCACGGATCTGCCAATCGTCGCCAAGCTGGACGAGATCAAGGCGGCCATATCCGACAACCAGGTCGTGATCGTCGCCGGTGAGACAGGATCCGGCAAGACCACGCAGCTCCCCAAGATCTGCCTCGAGCTCGGCCGCGGGATTCGCGGCATGATCGGCCACACCCAGCCGAGGCGGATCGCCGCACGCACGGTCGCCGAACGGATCGCCGCCGAGCTGCAGACACCGGTCGGCCAGGCCGTCGGATGGAAGGTGCGGTTCACCGACCGGGTGAGCGACCAGACGTTCATCAAGGTCATGACCGACGGCATCGTGCTCGCCGAGATCCACGACGACCGGGCACTTCGCCAGTACGACACGCTCATCATCGACGAGGCCCACGAACGCAGCCTCAACATCGACTTCATCCTGGGGTACGTCAAGCAGCTCCTGCCGCGACGTCCAGACCTCAAGGTCATCATCACGTCCGCGACGATCGACCCGGAGCGGTTCTCCCGTCACTTCGACAACGCACCCGTGATCGAGGTCTCCGGTCGTACGTACCCCGTCGAGGTGCGCTACCGGCCCATCGTCGACGACGCCGACGATCGGGACCGCGACCAGATCCAGGCCATCTGCGACGCGGTCACCGAGCTGCAGGCCGAGCCGCCCGGCGACATCCTGGTGTTCTTGAGCGGAGAACGCGAGATCCGTGACACCGCCGACGCCCTGGCGAGGATGAAGCTCCGGGACACCGAGATCCTGCCGTTGTACGCGCGGCTCGCGTCGGCGGAGCAGCAGAGGGTCTTCCAGCCGCACCGTGGCCGGCGCATCGTTTTGGCGACGAACGTCGCGGAGACGTCGCTCACCGTCCCCGGCATCAAGTACGTCATCGACCCGGGCACTGCCCGGACCTCGCGGTACAGCAACCGACTCAAGGTCCAGCGCCTGCCGATCGAACCGATCTCCCAGGCCTCGGCCAACCAGCGTGCCGGTCGCTGTGGTCGTACGTCCGACGGCATCTGCATCCGGCTGTACTCCGAGGCCGACTACCTGTCGCGACCGAAGTTCACCGAGCCGGAGATCCTCCGGACGAACCTCGCGTCGGTCATCCTCGCCATGACGGCAGCGGAGTTGGGAGACATCGCCGAGTTCCCGTTCCTGGACCGTCCGGATCATCGCAACATCAAGGCCGGGATCCAGCTTCTCGAGGAGCTGGGTGCGCTCGACACCAAGCCCGAGACTCGGACGCCGCGCAGCAGGAGGAGCCGAGGACGAAAGCCTGGGCAGCCACGTCTGACCCCGCTCGGCCGGAAGCTCGCGCAGCTGCCCATCGACCCGCGGTTCGGGCGGATGGTGCTGGAGGCGGCCGAGAACGGCTGCCTTCGCGAGGTCCTCGTCATCGCCGCCGCCCTGTCGATCCAGGACCCTCGGGAACGACCAGCGGACAAGGAGCAGGCGGCCGCGCAAGCCCATGCGCGGTTCGTCGCCGAGGATTCGGACTTCCTCACCTACCTCAACCTGTGGAACTACCTCACCGAGCAACAGCAGGCACTGTCGTCGAACCAGTTCCGCAAGCTCTGCAAGGCGGAGTTCCTCAACTACCTGCGTGTGCGTGAGTGGCAGGACATCGAGAGCCAGCTGCGCCAGATCGCCGAGTCGCTGCAGCTCCCACTGAACACCGTGCCTGCCGATCCGGACCGGATCCACAGGTCGCTCCTCGCCGGATTGCTGGCACACATCGGGATGAAGGACCCCGGGGTGGTGCCCGGGACGAAGGGCAACCAGGCCGACCGCCGACGTCGCCCGACTCGCCGGCAGTCGAACGAGTACCGCGGAGCGCGCGGTGCGCGATTCGCCATCTTCCCCGGATCGGCGTTGTTCAAGAAGCCGCCGGACTGGATCATGGCGGCCGAGCTCGTCGAGACCTCGCGGCTCTGGGCGCGGGAGGTGGCGAAGATCGAGCCGGAGTGGGTCGAGTCGCTGGCCCAGCACCTCGTCCTGCGAAGCTACAGCGAGCCGCACTGGTCGAGGAAGCAGAACGCAGTTCTCGCGTACGAACGGGTGACACTCTACGGCGTACCCCTTGTCGCCAATCGGCGAGTGAACTACGGCCGGATCGATCCGGTCGTTTCCCGCGAGCTCTTCATCCGGCATGCGTTGGTCGAGGGCGACTGGGACACCCATCACGAGTTCTTCCACAAGAACCGCAAGTTGCTCGAGTACGCCGAAGACCTGGAACGCCGGGCCCGGCGGCGCGACATCGTGGTGGACGACGAGACACTCTTCGAGTTCTACGACCGCCGGATCGGTCCCGAGGTTGTGTCGGGTGCCCATTTCGACAGCTGGTGGCGCAAGGTCAGTCGGGAGAACCCGCACCTTCTGGACTTCTCCCACGAGATGCTCGTGACCGAGAAGGCCGAGGACGTCAGCGCGGACGACTATCCGGACCATTGGGAGTACGGCGACCTTCGGCTGCGCCTGTCGTACCAGTTCGAGCCTGGAAGCGCGGCGGACGGCGTGACGGTGCACATTCCGCTGCCGGTGCTCAATCAGGTGGAGCCGGCCGGATTCGACTGGCAGGTTCCAGGTCTGCGGGAGGACCTGGTCACTGCGCTGATCCGGTCGTTGCCCAAGACCTTCAGGCGATCCTTCGTACCCGCGCCGGACTATGCGCGGGAGTTCCTTCGCCGCACGGGCACCCGCCATCGTCTCGAGGAGCAACCACGACCCCTCGTGGAAGTGCTGAGTCGTGAGCTACGGGCGATGACCGGTGTCGTGATCCCGCTGGACGCATGGAATCGTGACCGGGTACCCAACCATCTCGTCATGACGTTCGCGGTTCACGACGATGCGGGCCGGACACTTGCGGAGGGGAAGGACCTGCAGCAGCTCAAGCGCGAGCTGCATGACCGGATGAGTGCCACGCTGAGCCAGACCTCGCACGGTGTCGAGCGTTCCGACGTACGCACGTGGGACTTCGGTGAGCTGCCGCAGTCGGTCGTCCATCGGCGCGACGGATATGAGGTCAAGGCCTTTCCCGCTCTCACCGACGAGGCCGGTCGCGTGGCGATCCGGCTCTACGACAACGAGGTCGCGCAGCGACGTGCCATGCGGCAAGGGTTACGCCGCCTGTTGCTGCGTCAGCTGCCGTCACCTGTGAAGCACGTGCTCGCCAACCTGACGTATCAGCAGAAGGTGGCGCTGGGACATGCGCCGCACGCCCGGGCGACCGACCTCTTCGACGACTGCCTGGCCTGCGCCGTGGACGCGTTGGTGGATGCGGCAGGTGGTCCGGTCTGGAACGAGGAGGGATTCCGCCGGCTCGTCACGGCGGTACGGGCGAACCTGCACGACAAGGTGACCGAGATCCTTGCGATTGTTTCCGACATCGTGTCCGTCGATCACGCCATCCGGCTTCGCCTGGAAAGCCTGAACCATCCGCGGTTGGCGCCGACCGTCGACGACGTCCGCAACCAGCTGGCAGAGCTTGTGTTTCCGGGTTTCGTGGCCGAGCACGGATACCGACGGTTGGGCGACATCCTCCGCTACCTGCGAGCCATCGAGCGACGGCTGGAGAAGGCGCCGCGCGAGCCTGAGCGGGATCAGCAACGGATGGACGAGATCCTTGCGGTGCAGGACGCCTATCGGCGGGTGGCGGAAGCTGTGCGGAACGGATGGCCTGGAGCCGCGGATGCCGAGCGGGAGCAGCAGCTCGAGCACATCCGGTGGATGATCGAGGAGTTGCGGGTGAGCTATTTCGCCCAGATGCTGCGTACGCAGACGCCGGTGTCGGTCAAGCGGATCCAGAAGGCACTCGACGCCATCGCATAGCGTCTGCGCCTGCTGGGCAACGAGTGTGCTGAACGCGGGCACGTTTCCTGCATCGCAGTACGAACGGCGAACGGCGGCAGCATGCTGCCAGCGGTGTTGACGACGTTCAGGACGTACGCCTAAATCGTAAAGAAGTTTCAGGGCCTTGCCCAGAAGGTCTTCTCCAGACCTCCCGGGCTCCGACAGAAGGAGCGTGGATGGTGAGACGGCGGTTGAAGGTCTTGTTCGCCAGTGTCGCGATGCTGTTCGGAAGTCTGGTCGCGGTGGGAAGCGCGGCCAGTCCTGCGTACGCCGACGGCTGCTACACCTGGACTCGCACCTTGAGCCAGGGAGCAAGCGGAAGCGACGTCCGTGAGCTGCAGATTCGGGTAGCCGGCTGGGGTGGTTACCAGAACCACGTCGCGATCGACGGCATCTACGGACCGGAGACGGCGGCTGCAGTTCGGCGTTTCCAGTCTGCGTACGGCTTGACCGTCGACGGGATCGCCGGGCCGCAGACGTTCAACAAGATTTACGAGTTGCAGGACAACGACTGCACTCCCATCCACTTCTCCTACGCGGAGCTCAACCGCTGCAACAGCACATGGTCTGGTGGCAGGGTCTCGGCGGCGACGGCAAGGGCCAACGCGCTACGGCTCATGTGGAAGCTGGAGGCACTGCGGCATGCGCTCGGTGACCACCCGCTCATCGTGACGTCGGGGTTCCGCAGCGTGTCCTGCAACAACGCGGTCGGCGGTGCGTCCAACAGCCGGCATCTGTACGGCGATGCGGCAGATCTCGTGTCGAACTACGTCTCGTTCTGCCGGATCGCCCAGGAGGCGAGGTACCACGGGTTCGGCGGCATCTTCGGACCTGGGTACCCGGGCCACAACGACCACGTGCACGTCGATGGACGGTCCGGCTTCGTCTGGGATGCGCCGAACTGCGGTGTCTAAAGACCCCTGCAGCCTCGGCGAGGCGAGGCGGCCTTGACAGCACGTCCTGCGTTCGCACCGGCTGCCGTGACGCTGCAACGTGACGATCGATCACTACCGAGAAGTGGGGCACGACGTCGTACGACGGTGCCCCGCTTCTGCTGTCAGCTTGCTGTCTGGCTGGAGTGGTGGACGTGAACCAGGCCCCGACAGATCGCGCTGGCTGTCGAGCATCTCGGTCGCGGGACTGCACCAGTGCTCCGAGAGCCTGCGACATGGACGAGCCGTTCGCGCGGGGCTGCGGGACCTGCCCAACGGCTCGTGACGCGGTGTCCGATGCAGGCCGCGACCGACCGGTCGGCAACCCCCCGCCAAGGCTGTAGGGTCGTCGGGAATCGATTTCTGAGCGTGCCCGACAGCCTCGAGCCGGTGTCGGGCGAGTCGAACCTGGTGCTCGTGGAGGTGGGCCGGAGTGACTGCACACGGGTTGGTGAGTGGGCTTGGCGATCTTGCGCGGCTGTCGAACGCCGTCAGCCGGTCGATCAGCGCCGAGAACCCCACTGGCGAGAAGGGTCGCGGTGGTGCGGCGACCGAGGGCACAGGCGCCGCAGCGGCGCGTGATCTGGGCCGTGGTTGGAAGGTCTCGCCGTCGATCCGGATCGAGGGCGGAACCACCGCCACCCTTGCGGAGATCGAGGGATCCGGCGCGATCCAGCACATCTGGCTGACCACCCACGTGTCCAACTGGCGGCGGATGCTCTTCCGGTGCTACTGGGACGGCGATCCGCGACCGGCGATCGAGGTGCCGGTCGGCGACTTCTTCGGCCAGGGGTGGGGACGCTTCGCGCAGCTCAGCTCGCTCCCCGTGGCGGTGAACCCGAACGGCGGATTCAACTGCTACTGGCCGATGCCCTTCCGCCAAGGGGCCCGGATCACCCTCGAGAACCTCGCCGACGAACCGGTCATCGTCTACTACCAGATCGACTACACGCTTGCTGAGCAGCCCGACGACGTGGCCTACCTGCACGCGCAATGGCGGCGCAGCAATCCGCTGCCTGCAAAGGAGGTCCACACGATCCTCGACGGCATCGTGGGGAGCGGGCACTACGTCGGCACGTACATCGCGTGGGGCGTGAACAGCACCGGCTGGTGGGGTGAGGGCGAGGTGAAGTTCTACCTCGACGGAGACGACGAGTTCCCCACCATCTGCGGCACCGGGACCGAGGACTACTTCGGCGGCGCGTGGAACTTCGACGTGCCCGGCGAAGGCTACACGGCGTTCTCGACACCGTTCCTCGGTCTGCACCAGATCATCCGGCCGGACGGGCTCTACCAATCGCAACAACGTTTCGGGATGTACCGCTGGCACATCCTCGACCCGATTCGCTTCGCATCCGACATCCGGGTCACGATCCAGGCGCTCGGATGGCGGTCGGGTGGGCGCTACCTGCCGCTGCAGGACGACATCGCGTCGACGGCGTTCTGGTACGGACGCGAGACGTCGTACGACAGGCCGCCGACGCCGGATGCGGACGCTCTCGAGATCTGCTGAGGGCCCGGCAGACCTGCTGACAGCCGGCCGGAAAAGACCGTGCGGTCACTTCCGGCCGGCCAGCCTGGCGATGAAGTCCTCGGTCTCGGCCAGATGCTCGTCCATGAGCTGACCGGCTGCTCGAGCGTCGCCCTGCCGCACCGCATCCATGATCTTGGAGTGGAAGTCGATGGCTCGTTCCGCGAGCTCGGAGTTCTCCTCTACCGTGCGCCGCCGGACGCTGCGCAACGCGCCGTCGATCGAGTGGAAGAGGGTGAGCGCGAACGTGTTGCCCGCGGCTCGCAGCAGCGCATCGTGAAAGTCGACGTCGGCGGAGCTGAAGGCGTCGAGGTCCTGGTCAGCCCAGGCGGTCCGCATCCGGTCCACCGCCTCGGCCATCCGGTCCAGGTCGGCGTCGGTCCGCCGGGTCGCCGCGAGCTCGGCGATCCCACGTTCGACGATCCGGCGTAGCTCGGTGAGCTCGTACGCGAGGTCGTGGCCGGGCTCGATGGCGGCGCGCGCGTTGAGCACCGTGCTGTCGAACGGCGCCCAGTGCGCCGGCGGGTTGACGAACGTCCCGCGCCCCTGTTGCACCCGCAGCACCCCGCGTTGCCGCAGGTCCTTGATGGCCTCCCGGAGCGTGAGGCGGCTGACTCCGGCGCGTTCGGCGAGCACAGGTTCTGGCGGCAGGCGGCTGTCAGGCGCGTAGCGGCCCTTCACGATGTCGTCGAGCAGGCGTTCGGCAAGTTGGTCGGCGAGTCCGGTCCGGCTGACGGCCGTGAGCTGTTCGGGCTGGCGGCCCGCCTTGTCTGTGGCGTGTGTGGTGCTGCTGAGCCTTGCCTTGCCGGATCCGCGGTCGTCGCGGGCCGGATCGATCACCGTGATCTGCTGGCCGGTCATGTCAGACAGTGCCCTCTTTCACGCGTCCCGAGTCCAAGACCCGACGGCTCGTTGGCCATCTTCGGACGAGCGACCTCGCTGGCGGCCGTCGTGCCGATGGGATGGTCGCAAGCCGGCTTCGTACGAAACGGCGCCGCACGCGCGCCGACCTGGCCGCCGGACGACGCATTCTCGTACGAAAGGCACTGAGTATGGCAGCCCTTCGTCGGCAGGCCGACCCCGGGCATCGGACGCCGCCGAGGGAGCCGAACACGGTACGATCACAGGACGGAAACATCAGATGTCTTGAAGGGCGGCATCATCCGATGGCCGATCCGTACTCCAGCGCGGGCCCCGCGCCGTCGGCGACCGACGGGCTCCCAGCGCTTGCGGACGTGACGTTGCGGCTCCACGAGACCGACAACGTCGTCATTGCCATGCGTGACATCGAACCCGGCCGGTATGCGTTGCAGTCCGGTGGTTCGCTGGACGTCACCGATCCCATCCCACGCGGACACAAGCTTGCGGTCGTGCCGGTCGAGGAGGGCGAGCCGGTCCGCAGGTACGGGCAGGTGATCGGGTTCGCCAGCCAGCCGATCGCGCCGGGCCGGCACGTCCACACGCACAACGCCGCGTTCGCGATGTTCGAACGCGAGTACGAGTTCGGCGTCGACATGCGGCCCACGAAGTACGTACCGGAGAACGCGCGGGCGACCTTCCAGGGCATCGTCCGGTCGGATGGCCGCGTCGCCACCCGCAACTACATCGGCATCCTGACCACCGTCAACTGCTCCGCCACCGCGGCGAAGCTCATCGCCGACCGGTTCCGGTGGGGTGGGCTCGAGGAGTATCCGAACGTCGACGGCGTGGTGGCGCTGACGCACGACACCGGCTGTGGGATGGCCGGACCGGGAAGCGAGGGCTTCGAGGTGCTGCGGCGTACCCTCACGGGCTACGCCAGCCATCCGAACTTCGCAGGCTTCCTGGTGCTCGGACTCGGCTGCGAGGTCAACCAGGTCTCCTCGCTCGTCGCGGACTGGGAGATCCCGGATCACAAGATCACCGTCCCGATGACGATCCAGGAGCTCGGCGGTACGAAGAAGACCGTCGCCGAGGGCATCGCACGCATCACCGAGATGCTGCCCGACGTCGACAAGGTGAGCCGCGAGACCGTGCCGGCGAGTGAGCTGATCCTCGCCATGGAGTGCGGCGGCTCGGACAGCTACTCCGGCATCACGGCCAACCCGGCACTCGGAGCCGCCGCAGACCTGCTCGTCGCGCACGGCGGCACGGCCGTCTTCGGCGAGACGCCCGAGATCTACGGTGCAGAGCACCTGCTCGCCCGTCGTGCCGTGAGCAAGGAGGTCGGTGAGAAGCTCATCAAGCGGATCCGCTGGTGGGAGGACTACACGGCCAAGCACGGCGGGTCGATGGACAACAACCCCTCGCCAGGCAACAAGGCCGGCGGGCTCACCACGATCCTGGAGAAGTCGCTCGGCGCCGCCGCAAAGGGTGGGACGACCAACCTCGTGGACGTGGTGGAGTTCGCCGAGCGGATCATCACCAAGGGCCTGGTCTTCATGGACACGCCCGGCTACGACCCCGTCAACGCGACGGGCATGGTCGCAGGCGGTGCCCAGGTGCTCTGCTTCACGACCGGTCGGGGATCGGCATTCGGCTGCAAGCCGACCCCGTCGATCAAGCTGGCCACGAACACGCCGATCTACGAACGCATGACCGACGACATGGACCTCAACTGCGGCGTCATCGCAGACGGGAAGGCGTCGGTCGCCGAGGTGGGCAAGGAGATCTTCGACCTCGTGCTGCGGGTGGCTTCTGGCGAGAAGACCAAGAGCGAAGAGCTGGGGTACGGCGACGAGGAGTTCGTCCCGTGGCAGCTCGGCGCGGTGATGTAGTCCCGCTCGCTGGATCCTGATCCGCAGTCCGACAAGGGGCGGTGAATGTGATGGAACTCGGACCGTTCGAGCGAGTACGCGACGTCCGGCCGCAGGCGCCGTTCCCCCGCATGGTTCCGGTGCGCCAGAGCTACGACGCTCCCGAGGAACCCGACGTCGTGGCGGCCACGCGGCGGGAGCTTGAGCCGCTGCGTCCGAGGATCCGGCAGGGGATGACGGTCGCCGTGACCGCGGGCAGCCGCGGGATCCACGACATCGCCACGGTGATCAAGACGGCTTGTGCCTGGCTGCGAGAGCTGGGGGCGGAGCCGTTCATCGTGCCGGCCATGGGTTCGCATGGCGGCGCCACCGCGGAAGGACAGCGCGCCGTCCTGGCGTCGTACGGCGTCACCGAGGAGGCGATGGGAGTCCCGATTCGGGCGACGATGGAGACCGTCGTGCTGGGCGAGCTGCCCGGCGGTCCCAGCGTGCACCTGGACGCCCACGCCGCTCGTGCCGAAGCGATCCTGCTGGTCAACCGGATCAAGCCCCACACCGACTTCCGGGGGAACATCGAGAGCGGACTGGGCAAGATCGCGGCGATCGGTCTCGGCAAGCAGCAGGGTGCCGAGGGCATCCACGCCTACGGTGCCAAGGGCCTCGCGGAGTGGATGCCTCGGGTGGCGCGGTACATCGTGGACACCGGTCGGGTCCTGGGCGGCCTCGCGATCATCGAGAACGCGTACGAACGCACGGCCAAGCTCCGCTTCGTACCCCCGGAGGGCATTGCGGCCGAGACGGAATCCGCCCTGCTGGACGAAGCCCGCGAGATGCTGGGCCGGTTGCCGTTCGACGAGCTCGACGTGCTGGTGGTCGACGAGCTGGGCAAGGACAAGTCCGGCGCCGGCATGGACACCAACGTGATCGGCCGGATGTGGATGCCCGGCGTGGCAGAGCCTGACCGTCCGCGCATCACCGCGATCACCGTGCATGCGATCAGCAAGGCGTCCTATGGCAACGGGGTGGGCCTCGGGCTCGCCGACTTCATCCCGTTCCGGATCCTGGAAGAAATCGACCTGCAGGCCGTCTACGTGAACGCGATGACCTCTGGCGTCGGCGGGCTGCGGCGGACGAAGATCCCCTTGGCCCTCGCCACCGACCGTGACGCGATCGCCGCCGCCATCAGCATGTGCGGACGCTCGGATCCGGAGAACGTCCGCCTGGTCCGCATCCACGACACGCTCGACACCGTGAACCTCCTGGTGTCGGAGAGCCTGTCGGACGAGGTCGCCGCCCATCCGCGGCTCGAGGTCGTGGGAGCTCCCATGGACTTCGGCTTCACCTCCGAGGGCGCGCTCGCAGAGTGGCCCGTGTGAGCCATTCGGTCGGTAACCTGCCGGTCCTGCCTGCCCACCATCTGGGCGCTCTGTCACCTTCGTCCGGATAGCTGTGGGTTCGATCCGCCACGCCTGACCGGGGCGGCCGGCCGAGTGTGGAAGCACTCGTGGGTGGGATCCTGGCGAGTCCCGATGAACTGTCGTGGTTCGACGCTCGTATGTAGGGGAAGTGCCCGACATCGGCTCATTCGACGGGAGACCATCAGTGGAGATCAGCAACCCGAGGAACCAGCTCGCGACGGAACTCGACTCCCTCTCGGACTCGTCTGCCGCCCTGCCGCGGCGGAGGATCCTCGAAGGTGCCGTTGCCGCAGGTGCGGCGGTGCCGATCCTCGCCGCATGCGGGGGCGATCCGGAGACGACGACGGGGGAGACGAGCGGGGAACCGGCCGCCGAAGAGCAGGAAGCGCCCGAGCAGAAACCGGACGCTGGGGACCCGGCAGCTGACCACAAGCCCGTTGAGGGGTCGCGAGGCAGCGCCCGTGTGCTGGCGAAGACCGGTGACATCCCTGTGGGCGGCGGCGTGGTCGTCAAGGAGCAGAAGATCGTCGTGACTCAGCCGGATGCGAACGAGTTCAAGGCGTTCAGTGCGGTCTGCACCCACCAGGGTTGCCTGGTCGGCAGCGTGGAGTCGGGAACGATCGTCTGCCCGTGCCACAAGAGCGCCTTCAGCGCCGCCGACGGCCAGGTGAAACGGGGCCCGGCGAGCGCGCCGCTGGAGGAAAAGCCGATCACGGTGGACGGCGACTCGATCATGCTCGCCTGACGTCGGGCGGCGTCCGCGACGTTTCCGTCCGTTCAGACCGACCGCGGCTGGAGGACTCGCCACGCAGCGACGCACGCTCGCTCGCGGCGCTGCGGAGATCCCACCGCACCTGTCGACCCGCGGTCGGCGGAGGGATCTAGGCTCGGAGGAGTGGCAGACCCAGCGACCTATCGACCACCTCCCGGTTCGGTTCCGGATGCGCCAGGCGTCTACCGCTTCTCCGACGACTCCGGGCGGGTCATCTATGTCGGCAAGGCGAAGAGCCTGCGCTCCCGGCTCAATTCGTACTTCTCCGACCTCGCGGCGCTGCACCCGCGCACGCAGGCGATGGTGCAGAGCGCGACCAAGGTCGAGTGGACGGTGGTCAACAACGAGGTCGAGGCGCTGCAGCTCGAGTACGCCTGGATCAAGGAGTTCGACCCCCGGTTCAACGTCAAGTACCGCGACGACAAGAGCTACCCGTGGCTCGCCGTCACGCTCGACGAGGAGTTCCCGCGGCTGATGGTGATGCGGGGCGCCAAGAAGAAGGGGGTGCGCTACTTCGGTCCGTACGCGCACGCGTGGGCGATCCGGGAGACGCTCGACCTGTTGCTGCGGGTCTTCCCGGCCCGTACGTGCTCGAAGGGCGTCTTCAAACGGTCCCAGCAGATCGGCCGACCGTGCCTGCTCGGCTACATCGGCAAGTGTTCGGCGCCGTGCGTCGGGCGGGTGAGCGCGGAGGAGCATCGACGCATCGTCGAGGACTTCTGCGACTTCATGGCGGGGCACTACACGCCCTACATGAAGCGGTTGGAACGCGAGATGAAGGAAGCGTCCGACGCGCTCGAATTCGAGCGGGCGGCGCGGCTGCGTGACGACCTCAAGGCGTTGGAGCGGGCCCTGGAGAAGAACGCCGTCGTCCTACCCGACGGCACCGATGCCGACGTCGTGGCACTCGCGGAGGACCAGCTGGAGGTCGCGGTGCAGGTCTTCCACGTACGCGGCGGTCGGATCCGGGGGCAACGCGGATGGGTCGCCGACAAGACCGACGACGCGGTCACGGGGCAGCTCGTGGAACGTCTGCTGACCCAGCTCTACGGCGCCGAGTCCGCCGACGGTGTGCCGCGTGAGGTGCTGGTCCCCGCCCTTCCCGACGATGCGGAGGCGTTGGCCGCCTGGCTCAGCGAGCGCAGGAAGGCGCGGGTGGACCTTCGGGTGCCGCAGCGGGGTGACAAGAAGGCGCTGCTCGAGACCGTCGCACGGAACGCGAAAGAAGCGCTGGCGGTGCACAAGACCCGGCGGGCCAGTGACCTCACGACGCGAAGCCGCGCCCTGGAGGAGATCCAGCACGCGCTCGGCCTCGAGGAGGCGCCGCTGCGGATCGAGTGCTACGACGTCTCCAACCTGCAGGGATCCGACGTCGTGGCCTCGATGGTGGTGTTCGAGGACGGTCTTGCGCGCAAGAGTGACTACCGTCGGTTCATCATCCGGGCGCGAGGAGAGGGCGAGGCAGCCAACGACGTCGCCTCGATCCACGAGGTGATCACCCGGCGCTTCCAGCGGTATCTCGAGGAGCGCGCCCAGACCGGCGAGATCGGTGCGAACGGCCGCAACGACGAGGCCGACGCCGAGCAGGCGTCTCGCGACCGAGCCCACGACGGTGGAGCGCAGGTGTCGGTGCCGGCCAGGACGTCGGGCAGGCGATCGAGCGGAGCTCCCTCGATGATCGACCCCGAGACCGGCAAGCAGCGCAAGTTCGCGTACACACCGGGTCTTGTGCTGGTCGACGGTGGACCTCCGCAGGTTGCCGCGGCCCAGCGCGCCCTCGACGAGCTCGGGATCGACGACATCCCGGTGTGTGGCCTCGCGAAGCGGCTCGAGGAGGTCTGGCTGCCCGGTCGCGAGGATCCGGTGATCATGCCGCGCACCAGCGAAGGCCTCTACCTGCTGCAGCGGATCCGCGACGAGGCCCACCGGTTCGCCATCACGTTCCACCGCCAGAAGCGGTCGAAGTCGATGGTGGAGAGCGTGCTCGACGGTGTGCCCGGCCTGGGAGCGACCCGACGCAAGGCCCTCATGCGCAAGTTCGGTTCGCTCAAGCGACTGCGCGCGGCGTCCGCCGAGGAGATCGCCGAGGTTCCCGGTATCGGTCTTCGTACGGCGCAGGCCATCGAGGCCGCGCTTCGGTCGGCGGGCGAGAAGGAGGCGTCCAAGCCGGCCCGACCGGCGGTGAACATGGCGACCGGCGAGATCCTCGACACCGAGTCACCCGACCGCGAGGAGTCCGGCCATCGCAGCGCCTGAGCCGGCCGGCGACGACCGGCGCGAAGTCGGCGGAGACCGGCGGGAGACAATGACGAGTGTGAGGCCGGGGCAGCGCAGCCTGGCGTCGCATCGCAGGATGCGCCCTTCGAGGGGAGGGGCCTTACACATGTGCAAGGAGAGCGTGTGATGGCAGCGGATCCACCCGAACTGGTCCTCGTCTCCGGCATGTCCGGGGCCGGGCGCAGCTCGGCGGCCGACGTTCTGGAAGACCTGGGCTGGTTCGTCATCGACAACCTCCCACCCGAGCTTCTTCCCACCGTCGTCAAGCTGGTCTCCGACGGCGAACGTGCGGTCTCGAAGATCGCCGTCGTGGTCGACGTCCGGTCCGGGTCCTTCTTCGCCGCGCTCCAGAGCTCGATCGAGGCGATCCGCAGCCGCGGTCTGCGGCCCACGTTGCTCTTCCTGGAAGCGTCGGACGAGGTGCTGGTCCGCCGGTACGAAAGCGTCCGCCGGCCGCACCCGTTGCAGGGGAAAGAGGGCAGGGTCCTGGACGGCATCGTGCGGGAGCGGGAAGTCCTGCGCGAGTTGCGAGCCAACGCCGACCTCGTGATCGACACGTCCAATCTCAACGTCCACCAGCTCACGACGAAGATCGTGAACGCGTTCGGAGCCGAGGACGACCAGGCTCTGCGGGCGACGATCATGTCGTTCGGCTACAAGTACGGCATCCCGGTGGACGCCGACCACGTCGTCGACTGCCGGTTCCTGCCGAACCCGTACTGGGTGCCGCACCTGCGGGGCCAGACCGGG
This sequence comes from Actinopolymorphaceae bacterium, assembly GCA_036564245.1. Lineage (GTDB taxonomy): Bacteria > Actinomycetota > Actinomycetes > Propionibacteriales > Actinopolymorphaceae > Thermasporomyces. The sequence goes on from DATCKU010000051.1 coordinate 29,942, forward strand.
CTCGACGCGGAGGTTCGTGAATACGTCCTCAAGCAGGACGACGCCGTGCCTTTTCTCGACCACTATGAGAACCTGATGAGCCTGCTGGCACGTGGCTACCTGCGGGAGGGCAAACGGTTCGTGACGATCGCAGTCGGATGCACCGGTGGCAAGCATCGAAGCGTCGCCATCGCCGATGAGCTCGGCGCTCGCCTGCGGGCGCACGGCATCGGCAACCTCGTCCTGCATCGTGACCTGGGGCGCGAATGAGCCTGCGGGGCGATGAGGGCGAGCTCGGGTTCGAGCTACCAGACGGCAGGCCGCAAGGTCCGAGGGTGGTCGCCCTGGGAGGCGGGAACGGGCTCTCGGCCTCGCTCTCGGCGCTGCGCATGGTCACAGAGCACCTCACGGCAGTGGTGACCGTGGCCGACGACGGCGGGTCGTCGGGGCGGTTGCGTGAGGAGTTCGGCGTGCTCCCGCCGGGCGATCTGCGCCAAGCGCTGGCGGCGCTGTGTGGCGACGACGAGTGGGGCCGCACCTGGGCGGAGGTCTTGCAGCACAGGTTCGCCGGCCGCGGCCCGTTGGCTGGGCATGCCGTGGGCAACCTGCTGATCGTGGCGTTGTGGGAGCGGATCGGCAAGCACGTCGAGGGCCTGGACTGGGTCGCCCGACTGCTCGGAGCGCGCGGCCGCGTGTTGCCGATGAGCGCCGTGCCGTTGGAAGTCACCGCGCAAGTGCAGGGCCTGGATCCAGGCGACCCCGAGGCTGTGCGCGTGTTGCGTGGGCAGGCCGCGGTCGCGAACACGACGGGACGCGTGCTGAGCGTCGCCTTGGAACCTCCGGACCCGCCAGCGTGCCCGGAAGCAGTGGAGGCCGTTCTGTCCGCCGACGGCGTCGTGCTCGGTCCCGGCTCCTGGTTCACCAGCGTGCTCGTCCACCTCATGGTGCCCGAGCTCCGTGCGGCGCTCCATGAGACGAAGGCGCGTCGCATCCTCACGTTGAACCTCGCCCCGCAGCCCGGCGAGACGAGGGATTTCTCACCGGAACAGCACCTGGAGGCGTTGGCAGCACACGCCCCTGAGCTGCGGGTCGATGTCGTGATCGCCGATGACGCGTTCGTGGCGGACCAGGCCTCGCTTGGCAGGGCGGCCGCGAACCTCGGGGCCGAACTTGTGGTCGCCGACGTCGCGTTCGGCGACGGCTCGCACCGCCACGATCCCGAGCGCCTGGCCCAGGTCTATGCCAAGGTGCTCGCTGGATGAGTGTCTTGTCAGCAAGACCATGCCGAAGGCATGCCGCGCAGCCATTCTGCACGAGCCGTTCGTGTCGCCGTCGTGGAACGGGAGCGACGCTCGCCCCTCGCTCCGCGGCGACTAGCTGACTCGCTCGAGGAACCGCTCGATGTCGACGACTACCCGGGTGATGGTGGCCGTGGCGACCACGCGCCCGTCGCCGTGTTGGGCGGTCACGTCGAACCGGATTCGCCGCCTGTCGACGTGCTGGACCGATGCTGTGACGGTGACTCGTTCGCCCACCGGGCTTGGAGCCAGGTGGTGGAAATCGACGTGGCTGCCGACGCTGGTCGTACCAGGTTCGAGATGCGGGTCGATCGCGGCGCAGGTCGCCTGCTCTGCCCAGGCGAGCAGGCGCGGTGTCGCAAGCACCTGCAGGCTGCCACTGCCGACGGCTGACGCCGTGTCGGCTGGGGTCACCTCGAAGGTCATGGCGGCCTGAAGGCCGGTCTGCACGGTCATAAGACGTATCGAACCAGTCGTGGCGGAAGACAGCTCCACGCCCGGCGTACCGATGCCTGAACAAGGTTCGTCTGCCCGGTCTGGACCGCGACACAGGGGACGATTCTTAAGATCCCTGCATACCTGGCCTTTCGATTCGCACGCTAGATCATTCGTACACCCTGCGTAACCAAAAGTCGCTCGCAAACCGCGACCTAGTCGCCCCAATTGCCCACAGAATTCGCCAGTCGTGGCAGGATCGACCCATGGCGATGACTGGTCAGGTCAAGGCAGAACTCACCAGCACGACGGTCACAAAACCCTGCTGCCGTAAGGCAGAGGTGTCTGCGATGCTGCGCTTCGCCGGTGGGCTGCACATCGTCAGCGGCCGGATCGTCATCGAAGCGGAGCTTGACACCGGTGCGTCGGCGAGGCGACTACGCAGAGAAATCGCGGAGGTCTTCGGACAGACCAGTGACGTGCTCGTGCTGGCCCCCGGCGGGATTCGCAAGGGCAGCCGGTTCGTCGTCCGTGTCGTCAAGGAAGGTGAGACCCTCGCCCGGCAGACAGGTTTGCTCGACGGACGCGGCCGCCCGGTCCGCGGTCTGCCGTCCCACATCGTCAACGGGGCGACCTGCGACGCCGTCGCGGCCTGGCGGGGCGCATTCCTCGCGCACGGGTCGCTGACCGAGCCGGGCCGATCCGCGGCGTTGGAGGTGACCTGTCCTGGTCCCGAGGCCGCGCTCGCGCTGGTCGGTGCCGCGCGCCGGATCGGGATCGCGGCCAAGGCGCGCGACGTCCGGGGAGTGGACCGAGTCGTGATCCGCGACTGCGACGCAATCGGCGCGCTGCTCACCCGGCTCGGTGCCCACGAGAGCCTCATGGCCTGGGAGGAGCGCCGGATGCGCCGCGAGGTGCGAGCCAACGCCAACCGGCTCGCGAACTTCGACGACGCGAACCTCAGGCGTTCGGTCCGAGCGGCGCTGGCAGCCGGTGCTCGAGTTCAGCGAGCCCTGGAGATCCTGGGCGACGACGTACCGGAACACCTGCGGACTGCTGGCCAGCTGAGGATCGCCAACAAGCAGGCGAGCCTCGAGGAGCTCGGCCAGATCCATGATCCACCGCTCACCAAAGACGCGATCGCCGGGAGGATCCGACGCTTGGTGGCGATGGCGGACCGGCGCGCCAGGGAGCTCGGCATCGAAGGCACGGAAGCCAATCTGACGCCCGAGATGTTAAGTTCCTGACCAACTTGGCGGCCAATGTCGGGGTGGCGCGCGGTCGGGTACCCAGGCTCGATAGTCTCCGGTAGCAGGGCGGGACAGGCAGAGTGGCTGCTTGCTTCGGCACCGATCCGACCGCCGAAGTAGTCTCGGAGACGGGGTGCTGAGTGCGCCGCGACACATGCGCAGCTCGCCGGAACGGCGCCGGGCAACGAGGCCGGCATCGTCTCGAGACCAGTAAGCCCCGCACAGCTTGACATGATCGGCTACGACCCCATGCGAGGGAGCGTTCTGTGACCATTCGGGTAGGAATCAATGGCTTCGGCCGCATCGGCCGCAACTTCTTCCGGGCTGTCCTCGCCCAGGGTGCCGACATCGAGATCGTCGGCGTCAACGACCTCGCGAGCAACGACGTGCTCGCGCACATGCTGAAGTACGACTCCGTTCTCGGCCGGCTCGACGCCCACGTGAGCTACGACGAGGAGACGATTTCGGTCGACGGCAGGCGGTTCCGCGCCATGGCCGAGACCGACCCCGCCAAGCTGCCGTGGGGCGAGCTCGGTGCCGACGTCGTCATCGAGTCGACGGGTCGGTTCACCAAGGCCGAGGATGCCCGCAAGCACATCGACGCCGGAGCGAAGAAGGTCATCATCTCCGCGCCCGCCACGGGTGAGGACATCACGATCGTGCTCGGCGTGAACGACGACAAGTACGACCCGGCCAAGCACACGATCATCTCCAACGCCTCCTGCACCACGAACTGCGTGGCGCCGATGGCGAAGGTGCTGCTCGACAACTTCGGCATCGTCAAGGGTCTGATGACGACGATCCACGCCTACACCAGCGAGCAGCAGCTCGTGGACCAGATCGCGGTCAGCCGCAAGGGTTCGGTCAACCTCCGCCGGATCCGCGCTGCGGGCATCAACATCGTGCCGACCACCACCGGTGCGGCCAAGGCGACCAGCCTGGTCATTCCTGAGCTCAAGGGGAAGCTCGACGGCATGGCCTTCCGCGTGCCGGTGCCGACCGGCTCGGTGACCGACCTGGTCGTCGACCTCGAGCGCGAGGTCACCAAGGAGGAGGTCAACGACGCGTTCAAGGCGGCCGCCGACGGCCCGCTGAAGAACATCCTCGTCTACACCGAGGACGAGATCGTCTCCAGCGACATCGTGAACACCCCGCCGAGCTGCACCATCGACGGCTCAGCCACGATGACCAACGGCAACCAGGTCAAGGTGGTCGGCTGGTACGACAACGAGTGGGGCTACTCCAACCGCACCGTCGACCTCGCCCTGCTCGTGGGTCGTTCGCTCTGAGCTCCCCGGTCGATCGCAGTTCGGTGAGCTTTCTCTCCGTACGTATGTCAAGGACGGCTCGTGAAGACGATCGATGATCTCGGTGACCTGAAAGGCAAGCGCGTTCTGGTCCGCTCCGACCTGAACGTTCCGCTCGACGGCGATGTGATCACCGACGACGGGCGAATCCGGGCGAGCGTGCCGACCATCCAGGCACTCGTCGAGAAGGGTGCGGCGGTCGTCGTGACCGCACACCTGGGCCGCCCGAAGGGTGCCCCGGACCCGAAGTATTCGTTGGCGCCCGTAGCCCGGCGGCTCGGCGAGCTTCTCGGCCGGCCTGTGGCATTCGCGACCGACGTCGTGGGGGAGAGCGCACGGTCGACCGTGGCGGGTCTCGCCGGCGGCGAGGTCGCCTTGCTGGAGAACGTGCGCTTCGACCCCCGGGAGACCAGCAAGGACGACGCCGAGCGGGGTGCGTTCGCCGACGAACTGGTGGCGGTGACCGGCGCCGAGGCGTACGTGAGCGACGGCTTCGGCGCCGTGCACCGCAAGCACGCCAGTGTGTACGACGTGGCGAAGCGACTGCCCCGCGCAGCTGGTGGGCTTGTCCTGGCCGAGGTACGGGTGCTGCGGGACCTCACCGAGAACCCCGAGCACCCGTACGTCGTGATCCTCGGTGGTGCAAAGGTCTCGGACAAGCTGGGCGTCATCGACAACCTGCTGGACAAGGCCGACCGGTTGCTCATCGGCGGTGGTATGGCCTTCACGTTCCTCGCCGCGCAGGGACTCCAGATCGGGAGGAGCCTGCTCGAGGAGGACCAGATCGAGCAGGTGAAGGGCTACCTGAGCCGGGCCGGTGACCGGATCGTGCTGCCCGTCGATGTCGTCGCGGCGACGGCGGTGAGCGAGGAGGCGGAGTTCGCGGTGGTCGCGGCGGACTCGATCCCGGAAGACCGGATCGGTGTCGACATCGGTCCGGCGTCGGTGAAGCTCTTCGCCGAACGGTTGCTCGAGGCTCGGACGGTGTTCTGGAACGGGCCGATGGGCGTGGCGGAGATCCCCGCCTTCGCGTCCGGGACCCGTGCCGTCGCCGAGGCTCTCACCAAGGTGGGTGGCCTGTCCGTCGTCGGCGGTGGGGATTCGGCCGCCGCCGTGCGCGCCCTCGGGTTCGCAGAGGATGCGTTCGGTCACATCTCGACCGGTGGCGGAGCGAGCCTGGAGTATCTCGAGGGCAAGACGCTCCCCGGACTTGCCGTGCTGGAGGAGGCATGAGCGCTGGTGGCAGTGGCCGGACTCCGTTGATGGCCGGCAACTGGAAGATGAATCTCGACCACCGCGAGGCGGTGCACCTGGTCCAGAAGCTCACCTGGATCCTGCAGGACAAAAGGCACGACTTCGCCGCGGTCGAGGTAGTGGTGTTGCCACCGTTCACCGACATCCGCTCGGTGCAGACCTTGGTCAACGGCGACCGGCTCCAGGTGCAGTACGGCGCACAGGACCTCAGCCAGCACGACGGTGGCGCGTACACCGGCGACATCTCCGGCGCGATGCTCGCGAAGCTCGGCTGCACGTACGTCGTCGTGGGGCACTCGGAGCGCCGCCAGCATCACGGTGAGGACGACGCCCTGGTCAACGCCAAGGTGCACGCGGCGCTGCGGCACGGGTTGCGTCCGATCCTCTGTGTCGGCGAGGGATTGGACGTACGCCAGGAAGGGCGGCACGTCCAGTACACCGTTGATCAGGTCCAGGCGGCGCTCGACGGTGTGAAGTCCGAGCAGGCGACGGAGATCGTCATCGCCTACGAGCCCGTCTGGGCCATCGGGACCGGCGAGGTGGCGACGCCGGGCGATGCCCAGGAGGTGTGCGCTGCGATCCGCGAGATCGTGGGCATGCGGTACAGCGCGGAAGTCGCCAATGGGATGCGGGTGCTCTACGGCGGCTCGGTGAAGGCCGCGAACGTCGCCGGCATCATGGCTCAGCCCGACGTCGACGGGTGCCTCGTGGGCGGTGCCAGCCTCGATGCGGAGGAGTTCGCCGCCATCTGCCGCTACCACGAGATGCCGGTGTTGCCTACCTAGCCAGTTGCCTGCCTAGCCGCCCGGAGTGGGACGTGACCGCACGATGGTCGTGATGGTCGAGCGTCCCTATGTCGTCGCCAGCGTCGCGATGTCGGTGGACGGATTCATCGACGACGCGTCGCCGGAGCGGCTGCTGCTGTCCAACGACGCCGACTTCGCTCGGGTGGACGAGCTCCGGGCAAGCTGCGACGCGATCCTGGTCGGCGCGGAGACGGTACGGCGGGACAACCCACGGCTCGTGGTGCGCTCGCAGGAGCGTCGCCGGCAACGGGTCGCGGCGGGGAAGCCGGCTGACCCGGTGAAGGTGACGCTGACGACCACCGGACGCCTGGATCCGCACGCTGACTTCTTCACCGTCGGGGATGGCGAGAAGCTCGTGTACGCACGTCGGACCGCGATTCCGGTGGCGTCTGAACGCCTTGGTGACCGGGCGAGTGTCCTGGACGCCGGTCCGGCCTGCGAGCTCGGCGTGGTGCTTGCCGATCTTCGTCGGCGCGGTGTGCGACGGCTGCTCGTGGAAGGTGGCACACGGGTTCATACGGCGTTCCTGGCCGCCGACGCGGTGGACGAGCTGCAGGTCGCGATCGCTCCGTTCTTCGTCGGTGCGCCGACCGCTCCGCGGTTCGTCCATCCGGGGAGCTTTCCGTACGGCCCCGCCCGGCCGATGCGCCTTGCCGAGGTCCGCCGGCTCGATGACGTCGTCCTGCTGCGCTACTTCCTGGCCGCCGACGAGTACTGGTTGTGCGAGGCGATCGAGGAGTCGCGGCGGTGTACGCCGTCGATGAAGGCCTACTCGGTCGGCGCGATCCTGGTCGACGCCCATGGCAACGAGCTGAGCCGCGGTCATTCTCGCGAGACCTCACCGGTCGACCACGCCGAGGAGGTGGCGCTGTCGCGAGTGCCCGAGGACGCGGGGCTTGCCGACTCGACCCTCTACACCAGCCTCGAGCCGTGCAGTGCCCGGGCGTCCAAGCCCCGTCCATGCGCCGACCTCATCGTCGAGGCGGGTGTCGGTCGCGTGGTTGTCGCCTGGCGCGAACCCGATCTTTTCGTCGACTGTCGTGGCGTGGAACGGTTACGGGACGCGGGTGTCGAGGTCGTGGAGGTGCCTGCCCTTGCCTCGCAGGCGAAGTCCGTGAACGCCCACCTCTTCCGCCGACCATGACCACGTTTCCCGCACCGGTAATGACCACGTTAGGTTGACCATTTGGCTCTTGCTGTGGCCTACATGCCGCGCATCGGCGTAGATCACCGTGGCAGGAGCGGCGTGTGTGGTGCGGGCGGGGACGCGTGCTCGCCGGTGAGGTCCTGTGAACTGGTACGAGGTGGTCGTCGGATCAGGCTCGTCGCGTTCTGCTGCCATCCGCGACCGACAGCGAACCGTCCCGCTCGCGTTCGGTGAAGCGGATCAGCTGTCGGATCGTGTGGGCTGAGTAGTTGCGGTGCGTCGGCAAGGCGAGTGGGACGCGGGGGTCGAGCCCTGTGCGTCGGTGCGAGTCGGTGCCGTGGGCGAGCCTCGTGGGCGTGTGGGCTCTGCGAGTGGTCGCGGTGGAGAGGATGGGGACGAGTCGAGGCCGGCGACGAGCTTGGCGGCCCCGAGTCCGTACGGGAGTGGACCGGACGCCACATTGACCGAACGGTCGAGGTGTGACCCGTACTCCACGGCACTGCCCATATCGTCGTAGGCCGTCCGGGTCACCAGGCGTACCCCGATCGCACGAAGCGCAGCCCGCTCCTACCCACGATGATCTACACCGATGCGCGGCATGTAGGCCACAGCAAGAGCCAAATGGTCCACGAAACGTGGTCATTTTGCGGTGGGCGGGGGTCAGCGTTCGATGAGGGTGAGTTCGAAGGAGTAGCGGGACGCGCGGTAGAGGTGTGAGCCGTACTCCACCGCACGGCCGACATCGTCGTACGCCGTCCGGGTCATGGTGAGCAGGGCCGCGCCCTTCGCTTCCCCCAGCTCCCTCGCTTGTCTCGCGGTCGCCCGCCGCGCCCCGATCGTCTGCTGGGCCACCCGCAGGTGGATGCCGGCCGCACGCATGAGCTGGTACAGTCCGTGGGCCTCCAGGTCGGCCGGGCTGAGCGAGAGGAGTCCGGTCGGAAGGTAGTTGGTCATCAGCGCGAGCGGGTCGCCCTTGGCATACCGGACCCGACGGATGCGTACGACGTCGGTGCCCGTCGGCAGTCCCAGCGCTTCGGCAACCGCGTCGGGCGCAGCCACGACACGGAGGTCGCGCACCTGGGTCGACGGCTGCTGACCGGCCCGGGTCAGATCGTCGTGCAGGCTGGAGAGCTCGAGCGAGCGCCGCACCTGCGTCTGCACGACCTGCGTGCCCACGCCGCGCTTGCGGACCAACAAGCCCTTGTCGACGAGGTAGCGGATCGCCTGCCGCATCGTGGGTCGCGACAGGGAGAGTTGGTCGGCGAGCACGATCTCGTTGGGGAGCTTCGAGCCCGGCGCGAGGCTGCCGCTGAGGATCGCCTGCTCGATCTGCTGGGCGACCTGGAAGTAGAGCGGGACCGGACTTCGACGGTCCACGGTCACGGAGAGTTGAATCACGCCCGGCTCCTGCGTCGCAGTACCTTGCGATCCTACAGCGCCGTACATCTTACTGTCATAATGTCCTAACAAAGTATTGACAGCCGCGAAACCGAAGAGAAGACTCAGGCGGCATAAGGAGCGAGCGCCAGCCATGGTGCAACTGCCGTGCTGACCGGCACTGATCGGCATCAGCCGACATCGGTGCATCCGTGAGCAGGAGGATGACCTGCATGCGCATCGGGCTGATCGGCGTAGGACGCATCGGAATCCTGCATGCCGAGCATCTTCGCCGGCTCGATGCCGTGACCGAGGTGGTCGTGGCCGACGCGGACGGTGACCGTGCCCGCGAGGTGGCCGACAAGCTCGGCCTCACGTGGGCAGCAAGCGTTCCGGAGCTCTTCGCGAGCAAGCCCGACGGCGTCGTCATCGCTGCTGCCACCCCGGCGCACGAAGCCCTGGTGCGGCGTGCGGCCGAGGCTCGGGTGGCGACCTTCTGCGAGAAGCCGTTGGCCGCTGACATCCAGGCGACGCGCGAGATACTCCGTGTCGTCGGCGATGCCGGGATCCCTTTGCAGATGGGCTTCCAGCGGCGTTTCGATCCCGGCTTCCGTGCGGCACGAGAGGCGCTTCGCCGCGGCGAGCTCGGTCGGCTCCACATGATCTGGGCCTGCACGCTCGATCCGGCGCCACCGCATCCCTCGTACATCCCGCACTCCGGCGGCCTCTTCGCCGACTGCAGCGTGCACGACATCGATGCGATCCGTTGGGTGACAGGTCGTGAGGTCGTCGAGGTGCACGCGACGGGTTCCAACCGTGGCGCGGAGTTCTTCGCCGAAGCGGGCGACGTCGACACCGGTACCGCACTGTTGACGCTGGACGACGGCACGCTCGCGGCGATCGCGGCGTCGCGTTACAACGGCTCCGGCTACGACGTACGCCTCGAGCTGCACGGATCGCAACGGACGATCGTGGCAGGACTCGACACGCGGTCCCCGCTGCGCTCGGCGGAGCCGGAGCATGACGGATGGCCGCCCGGGCAGCCGTACGCCAACTTCGCCGAGCGTTTCCGGGATGCCTACGTGGCCGAGCTGGAGGCCTTCGTCGACCTGGCGGCGGGTCGGATCGAGTCCCCGTGTCGTGGCGACGACGCCCTGGCCGCGCTTCGCGTGGCAGTGGCATGTGAGCAGTCACGGCGTGAGGGCCGTGCGATCAGGGTGGAGGACATCGATGTATGACCTCATCACCATGGGTCGGGTGAGCGTCGACCTCTACCCACACGACGTGGGCGTGCCGTTGACGCAGGTCAGCTCGTTCGGCAAGTTCCTGGGCGGAAGCGCGACCAACGTCGCGGTCGCGGCGGCCCGGCACGGCAGGCACACCGCTGTGATCACACGGACCGGGGCGGATCCGTTCGGTGAGTACGTCCACCAGGCACTGCGCCGCTTCGGCGTCGACGACGCATACGTCTGCGCGGTCGATGGGCTACCAACTCCGGTGGTGTTCTGCGAGATCTTCCCGCCGGACCATTTCCCGTTGTACTTCTACCGCTATCCCAAGGCGCCGGACATCGAGATCCACGTCGAGGAACTGGATCTGGATGCGATCAGGGACGCCCGGATCTTCTGGGTGACAGGCACGGGCCTGTCGGAAGAGCCCAGCCGTACGACGACGTTGCACGCGCTGCGGTCGCGGGAGCGCAAGCATCCCACCGTCCTGGACCTCGACTACCGCCCGATGTTCTGGAAGGACGCGGACGCCCGAGCCGTCATCGGGGGTGCGGTGGAACACGCGACGGTCGCCGTGGGAAACCTCGACGAGTGCGAGATCGCGGTGGGAACGCGAGACCCGAAGGACGCGGCGGAGGCCCTGCTCGACCGTGGCGTAGAGCTTGCGATCGTGAAGCTGGGACCCGGGGGTGTGCTGGGAAGGACCCGTACGGAAGAAGTCGTCGTGCCGCCGGTCGATGTCGAGGTCGTCAACGGTCTGGGCGCAGGCGACGCGTTCGGCGGCGCACTGTGCCACGGGCTGCTCGCCGGCTGGGACCTCGAGCGGATCTTACGCTTCGCCAACGCGGCCGGCGCGTACGTCGCCGCGAGGCTGGCGTGTGCCGACGCGATGCCGAACGAGGCGGAGGTCGAGGCGTTGCTGGCCGGTCAGAATCCCCGAGGGTCTGACGGAGGCCGGTCATGAGCGCGGTCGATCTGGGCCGACTGGCCGAGCGCAGGTTCAGCGAACCTCACGCCATTCGGGAGGCGTACGCGGCGCGGACCAGGCGTCCACTGGTCGACGCGAGCGACTCCAAGCTGATGATCGTGGCGGCCGACCATCCGGCGAGGGGAGCCCTGCGCGCTGGCAAGCGGCCCATGGCGATGGCGGATCGAGCCGATCTGCTGGGCCGCCTGCTCGAGGCGCTCGGCAGGCCGGGCGTCGACGGAGTTCTCGCTGCTCCCGATGTGGTCGAGGACCTGCTCCTGCTCGGCGCGCTCGAGGGCAAGCTGGTCATCGGAACGATGAACCGCGGTGGCCTACCCGGCACGACGTTCGAGGTCGACGACCGGTTCACCGCGTACGACGCCGACAGCATCGCCCGCAACCGGCTCGACGGTGGGAAGCTGCTGCTGCGGATCGATCCGCACGACCCACGCACTGCCGATGCGTTGGAACGCTGCGCCCGGGCAGTGAGCGCCCTCGCCGCGCACGAGCTTCCGGCCGTCGTGGAGCCCTTCTTCCTCCGTCGGGTCGACGGTCGAATCGCCAACGACCTCGATCCCGATGCGGTCGTGACCTCCGCCGTGGTCGCCGCCGGTCTCGGTGACACCAGTGCCCATACCTGGCTGAAGCTTCCGGTGGTGGACGAGATGGAGCGGGTGGCTGCGGCGACGTCGCTACCGGTCCTGTTGCTCGGGGGCGACGTGCCGGAGGAGCCACAGGAGACGTACTCGCGCTGGGAGAAGGCGCTCGCCCTCCCGACCGTGCGTGGCCTCGTGGTCGGACGGACCTTGCTCTATCCGCCAGACGACGACGTGGCGGCTGCAGTCGACACAGCGGTTGGCCTTCTGGGAAAGGACGTCTCGTGACGCACTACTTCGCTGCGGGAACGCTGGCCAGCGGTCCGTGGAGTCTGGACCTCACGCCCGAGCGGGCCGGCTGGACCTACAGCGGGCTTCGCGTGCTCGAGCTTTCGCCGCAAGGATCGTACGAGTTCGACACCGGCGACTCCGAGGTCGTCGTCCTTCCTCTGGCGGCACAGCAGATCGTCGTCACCGTCGACGGCGAACGGTTCGAGGTCGCGGGACGTGCCCACGTCTTCGCAGGAGCGAGCGACTTCGTCTACGCGCCTCGGGATGCGCGGGTCCGGATCGAGGCGCCAGCCGGAGGCAAGCTCGCCTTGCCGTCGGCGCGGTGCGAGGCACGGCTCTCCGCACGCTACGGGGCCGCCGCCGACGTGCCGATCGAGCTGCGGGGTGCCGGCTCCTGCAGTCGCGAGGTGCACAACTTCTGTGCTGCTGGAGTTTTCGACGCTGACCGGCTGATCGCCGTGGAAGTGCTGACGCCGGGCGGCAACTGGTCGTCGTACCCACCGCACAAGCACGACGAGGACCGTCCCGGCCACGAGAGCGAGCTCGAGGAGATCTACTACTTCGAGATCGCGTCCGGGCCGGATGGCACGCCTGGTGTCGGCTACCAACGGGTCTACGGCACGGCGGAGCGTCCGATCGACGTCCTGGCCGAGGTCCGCACCGGGGACGTGGTCACCATTCCGCACGGCTGGCATGGACCGTCGGCTTCCCTGCCCGGATACGACATGTACTACCTCAACGTGATGGCCGGGCCCGGGGCGGCATCGAACGCTCGTGGCCGGGCGTGGCTCATCTGTGACGACCCGGCGTACGCCTGGATCCGCGACACCTGGGCGACGCAGAAAGTCGATCCACGCCTGCCGTTGGGGAGATCGGAAGGATGAGGACGCCATGGCAACGATACGGCTGACAGTGGGACAGGCGCTCGCGAGATTCCTGGCCCAGCAGTGGACCGAGCGCGACGGCGTCGAGCAGCGGCTCATCGTGGGATGCTTCGGGATCTTCGGGCACGGCAACGTCGCCGGCTTCGGCCAGGCGCTGGCGGAGGCGGCGCGCCGCGACCCCGACGAGCTCCCGTACTTCCAGTGCCGCAACGAGCAGGCCATGGTCCACACGGCAGTGGGCTATGCCCGGATGAAGGATCGGCTGCAGACGTTCGCCTGTACGACCTCGATCGGTCCGGGCGCCACCAACCTCGTCACAGGAGCGGCACTGGCCACGATCAACCGGATCCCCGTGTTGTTGCTGCCCGGCGACATCTTCGCGACACGGGTGGCCAACCCAGTGCTGCAGGAGTTGGAGGACCCTCGGTCGTACGACGTCTCGGTCAACGACTGCCTGAGGCCGGTCTCGAAGTACTGGGATCGGATCAACCGTCCCGAGCAACTGATCCCTGCCACCCTCGCCGCGATGCGTGTGCTCACCGACCCTGCGGAGACGGGTGCGGTGACACTCGCGCTGCCGCAGGACGTGCAGGCAGAGGCGTACGACTGGCCGGAGGAGTTCTTCCGCAAGCGCGTGTGGCACGTACCGCGTCCGCTGCCGGAGCCCGCTGCGCTCGATCGTGCGGTGGAGGTGATCCGGTCGTCGCAGCGCCCGATCATCGTCGCGGGGGGTGGGGTCATCTACTCGAATGCGAGCCAGGCGTTGGCCGAGTTCGCCGAGTCGACCGGCATCCCGGTCGCCGAAACGCAAGCCGGGAAGGGATCTGTCCCTTGGGACCATCCGTGCGCGGTGGGCGCCATCGGTGCGACAGGCACGACCGCTGCCAACGCGCTGGCTCGCGAGGCCGACGTCGTGATCGGCATCGGCACACGCTACAGCGACTTCACGACGGCGTCCCGCAGCCTCTTCGGGTCGGCTCGCGCCGGCACGGGATCGGCGTCGACGACCGGGTCAGGTGTGCGGTTCGTGAACCTCAACGTCGCGGCGTTCGACGCGGCCAAGCAGTCGGCCGAGAGCCTGGTGGCCGATGCACGTGCGGGCCTCGAGGCGTTGGCCGAGCGCTTGAGCGGGTGGCAGGTCGAACCGTCGTACCGCGAGCGAGCACAGGCGCTTGCACGAGATTGGCAGCGGGTGGTCGATGCGGCCTTCCAGGCTGGGCATCAGCCGTTGCCCGCGCAGACCGAGGTCATCGGAGCGGTCAACGAAGCGGCCGGCGAGCGGGGAGTCGTCATCAACGCGGCGGGCAGCATGCCGGGGGAGCTCCACAAGCTGTTCCGGGCTCGCGACCGGAAGCAGTACCACGTGGAGTACGGCTACTCCTGCATGGGGTACGAGATCGCGGCGGGGCTGGGTGTCAAGATGGCCGACCCGTCGCGGGATGTCATCGTGCTGGTCGGTGACGGCTCCTATCTCATGCTGGCGCAGGAGATCGTCACCGCGGTACAGGAGAACGTCAAGCTCATCATCGTTCTCGTGCAAAACCACGGTTTCGCCTCGATCGGTTCGCTGTCCGAGAGCGTGGGCGCACTGCGGTTCGGCACGCGCTACCTCTACCGCAATCCCGAGACGCGGCAGCTCGATGGCGACGTGCTGCCGGTCGATCTCGCGGCCAACGCGGCGAGCCTGGGCGCAGACGTGTTGCGCGCGACGACCATCGCCGAGCTTCGTGACGCGTTGGCCACAGCACGGAAGGCGGAGCGCACCACGCTGATCCACATCGAGACCGACCCGCTAGTGGGCGCACCGTCCTCCGAGGCGTGGTGGGACGTGCCGGTCGCCGAGGTCTCGGAACTGGAGTCCACGCAGAAGGCGCGGGAGGAGTACGAAGCCAACAAGCCGAGCCAGCGGCACTACCTGTAGAGACGGTGGGCGAGATGAGGACTGTCGAACACTGGATTGCGGGGTCGAGCACACCCGGATCTGCGAAGCGACGCGGACCGGTGTGGAACCCCGCGACGGGCGCACAGCAAGCCGAGGTCGTGCTTGGTACGGCCGACGACGTCGACCTCGCGGTGAGCACGGCAGCCAAGGCGTACGAGACGTGGCGAGACGTCCCGCTCGTGAGGCGGTCGAAGATCCTGTTCGCCTTCCGGGAGCTGGTCAACGCCCACGTCGACGACCTGGCGCGGGTCATCACCTCAGAGCACGGCAAGGTGCTCGCCGACGCCCGAGGCGAGGTGATGCGAGGGCTTGAGGTCGTGGAGTTCGCGTGCGGGATACCGCAGCTTGCCAAGGGCGAGTTCTCCGAGCAGGTCTCGACCAACGTCGACGCCTACTCGTTCCGGCAGCCACTCGGCGTCGTGGCCGGCATCACACCGTTCAACTTCCCGGTGATGGTGCCGATGTGGATGCATCCGATCGCGATCGCGTGCGGCAACGCCTTCGTCCTCAAGCCGTCCGAGCGTGACCCGTCGGCGTCGACGTTGGTCGCCGAGCTCTGGCAGCGCGCAGGTCTGCCGGACGGAGTGTTCAACGTCGTTCACGGTGACAAGGAAGCGGTCGATGCTCTGCTCGACCATCCAGACATCGCCGCCATCTCGTTCGTCGGGTCGACCCCGATCGCCCGCTACGTCCACGAGCGCGCATCACGCAACGGCAAGCGGGTGCAGGCCCTGGGCGGGGCCAAGAACCACGCCGTCGTCCTGCCCGATGCGGACCTGGACGTCGCCGCCGACCAGATCACCGCTGCGGCGTACGGCTCGGCCGGCCAACGCTGCATGGCGATCTCGGCCGTCGTCGCGGTCGGCGACGTCGGCGACGCATTGGTCGAGAAGCTTGCAGATCGCGCCCGCGAGGTTCGGGTCGCACCGGGAGACGACGAGTCCGCGGAGATGGGACCGGTCGTGACCGCCGAGGCGAGGGACCGGATCGCGGGCTACGTCGAGGATGGCGCAGCGCAGGGAGCACGCGTCGTCGTGGACGGCCGGGGGCTACGCGTCGCGGGCCACGAGAGTGGCTTCTTCCTGGGGCCGTGCCTGCTCGACGGCGTGACCCCCGACATGCGGGTCTACCAGGACGAAGTGTTCGGGCCGGTGCTCGTCGTGTTGCGCGCCGACAGCTTCGACCAGGCGGTGGAGATCGTGAACGCCAACCCGTACGGCAACGGCACGGCGATCTTCACGACGAGCGGCGAGGCGGCCCGCAGGTTCCAGCGCGAGGTCACCGTCGGCATGATCGGGATCAACGTGCCGATCCCGGTGCCGATGGCGTTCTACAGCTTCGGAGGCTGGAAGGAGTCCTTGTTCGGCGACCGTCACATACACGGTCCCGAGGGAGTCGGCTTCTACACGAGGGCCAAGGCGGTGACGGCCCGATGGCCTCAGCCCAGCCATCGGTCCGGTCAGCCCGCAGACACCGGGAAGTCGGGTGCGACGACCGGACAAGCTCAGGGACAGTCCTTCCACTTCCGCGGTTCCGGCTAGCGGAGACCGGCTGGCGGAGCGTCGTGCGAGGACACACCGTCTGCGCGCCCAACTCGGCACGTGCGGCAAGCGCAGAGCAGGCGGTGGCACGAATGACAGAACTCGATGCGTCGGGCGGGAAAGTCCTCCCCTCACAGACGTGATCGGGGAACACACACGTCGGTCTGGCAATGACGTCGGTCTGGCAACAAAGGAGAAACCTATGAAGGGGATTCGGGGTCTGGGTGCCGTCGCCGTGCTGAGCCTCGCCGGCATCCTCACGCTGGCGGGCTGTGCGAACCCACAACCTGGGCAGGACACGACGGGTGGCTCCGACACCGGGCAGGGGACGCAGCGGTCCGGAGCGCAGCAGTCCGACATCACGATCGCGGTCGTCACGCATGGTCAGCCTGGTGACGCGTTCTGGGACATCGTGAAGTCCGGTGCCGACCAGGCCGGCAAGGACGTGAACGTCCGGGTCACCTACAACGGTGACGGTGACCCGGCACGACAGAGCCAGCTCATCGACAACGCCGTGGCGCGTAAGGTCGACGGGCTCGTCGTGTCGATGGCGAACCCCGATGGTGTCGAGGCAAGTGTGAGGAACGCCGTCGAGGCGGGGATCCCGGTCGTGACGATCAACTCCGGCCTGGAGCAGTCGAAGGAGTTCGGCGCGATCACCCACGTGGGTCAAAGCGAGGAGCTTGCCGGTGAAGCTGCGGGCGAGAGGCTCAAGGCAGCCGGCGTGCGGCACCTGATCTGCGTGGTGCACGAGGCCGGCAACGTGGGTCTCGAGGCTCGGTGCAACGGTGTCCGCAAGACGCTCGGCGGCCAGGTGGAGAACCTGCAGGTCGACGTCTCGAACGTCGCCGACGCCCAGAACACCATCAAGAGCGAGCTCCTCGCCGACAAGAGCATCGACGGCGTGCTCACGCTCAACCCGGTCGTTGCGAAGGCGGCCATCCAGGCCAAGCAGGAGGCGGGCAGCGACGCCCAGCTGGCGACCTTCGACGTCTCGGCCGACATCTGCGACGCCATCGCCGCCGGTGACATGCTCTTCGCCGTCGACCAGCAGCCGTACCTGCAGGGCTACCTTCCGGTCGTCTTCCTGGCGCTGAAGGTGCGCAACGGCAACGACGTGGGTGGTGGGCTTCCGGTGTACTCCGGGCCAGGTTTCGTCACCCAGGAGAACGCCGAGCAGATCAAGCAGTTCGCCGAGCGCGGAACGCGATGATGATGAGTACCCAGACAGCTGCGGTCGAGGCCGACGTCCAGCCCACACCAGGCAGGCTGCTCACGAGGATGCTGCGCCGGCCCGAGGTCGGCGCAGCCATCGCCGCGGTCGCGGTGTTCACGTTCTTCGCCACGATCACCGAGTCCTTCGCCACCGCTGGTGGCGTCGCGACGTGGTTGGACTCCTCGGCGCTGTTCGGAATCATGGCGGTCGCCGTCGCCCTGTTGATGATCGGCGGCGAGTTCGACCTCTCTGCCGGCACCATGGTCGGCTCGACCGGTCTGATCGTCGGGATCCTCGCAACCCACTACGGCGTGAACATCTGGCTCGCCGTGGTGCTGGCGCTGGTGTTCGCGGCGGTCGTGGGGATGGCCAACGGCCTGTTGGTCATGCGTACCGGCCTGCCGAGCTTCATCGTCACGTTAGGAACCTTCTTCGTCCTCCAAGGGCTGAACCTCGCCCTCACCAAGGCGATCATCGGTCAGGTCGCCGTGCAGGGGCTGGCCAACGTGCCGGGGTTCTTCGACGTGAAGTGGCTGTTCGGATCCACGTTCTCCCTCTTCGGTACGCCGTTCCAGGTGTCCATCGCGTGGTGGCTCGGGTTGACCGCGGTCGCCACGTGGGTCCTGCTGCGGACCCGCGCCGGGAACTGGATCTTCGCGGTCGGTGGTGCGGCGGTCAGCGCCCGACACGTCGGCGTGCCGGTCGTCCGGACGAAGATCGCGTTGTTCGTGGTCACCGCCTGCGCCGGCTGGCTTGCCGGCATGCTCCAGCTGTTCCGTACCTCGACCGTGCAGGCGTCCACCGGTGTCGGTCAGGAGTTCATCTACATCATCTGCGCCGTCGTCGGGGGTTGCCTGCTGACCGGAGGCTACGGCTCGGCGATCGGCGCGGCACTCGGTGGGCTGATCTACGGGATGACCTACCAGGGCATCGTCTTCGCGCAGTGGGACAACAACTGGCTGAAGGCATTCCTCGGCGTGATGCTGCTGGCGGCGGTGCTCGTGAACACCTACGTGCGTAAGCGGGCGGAGGTGAGCCGATGACGACGGCAGCCGCGAGTGAGCAGCGCGGGAGATCGAAGGAGCGTACGCCCCTGCTGGAGACGCGGTCGATCGGCAAGACGTACGGCAGCATCGTCGCGCTGCGAGACGTGTCGACGAGCGTGCACGCCGGCGAGGTGACCTGTGTGCTGGGTGACAACGGCGCCGGCAAGTCGACGTTCATCAAGATCCTGTCTGGTGCGCATGAGCACACGTCGGGCGAGCTCCTGGTCGACGGGAAGCCGCGTCGGTTCGCCAGTCCGCGCGAGGCACTCGACGCCGGGATCGCGACCGTGTACCAGGACCTCGCCGTGGTCCCGTTGATGCCGGTCTGGCGCAACTTCTTCCTAGGATCCGAGCCCAGCAAGGGATTCGGCCCGTTCCGCCGGATCGATGTGAAGTTCATGCGCCAGACGACCTACAGCGAGCTGGCCAAGATGGGGATCCGGCTGCGCGACGTCGACCAGCCGATCGGCACGTTGTCCGGCGGCGAGCGGCAGTCGGTGGCGATCGCCCGCGCGGTGTACTTCGGCGCCCGGATGCTCATCCTGGACGAGCCGACGGCGGCACTCGGTGTGAAGCAGTCCGGAGTCGTGCTGAGGTACGTCGCCGCCGCCCGGGACGCCGGGCTGGGCGTGGTGCTCATCACGCACAACCCACATCACGCCTATCTCGTCGGGGATCGCTTCGTCTTGCTCAAGCGCGGCGTGATGGCCGGCAACTACGCCCGTGACGACATCACACTTGCCGAGCTCACCCGAGAGATGGCAGGGGGTGCCGAGCTCGAAGCGTTGGGGCATGAGCTCGGTGAGCGGTTCACCGAGTCAGGAGTGGCCGACGAGCTGGCCGCCGAAAGGAGGCGGACGTGAGCGACGCATTGGCTGGCAGGGTCGCCGGAGCGCCGATCTCGTGGGGGGTGTGTGAGGCGCCCGGGTGGGGTTACGAGCTGCCTCCCTCGGTCGTGCTCTCCCAGATGGCCGAGCTGGGCCTCACGGCGACCGAGCTGGGACCGACCAACTACCTGGGTCGCGATGCTGCGACCGTCGTGGACACGCTGCGCCGCCACGGTCTGCGGCTGGTCGGCGGGTTCGTGCCCGTGCTGCTGCACGAGGGAGCCGACGTCGACCTCGGGGCGGCCGTCGAGGCGATGCGCACCCTCGCCGACGCTGGTGCCGACATCGTGGTGCTGGCAGCCGACGCCGGCCCCGGTGGGTACGAACAGCGGGTGCACCTGGACGACGCGCAGTGGGCTCACCTGGTGCGCAACCTGGATCGGGTCTGTGCCGTCGCGTCCGACCTCGGCTTACGCAGCTGCCTGCACCCCCACGTGGGCACGGCGATCGAGACTCGCGACGACGTGCATCGTCTGCTGGCCGAGAGCGCAGTGCCCGTCTGCCTCGACACCGGGCACCTGGCGATCGGGGGGACGGATCCCCTCGAGCTCGTGAGATCGTGCCCCGATCGGGTCGCACACGTCCACCTGAAAGACGTGCGGATGTCGGTGGCGCGGCAGGTCGCGAACGGTGAGCTGGGGTTCCAGGAAGGCGTACGCCGCGGATTGTTCGCTCCGCTCGGCGAGGGGGACCTCGACATCGCGGGAGTCGTCGCCGGGCTCGAGGCGTCCGGATTCACCGGGTGGTACGTCCTCGAACAGGACACCACCTTGGCTGGACCGGTACCCCCGGGTGAGGATGGCCCGCGTGCCGACGTACGGAAGAGCATCGATTTCCTGCGCGGCCTCCCGGCGCCGGCCGGTAGGTGACCACGTGGAGCACGCTCGACACGTGGAGCAGGCACGAGGAGCTCCTCGATGCCCGACGGCGGGAGTCGGGGCCTCGGCAGAAGACGACAGACGGACGTGAGGGGACGAGATGGCGGTGCGGGTTGGTGTGATCGGGACCGGAGTGATGGGAGCCGATCACGTACGCATACTCGGCAGCATGGTCTCCCGGGCCACGGTCAGTGCGGTGACCGACCTCGACCTGGGTCGGGCTCGAGAAGTCGCACGACGGGTGGGAGCGCGGGTCATCGACACACCGGACGCCTTGATCGAGGATGCCGACGTCGATGCGGTCCTCGTGGCCTCGTCCGACCGGACACACGAAGGCTTCGTCCTCGCGTGCCTTGACGCCGACAAGCCCGTGCTGTGTGAGAAGCCGCTGACGCCGACGCCGGAGGCAGCGCTCCGCATCGTGGGTCGTGAAGTCGACCGCGGCCGGCGAACGGTGAGCGTCGGGTTCATGCGCCGGTACGACCCTGGTTTCGTCGCTGTCAAGCAAGCCTTGACGGACGGTGCCATCGCCGAGCCCTTGATGATCCATTGCGTCCACCGGAACGCCTCGTCGCGCCCCAACGCGCCGACGGCGGGTCTGATCCACGGTTCGGCGGTGCACGAGATCGATGCCACGCGGTGGCTGCTGGGAGAAGAGATCGCACGGGTGACGGTGCACCGTGGACGCCGGTCGAGCCGGGTCGTGGGGGAGACCGCGGATCCTCTGCTGTGCGTCTTCGAGACCGAGTCGGGGGTCGTCGTCGACGTCGAGGTCTTCGTCAACGCCCAGTACGGCTACGAGGTCCGCTGCGAGGTCGTGGGGGAGACCGGCACGGTGATGGTGGACGAGCCGCCTCAGGCCGTCCTGCGATCCGCGCAGCGTCGTACGACGTCTGTGGCGTACGACTGGCGGGACCGTTTCGCCGAGGCGTACCGCCGGGAGCTTCAGGACTGGATCGACGGCATTGTCGCGGGAGACCCCCAGCGCGGCGCGAGCGCCTGGGACGGCTACGCGGCCACTGCCGTGGCGGCCGCGGGTGTCGAGGCGCTCGCGACCGGGGCGATCGTCGAGGTGAAACTCGAGTCCCGGCCGGCGCTCTACGGCTGAGTCGCTACCATGGCCGGCGATTGTCCGCCATTTCACTGAGATCGATAGGAATTGGCGGGATAGCCGCGACTGGCCAGCTGGGCTGCCCGGCCCTGCGCTCCGGCCATGGGGAGGGCTGACCGTGGACTTTGGTCTCACCGCTGCCGGGCTCGCGATCGGCTTCGTCGTCGGGCTCACCGGCATGGGTGGTGGCGCGCTCATGACGCCGGTGCTGGTGCTCTTCTTCGGTGTCCAGCCGCTCGCGGCCGTGTCGAGCGATCTGGTCACGTCCGCGCTCATGAAGCCGTTCGGCGGCCTGGTCCACCTGCGGCGCGGCACGGTGATGCTCAAGCTCGTCGCCTGGATCTGCGTGGGCTCGATCCCTGCCGCGTTCTGCGGCGTGCTGCTGCTTCGGGCCCTCGGCGAAGTGGCCGACATCGAGACCGTCGTGAAGCGGGCCCTCGGCGTCGCGTTGCTGCTCGCCGCCGCCGGCCTGGTGTCCAAGGCGTACCTCACGCTCGTGGCGCGCTCCCGTGGCGAGGTGAGTCGCCCGGCGAGAGACACGATCACGGTGCGCCCCATCCCAACGGTGCTGATCGGCATCGTGGGCGGGCTGGTCGTCGGGATGACCTCGGTCGGGTCCGGCTCGCTGATGATCGTGGCGCTGCTGTTGCTCTATCCGGCGATCACGATGAACCAGCTGGTCGGAACGGACCTCGTCCAGGCGGTCCCGCTCGTCGCGTCCGCCGCACTGGGCCACGTGCTGTTCGGCGACTTCCAGCTCGCGGTCGCCGCCTCGCTGCTGGTCGGTGCCATACCCGGCGTGCTGCTGGGCGCACAGGCGTCGGCTCGAGCACCGTCCGGGATCGTCCGACGCGCTCTGGCACTGGTGCTGTGCGCCTCCGGCTTGAAGATGCTGGGCGTCCCCGACCTCGCGTTGATGATCACGCTGGGCGTCATCGTCGTGGTGGGCCCGTTGTTGTGGATGTGGGCGCGGGTTCGTCACGGTTTCCCCGCCTTTGCGAGCCCTTCGTGGAACTGGCGCCCGTGGTCGCGGAGGGCGGACGGGACCCACGGCGCCGCGTCGCGAGGTACCGAGAAGTCTCGACTACCACGGTGACGCTGATCGCGACGGTCAGTCCGAGAAGCACGCCCTTGAGCGGCTCGCGTTCGAATGCCAGCCCGCCCAGGTACCCGACCGAGCCGGAGTACGTCCCCCATGACAGTGCCGCGAGCCCGTCGAAGCACGCGAAGGTCCGAAGCGGGAACCTCGAGGCGCCCATCGTGAGCGTCACCGCCGTACGGCCACCGGGTATGTAACGCGCGACCACCAGCGCGAGCCCGCCACGGCGGGCCAGCTCGCGAGCCGCACGGTCGAAGGCGCGTCGTCGCCTGCTGGCCGCTGGGGCACGAGTGACGAGCCGGCGGCCTGTCGTACGACCGATGGCGTACGAGAGGTGGTCGCCGGTGAAGGCACCCAAAGCCGACACCACGATCACCGCGAGGAGATCCGGCTGACCCGATGCGGCGAAGGCCCCCGCGGCGACGACCACGCTCTCGCTCGGGAAGGCGGGCAGGAAGCCGTCGAGCACGGCGAGGGCGTAGAGGCAGAGATAGATCAACGGCGAGCGCGCGAGGTCGTGCGCCAGCTCCAGGATGGCATTGTCCACGACCGCCACCCTTGGCCGCGTCCGGCCATGTGGCGTCGGGCTTCGGTCGTCGCCGCCGTCACCTGATCGGCTTAGGCCGGTGCGACGAAGGTTGTACGTCGGTGTGCGCACCGTGACATACCCTCGCGACTGTGAACCACACCCGGACAGCGCTGATCAGCCCGCAGCTGCTCAGCGTGGCGACCAGGACGTATCACCGTCTGGCACCGTGGCTTGCCGGTGGACTGGTCTTCCTGGTGTCGATGATCTCGCTGCAGGAGTTTCAGCAGGTGCGGCCGTTCCTCTGGACGGCCGCCACCGTGTCCGGGCTCGCGACGGTGCTGGCCCGGCGCCACCTCTGGCCGCTGTTCGTCGTCGCGGCGGCGGTTCTCATCCTTCTCGTCCTCTGGCCTGCGATGGTGGCGGCGGCCTACTACGCGGGGACGGCGTTCCGGCGACGTACCGAGGTCGCCTTGTTCGCTCTCGCGGCCACGGCGGTCGTGATCATCGCGTCGGTGATAGAGCTCGATCTCGGTGCCGCCTACCGACCCCAAGGTCTCGCCAACCTGGTGTTCATGCTGCTGGTCCTGGGGCTCGGCCTGGTCAGCGGGCTCTGGGTCCAGGCCCGGCGTGCCGTGGTCGCCGGTCAGCAGGAGCGGACCAGGCAGCTCGAGCGCGAGCAGGCCGCCCGGGCCGACCAGGCCCGCGCCGAGGAACGCGCGCGGATCGCCCGCGAGATGCACGACGTGGTGGCCCATCGGGTCTCGCTGATGGTGCTCCACGCCGGTGCGCTCGAGGTGAACGCACCCGACGAGCAGGTGGCGCGGACGGCGGGCCTGATCCGGGCGACCGGCCGAGAAGCCCTGGCCAACCTGCGCGACGTGCTCGGCGTGCTGCGTTCCGCGACGAGGCCGGCTGGGTCCGCGGGATCGCCCGAATCGCCTGGACCGGCGGAGCAGGACGCCAAACCGACCCACGAGCCAGGGCTCGCACCGCAGCCGACGCTTGAGGATCTCGAGTCGCTGATCTCCCAGTCGCAGGCGCTCGGAGTTTCGGTCGGGTTTCGCGTCGAGGGAGAGGCTCGACGCGATCTCCCGGTCCTGGCGGAGACTGCGGCCTACCGGGTGGTCCAGGAGGCGCTGACCAACGTGCACAAGCACGCCGGTCCGGTCCCCACGGAGGTCGTCGTCCGGTTCGAACCGAGGGAGCTGGTCGTCGTCGTGCAGAACCATCCGCCGAACGGTTCTGGCCTGGAGCGGGTTCCGGCACTGCCGGGCGGCGGCTACGGACTCGTCGGCTTGCGGGAGCGCGTGCAGCTGCTCGGGGGTGAGCTTGCTGCCGGCCCGACCGCTGACGGGGGTTTCGTCGTCGAGGCAAGGCTGCCTGCGGAACGCAACGGGCGTCCGGCATGATCCGCGTGCTGGTGGTGGACGACGAGGCCCTGGTCCGGTCGGGCCTGCGCATGATCCTCGAAGCGGCGGGCGACATCGTGGTGGCGGCCGAGGCGCGGGACGGCGCCGAGGCGATCCAGGTGGTGAAAAGGCAGCGGGTCGACGTGGTGCTGATGGACGTCCGCATGCCGGGCATGGACGGGCTGCGCGCCACTGCCGAGCTCGACGAGCTGGACGACCCGCCGAAGATCGTCATGCTGACGACGTTCGACCTGGACGAGTACGTTCACGCCGCCCTACGGGCCGGTGCCGTGGGCTTCCTCCTCAAGGACACACCACCTCGCGAGCTGATCGCGGCTGTCCGTACGGTCGCCGCGGGCAACGCCATGCTCGCGCCCACGGTGACCAAACGCCTGATCAGCACGTTCACGAGCCGGGGTCCGTCACAGGCGGAGGCTGCGCGGAAACGCCTCGCCGAGCTCACCGACCGCGAGCTCGACGTACTCCGTGCCGTCGCCCGCGGCCTGTCCAACGCCGAGATCGGGCGCGAGCTGGCGATGAGCGAGGCGACGGTAAAGACGCACGTGAGCAGGAGCCTCGCCAAGCTCGGGCTCAGCAACCGAGTGCAGGCGGCGATCCTGGTCCACGAGGCGGGCTACGCCGGCAGCGGTGAAGTCGTCTGACGGTCGTCGCCCGGCCCAGGTCGATCGCGACACGGGCTCCAGGAGCGCGCGTTGGTTACGGTTCATTCCCGTGACGCAGATCGCCGTGATGAGCTACAACGTCCGAGGGCTGCGGGACGATCGCCTGGCGCTCTACGACGCGGTGCGCGCATGTCGACCCGACGTCCTCGTCGTACAGGAGGCTCCCATCGGGTTGCGGTGGCGACCCCGGTGTGCCGGCCTGGCTCGAGAGTGCGGTCTGGTCTATGCCGCAGGCGGGCGGACCGCCGGCGGAAACCTGCTGCTCGTGCATCCTCGGGTGAGCGTCCACGACATCAGTGAGGTACGAATCCCGCAACGGTTTGGCGACCCGATCCGCGGCGTCGTCGCGGCCACCGTGGCAACGCTCCATGGCAGGGTGCGAGTCGTCGGCATGCATCTGGGGCTCAGGGCCGCGGGCAGGAAGCGTGACCTGGAGGAGGTCCTTCGAGTCGCCCG